>JBKJTT010000011.1:0-72118 GCA_046590205.1 Kapaibacterium sp. (SeqCode)
CTAATGCTCCGCGAAGCGAAGGATTAGGTCGGTGGTGGCTTGGCGGTGGGCTTTGTTCTCGAAGAGTATCTTGTAGATCTCTTCGACGATGGGCATTTCAATGTTGTGTTTTTCTGCAAGTGTTTTTGCAGATTCTGTTGTCGCTACGCCTTCAGCTACCATTGCCATGCCCGATAGTATTTCTTCAAGTGTCTTCCCTTGCCCGAGTTCGTAACCAACGCGGCGGTTGCGCGAATGTTTGGAGAGGCACGTCACGACAAGATCGCCAAGACCTGCGACGCCTGCGAAGGTCTCGGGGTCGGCGCCAAGTGCAACGCCAAGTCGGCGCATCTCGGCAAGTCCGCGTGTGACAAGCGCAGCAATAGTGTTATCACCATAGCCCTCACCATCCAAAATACCAGCACAGATAGCAATAACGTTTTTCAACGCACCTGCAAGTTCAACGCCGAGCACATCGGTAGATGAATAAACACGGAAGTGCGGAAGTAAGAACGCATCGCGTACGATAGTTGCATTGTGCTCGTCAGTTCCGGCAGCAACAACGACCGTCGGTATCTTTCGCGCAACTTCTTCGGCATGACTCGGACCGCTGAATGTGAGCAGACGTTTGTGATCAACACCAAGTGTTTCCTGCATGACTTCCGTCATACGCATAAGCGTACCGCGCTCGATACCTTTCGATGCACTTATGTAGAGTGCATTCTCATTCGTAATAGAATCTTTGAGCTCGGATGAGATGTCGCGAAGTGATTGCGATGGGACTGCGAAAATATACAAATCATTACCGCGAAGCTCTTCGGGGTTATTCGTAACCTTGATGGTTGTGGGGATAGAGATGCCGGGGAGGTAGCGTTCGTTCTTGCCTGTGATGTTTATCTCTTCTGCGCGTTCTGGGCTTCGTGCCCAAAGGGTAACATTATGTCCGCGCTCGGCAAGTAGGAGCGATATCGCTGTTCCCCACCCACCTGCACCGATAACGGCAGCACGCATTGAAATGTATTAGGGCTTAGGCTTTACCGAAGCGAATGATATGCAACTTGTCGAACTTGTTCTCCGTCTTCGCGAGCAAACGAACTACATTTGCACGGTGACGATACACAAGAAAGACGGCAAGACCAATTGCGAAGAAGATAGCAGTATGGTAACCAGTTATCTCAACACCAAAGAAATTATAACGAACGAACATCGTCGTAGGGAATGCAAGCGATGCTGTAATAGAACCAAGAGAAATGTAGCCAGATGCGAATACAACAAGCAAGAAGATACCCACTGCAACCGCTACTTCAATAGGAGCAATTGCAACGAGCATACCAAGAGCAGTTGAGATACCTTTGCCGCCTTTCCAGCCGGCGAAGACAGTATAACAATGTCCGATAACAGCAGCAATACCTGCGAAGAAACGGAAAACGGTAATATCTTGGAACGGTGTAGCATTATGGAATGGCAAGCCGTTAAAAAGATAGGTTGCGATTAGGACAGCGCCAATACCTTTTGCAATATCAAGAACCTGTACGAGGAGACCGAGTTTCCAGCCAAGGACACGGAAAGCATTTGTCGAACCCATATTCTTGCTGCCTTGTGTGCGCAGATCAAATCCGCGAAAACGCTTGCTGATAAGAACACCGAACGGTATAGATCCGAGGAAATACCCGATTGTTACGACCAATAGTAAACTAAGCATTCAACAACACCTTTTATTGTAGCATAGGTAAACAACTGTTTACCCTGAAATGTTCGGTAGCAACAGCACCGACCTACATCCCGATCATCTGCAAGAGTATCTCTGCTCGCATGAGATCATCAGAATACGTGATTTTGAAGTTGCGTTCTTCGCCCGAAACAATATACGATTGTACGTTAACTTGCGACAAAAGTTGCGCTTCGTCAGTCCCTGTAACTCTTTTAGATTGAGCATGTTCAAGGGCATTCCGTAAAAGCTCCGCTCGTGCGGCTTGCGGAGTCTGCGCTCGCCATAGGTGCTCACGGTTTACAGTTTCTATAGCAAATCCATCCGATTCACGCTTGAGCGTATCAACAACAAGAACAGCCGCTATCGCCGCCCCGTGGCGAATTCCCGCATCTATTACATTATCAATAACATTTCGTGAAACGAGCGGACGGGCAGCATCATGGACGAGAATAATATCATCATCCTCTGCATGTGCAGCTTTCAAGCCCTTCATAACAGAGTCCTGTCTGCGCTCACCACCAAGTGTGATAGTAACTTTTGTGTCCAACCCCTTCGACGCGAGAAGCGTCTGCATCTCTTTGTTAAACTCACTACTGGTTACAAGAATGATCTTCTCTACCCTTTCACAATTATCAAATGCACGAACCGAATGAATAAAGACTGCTTCACCTGCGAGTAGCTCAAGCTGTTTCGGTTTCCCGAAACGAGAACTGCTGCCTGCTGCAACGATGATAGCTATGATGCTCACTATTCCGGCAGTTGTGGTGGAGAACTATCGGGTTTGATATACTCGATCACAAAGTTATGGTTCGGGAATCGCTTCGGCAAACGCAAAAGCGAAAGCACCATCACACCGATAGACATTCTGTCTATCCAACTCGATGTAGGCCAGCCAAGATGGAAGGTGATGTTCTTGCCCGGTATCTCATAGTCAACATATTCGATAAGCTCGACAAGTTTATCAAAAAGTGATTCGTTGACGAACGGAAATCGGTAATGATTCGGCGCAAGTTTATCCGGCGCACCAGCACGCGGCGAGAAGAGCGTAACGTATGCGATATTCGTACCTGTACGGATCTCCGTAACATCCTTCGGACGGCGCATATAGATATGGAAGTCCTTTTCTGTATCTGATATCTGCAATGCAAGATCGGTCTGTTGGTCAAGATCTAATTTTGCATACTCAATTTTTTCCGGTGCGCGTCCTTTGGCAACTCGAAGTCCGATAATAAGCGCGATGATCACCGCACCAAGCCAAAGACTAAACCCATCGAGTCTATTTATTGCGATGTAAATAAAACATGCCAGTAAAATGACGAAGATGACAACTGTTCCCGTTCTAGATGTGAAGTGTTCTTTAATATCAGAACTGCCATGTTGATACCTGTACCAAACAAGTGCTCCCATGTTTATCGTAAAACTTGCCACAAGCCCAACAGCATACATGTGCGCAAGAGTACTTTGACTTCCGGCTGTGACCGCTATCACTGCTGTAAAGAGTGTTGCATTGATAATATGAATACGCGAGAGTGAGTCACGTCTATTCGGTTTTATAAGCCAATGAAAACCATACCGATGAGCAACACGCTCAAGTAGCTCGCTTGATGCAACGAATGCTGTATTGACCGCCATGATTAACGTAAAACTTGCAAGTACCCCGACCAGAATTCCGAACCAGTTACCATTGAGGACGGTAGCAAAGTGAGTGATAAGGTCAAGCTCGTGCTCATGGAAGATGATGTCAGTTCGGGTAAGCACCATCATCGTAAGTACCGGGGTAAAGATACCAACGGTGATGGCTAAAAAGAAATACGCTTTTTTTATCTCTTTCCAGCTCCGTACAAGCCCTGCTGTTTGAATAACACTCTCAATTCCCGAATATGCTAGAATAACACTTGCTAAACCAAATATCAAAAATCCTATGCCAGGAATGACACCTTCGGTGATGTTATCCCATGTATATGAAAATCCGGCAAGTATCTGCTCACCTTGACCTGGACTTGGCTCTATGAACGCAGAGGCAAGCATAGTGATGAGAACGATTGCTGCGGCAACAAAAATAAAGAACGTGAACCGTGCATTCTCTTTTATTCCTATAATATTGAGTCCAGCAACACCCCATATTATGGCGAACATGAAGAAGTATGCAACAATGGGATTAATCGAGAACAAAGAACCGCCATTATTGACCGCTGCTACTGTTGAGATCGCTGCAGTAAGAATATAGGTTACAAGGATAGAAGCGACGGCAACGAACGATGCTTTCGGTCCCATCACCAGATAACTAAAACTATAGACTCCACCTCCCTTTATTCCATGATGCTCCAATATATGAGCAATCTCTACCATTCTGTTTGAGAGAAATCGCATCAGAACCGATGTCGCCATAATGAATACAAACGCCGATACACCGACAATTGCATACGATTCTGCTGGTACATAGAAAATGGACGTGAGCTCGTCCATGAGTGTGATGATAGCGATTGAGAGCCACGTAAGCCACCAACGCCCACCATCCATGAAAGAGAGTAGATTCTTTTTACGAGCAAGCCAAACAAAAAACCCAATAAGGGTGACGTTCAGCGCGATAAGAATAATAGGTTTCATTCGTTGAGGGCAAATAACAGGGTTCTTGCATAAAAGATTTGAACAGAATTCTTGTCGTATTTTTGCACCATGACACCCAAACAGGTTACCGACTCTTGGCGCAAAGGAAAGACAGATGCCGTCTATCTATTTCACGGCGAAGAAGAGTTTCTGCGCTCGGAGGCGATCACCGAAGCGATTAATACTTTCCTGCCCGATCCGGGGATGCGCTCGTTCAATCTTGATATCATGTATGGCAACGAGACAAAGATCTCGAACGTCATTCAATGCGCGAACGGGTTGCCTGTGATGGCTGATAAGCGTATCGTTATTATCCGCGACGCAGATAAACTCTGGCGTTTCAAGACCGATGGCGACGACGATGAAGCAAGCAAAGGCAAAGACCATCCTGATGTCATAGCAACCATCAACTACATAAAAGCCCCTAACTTCGATACTATCCTTATCTTTGATTGCAAAAAACACGGTGCTAAGAACACCTACCCCTGGAAAGCTCTCTTCGAGAAAGTACAAGTAGTTGAGTTCGCTTTCATGCGCGAAGCGGAAGTAGCGGGTTGGCTCGTTGATAGAGCAAAGAAACAATCACGTCACCTGACCGATGCCGCTGCACGTCTATTAGTAGATTATATCGGCAATGACCTCCGCTCGCAAACCACAGAGCTTGAAAAAGTTATTACATACGCCGGTGATAGAGAAGAAATAACCGATAAAGATGTCAAAGCCGTTGTCGGCAACCAATCAACACATGATGCCTTTGAACTCACAAGAGCCATCGGTGCAGGCAACAAACAGCGCGCAACGGAGATAGCCGTCAAGATGCTCATCGAAGATAAGAGCGCACGTTTCCCGATGTTCGCAGTGCTCATCAAGTATCTCGAGCAGCTTATTGTTGCACAAAACATGTCAGCACGCAGAGCACCCGATAAAGATATTGCCGCCGCTATTGGTCTATTCGGAGGCGGCGCGTATTACGTGAAGGATTATATCACCGCATCACATAAATTCACACGCGAGAAACTTGACGCCGCAGTCAAGGCATTAGTGAATGCAGAATTCCAGACTCGCAAAGTAAAAGTAGATGAGTCGCTCCTCGTACAACGACTTATATTGGAGATGATGACGTAAAGGGGCGAGGCAGTGCTTCGCCCCTACGAATTATTTCTTCCGTATCTTACTTGCCAGTAGTATTGCCGTCAAACCGACAACGATCTCTAGCCCGCCGCTTGCGAAGAAGACGTTCTTTGCGCCGTACTCGCGGGCAAGCGGTGCACCAAGACCGATCGAGAGCACAATGAGCGGACCTTGTATCGCCTGATAAAGCGAAAAGACCCTGCCCCGCACGTTCTCGGGTGTGAGTTCGGTGATCGCTGTCGTGATAGCGACATGGAATGATGTACCAATCAAACCGAATGCAGCAAATACTCCTAATGCCGGCAACATGCTCGTCATTGGTGCAAAAAGCAAGACGACAAATCCGTCGAGCGCGGCAAGCCATGCGATGTTGCGTCTGCCCTTTACGGTCGCCGCATCGAACGGACGTCTCTCTTTTCCGAGAGCTGTCAGGATACCACCGCCTATAAGTCCGCCAACGCCTATCGCGGAGAAAAGCCATCCGGTTTCGGCCGCGCCGCCGCCGAGATTCTCTTTGACCCATACAAACATGAGCGGAAACTGAATACCAATGACAAATGAAAATGCTGCCATTTGTATAAAAAGGAATTTCAGCTCCGGAGTCGCTCGAACGGTCTTGAATCCGCCGAGTATCTCCTGGACTGCGCTTTCATGTTTTTCGGTTCTGTTCTCTTTTACTGCGTCGAGGTCATAGACCATATATGCGCTAAAAAGAAAGCTCGCCGCATTTACAATAAATGCCACTTCATACCCAACCGATGCCGCAAGCAATCCGCCAATTGCCGGACCGATGAGCATAGTCATGCTTAAAAGTCCTTGCCGCATACCGTTGGCTTGCGTAAGTTCACCTTCGGGCACGTAGTGTGGTTCGAGTGCTTGACGCGATGGCTCAAAGAGCATTGTGAAGCACGTCGAAGTGAACCCAAGCGCATAGAATACGAAGAGATTGCCGTTGAATGCAGCTATCAGGTAGAGCACAGCACGAGCAAGATCAGCATAAAAAAGCAGCTTGCGTTTATCAAAGCGGTCAACGACCATTGAGACGAACGGTAATGCTACGATGCCTGGAAGCATCTCGGAAATTGTGATACCGCCGAGCGCCATCACGTCATCGCTCTGCGATGAGACCGCCGCCAAGAATGCAATGAAACCGATCCTATCGCCAAGCGCACTGCCTATACTGGCGATGAGCAGACGTTTATAGGAACGGTGCGCCGTAAGACGCTTGATCTGGCCTAAATATGTAAAGAATGTTTCTATAACGATAGTCATAACAAATAATCATAGTTGTATAGTTATTAGTGAAATTAAAAGGTAGTATTCCGTGAGAAGATATACCTTTGCCGAAATGAGACATGCTCATATTCGTTATGTTGTCGCGCTGTTATTAATCTTCCCGGCTCGTAAGGATGACTATGCCGGGGATACCCTTTTTGGAGTGGCTACTTTTTGTCGCCTTTGGGTTTATCTGCCGGTTTGGTGTCTTTACGTCCTTGCGGAGTTATGGGTTCGGGTTTTGCCTTATCCATCTCCATCTCTTTTTTGCGGTTCAAGAGTTTTTTAGAAAGCTCATCCATCTTTTTGTCGGTTTTGACATCATTTGGGACGAGGTCTTTCTTCGGGACTTGAGCAGTGGTCGAGGGTTCAGCATCAGCCGCCTTCGTTGTGGATTGGCAATAGCCAACCCCGCCCCATAAGGAGCCGACGAGTAGAAGCAAAATGACGAATTTCCTGTTCATTGTGGTAAATTTATTCGGACAAAAGATATAACCATTTTACTACACCATTTTGTCCCCATAAACTTGTGAATTCTTGTTCATTGGTTATTCATCATGCCGTAAGAATAACGGTAAATGTAGTGCCTTTTCCATATTCGCTGGCTACCGATATTTCGCCCCCGTGCGCCTCCACAATGGATTTTGTAATGGCAAGACCAAGTCCGAGCGAACGCGAAACATACTCATCCCCACTATGCGAACGAGCAGACTCGGTTCTGAAAAATCGTTGAAATACTTTTGATAGATCATCCGGTGGGATACCCGGACCTGTATCGGAAATACCAAATGCAATGCCGCTTTCAGTCCGCTCCAAGAACATCGTCACTGTGCCGCCTTCGGGTGTATATTTTAGTGCATTGTCTATCAAGTTCATCAACACCTGATACATTCGTGTCTTATCAAGATCAAGAACAATGCTATCGGACCCTTGCTCGAATCTTCTTGCGAATGTGATACCTTTATCTGTTGCAAGAATATCAGCATCTTCGGCGATGTCATCGAGAAACTCATAGATAGAAACTCGTTCTTTCTCGAAGGGAAGGCGGTGATCTTCGGCTTTGGCAATGAGCAGAAGCCCTTCTACAATACGCTGCATGCGCTCGACCTCTTCCATCATCGAAACCAGAAGATCTTTCGCTTCAGTGAGAGTGATCGTACCGGAGCTTTCAAGTCGACGGCTGGTTATCTCTATCTCCCCTTTCAAAATTGAAAGTGGTGTCTTGAGTTCATGTGAAGCATCTGAAGAGAACTGTGCTATCTTATGATAGGACACTTCAAGACGAGCGAACATTGAGTTGAGTGTCTCGACAAGCGTTGTGAGTTCTTTGTCATTGCGCGACGGCATCTCGATACGACGAGAAAGATTTTTTGCGCTGATCTCCTTTGCCGTGTCGGCAATGTCTTCTATGGGCTTGAGTGCTTTGCGAGCAAGAATGATACCACCAACCGTTGCAATCAGAAGCACAAGCGGTATGATATAGAGATAGAGTTCTACCAGTTGACGTATAAGTACATGTATATCCTCTTCAGAGCTGCCAACGATGATGGCATAGTTTGCATTCGATGAAAGCACAGCACGGATTGCTTCACCATTAAGATCAATTTCGCCTAATGTACGCAGAGAATCATTAACCGTTAAACTGCTGATAGAAAACAGTTGGCGAAGAGTATCACTATTGAGGTTCTGCGAGCGATAAAGATGACTGAACTTCCCGCCCTCTATTTTATATACTTCAATGAGATAATTAGGTCTGCCCGTAAGTGTTCGCTGAAGTAACCCCTTTACCTCCTCGCCGCTTGAGCCAACGGTATCTGAAAGCTCATAGAGCATTTCATCCATGACAAGCGACATGACTCTGTCGGCATACTCTTCACCCGATAGATCGCTCGGTGCATTCTCAAGCGATTCATCTACGAGTTCACGGATAGTTTTTGAACGTGCACTTTTGTTGAGAGCAGCAGAATCAGACTTGATCGGACGGTTGGACAATATCCGAAGTGTCGAACGTGCATCACGAGCTAATGAGTTATCAAGCTCAGAAGTAAGAGAAGAATAGAGTAAAAGATAGACTACAATTCCTGTCGAGACAAGCGTGAGAAATACGAGTAGTGAATACCAGAGTACAAGACGTATGCGAAGCATAGCCCTTTACTCTTTTACACCATAACCGATACCTCGTTCGCTCATGATGAGGCGGTCTTTTTCTTCTCTGGTTGAGTCAACCTTCTCGCGCAACCGTTTAATATATACATCAATTACATTCGAACCCATCGTGAATGTGTAACCCCATACATGCTGGGTTATCACAGAGCGAGAGAGGATACGTCCTTTATTGCGCATCAGGTATTCAAGAAGCTCATACTCTTTGACAGTGAGCGGGATAGTGTATTCTTCCTGAGAGCCAACCTTGCGGCGTTTGGCTGTATGAGAGACTGTATCGAGAACAAGGTCATGTGTCGAGAGCTGTGTCTTTTTTTCAATATCGCTTCTGCGTAAAAGCGAACGGACACGAGCCGAGAGTTCTTCAAAGAGGAACGGCTTTGTCAAGTAATCATCAGCACCTGCATCAAGTCCCTCGACTTTGTCATCAACTTCGGTGCGAGCTGTCAAGCAAAGAATAGGAGTATTCCGTTTTTCCGAACGCAAGGCACGAATGACCTCGATGCCGCTTTTTTTCGGCATCATCACATCTGTAATGATGAGGTCGTAGCTCTCCGAGAGGGCACGGTCAAGACCTTCATCACCATCGAAGGCAACATCTACAGTATATTTTTCTTCACGTAATCCCTGCTCAAGAAAGCGGGCAACTTTGCGTTCATCTTCTATAACGAGTATTCGCATATTCGGCCTATGAGAGATTTCAATACATAAAAAGAACTCTCACCGTCACCGAGTGGTTCGCATGAAGATACTTATTGAAATCTGCTAAATATATTGGGCTGAAACAAATGCGCTATGACCTCGTTAGCCGATACGATACCTATGTGGTAGTTGTGAGCACGCTTTGCGTTTTATAGTTTTCGTATTACCCTTTTTCGCCGATATTTTACATGAAAAATAAACGCCTTCTATGGATACTCATTGCAGTAGTCATAGCCGCAGCTGCAGGATGGTTCATCTTCACAGGTGACACGACCGATACTTCGTCCGTCCTCATCTCCCCCAAGGTTGGGACATTCGATATTACTGTTACAACAACAGGCGAACTCCAAGCGAAGAACTCGCTTGAGATACGCGGTCCCGAAGGTGTCCGCCAACAGGGTATCTGGCAAATGAAGATAACAAAACTCGTCCCCGAAGGCACAACCGTTAAACCAGGCGATGTGGTTGCCGAACTCGACCAATCAGAGATAGCCGCAAAGATTCGAGATGCACAGCTCAATATCCAAAAGTCGCAAGCAGAATACACGAAAACAAAATTAGATACGGCACTCACGCTTGCCGCAGCCAGAGAAGAACTATCAAATCTTGCATCAGCCCTCGAAGAAAAGACGCTTATCAAAGAGCAGTCGGTCTATGAAGCCCCCGCTATTCGCAAACAAGTTGATCTTGATTACGACCGAACGCAACGCCAAGAAAAGCAGGCAATTGTTAACTACAAAACCAAAGTACAACAGGCAGTAGCGAAGATGCAGAGCGTCGAGGCAGACCTCATGCGCGAGCAGCAAAAACTACAGATGCTCTCGGAGATGATTGCCCTTTTTCGCATCACTGCACCAGCCACAGGGATCGTTGTTTATCAACGCGAATGGAATGGAAAAAAACGTGTCGTCGGTTCGACGGTCAGCCCATGGGACCCCGCTGTTGCAACTCTGCCAGACCTTGATACAATGGAATCTATTACGTACGTAAATGAGGTTGATATACAAAAGATACAAAAAGGACAGCAAGTAAAACTTGGACTAGATTCTGATCCTGATAAACAATTGACCGGTATTGTCACAAGTGTTGCTAATATAGGTGAGCAGCGTCCGAATTCAGATTCGAAAGTATTTGAGGTACGTATCATCATCAATGAGCGCGATACATCGCTACGCCCTTCAATGACAACGAGCAATGCTATCCTTGTCTCTTCTCTACCACAAAAGATGTATGTACCGCTTGAATGTTTACATTCTGATAGCGGCAGAACGTTCGTCTATAAACAAGACGGTTCGTCACTCGTCAAACAAGAAGTAAAGGTAGGCATGACAAATGATAATGAAGCCGCTATCGAAGCGGGAATCATAAAAACTGATAGGCTCTATCTCTCACTTCCTCCGGAAAAATCTGTTTTAGGCGCTACGGTAAAACTTTTACCTCCATCAAAAGACTCAACTGCCACCAAGCCAAAGGTAAGCTGATATGTCATTCAATATCAATTACACATTTGCAATAGCTTGGCAGGCTATCGGCTCGAATAAACTTCGAGCGATGCTGACTTCGCTCGGTATTATCTTCGGCGTGGGGAGCGTCATCTCTATGCTATCGGTCGGTAAAGGTGCAGAGCAAGAAATACTCGAACAAATGAAACTCCTCGGAGCGAATAACATCGTTGTCAAACCCATCATTGAACAAAAAGAAGAGAAAGCCGAAGAAGAGACTAATAAATCTGAAAAAAAGAAATATACACCAGGGCTTACGCTTGAAGATGCACGGTCTGTCGCAGGTCTTGTCCCCGGCGTATCATCAGTAAGTCCGGAGATCATTACTGAACTTACTATCGTTCGCAGCGGACTCAAACGTTCTGGTAGAGTCGTTGGTATTGAACCGACGTACTTCGAGATGTCAGATTTTTCGCTTATTAAAGGCGAGTTATTCAATCCCAAACATATTGAGTTAGCACTGCCCGTATGTATCATCGGAAATAGCATCCGCACAAAGTTCTTTGCAACAGAAGACCCTATCGGAAAAACCATTAAGTGCGGTAACATTTGGCTGACGGTCATCGGTGTTCTTGACGAACGTAAAATATCTGAAGACAACATTAAACATCTCGGTATCCGTGACTACAACATGGATATATATACACCGATAAATACTGCCCTGCTCAAGTTCCGAAACCGATTGCTCATTACTAAAGCAATGATTAACAATGCGGCGCGAAGCCAGGAAGCAGATTTTGGTGACCAAGCAACAGAAAAACAAACCGAAGAAAAAAAGAACTACCACCAACTTGACCGGCTGACCGTACGTATGGCAAGTTCGGAAAATATTACAAAGACGGCGGAGATCATCACACGAATGCTTGAACGCCGCCATAACCGTGTAGTAGATTTTGAAGTATCTGTTCCTGAACTTCTCTTAAAGCAAGAACAACGCACGAAAACCATATTCAATATCGTCCTTGGCGCTATTGCTTCTATCTCATTGCTTGTCGGTGGTATAGGCATCATGAACATCATGCTTGCATCTGTCCTTGAACGAACACGCGAGATAGGTATCCGTCGAGCGATCGGCGCACGAAGCAAGGACATAACACTTCAGTTCTTAAGTGAAGCAGTTGCACTTTGCTTATTTGGTGGTGTGCTTGGTATCATTTTTGGCGTCGCGCTTAGTGTTGTTATAGAACAATTCACAGACATCAAAACGATCATATCACCCTTCTCTGTCATCATTTCATTTGGCGTTGCTGTTGCTGTAGGGCTTATCTTTGGCATTATCCCTGCCCGACGCGCCGCGCTCCAGAACCCGATAGAATCCCTACGTTACGAATGAAATATATCTTATCACTATTTCTTTTACTGGTTAATCTTACTGCCTCGTCGCAAATACGTTCGCTTACACTTGCCGATTGTATTGCCCTCGGGACGACGAAAGGACCAAGCGGCAAGATGCTTCGCGCAAGCTATACGTATAAACGCTTAACATATCAGTCCTTCAATGCCTCTCTTCTGCCGCAGCTTCGACTCGATGGTACCGTGCCTGATCTTGCTAGAACGATCAACCCTATTATCCAGCCCGACGGCACAACGAAATTCATTGAGCAATCGCAAGTGAACTCTAATCTGTATCTTACGTTGTCGCAGCCACTCTTATTTTCTGGTGGGAATATCTTTGTCTCATCGGGATTAAATTGGAATCGTCTTCTTATTGACAATATCACAACATGGCGCTCAACTCCGCTTCTTATCGGTATTCAACAGCCACTATTTTCTATCAATAACTTACGATGGGATGACCAAGAGAACGAGCTTCGTAATACTGCATCTATGAAAGAATATAATGAAGCTGTAGAGGATGCAGGTATTGAGATAACACAGAAGTTCTTTGATGCGTATGTAGCGCAAATGCGAGTCAACAATGCAGCTCTCAACGTTACGATCAATGATTCACTCCTTACTCTTTCTCGCGGAAGATTCGAGGTTGGGAAGATAGATGAGAATGACCTGCTCCAAAGTGAGCTGGCACTTGCAAATGCACAAACAGACAGAGCAAATGCAGAACTTGATTACAAGATAGCAATAAAAAGTCTTTCTGTAGCTCTTGGGTATGAGTCCGAGGAGTCCTATATGCTAACCCCACCTACCGATACGCTCACGATCACACCATCAGTTGAGATAGCCCTGCGCGAGGCACGTGCAAATAGGAGTGATATTGTTGACTATGAACTCCAGCGTGTATCTGCAGAAAGAAAAATTCAGCAAGCACGTTCATCCAACGGGTTCAACGCAACTGTCACTGCAAGTTTTGGCTTGAATCAAACTGCTCCTGATATTGAAAGTGCGTATCAAGATCTACTTGACCAACAGGTTGCACGACTTGATTTTTCTGTCCCGCTGTGGCAATGGAATAAAGGTACGTATGCAATCGAAGCGGCCGAAGCAGAGATGGAGCGCGTTGATGTATCTCTCGACGTGCAAAAAAAGGTATTTGAAGATAATGTAGAGTCGCAAGTGCAGCGTTACCTTCGTAACCGAGAACAGCTCAAGCTGTCCATGAAAGCTGATACCATTGCCCAGAAGCAGTACGACCTAGCAAGCAAACGCTACCTTATCGGCAAGTACGATGTGACAAAACTCCTATTAGCTCAAGATGCCAAAGATAAAGCTCGTCAATCATTGATACTTCAGCAGAAAGAGTACTGGTTGAGCTACTACCGCCTACGGCGAACAACACTATATGATTTCGTAACGAATACAAAAATTCAGCATAATAACGAATAAGAAATTTCTGAATTTGTGCTGGTAGTACTAAAACATCCGTAGTTTTGAGAAACTCCTGTTTTACCTTAAACAGACATGTGAACTATGGAAACAGAAAATCGTACATACGCTATTCCGATAGCAGTCATCGTAGTGATCTTAACCGGTGTACTGCTTCATACGATCGGTGATGCTCTTATACCTTTTGTTGCGGCGCTCTTTCTTGCAAATATCTTCCTTCCGCTTGTTGATTGGCTTCGGAAAAAGAACGTACCAATGGTTTTCTCTATTCTTCTGGTTCTCGTTCTTGTTGCGGCTATGTTTACGGGCATTGCAATTGTCATAAGTATTAGTATCAATTCAGCCGCCGAGATACTGCCAAAGTACGGTGAGAAATGGGATAGTGTCTATAAACCCGGAATTGCGGATATGTTTGGCTCAATTTCGCCGACACTCAAGGAAAAGGTAATGGGCTTTAATGTCTCAAGCTCACTTGAGTCACTACCGATCGGAGAAGGAATTACGAGCATTACTTCATCTCTAATGGGTCTTATCAGCAGCTTTGCTCTTATCCTCTTATTCATGCTTTTTATTCTTGCCGGAAGCGGGCAATTCCGCTCAAAGTTACAGCGAGCATTTTCTTCGTCACGTTCATTACGTCTGACCGAGATGTTTACCGATATTCAATCGCGGACTCGGAGCTATACAGCAATGATGCTGTTGATAAATATCTTAAGTGGTGTTAACTTAGCTCTTGTATCGTTTCTTTTTGATGTTGATCTTGCAATACTATGGGGATTCCTCACCTTTTTACTTATGCTTATCCCAAGCGTCGGTTCTATCTTGGCTGCCATTCTGCCGATCACTGTCGCATTCCTACAGTTTGAAACAATCGGTACTCCCATTATTTATTCCATTATTCTGCTTCTTTCACAGCTGCTTATCGGCAGTGTTCTTTCTCCAAAAATAATGGGCAATAATTTAAACCTAAGTCCTTTGCTTATTCTTGTCAGTTTACTTTTTTGGGGCTGGGTATGGGGTCCGTGGGGAATGGTATTATCGGTACCGATCACTTCGACGCTCGTTATTATCTTTGAGAATATCCCTTCGCTTCAGCCGTTAGCGATCTTAATGAGTTCGGATATTTCTAAGGCAAAAATACGTATTTGGAAAAAGAAACAGCAGGTCTAAGGAGTAGCCAGTAATTTCTTATTCAGGTTCTACCTGTGCATAGTCAAGCTCGACAGGAGTTTTACGTCCGAAGATAGATACTTCCACTTTGAGCTTCTGTTTATCTTCGTTAACTTCTTTGATCTGCGCTTGAAATCCGTTGAATGGTCCGTCGATAACTTTAACCGGCTGGCCGAGATAGTAACGAACTTCAGGTGATTCAACATTTTTCTTCTCTTCAACTTTACCGAGGATGCGACGCATCTCATCTGGTTGAAGCGCTGTCGGACGATCTTTTGAAGGTCCGACGAAACTGACAACGCCATTGACATTAAGAATAACGTCAATAAGCTTTTTATCAAGAGCGGCTTCCATGAGGATATAGCCGGGAAGGAAGCTCTTGGTTTTTACTTTCTTTTTGCCATCACGAACTTCATAGACTTTCTCGTTCGGGATAACGACATCAAGCACACGATCTGCCAAGCCGCGGCGTTTTACTTCATCTTCGATGTACGCCTTGACCTTGCTCTCCTGCCCTGTGAAGCAGCGAAGAGCATACCATTTCATTTGTACTGCCTGGAGATCCGTCATGTTCGTTGGTGTGTTATATACCGTAAATGAGACGGAGTGTGATCTCAAAGATCTTATCAACGCCAAAAACAAAAATAGATGCAACAACGACGAGTGCGAGTGTCACTAATGTCGCTTCCTGAAGCTGTTCGCGTGTCGGCCACGAAACCTTCTTCATTTCTTTGTTGACATCGGTAAAAAAGCCAACTACTTTCGCAGCAAAGCCCTTTTTCTCAACATCTGTCGTTTGTGTAGAAACAACTGTATCTGCCATAATTTTTCCTTTTCTAAAGGGTGGTACGAGTACCGTCCATCCTTCGTTGCACGTCAGGAGGGACTCGAACCCCCAACCAACGGTTTTGGAGACCGCTACTCTACCGATTGAGCTACTGACGTAGGCGCAAAAGCCCAAAGCAATACGCTTTGAAGCCCAAACTTATTTCGTTTCTTTATGTGTCGTGCGCTTATTGCAGCGTGAGCAGAATTTCTTAAACTCGACGCGGCCTGAATGCAAGCGTTTGTTTTTCGTGCTTGCGTAATTACGCATCTTGCAATCAGCACATTCTAATGTTATGAGATCTCTCATTGTCGTATCTTTCGTTTACAAAACTTTTTTTCTTCTCGAGAGCGGGAGACGAGACTCGAACTCGCGACCAACAGCTTGGAAGGCTGTGACTCTACCAACTGAGTTACTCCCGCAGTACCAAGCGTAAAGCTTAGAACAGATTCTTGGTGAGTTCACGACCGGGATTGAACCGGTGACCTCGTCCTTACCAAGGACGTGCTCTACCAACTGAGCTACGTGAACGTTCTTGAGTTGAGAGTTTTATGTGTTTAGTGAGTTTTATGAGTTCATAAAACCTAACTCTTCAACTCATGAAACTCCCAAAACTCACATAACTCCAAAGTGGGCAGAAGAGGATTCGAACCTCTGTAGACTATGTCAGGAGATTTACAGTCTCCCCTCGTTGGCCGCTTGAGTATCTGCCCAGATCAAGCTTAAAGCTTAAACTGTAAAGCTTAAAAAAATCTAAAAAGCGCAAAGCCCTATTTTAAGCTTTACGCTTTGATCTTTAAGCTTGAATGGAGCCGGCAATCGGACTCGAACCGATGACCTGCTGATTACAAATCAGCTGCTCTACCAACTGAGCTATGCCGGCGAATTCGTAAGAAAGAAAATTCTCCCCCACCTTGCGTGTGGAAGAGAATTTTTAAGCACAGTGAAAATGATTTTTTCGCGTATCTGGTTCCCTTTTTAGGGATTAGACACATTATTCCGTCGGAATAACAAGTTTACTGCCAACCGTTATCTTGTTGCCGGAGATGCTATTTGCCTCTTTGAGGTCAGTTACGGTGATATTGTACTTACCAGCGATAGAGAACAAGGTATCTCCTTTACGTACCTTGTGAGAGGTTGTCTTGGCTGTCGTTACGGATTTATCCGAATCTCCAAGTGACGGGGTCTTATTCTCGCCATAAACCTTCAAAACATCACCGGCTTGGAGTGTAGAAGCATTCTTGCCGCTATTCCATTGGGCGAGTTTATCGGTTGTAGTGCCGTAAGACTTTGCGATGCTCATCATCGTCTCACCCGGACGAACTTTATGTGTGCGAGCTTGTCCCTCCGGCTCTGTTGTAGCTTTCGCAATGTTTTCCGGTGCAGCTATCCGAATTGTCTGACCTGACTTCACACCTTTCGAGACCTTGCTACCATTCCACGACTTGAGCTCAGCAACTGATACGCTATACTCATCAGCGATCTTGCCAAGTGTCTCACCACGTTTTACTTTATGAGTTTTACCATCGGAAACAGAAGCTACGTTCGGAGCAGGTTTATTACGCTCAACGTAGATCGCAAGCGACTGTCCTTTCTTGAGACCTTTGCGGTAGCTCAAGTTATTCCAGTTTCTGACATCGGCAGAGCGTACGCCATAGCGAGCCGCAATAGAATTGACTGTCTCGCCTTTCTTGACGCGATGTGTCAGCTTTGAAGATTTTTTCGGAGCAGGAGCTGTTACGTTCGATTCCTTTGAAGTGTTATCACCATCGGCGACAGCAGCACCCGGAGCCATGACCGACATCGGCACGCGTAGCTTCATGCCAGAACGTACGCGTTCATTCGAGCTAAGATTGTTATAGTCTGCAAGCTGATCAGACGTGATACCATACGTACGTGCAATTGAGCGAAGCGACTCACCTCTGGTTACATTATGCACAAGCCACGGACGTTTTTCTTCGGGCGTCAGCTTTGAGAATTCAGCATAGAACTTCTCGCGCTGACCGACGGGCACACGGACTACATAGCCGTTAACACCAATGAGTTCTTTCGGTGGTGTTGATGGCTGAAGAAGTTCGGGGTTAAGACTCTTGATCTCTAATCCACTCACTCCTGATGCTGCACCGATAGCATTCAGATCAACCGCTTCATAGACACGTACAGTATCAGACTCGACAGGTTTATCATAATTGATGTTCGTGAATCCATATCGGGCAGGATCCATTGCGATCACAGTTGCCGCGATATAGAGCGGAACGTAGTTTTGTGTTTCCTTCGGGATACATGGTCGGATTCCCCAATACGTTGAGTCATCCGTCTCTGCCATACATCGTTTGATGCGGGTCATGCTGCAATTGTAGCATGAAAGCGCAAGATGCCAATCCCCCATTGCGCGATAGAGGTCTTTCAAATGTTTTGCTGCCGCACGTGTAGCTTTTTCAGGGTCACGGCGATGATCAAGCCACCAGTTTACTTTCAGTCCGTATGCTGCGCCTGTACCTTGAATGAACTGCCACAAACCAACGGCTTGCGCACGGGATACAACAGTCGTATTAAGACCACTCTCGACCATTGAAAGGTATATGAGCTCTTCCGGTGTGCCTTCTTCTTTGAAGATGCGCTTCATCATCGGGAAGAACTTACCAGAACGACCAAGCCACTTCGTCATGTAGTTGCGTCCGTTACCTTGCATAAAGTATGCAATTGACTGCTCGACTGCGGCATTCATTGGCAGCGGCACTTGGGTTTTGCTTACATCCGGTGCTTTAGGGATATTGAGTTTGCGAATATCTATCTTCGCTATCTCTTCGTTGAACTTCTGACGGAATGCAAAGATTGAGGCATTCGGCGGGAGTACGTCAATATCAGAGACGAACTTCTCGTAATCCTCAATAACAGAACGAGAAAGTTCTTGGAAGTCTTTTTCCTCGCTTACGTTGGGGTAATAGATCAGTCGATTGAGAATATCGATAGCGTTCTCAAAACGTTTGACAACCTCTGTCTTATCTTTTCGACCTTCTGCGGCAAGTGCGCGGAGCCATTCCTGACGGGCGGCTTCAAGGCGTTCTTGGAGAACGGCGGGGTCAATATCTTCAGCTTCATCAAGCCCGGCAAATGGGTCGGTGGGCTTTATCTGAATTGTGGCAGTTGTGTCAGTCTCTGTCTTCGTAACATTTTTCGTCGAAGAACATGAGTTGAGAAAGAGTGCTAAAGCAAAAAAAACGAATACCAGAGGAGTAAACCGAACAGCGGCTTTTGTAGGATTCCCCATGCTTGTTTCCCTTCATTCATGTTAATGAACAATACAATGACGTAGTATAAGAAGCACTAAGTAAGGGGGCATGAAGAAAGCGAACGGCGTAGCATAAGTCAGACTACGTTCGGTATCTCCTCGACCTGACTGGTCACCACAATTCATGTCCTTGCTTTATCAGTGCTCTCGTTGTTGTCACCTCCGCGAGGCGGCAATGACGAGAGCATTGAAGGTAGTAATGAAAAAATAATGCCAAAGCGTACTTATACATAAATAACAACTTATCAACAGCGAAAGTGGTTTCCGAAGAATCTCAAACCAGTCAATTTAGTATAAAAAACACATTAAACGCTCTATTTTCGCTTATTAAAGTATAAAATGCTTATTTTACGGCACTTATACCCATTTTAATCCACATTTTATCCAGCGAACTGTTATCCTCTTTAGGTCATTATCTTATTTCTTATTCATTTTGAAACTACTCATGCAAATTGACGAATTATATACAGTGGCATATAGGGCATTCAAAGATGCCCTTGATCAAAGGTTAACGAGAATCGACGACGAATCGGAGATCGCATCAAAGTTTTGGCGCGGCAAACTTATCCTCCAACCCGATGATCCGAAGATGCAATCAAAAGAAGTCGAGCTCGATGTGTTCTTCAAAAAGATCGTATCGGTCCGAAATAATCTTCGTGTGCTCGAACAAAAGGTAAATGCAAATACAAAACTTGAGGAAGCAGAAAAAATTGAATTACAAGGATACATCACGCGTTGCTACGGAAGTCTTACCACATTTAATGTACTCTTCAGAAATGATGATGATAAATTCGTCGGCTCAAAAAGCGATTAACGTATCGCAAAAGAAATGGGGGGTTGTTACTCTATTTTTGATGTGTATCTTCACCTATGGAGATGGGTACGCTCAAAAACATAATCATAACGAAGAAGATAACCTTGCTAAGGGGTTTCTTTCTTCCTTGAAATCACGCAATTCGGCTGAACTTCAAAAGTTTTTTCCTGGCGCAGATGTATTCCGCATCACTGCTCCAGATGAAACATTGGGGAAGACCGATGCTGAAATACTTGAGATAGCAAAGCCGCTATCTGAAGGTCTTGATTCGGGATTCTATTCTTTACTTCGCGAGGCAGATCGACTAAAAATTGATCTAAAAAAGATTACATTCGTAAAGCAGCGACTCTCAGAGATTCCTATGACCAATGGTGGATTTTATCTACAGGAAATATTTTTTTCCTATGGTAAAAAGAAAGCATCGTTTACTATTGGTACAGCATTTGTTCAGAAGTGGTATATTTATGCTATTGAGAAGACCGAGGGTGTCTTCTCTGAATTAAAATAAAAGAAAACGCCGCTCAATCTTGAGCGGCGTTTTCAATATTCACGGGTTTCCGTATTCTATTTACGGCATATACACTACCTTCTTGGTTATCACACCGTTTGGTGTCTGTATGCGAAGATAATAACTGCCTTCTTCAAGTCCTTTCATTGAGATTCTGAACTGATGCTCACCTTCAGGAAGAATAGAGCTTCCTATTACTCTCACTTCTCGTCCTAGAACATCAAGCATTGTGATCATTGCGCGAGATTGCGTTTCCATGACAAGAGTAAGTGTTGCATCAGCCAAAACAGGATTCGGATGGATCGTTACATTCGTCGAAAGTATCTCTACTTCTGCGACAGATGTCATCGTTGTAGAGGTACAGATATGTTCAAGGACGTCAACACATTCTTTGTCCTTTGCATCATAACGTTTGATTGTGACGTTGAATGTGTCGAGTTTCCCTATAGTATCCTGTTTGAGATACTTAATAATGAATCCACCAAATGTTGAATCTCGTTGGATACCAAGTACAGTGGCGGTAGTGAATTCCACTGATGTTTTAGTAGCACCAATGATGTTCGTGGTCCATCCTGTTGGTGCTTCCGCCGTAAAGATAGTCCAACCATTGCCAATCTCAAGGAGTATGCGATTGATGGTAGTATCACGAAGATTTTCGAATGAATACTCATTGGTACACTCCTGACCAATAGACGAACGAGTTACGACATCACATAAACTGACGACAGGGGTACACCCAATAGTGTGTTGCCCGCTAAAGAGCGGCGTACCAGCTGTGAACGCAGCTTCATCATACGTTGCCCAACGTATTGGAAATTGTTCCCCGGGTGTTGTTGGCTCAATACCAAAAAGGAAGTCTTGTGACTCGCCTGATCCTTGGGAGAGACCCTGTGGCGCGACCATGATAACAGAGGTATCTGTTTCAGATTGTTTATTCCAGTTGAGGGTGTTAAAGGTGACTGAAAGCTTTCCTTTGCCAGCGGGAATCGAAAGTTTGACCGCTGTCAGGTTTGATGGAGGTTGATTATGTTCGTTAAAGACTTTTAATAGATATGAGCATAACCCCGCATCACTGATAGTAGCATCATCTGATTTAGGTGCTTCCTTTTGGCACTGCAATATGAATGACCCGGATGAAAGTGAATCAGCCGACGCAAGTGACTTGAATGTTTTCCAGTTTACTTTGAATGAGGCCAGCGGTGCATCCACATTAAACCTAAATAAAGAATTTACGATGCCGCTTGGTATAGCATTCGAATCATGCGGAGCGGTATAAATGATACTGTCGGCTTTCACTGTTTTTATCCACAGATTAGGTGCTGCCGGAGCTGAAGTCAAAGAGACTGCCGGATCGGTCTCCCATATCGCTACTCGACGGATCTTTGAAATAGGAATAGTATTTGAAACATGATAATTTTTTACGGTCAGCTCATATAAACAACCTGTAAGTACTGCTGCCTTAAGACTGTCAGCTTCTGAAACAAATCCCGTAAACGTGACGGGAATATTCCTTAGCGTGTCACGAGAGACTAACGCACCTCCTTCATCGTAGGTAAACCAGGCAAACGAGAATTTAGTAATCGACGGGTTTCCGCGAAGTGTGACCTTGAACCCTTGCTTTACTTCATTGGATAGTAGGTAATCACTTGGACTTAATGCGCTAAAATACGCAAAAGAACTTGTGACCGAATCTAACTTCCATCCCGATGGCGGAGATATTTTTGACGGGCGCATCGTCCCTGCCGATGGGGTCACTAATTGTGTTGCGAACCGAGAGATCGGTGCGGCAAAGTCGTTCTTATTAAAAAGGGTAAACGTAAAGACCGGGTCATTACTTACGACCGAGGGTACCACACTGACCGAGTCATTACGATATGACTGGGTTGGAGAGCAAATAAACTGTAGTGTACCCGAATCGATTGCTATCAGAGAATTGTATGTCACCCATTTTACGTTTGTCGGTTGATCAATTTTATCCGGAGAAACACCTAAACATATCCCAAAATCATTTTTTGAACCACCAACAGGAATCGGACTTACTTCGGCAACATACGATGCCGTGAGTTCAAAAATATTTTCTGTCCATTGAGTAACATTTTTTAGGTCTTCAAAAATAGTGCCATTTGCCGTAGTGATTTGAAAACGGATCTCATCAATGGATTTTGATTGATTGTTACGGTTCTTAACCGTTAACGTCCAACAGCAATTACCACTGGTGTTGGGGGTTATCTCAAGAGAGTCCTTTGCGGCAAATGCGCTGCCGCAAATGAAGGAGAGTAGGAATACAAAAATTGTAAGTTGTTTTTTCATAAGAGTGTACCTGTTGAAAGGATCCAATAGTAAAATTAAGACACAAGTGCTGAAATAAAACGCTTATTGGGAGATTTAGTTACCGCAACATTACCATAAGAATTGGATTTTCCGTGCTCGAGGGTATATAAATCCGTATTTTTGCACGATTTTATTCCTTTAATTGCGGGAAGAAGTAAAAATACGAAAAATGCAGACCGATCCTAAAAAACACGAATTTCCGCAGCGGAGCGTCCTATTCGTCTCCAGCGAGGTATATCCGTATGCAAAAACGGGTGGTCTGGCTGATGTGAGTTCTGCGTTGCCACAGGCATTACGTGAGTTCGATCACGATGTGCGGGTTATTATGCCAAAATACGGCTTTATTGGAGAGAAAAAGCAAAAAATACACATCATCAATCGGCTCCAAGGGCTTGACTTTAAAATAGGAGATAAGACCTACTCGGTAAATGCTAAGTCGAGTGCCATCCTTACCCCAAAAACCAGAGTTCAGCTTTATCTTCCTGAGAACGAGGAGTACTTCTCTCGGATGGGGCTATACTCTGACCCTGTCACTGGGAAAGACTACGTTGATAACGACGAACGTTTCTACATTTTCGCTAAGTCAGTTCTTGAAGTTTGCAAACGATTGCTCTGGAAGCCGGATATCATTCACTGTAATGACTGGCAGACAGGGCTTGTCCCGCTTCTTTTGAAAGAGAGTTTAAAGACCGATCCGTTCTTCAATGGTACAAAGACAGTCTTTACGATACATAACCTTGCCTACCAAGGTAATTTCCCTGCTACGACATTTCCCAAACTTGGATTGCCACTTGAGCATTTCAATCCGAATGGTATTGAATACTATGGCGGGGTATCATACATCAAATCAGGCATTGCATTTGCGGATGCGATCACAACCGTAAGCCCTACTTATGCCGAAGAAATCAAGACCAAGGAAATGGGCTGCGGCATGGAAGGACTCCTGACTAAGCGTAAGCGAGATGTTTATGGCATTCTCAACGGGATTGATGATTTCATCTGGAATCCGGAGAATGATGTTAACATCGTAAAGAATTATAGTCTCTCTTCGATCGACCAAAAGGAAGAAAATAAGAAAGATCTTTGCGAAGCGATGGATATTCCTTACCAAGAGGGTACACCCATCATTGGTCTGATCGCACGATTTGTTGACCAAAAAGGACTTGACCTATTAGCAGAGATCTTCGAGAATATCATGAAATCTGGTGCTCAGATAGTTATTCTCGGTTCGGGTGATAAAAAGTATGAAGATCTTTTTTCAAAACAACAGAAAAAGCATCCCAAGCAGATCGGGCTTCATCTGGGTTTTCATGATAACTTTGCTCATAAGATCGAGGCAGGTGCAGACATGTTCATTATGCCAAGTGCCTACGAACCCTGTGGGTTGAACCAAATGTACTCCATGCGCTACGGAACAGTCCCTGTTGTTCGTAAGACTGGTGGTCTTGCCGATACGGTTACCGACGCGGCAACAGCAACAAAGAAGAGCCCTGCTACCGGATTCGTTTTTGATAAATACGACGGGAAGTCATTCTGGAAGGCACTTGAACGCGCGATAACCATGTATAAGAAACATCCTGACGAGTGGCGTGAGCTTCAAACCAATGGTATGACGCAAGATTTTAGCTGGACAAGTTCGGCTCATAAGTATGCAGAACTCTATGAGAAACTTCTCGCTAAAAAGTAACGTACTTATTTCTGACCATAAAAACGACAAACTCCCACACTATTTTTGCTGTTAGCTCTTCACATGACAGAATCAACTCATCCGGCAAGCCGGAAAATACTCGCCATACTTCTCGCATTTTTTCTTTTTACTCTTTCATCTTGTGAAGAGAAATTATCAGGCATCGGCTATGATCTCCTGCGCGACACAGTCGCAGTAAAAACCACCACTCTTGGTGATTCCGGGATATTTACATCAACTTCTGTTTCGAAGAAAGATGTAAATGCTCTTGGTGTGACCTTTACGGTCAACTATTCATCACCCTTTCTCCTGATAGGGAAGGTACCCACAGAGAATCTTGAATCATGGATAGTGCTTAAAGCGCCATTATTGCCTGATACGGTTGGAGCTGTATTATCTGTTGAGCTTGAACTACCGATGAGGAATACATTCTTGTATGGTGAGACATCTACAGACTCAATTAGTTTTTCTGTTTATCTTGAAACAGCAGGAAAAGTAACAGATTCGACTCGTACACTTACTAAATTAGATCTTTCTGCAAACCCTATAGGTTATGGCTATGCACGTGTTGCAAAGGATTCGCTCGGAACAGTTAGTGTAATGCTCGATTCTGCCGCAGTCGCACCATTCATTCATACTGCATCGCTTGCATTCGTATTGGTCCCAAACGATGTAATGAAAAATATCCGAAGCTTCGCAGCAACAGATGCCGGAGATGCGCTTTTTTATCCGCAAGTTCACTATACGACACTAAAGAACGGCGATACTACCGAAAAGTATTACACTCCAAAGTTTGATTATCATCTCGTAACTGATGATGCCCCCGAACTTCCCGGAACATTCCGTCTTCGTGGAGGAGCCGCAAAACGTCATCGTTTCACACTTGACATAAAAGCGATTCGTGAACGATTAGCGCTTGATCCATTTGCTACCTTCAACAATGGATTATTGCAGTTACAACTCGAACCAACGGCAACGTCATCTTCTGTAGTACCCACGGATACACTTGCAGCGATATTAGCAGAGATAGCAGCTCCGCAAACATCAGACTCTGCTATTATACTAAGGAGCTATGGTTTCCGTGATGACATTACAAGCAATGCATACAACTTCCAGATACGAGAAGTAATAGAAAAAGCACTTAGAGGCGGACTCGATTCTGTCGTTCTTGAGCTTCGTACCGGGTATGCACTCCGGATGTTTACAGGAGTACAAGTTGCTGTGGAAGATTATCATGTCAACCGCTGGACGTTCTATGACATCTCGGCAACTGACCCAACCAAACGCCCGAAGCTTTTGATAACTTACTCTTATCTCGATCAATGATGAAGAACAGACACATATACACCTATATTGTAGCTGCGATAATCATTGTTACAGCCCCCATCACTTCACTCGCTCAAGAATCTGTCTATAGTTTGCTTGGGCTTGGTGAGAGAATCGTTACGACAAGCCCACGCATCGAAGGTCTTGCCGGTTCTGGGACTGCTCTACAAGACGCGCGGAGCATTAATGATATTAACCCTGCCGCTTGGAGTTGGCTTTCGCGTACTCGTCTTGAGGCGCGGGTTTCATATACTACAAATGAATCTACACTCGGCGACCAAACGACTCTTCTTCACAATGTTCGCTTGAATGGTTTTGCATTCGGATCTCCGTTCTCCGAGGGAATCAAAGGATCTTTTGCTATTGGGTTTAATCCTGTATCGTATGGCAATTACTCGATACTTAAGTATGATAGTATCAATAGTACGCTCTACGAGCGACAAGGAGGAATATCACAGTTATTTCTCGGTGCGGCGGCACGACCACATTCATCCCTCGCCCTCGGCGCACGGCTTGATGTGCTTTTTGGTAATGCAAGTGCTCGTTCACAGGTAACACCATTGAGTGACTTTGCTGTCATCAGTATATTCGAAAGAAAGTACGCTGTCAATGGAGTGCGAGGCACATTCGGTCTTTCATTTGCGGCAGATTCTCTTCTTCCGGTGCTAAAAGGACTTACGCTCGCTGCAAGTTATTCTACTGCCGCTTCGTTAAAGATTACTCGAAGAACACTTCTACAGCCGACAAATAGCTCCCTTGATTCAACGATTGAAGACAAAGGATATTCAGAATACCCGGCTGTTTTGACCTTAGGCATAAGTGCTCGTTTCGGTGATAGATACCGCGGGGTGATAGATTATTCGTTGCAAGACTTATCAGCAACGACCGCATTTTCGCCAACCGAAAACTGGACACCTGACCCACGCCTGACAAATGGCTCACGGTATTCTTTTGGTATTGAACGATTATCACTAATGGGTGAGGAAGGCAGAAATGCTAAATACTTTGATCGCATTGGGCTACGTCTCGGGTTTTCCTACGCTGCACTTCCGTATAAACCTGATACAAAAACCGAAGTTTCGGAGATGACTGCAACATTTGGATTTAATGCACCGATGGGTTTAGAGACGATGTTTGATTTCTCGCTGACATTAGGACAACGAACACCAAGCGATGTGAATCTTCTTGCCAAAGAGCAGTTTATAAGGGTTGGATTATCGTTATCGCTCTCCGAACGTTGGTTCACTCCTTCACGTATAGACGAAGACTAACATGAAAGTAGCACTTGCATCAGACCATGCCGGTTTTACTTATAAAGAAAAGGTAAAGGAGTACCTTCGTGCAAAAGGATTTGAAGTTGTTGATTACGGCGCACCAAACGCCGAACGCTCTGACTACCCTGACTTCGCGCACAAAGCATCCGAAGGTATCCTTCGCGGTGAAGCCGAGCGCGGTGTGTTCGTATGCGGCTCCGGCATCGGCATCTCAATAGCTGCAAATCGTCATAAAGGCATTCGTGCTGTTGATGCTGTTACTGAAGAAATGGCAAAGATCTCTCGGCAACATAACGATACCAACGTGCTGGCTCTCGGCGAGCGGCTCATTACATGGGAAGAAGCAAAGAAGATCATCGACACCTTCTTCGCTACAGAGTTCGAGGGTGGCAGACACACCGACCGCGTCAAAAAGATAGACGCATAACACCCAAAGGAACTTCAAAAGAGAGGCGGACATTCTTGTCCGCCTTTTTGTTATGCGTCAGTTCAAAAATAGTCATTAGATTATGCAGGATAAAGAAGTACAACAGGCGTTAGACTTGGAGCTTGGGCGCCAACAGCATGGCTTAGAGCTTATCGCAAGTGAGAATTTCGTCTCAACTGCGGTGCTTGAAGCACAGGGCAGCGTGCTCACGAATAAATATGCTGAAGGATATCCAGGCAAACGTTACTATGGCGGTTGCGAGTATGTTGATATTGTCGAGAACATCGCTCGTGACCGAGTCAAAATGCTCTATGGCGCAGAGTATGCGAATGTACAACCGCATTCGGGTTCACAGGCGAACATGGCTGTGTACTTTACGTTCTTGAAGCCCGGTGATGCCGTTCTCGGAATGAATCTCTCTCATGGTGGGCACCTTACGCATGGACATCCTGCAAACTTCTCCGGCAAGCTGTATAACTTTGTTGCCTATGGCGTAAAAAAGGAAACGGGATACATTG
This sequence comes from Kapaibacterium sp. (SeqCode), assembly GCA_046590205.1. GTDB lineage: Bacteria > Bacteroidota > Ignavibacteria > Palsa-1295 > Palsa-1295 > DATDEW01. The sequence continues at coordinate 28,025 of JBKJTT010000011.1, forward strand.
ATTACGATGATGTAGAACTGCAGGCAAAGGCATACTTGCCCAAAATGATAACTGTCGGAGCAAGCGCCTATTCACGCGACATTGATTTCAAACGTTTCCGTGAGATCGCAGACTCGATCGGTGCATTTCTTTTATGTGATATGGCGCATCCTGCCGGTCTCATTGCGAAAGGACATCTTTCAAGTCCATTGCCACACTGCCACATCGTTACATCAACTACTCATAAGACACTTCGCGGACCGCGCGGTGGCATGATACTTATGGGAAAAGATTTTGAGAACACCTGGGGACAGGTCGCGCCCAAGAGCGGGAGAGTGAAGATGGTATCCGAGCTTCTTGATTCTACCGTTATGCCCGGCATCCAAGGCGGACCGCTCATGCACGTTATCGCGGCGAAGGCAGTAGCATTCGGTGAAGCACTTGAAGACAGCTTCACGGAATATACAGGACAAGTCATCAAGAATGCGCAGCGACTTGCGGCAAAGCTTATCGAGAAGGGATATTACATTATCTCTGGTGGTACAGATAATCACCTAATGCTCGTTGATCTGCGCGCAAAGAACATCACAGGCAAAGCGGCAGAGGAAGCACTTGATAAAGCAGCAATCACCGTCAATAAAAATGCAGTACCTTATGATGATAAGTCTGCACTTGTTACAAGCGGTATCCGAATCGGTACGGCGGCAGTAACCTCAAGAGGTATGAAAGAAGATGCGATGGATGTTATCGCTGATCTTATTGATAAAGTCGTATTGAATCCGACCGATGAAAAGATCATCGCTTCAACCAAAGAGGATGTGAAAGCTCTAACGAGTAAGTATCCGCTCTACGCATAAGATGGCTGAAGCCCCGATTACCCAACAGCAAGAAAGAGAGATGTCCCTTTGGGGACATCTTGAGGAGTTACGTTGGGTTGTAGTCAAGATGGTTATCGGCATCGTCCTGGGTATTATCTTGTGCTTAATTTTTACTGACTTTATCATTAATGACGTCATCCTCGCACCGGCACTTCGGACAAAACCTCCGATGCAGCTTACATCAACAGAAGTCTTCGGAGAGCTATCGTTCTATATGCAGGTTGCAATATGGGGTGGTGTCATCCTCTCTTTTCCATTTACCATCATTCAACTCTGGAAGTTCATTGCGCCAGGACTCTATCAGCATGAACGAAAGCATGTAACGACCATCTCTGTATTCACCGTTTTTAGTTTTCTTTGCGGTATGGCTTTCGCATATTTTATTATGCTGCCGATGCTTCTTGATTTTGCGGCTGATTTTGGATCAGGTGCAATCGTCAACATACCCGACGTAAATAAATACTTATCGTTATTTTTGATGACGATCATTATATCTGGGCTTATCTTCGAGCTTCCGCTTGTGTCGTATTTTCTCTCGCGGTTGGGAATCTTAACCCCGCCGTTCTTACGGCATTATCGTCGTCATGCACTTATTGCAATGCTGCTGATCGCGGCAGTGCTTTCACCCGGCGGTAATCCCGTACTTCAAGGTGTTTTATTTCTTCCGCTCTGGGTACTCTATGAAGTTTCTATACTCACAAGTGCTATTGCAGCTCGTGCGAGGAGATTAAAAGAGTCGGTATGACAAAGACACTGACCGACATACTCTCACCTGTACAAGCCGAAATAAAGGAGTTCAGCCAGTACTTTAAACGTTCGATGATCTCTGATGTACCCCTCGTCAATCTCATCGCAAAGTATCTTGTCCGAACAAAAGGCAAACAAGTGCGACCAATGCTTGTGCTGCTTGCGGCGAAAGCATGTGGAGAGGTGAACCCTGCTACCTATCGCGCGGCTACACTTGTGGAACTACTACACACTGCCACTCTTGTACATGATGATGTGATAGACGAAGCAGATACACGCCGAGGATTTGCAAGTATCCGTGCCCTTTGGCGCAACAAAGCAGGCGTACTCATGGGTGACTACCTGCTTGCTAAAGGATTACTCTTAACAGTCGAGACAAGCGAGTATCATTTCTTAGAGATAACCTCAACTGCTGTTCGGAGAATGTCCGAAGGTGAACTTTATCAACTTCAGAAAGCACGGCAGCTAAATATTGATGAAGCTGCATACTTCAAGATCATCTCCGATAAAACAGCTTCCCTTCTCGCAACATGCACAGAGCTTGGCGCGGCAAGTGTTGTTGATAAAGGTACAAACAAAGTCGAGCGCGATATGCTTCGCGCGTATGGCGAGGCAGTTGGTATCGCCTTCCAAATCCGTGACGATCTTTTCGACTACGAAGACCGGGCATCTATTATTGGTAAGCCAGTCGGCATTGATCTAAAAGAAAAAAAGCTGACATTACCCCTTATCCATGCCTTATCACAAATGGAGCCGAGAGAAGAGCGACGTATCCGCTCACTAATTAAAAGCGGCAAAGCAACAGATAACGAACGTAAACTTATTATTGACCTTGTAAAGGCAAAAGGCGGATTGCTGTACGCATCACAGAAGGCGCGAGAGTATTCTGCTTCAGCAAAGAATACTATTGGTCCACTCCATGACTCCCCCGCTAAAACTGCACTACTTCGTTTTGCAGATTTTGTCATCGAACGTGAGAAGTAATATTATTATTACTGCATTTTCATTTTTCTATCCGCTTCCATTTCTTCTTTCACAAGCTCTGAAATTTTAGGAATAACAATTGCATCTTTCTTCGCCGTAAGCGGCACATCACTGTAGCGCTTTCGATAAAGCTGTGTAAACTCTGCGCCGAAAAAGAGTATTAATGCAGAGTAGTTTAGCCACACCAATAACACAACCAACGACCCTGCTGCACCAAAGGTCGAGCTGAACGAACTGCTCCCAAGATAAAGACCAATAAGGTATTTTCCTAGAGTAAAGAGCACAGAAGTTATGATTGCTCCAATCCATACATACTTCCAATTGAGTATTACATCGGGCAGAAATTTGAAGATCATTGCAAAAAGAAGCGTAGTAATTGCAAAAGATAGAACAATATTCATTATTTCAACTGCAGGAAGCAGTACAGGGAAATTATTTCCCATATATGTATTAAGTATGACAATAAGTGTACTTAGCATTAATGAAACAAGCAGAAGGAAGCCCATTATCAGAACCATCGAGAACGCCCCGACCCTGAATTTGATGAGTTGAAGGATTGGCTTACCGGGTCTTGGCTCAACTCCCCAGATGATATTCAGCGATTCTTTGAGTTCAATAAATACGCCCATCGAGCCAAGCAGAACAATCACGAAACTAATGATAGTGGCGAATACACCACCTTCAGAGAATGCTGCACTTTTTATTAGCGACTGCACGACCTCTGCTCCGCTTGTACCTACAAGCCCCTCTATTTGCGAGACGATCTCCCCTCGTGCAGCTTCTTCTCCGAATATGAATCCTGCAATGGCGATAGCGATAATCAGGAGTGGCGCCAAGGAAAACAATGTATAGTATGACAACGCGGCAGTCATTTTATATACCTTATCATCCAATAATTCGATGTATGTCGCACCAATGAGCGAGAACCCTTCCTTAACCTTCGATAGTATTTGCTTGTAAACCATAAAGTGACCGTGGTTGTAATCTGTCTATACTATACAAAATAATGCCCAAAAGCAATGCAGCATTAGAATTTCTTTAACGTTACCCGTTGTTGATTCTCTACTATATTTCAAGTATTAAAAAAATAATGTTATCGTTCTTCTTGCCACTGGTTTGTATCCACTGCAATGCTCCGTGCGGCAAGGAAGACAAGCTTGATAATAACCTAAAAAAGTATCTCTGCGCAAATTGCCTCCGTCAATTCCAACTCTTGCTTCAACCTTCTTCCGCTGACATTGAGAATAAACAGCATCTCTTCTCGGACTTCGATACAAAACTTACATTTTATACTCCCTACCCATTCATTGCCGAAGGTATCACACAGTCTATCATCCATCACTTTAAGTACAGTGATATGCCAAATCTTGCAGTAGTGATAGGCAAGGAATTGACGACATGGTTATCGGAAATGAAGTATGATGTAATAGTCCCGATTCCGCTTCATGGTACACGGCTTGGCGAGAGAGGATATAATCAATCGGAAAAACTGGCAGAAGGGATCTCGTCTGTTCTTAATATCCCCATCGCAAAGAAACATCTTGTTAAACGAACAAGACAAACACCATCTCAAACGGGACTCACACTTGAGGAAAGACAGAAGAACATGGAAGGAGCTTTTGCACTGACAGAGAAAGGCAAAGAAGCATTACAAGGAAAAAGAATACTCCTCGTTGATGATGTAATGACAACCGGAGCAACAATGGCAAGCGCTGCAGAAGAGCTTATGAGAGCTATGCCAACTAAAGTAGGGATATTGGCATTTACAACTGTTGTTGATTTATTATAATTCTCAGAGATAAAAATGATGAATGCCAGGATGTACTTGGTTGTACTAATACTCTTATCATGTGCCCAAATTCAAGGGAATGTTCAAGGGCAACGCGCCATTTTATCGATGAGACATCAGAAACAAGAGCATAATATGTGTGTGCCAACTGCTGCATCAATCGTCATTGACTATTATGGTGGGTCGGTTTCTCCCAAAGAAATAAAAAAACTCTCAATACAACCTAACAATAATTTTGCTGGTACATATTATTCCGATCTAGTAAAAGGAATCAGAACAATTGGATATGTATGGACCATTAGAGAATATCCTGTAAATGACAGTGCGTTTGAAATAGGTTTCTCTGAAATTCGACATGAGCTTGACAAAGGACATCCTGTAATAGTAAGTACTTCCGCCCCGCCGATTGGTCACACAATGGTTATAGCTGGATATGACAACGTAAGAAAGGAAGTCTATTTAATTGACCCGAATAGACCCCAACCCGGTAAAAGAACATTAACTTTCTCTGAATTTAAGAATATCTGGCACGAAGATATAAGTGATGGACGTGGTATTATTTTAACGAATCCGAAAAATTAGATTCTAGATCACCAGTCCCCGCCTGCCCCGCCGCCGCCGAAGGAACCGCCGCCGCCTGACCAGCCGCCACCACCTCCGCCGCCAAAACCACCGAAGCCGCCTGAACTTGAACCGCCGCCTCTACCGCCGCTATTAAAGAGCAATGACCAGAAAAGTCCTTGTAGTATTCCGCCCATGCAGCCCGAGCCGCTACCGCCTTTGCTGACAAGTGTACGGCGTGTACCTGTCCCGAAGAATGCCCTGGCAAGAACGAGTATGACAAAAAAGATAACCACAAATATCATCGCCGAACCGCCATCGCGGACTTTCTTCTTTTTCGGCTCTGCCTTGAATTCACCTGCTGTTGCTTTGATGATGGCGTCAACTGTTGCATTGAGTCCGCCGTAATAATCTTTGCTGCGAAGTGCAGGGACAAGTATCTCGCGTCCGATGTAGCTTGAGGTCGCATCGGTAAGTGTCGGTTCAAGCCCGTAGCCGGGAGCGATGAACCACTTCCTGTCATCTTTTGCAAGAAGGATAAGAGCACCATTGTTCTTCTTTGCCTGACCGATCTTATTCTCCTGGGCTGCTTCAATGGCAAAATCACTTGCAGGGTAGCCATCAAGCGTTGAGATAATCATGATGACGATCTGCGTAGAGGTTGAGTCCTCATTAGTGCGAAGTTTCGCTTCAAGCGATGCTTTCTCTTCGGGCGAAAGTGTCCCCGTCCCGTCATAAACAGGACTAGTCAACTTCGGTATCGGCGGCCGACCGGATGTGGATAGCTGGGCGGATACATTTGTCCCTGCCAGGAGAAATGCTATTGCTACAAAGAATGAGAGTACTACCTGTTTCAATGTATAAAATGATTTTCTTGTAAACAATCTATTTGCTAACACAGTCGCATTTTTTTGTGGATAAGAGACGGAACAGAATGCCTCCCTTTTAACCTGTTACAGTACAAAATTTCCACGTCTTGTGTCAGACTTCATCCATTTACATAATCATACGTATTATTCGCTGCTTGACGGTGCTTGCAGCGTCAAGGACCTGGTAAAGGCGGCGAAGCAGAATAATATGCCGGCAGTTGCCCTGACAGATCACGGCGTGATGTTCGGCGCGTACGATTTTTATAAGACAGCAAAGGCAGAGGGTATCAAGCCCATCATCGGCTGTGAGGTCTATATCATTACCGAAGGTTCTCGCTTCGACCGTGCCGCCATCAGCGATCCCTCAGGCAAGCGGAAAGTGTATCATCACCTCATACTTCTCTCGAAAGACTTAACGGGCTATCGTAACCTTATGAAGCTCGTAACGAAGGGGCATACCGAAGGATTTTACTACAAACCGCGTATTGATACCGATCTGCTTCGCGAGCATAGCAAAGGGCTTATCGCACTTTCGGCTTGTGCCGGAGGAGTTGTCTCGCCTTACCTTATTGCCGGCGATTATGATAAGGCAAAGCAGGTAGCCGGGGTTTATAAAGATATTTTCGGCGAAGATTTTTATATTGAGATACAGAATCATCATCTCGACGGCGAACAGAAAGTATTAGCATCAGCTCCGAAGCTTGCAAGAGAGATGGGTATTCAACTCATCGCTACCAACGACTGCCATTACATCAAGCCCGAACATGCTATCCCGCACAATGTCTTGATGTATATCAAAGATGCTGATAAGGATTCACCTCCTGATGTAACAAAGCTCAAGTATGGCACTGCGGAAAACTATTTCCGTTCATCCGATGAGATGAAAAAGCTCTTCAAAGAGTATGATGGTGCTATTGAAAATAGTGTGGCAATAGCAGAGAAGTGTAATCTTGAACTCCCCAAAGATATCAAGATGCCTGACTTCCCTATCCCACCGGAATCAGGCGTATCAACGCCGGATGATTACCTTGAGCAGCTTACATGGAAAGGTATTGATAAACGTTATAAAATCGTTGATACCGAAACCAAAGACCGTGCACGTTTCGAGCTTGATGTTATCAAGAAGATGGGGTATCCCGGGTACTTCCTCATCGTGCAAGATTTTATTGCCGCCGCTCGTGCCGATGGCATCAGCGTTGGTCCCGGTCGCGGTTCGGCAGCAGGTTCGCTCGTTGCTTATGCTCTTGGTATCACGAATGTTGATCCGATAAAGTACAATCTCCTCTTCGAGCGATTCTTAAATCCCGAGCGTGTCTCGATGCCCGATATAGACATTGACTTCGCCGACGATAAGCGCGAGAAGGTCATAGAATATGTTCGTAAGCGATATGGGAAAGAATCGGTCGCACAGATTATCACCTTCTCGACACTCTCTGCGAAGGCAGTGCTCAAAGATGTCGGTCGTGTACTTGGTGTACCGCTGAATATTGTTGGTGAACTCACCAACTGCATCCCCGTCAACATGGGGCGTGTAACGCCACTCAAGGAAGCAATGGAGCTTCCGGAGATGAAGGATGTACTCAAAAAGTACAACTCGGACGACAGAGTCAAGAAGATGCTTGAGTATTCTCTTGTACTCGAAGGATTTGCTCGTTCTGCATCGAAACATGCCGCAGGTGTCGTTATTGCACCGGGAGATATTTCAAACTATGTCCCGCTTTATAAAGCACCGAACGTAGAGGAAGCGGTAACGCAATTCCCGATGAAGGACATTGAGGATGCAGGACTTCTGAAGATGGACTTCCTCGGGCTTCGTACACTTTCTATTATTGATACGACGATAGCACTCATCGAGAAAAATCACGGCGTTAAGATAAACATTGACGACATCCCGATGGATGATCCGAAGACGTATGAGCTATTTGGAAGAGGTGATACGCTTGCTGTATTCCAGTTCGATTCTCCACCGATGCAGAACTACATGAGGGCGTTGAAGCCATCGAACATCGAAGATCTTTCGTCAATGAATGCTCTCTACCGTCCCGGACCGATGGAGCATATTCCGGAGTTTATCGAACGTAAGCATGGCAGAAAAGAAGTTGAGTATCTGCATCCGAAGTTAGAGCCAATTCTCAACGAGACGTATGGCGTCATCGTAGTACAAGAGCAGGTAATGCGTGTGGCGCGTGACCTTGCGGGCTTCTCACTTGCAAAAGCCGATGAGATGCGCCGTGCTATGGGCAAGAAAGACCTTGCAAAGATGGAGGCGATGAAAGCAGTCTTCATTTCCGGCTGCATGGAAAATGAAGTGAGCGAAAAGATAGCGCGAGAGATTTTCGATCGTCTTGCAAAGTTCGCCTCATACGGATTCAATAAATCCCATTCGCTTGCCTATTCTGTCATTGCATATCAAACGGCATACTTAAAGGCACATTATACAACGGAATTCCTCGCCGCGAATATGACCCATGAGATGGGTGCGAGTGATTATGTTGTGCAGCTTATTGATGAAGCAAAGAAATTCGATATTGCAACGCTACCACCTGATGTCAACTCAAGTTATCTTTCTTTCACTGCTACAAAAGAAGGTATCCGCTTCGGACTTGCCGGTATCAAGCAGGTTGGCGGCAAAGCAGTCGAAGCAATCACAGCTGACCGCGAAAAGAACGGAGCATTCACATCGCTCTTTGATTTCACTGCCCGTCTTGATACACGGCTATGCAATAAAAAAGCTGTCGAAGCATTGGTACAGGCAGGAGCATTTGATTCAACAAAACCATCAGGCGTTTCCATAGCACAGTACCGTTCCGATGTGTTTGCAAATATCGAGAAGGCGCTCAATTATGGGTCATTAAGCTCCAAGGCAAATGAGGACGGACAGGATAATCTCTTCGGCGGTGCCGCAGATACCGGCTCCATCAAAGAACCACCTCTCTCGCCGAATGATGCTGTTTGGGGCGAGAAGGAAGTTCTCTCCCGTGAGAAGGCAATGCTCGGTTTTTATGTATCGGGACATCCGCTTGACCGTTACCGAATTGATGTTCTCTCGTTCTCGTCACATAAAACCAATGAACTCGTTGACCTCAAGCAGAACGATACAGTTTTTATCATCGGTGTTATCGTTGGTATTACTCGCAAGCTTGATAGAAATGGAAAAGCATTTGCTATCGTATCGCTTGAAGATTTTAGCGGCAAAATTGATTGTGTCTTTTGGAGCGACTCTTATCAAAAGTATCAGCATCTTATCACCGATGAACAGCCGATCGCTATTCAAGGCAAGATAAAAAAGGGTGGGATCAACGATGTGCCGTCTGTTATCGCAAGCGATGCCTACGAACTTGCCGGAATTCGTAAGTTGCAAGCCAAGGGGATCGTCATGCGTATAGAGCCCAATGGCAGTGCATCCGGGAGCATCGAGAAATTGCAATCACTCGTGAAAAAATATCAGGGGAATTGCATCTCATACGTCGTTGTTGAACATCCCGCTTCTGCTAAAGACAGGAGATACAAACTCCCTGATCAATACCGAGTCTCAGGTGACGAGGCATTTATCGCGGAATTTGAATCACTTTTCGGCAAAAACCGGCTTCTCTTTTGCAGATAGACGTTCGGGGGCAGCCCTGAATCAAAACAATCTTTTTTCCGTACATTACCATTCATTAAAGAAAGGAATAGATTACGTATGTTAACAGCAACAACAGGCGCTCTCCATGTGAGCGATGCCTCATTTGATACCGATGTGTTACAAAGTGATAAACCGGTTCTCGTAGATTTTACAGCGACTTGGTGCGGTCCGTGCCGAATGATAGCTCCTATCGTCGAGGAACTTGCCGCAGAGTACGAAGGCAGAGCAGTCATCGCCAAAGTTGACGTTGATGAATGCCCTAACGTATCAATAAACTACGGCATCCGTTCTGTCCCGACGCTTATGATCTTCAAGAACGGAAAGCCCGTCGATCACCTCGTCGGTGCACATCCGAAGCAGACGCTCGTAGCGAAGCTCAATGCACATTTGAACTAAGGTTTATATAACCTAAGGATTTCAAAGCCCGGCAAATGTCGGGCTTTTTTCTTTTTAGCGTGGTGTTGATTATGTATGGCAACTATCAAAGAAGAAGTAAAACTACTCATAGATGAGCTTCCTGACGATGCTACGATAGATGATATCGAATATCATCTATATGTTCGTCGCAAGATAGACTTATCGAAAGAAGCTGTGAAGCAAGGAAGAGTTGTCTCTCACCAAGACGCTATTAAGCAAATGCGGGAATGGCAACAAGGGAAGTATTCTGGTCAACGTTAGCCCTTGAAGACCTTAACTCTGTCTTTGAATACATCGCAAGAGATTCCCAATTCTATGCTGATAGACTCATCGACGAAGTAATCGAGAAGGTCAACTCTATCCCTGACCTTCCATTTCGTGGGCGTATAACTCCTGAATACAGAGAAGAGACATTGCGTGAAGTATTTGTCAAACAATACCGTATTATCTACCAAGTTACTGAAACTCACATCATCATTCATGGTGTGATTCACATGGCTCGTGACCTTGAATCATTTTGGGTTAGAGAGTTAGGGCTATAATACATACCTCTTTTCCACCGCAACACTCTCCCCTGTTTCTCTGTTTTCATCCCCTATGCAAACAAAATGGAAACATGCTATTGTCGTTGGGGCTTCCAGCGGTATTGGCGAAGAGCTTACCTATGAGTTGGCGCGTCGGGGTGTCTCTGTGGCGCTCTTGGGGCGTCGTACGGAAGAATTACAGCGGGTAGCGAATGCTGCATCGAAGATGGGAAATGGAAAACAATTTCCAACCTATACCCATGATGTAACCGACTACGATACTATCCCCGAGCTATTCCAACGAATCACCAAAGACCTTGGCGGGCTTGATCTCATCATTTATAACTCCGGCGCAATGCCGAAAGTTGGGGCAGATGAGTATAACTTCGCAAAAGATAAGCTGATGATAGATACAAACCTCAACGGAGCCATAGCATGGCTCAATGAAGCGGCGATGCGTTTCCAGAATGTCGGCGGCGGCTCTATCGTTGGTATTTCGAGCATAGCCGGTGAGCGTGGCAGACGTGGGACACCGGTATATTATACCTCAAAAGCAGCATTCTCAACATATCTTGAATCTCTTCGCAATCGTCTCTCGCAGTATGGCGTAAAGGTCACGACCATCAAGCCGGGACTTGTTGATACTGCAATGACCAAAGGACTGCCGAATACTCCGGGACTTATTACTGCCGAGGAGTGTGCTCGACAAACGATTGGCGCTGCTGCAAAAGGCGCGATCGTAAAATATGTACCGGGTAAGTGGCGCATCATATCTATGATCATTCACCTTATCCCCTCATTTATCTTCCGTCGCCTGAACTTTTGATGCCTATCATCCCAGCAGATCGTCTTGAACGGCTCGTCGGTTGGGGCGGAGCGGTCGAGAGCGTCGGATACGTTTTTCGTCCGACGACAGTTGATGGCATCAAAGAAGTATTTCAACTCGCAAAAGAAACCCAAAGAAAAGTAACACTTCGCGGCGCGGGCAGAAGTTATGGTGATGCATCGCTCGGCGCGGAGAGCATCGTCCTTGAGATAACAAGGATGAACCGCATCCTTTCGTGGGATCCGAATACTGGCATTATCACCTGCGAACCGGGCGTAACGATAGAGCAGCTCTGGAAGTATTGTATTGCCGATGGATGGTGGCCCGCTGTCGTGCCGGGGACGATGTACCCGACACTTGCAGGATGTTTGGGGATGAACATTCATGGTAAAAATAATTTTCATGCCGGTCCTATCGGCGATCATGTTCTCTCTTTTGGATTTCTCTCCCCCGACGGAGAGCTTCACAACGTAACCAAAGAAGATGATCCCGAACTCTTCTACAGTGCAATATCAAGTTTCGGAATGCTCGGATGTTTTACAAGCATCACATTGCAGATGAAGAAGATCTATTCAGGTTTGCTTGATATAAAAGTGTTGGTTGCAAGTAATCTGCATGGTCTTTTTGAAATATACAATAAACATATTGAAGAAAGCGATTATCTTGTCGGGTGGATAGATGCTTTTGCATCGGGTAACGAGCTCGGCAGAGCTGTTGTGCATCAAGCGAATTATTTGGGAGAAGGCGAAGATAGCCGCGCCGCCCAGACGCTTCGCATCGAGAATCAGATGCTCCCCGATATGATACTTGGCTTTTTTCCGAAGTCAGCAATGTGGATCGTGATGAAGCCATTCGTGAATGACATTGGGATGCGTCTGACCAATTGGTCAAAGATGTTCAGTTCGAAGATACCATTTTTACCAAAAAGCTACAAGCAATCTCATGCGGCGTTCGCTTTCCTGCTTGATTATGTACCGGGCTGGAAAAAGTCTTATGGTAAAGGTGGGCTGATACAGTACCAATCGTTCTTGCCAAAGGAAACAGCAGAAGAAGTCTTTCGCAAACAGCTTGAGCTATGTCAAGCCGAGAAGCTTGTGCCCTATCTCGCCGTCTTCAAACGTCACCGCTCTGATAAATTTCTCATTAGCCATGCTCTTGACGGATATTCATTAGCGCTGGATTTCAAAGTGACAAATAAGAACAGAGAGAGACTTTGGAAACTCTGCCACAAGTTAAACGACATCGTCCTCTCCGGCGGCGGAAGGTTCTACTTCGCAAAGGACGCAACGCTCCGCTCGGAAGATCTTGCCTACCTCGGCGAAGAAGTAATAGCAAAATTAAAGAAGCTCAAATCCTCTCTTGACCCCGACGGACTCCTCGAAACCGACCTCTCAAAACGCCTCTTCTCAAAGGTCTGAACATCGGATTTTGGTCTGTAACTCATTATAATTCATCACTCTAATTGTGCACCACGCTTCCTACCTTTACGATTTAAAGTTTAAGCTTTAAGCTTGAATGTGGTGCTGTAGATTTACACATGTGAAAATAGACTTTTAGGGGTTAGTCGCTTAGTTTGTCATTGCGAGCGACCGGAGGGAGCGAAGCAATCTAAAATGCCACGTAAATAAAGGACTTACAGGAAATAGCGAGCTCCGACGTGCAAATATACGAAATTCAACCACCTTCCTGCAAGATGCTCGGACAAAATACCTTGCAACTCTAATAAAATCAACGAGATAATCTTTGTGCATCTCTAATATCACCGTTTCTCGCCCAATTTAGCTATTTCGGGTAGGCACCTATGATTCCTTCTCCTTCGCTATTTTCTCTTCAAGTTCTTTCATTAGCTCCTCAAACTCCGGCATACCGCGAAGCGGGGCAAGGTCGGGGTCGTGTCGGAACGTATCAATATCACTAAATCCCTTCGCTACTGCGCGCCGAAGATGCTCCATGCCGCGTGAGGATAAGTTGCATGTAAGATATACGCAGGCAAGGTTGTAAAGCGACCCACCATCAAGCGTATCAATTAATGAGAGTGCATCTGCACTCGATAATGCTGATGTCTGATCACCAGAGTATGAGTAAATATTTGCTAAACTCACTCGGGCATAATAGTCATCAGGGTTCAAACGGGTATGACGCTCAAAGATAGGTATCGCTCGCTCGGCGGCAATGCGTAATCGCTCCAGGTCACCAAGCTCATGAAGAGCAATAAGAAGATTAAAATAAGTGGCTCTATCATTCTCACACAGACTGACACATTCCTCAAATGCCTTCACCACTTCTTCTTTCATCCCAAGTGCTTGATAGGCCCAGCCAAGCGTATCATACCCCAGAGCATACTTCGGGTCTATCTCTACTGCTCGTTTGGCATACGTAAGCGCACCCGCTGCGTCACTACGCTGGAGGGTGATATGGCTAATGGACACATAATACTGTGCCGTCTCACCTTCAAGCTCTCTGACCTTCTCGGCGGCTTCGGTTGCGCGATCAAGCAAACCGGCACTCCTGTTGTAGGCACTATATATCGTTCGGCAGGTATTGGCAATATTGGCATACGCTACGGCAAACGACGGATCGAGCTCCACTGCTGATTCATACAGTACAAGTGCTCGCTCAAAGTCGCTCTTCGTCTGGCGGTAGAAATATTCTTGTCCTTTCAACCACATCTCGTATGCTTCGGCATTCTCGGTTGGTTTCTTATCCAGATTCTCCTCTTCATCGGCTGTAAGGATAACAGCAAGACCTTCAACCACTTTCTTTGCAACCGTTTCTTGAATATCAAAGATGTCCTCCATCTTCCCTTTCAGCGAATCCTGCCAGAGATGATCGCCTGTTTCGATGTCGAGTAATCTACTTGATATTTTAATCTGGTCGCCGAACTTCCGCACGTCACCTTGCACAAAATACCGTATGCGCATCTCTTTGGCATACACTGTCAGGTGTCCTTTGTATGACTTGAATTCCTTTGTTGTTTGTGCATCCATCACCTTCAATGCCTTCACATTTGAGAGTGCAGAGATCAACTCACTCACGATTCCATTTGCAAACCACTCGTTATCCGCTGTCGGGGATAAATCCTCGAAGGGAAGTATCATCAAGCTCTTTCTGCCATCAGTCTCTTTGACGAGCTTCATCGTCGGTGCTTGCGTCGCTTGCAAGCCAAGCTTGCCGAGTGCGCGGATGATGGAGTCAATGTTCGTCATCGGGGTACGTTGCAATCCGGCGAGATGATAGGCGAGATCATCTGTCAACGCAACCGGCTCAAGATCGAGTGGAAGAATCTTCTTGTTCTTCTCGAATGCTAAGGACACTTCACGTACAACATTCTTAGACTCAACTGATGAAGGAGAGAGTAGTACAACCAGAGCACTGCAATCGCTTATAGCTCGTGTTATCTCACCCGACCAACTCGTAGCCGCGCCGATACCGTGTTTATCAATCCACACAGATAACCCCGCCGAAGCAAGAAGCTCGGTGAGCTGCTCCGCCTTCTCGCGGTCTTTGGATGAATATGAAATGAATATATCAGACATTAGTATCTGTTGGCTGTTCAAGTTCGAGTTTTTCGATCAATCGTTTAACCTCTTCCCATTTCGTTGTACCTTTGAGGACACCAACACCACTACTTTCACTTTCCAAAAACACTCTCAGCTTTTGAATGTTTTGGAATCCCATATTCATAGATTTATGAAATATTGAAAGTGCTGATTCAAAATCAGCAAATACAAGATAAAGACAAGCGAGATTATATACGATGGCGCTATCGCGAACATCTTGTAATAAATTGTCTGCCGCTTTTTTTGCTTCATCTATCCTTCCCGCAAAGGATAAAAGTAATGCAATATTACAACGATTGCGTTCATCGTCAGGATAAAGCTTCAAATATTTTTCTAGCCTGGGGATCACACTTTCTGCCCACTGACGAAGCTGTTGATGTGCATCTATCCCATTTAAGGTGAAAGCTATGTTCATTGCAAGGTTAATGTCATTTGGCCTTGTTTTTAATACTTCTTCAAAATATGGGATAGCTTTTGCATCTTGCCCAGTGCTGACATAAAAGTAACCCAAAGAATAATGGCTCATATAATCCGAGGGTGCCTTCTCTATATATTCATGCGCCACCTGCTCGGCTTCATCCAACTTGCCTTGAAGCCTCAATAAACAAGAAAGCGGCCAATTAATACGGTAGTAATTCGGTTTCATTTCGCGCACAATATTAATTAGTACAAGTGCGTCTTCAAGTAACTTCGAATTTCTTTCATACGTCTGATAAAAAGTTATTAACGACGTCGCTTTTGCAGAATATGCGTGGACATAGTGAGGGTCTAAGGAGATTGCTTCAGAATATAGTGCTAAAGCAAGCTTGATATTGTTTTTTGTTTGATGTAAAAAATATTCATTTCCCTGTAAGAAAAGTTCATAGGCTTCGGAGTTCTCGGTACCACGTTCGGAAAACTTCTTCTTTTCTTCTGCACTCAGAAAGAGCTTCAACCCCTCGACAACCTTTTCGGCTACCTGCTCCTGGATATCAAAAATATTCTCCATCGTGCCTTTAAGGGAATCCTGCCAAAGATGATCGCCTGTTTCGATGTCGAAAAGTCTACTTGATATTTTTATTTGCTCGCCGAATTTACGTACGTCTCCTTGAACAAAATAGTGTATGCCCATCTCTTTGGCGTAGATGGTAAGATGTCCTTTGTAGGACTTAAACTCTTTCGTAGTCTGTGCATCCGTTATTTTTAATGACTTCACGTGTGCTAACGCATTGATGAGTTCGCTGACGATGCCATTAGCGAACCACTCATTATCGGCAGTCGGTGATAGATCTTCAAACGGCAGAATCATCAAGCTCTTTCTTCCGTCGGTCTCTTTGACGAGCTTGAGCGTCGGAGCTTGCGTTGCTTCCAGACCGAGCTTGCCGAGTGCGCGGATGATGGAGTCGATGTTCGTCATCGGAGTGCGTTGCAATCCGGCGAGATGATAGGCTAAATCGTCGGGCAACGCAACAGGTTCAAGATCGAGCGGCAAGATCTTCTTCTTTCGCTCGGCAGCCAGCGAGACTTCCTTGATCACGTTTTCAGACACAATCGAATCCGGACTCAGCAATATCACGAAAGCGGAGCAGTTGGTAATTGCCTGCACAATTTCCTTCGACCAACTTGTAGCTACATCAATCCCCGACTGATCAATCCACACAGATAACCCCGCCGAAGCGAGAAGCTCGGTGAGCTGCTCCGCCTTCTCGCGGTCTTTGGAACTGTATGAGATGAAGATATCAGCCATGGTACAAAGATACGGACTAGACTGGGATTAATGGACTGGGATTAATGAGATTTTTGGGATTATTGGGATTAGATGATTGACGCTATTGCCTTCGGATAAAGCGCATGTTCGAGTTCTTTTACTCTTGATTGCAGTGATTCGGGGGTGTCGGTCGGGAGGACTTCGCAATGCTCTTGCATGATGATTGCTCCTGTATCATATTCACCTTCAACAAAATGAACTGTCGCTCCACTTTCTCTCTCGTCTGATGCAAGCACTGCTTTGTGTACGTTCAGTCCAAACATGCCTTCACCGCCATGTTTGGGTAGGAGTGCAGGATGAATGTTTACTATTCTACCTCTGTACTTTTCTACAAGTAGGTTTGGGAGCTTCTTCATATATCCCGCAAGCACGATAAAATCAATGTTGTTCTCTGTTAGTACTTGTAGTATTTTCTCTGCGGCTTTTTCTTCTGAGCCGTACTTCACTGAAGAGATATGCTCTGCCGAGATATTCTTCTCTATCGCAAACTCTATCGCGCCGCACTTGGAGTTATTTGAGATTACAAGCGATACTTCGGCTTCTTGCAACAAGCCGTCACGGGTTGCATCATAGATAGCACGAAGATTTGAGCCACCGCCGGAGGCAAAGACGGCTAAATGTTTTTTAGATGATTGCATCCCAGATACGAAGAGCTTCTTTGGTTTGATGAACGTCATGCGTGCGGATGATCTTCGCGCCGTGCTGTGAGCCGTATAATCCTGCGGCTATGCTGCCATAAAGCCGTCCTTCGGGCGGTACACCACCGAGCAGCTTGCCTATCGTTGATTTGCGAGATACACCCAAGACAAGGGGGACACCTAGCTCCGAAAAATAATCATGCTCGCGAAGCAAGCGGATATTATCTTCGGCTGTCTTAGAAAAACCAAAACCAATATCAGCAATGATATGCTCAAGACCTGTTGCGTGAAGCTCTACTATTCTTCCTCTAAGCCAATCAAAAACTGATTGCACAACGTCGCTATATTTATACGATTCAATTATCTCTTGTGTAAATTCTGGACCGTACCCGTGCATAATGATGATCGGTGCATTCATCTCAAGAGCCACCTCTGCAATGCGCGGCTCTTGCGTGGCTCCGCTTACATCATTGATGATCGTTGCGCCAAGCTTGAGAGCACGTCGTGCAATATCTGCTTTCGTGGTATCGATCGAGATAATAGCATTCGGGAAGTTCTTTGCAACTGCTTCGATTACCGGAAAGACTCGCTTGCCTTCTTCTTCGGCTGATACATCTTCAGCACCCTTACCATAAATACTACCGGCAGGACGAGTTGATTGCCCACCTATATCAATAATATCGGCACCTTCGGAAAGCATTTCCGCGACGCGATGCACTGCATCTTCGGGGCGGAGATACTTGCCGCCATCGGAAAACGAATCGGGCGTAACGTTCAGCACACCCATGATAAGCGTGTGAGGCGAGGCGATGAGTTCTTGGTAACGTGTGAGTTTATCCATAAGCAAAAAAGCGGCTTCCATCGGAGCCGCTATTACAATTTGCTAAAACCTCAGGGTCTTACTTTGCGCTTTTTTTCGCACGACCGGCTTTACCTGCTTCGCGTCCTGCTTTTGCTTTTGCCTTTACGCGTGCCTGTGATTTGCTGTGTTTCTTTGCTGCTACTTTCGCTTTTTTATTCATTATATGATATGATTATTAACTTATTACAAAAATACGGAAAAATTTAGTCTTTCTTACGATTCCATGTTACTATGTAGCCGTCGTTGCGGACAAGGTCGTTTATCTTCTCTAACTCACGAACTCGTGGGAGAAGCTGCGTCAGGAAGTTATTGATGATCGAAAGCCGCTCATTCTCACTTGTAATACCAAGCAGTGCCTGTCGCTGGTCGGGTTCAAGTCCTGATTTTTGAGCGATAATGAACGACGGGTATTTCTCGATGCTTGACCATATCGCAGTATCAAGCGTATCTATCGTCCCGCGATAGGCGATCTCACATAGGTCATTAAAGAGCCGTATCGTTTCATTTGCAAGATGCACGTCTCTATCTTCGGGCTTATCATCAAGGTACGTTACATGTGCATGAAGAAGTTTGTCCTGTGTTCCTGGGTCATCAACCGAAACTATTTGATACCGTTTTACTCCTTCTGTTACGATGTCCATTTTACCATCCGGGTAACGCTTCGTTACTTCTGCCACGCGAGCCGTGCAACCGATCGAGTGAAGTTTGTTTTCTTCTATGAAGTTGACGCCGAACGTAGTGCCATTTGCCACACATTCAGATATAAGTTTTTTATACCGTTCTTCAAATATCTGAAGCGGCACTTGCGACTGCGGAAAGAGCACAACAGAAAGCGGAAAAAGCGGTATGCGTTCGGTCGCGCTCATGCGGGATGATCTTCCTTCCAGAGTTCGTACCATTCCATCTGCACCGCCTCGAGCTTTGCTTCATTCGATAAATGAATATCATCTTCCCACTCGGGAAGAGCCGCTATCCAATCGCGCAGATCCGTGAAGCGAACCGCAAGCGGATCAACATCCTTCTTCGCATCGTAGAGTGCTTCTGCTATGTCTTCAATGTCAATCCAAGTCATTAGTGCGTTGCTCCTTCGTGGAATAAATGAGCTATTTGCGGGTTTAGTTGCGGTATTTGTACAATTAGGTCAATATTTTCGGTTAACACTGATTGACAACCTAACCGCGAGTCAAGCGTCAAGCCCTCTGCTTCATCAAGCTGATCTGCTTCGTCGTCCTGCATTTCTGTCAGCGAGTTTAATCCTTGCTTGACAATAACGTGACAGGTCGAGCAGGCACAGACTCCGCCGCAATTATGCTGTAAGTCAATACCGTTCGCCATTGCAACAGCAAGTATGTTATCACCTACGAGTGCTTCGCAGGTAACGTTCATTGGTAAATAAGTAATAGTCGGCAACTGCTTTCCTTCGTTATTTTACTGCGTACTTTTTGTACCGATCGTTCACACGTCCCCAATGGATGTTCGCGATAAAGTTATCAATATATGCCGCACGCTTTGGTCCGTCTTTGTGGTAGTAAGCATGCTCGAACACATCACATGCGACAAGCGGTATCGCACCCCATACTGCGCCGTAGTGATGTTCATCAACTGTTACGTTGCGAAGTTCACCGGAACCGAGTGTATCTATAATGAGCACACCCCAGCCAGAAAGTTTTGCTGCGAGTGAACATGCTTTGAGGTCTGCCTTCCATGCGTCAACAGAGCCGAAGTCGCGCTCGATGAGTTTTACTACATCCGGTGCTTTGAGCACGTCACCATCACCACCCATGTTCTCCCAATAGAGATCATGAAGAACTGTACCGGCATGATTCCATGTCCAGCGACGCTTCAGCTCACCGAACTCGGAGTAGTTACCGTTCGCTTTGGTAACATCCGATGTCTCTAATGCTTTCTCTATCTCGTTGAGCTTTGTTACGTATCCTTTATGATGGGTATTGTAGTGCCAATCGGAGGTTTCCACGTCGATAACTTTGGAAAGAAGCGTCTTTGCTTCTTCATCTGTGTATGGACGCGCTTTGAGTTTATATTCGTACGCTTTCATTGTATTTTCTTCTATTAAAATTTACATTGCCTCAACTTCTCTACCAGCGAGTGCAGCCGAGACGGATAGATCCATGATCTCATGCGCGAGCGTGGCAGTTGATTGTTCAAGAGATTCGAGCGATGAGTTTATCACTGTTGCATCTTCGCCGGTCATTACTTTTTTGAGCGCATAAAGATCATCTATGATCTTCGGGATGTCAAGGGCGCTCATGCGTTCTTTCGGGAGCGGTATCTCACCGCGGCGAAGCTGCCCTAATACTTTTTCCGTCGCAATTACTACGCGCTCTGCTTCTGTGCGCGCTTCGGTCAACCTGCGCGCAGAAATATCTTGCTTTGCATGTACGACGCTTTCGCGAAGCATCCGCTCAACTTCATCGTCAGTGAGTCCGTATGATGGCTTTACCTCAATGTTCGAGACTATCCCCGTGTGTTCTTCTCGTGCACTTACCTGAAGGATACCATCGGCATCAATTAAAAAATGTACAACAACCTTCGCGGCACCAGCAGGAAGCGGCGGGATACCTTTCAATGTGAACGATGCAAGATGACGATTATCTTTAACGAAATCGCGCTCGCCTTGAAAAACATTCACAACAACACCCGTCTGATTCTCAGCGAATGTTGTGTAGCTTTCGGTTGCTTTAGTCGGGATTGTTGTGTTGCGAGCTATAATCGTGCTCATCATTCCGCCAATCGTCTCGATACCAAGTGAAAGCGGGGTTACATCAAGAAGTAAAATATCTTTAGTGTTGCCTGCGAGTACATCTGCTTGTATCGCCGCTCCAAGCGCAACGGTCTCGTCAGGATTGAGCGAATCATACGGTTTCTTATGGAAGATATCTTGTACTAATGCCTTCACTGCTGGCATACGAGTCGAGCCGCCGACTAAGACTACCTCGTCAATATCACGCGGAGTCAAGTTTGCATCCTTGAGCGCATCTTCACATGCTTTGCGTGTTTTTTCGATGATCGGACGAGCGATCATCTCAAGTTCTTGCCGCGAGAGTGCGCGTTTATAGTGGATATTCCGTGTCGAAAAGATTAATTCGACCGTTACATGCTGCTTTGTTGTAAGTTCTATCTTGATTCGCTCGGATTCGGTGCGAATTGCTTGCAGTTCTTCAGGCGTTGGTTCGAAGGTTGGTTCAACTCGCTTGAGCTGTGTAATGAACATCTCCATCAGGCGTCTATCAATGTCGTCTCCGCCGAGGTAGGTATCACCGTGAGTAGATAGAACCTCAAAGATACCGTCTGATAGTTTAAGGATGGATATATCAAACGTACCGCCACCAAGATCATAGACGGCTACAATGCCGCTCTTATGTTTATCAAGCCCGTACGCAAGTGCTGCAGCAGTTGGCTCGTTAACGATGCGTAGCACATCAAGCCCTGCAAGTTTACCTGCGTCTTTTGTTGCCTGTCGCTGTGCGTCGTTGAAGTATGCCGGGACTGTGATAACAGCTTTCGATACCGGCTCACCGAAGAATGCTTCGGCGCGTTGCTTTAGCTCGCGAAGGATAAACGATGATAACTCTATGGGAGTATATTCTTTATTCCCGATACGCACACGAACGAGTCCTTCTTCGCGTGGTACAAGTTTATAAGAAAGCAGGTCAGCTTCTTTGCCAACGTCTTGATAGGATTTGCCCATCAGACGTTTGACAGAATACACCGTATGCGCTGCATCACGAAGAGCGTTGCGCTTTGCGCCTACACCAACCGTTACAACATTACCAGCATCATCGAGCGTTACGACTGACGGCACAATACCGCCATCAGCGCCGGGGATAACCCGCGCTTCACCGCCTCTGACATAAGCAACAAGTGAGTTCGTCGTGCCAAGATCGATACCAACGACCTTGCCGCCAAAATCACCTTGCCCCGGTAATGTTATTTGAAGTGCCAAAACTATTTATTAGTAAAGCTCCGGAAATAATCTGCGTTCGGTACACTCGATCGCAACGTGAATGACCTTAATATGCAGTTCTTGAATTCTATCGGTTGTCGTGCCGGGGACAATGATTGGAATGTCACATAACTCCTTCATTGGTCCGCCATCTTTACCAAGCAATCCTACAACCTTCATACCCTTTTTCTTTGCTGCTTCTGCCGCGAGAAGAATGTTCTTACTATTTCCGGAAGTCGTGATGCCAACGAACACGTCACCTTCACCACCAAATGCATCTATCATTCTCTCGAAGACATGCTCAAAGCCGTAGTCGTTCGATGTACATGAGAGGTGTGATGGGTCGCTAAAAGCAATCGCAGGAAGCGGCTTGCGGTCTTTGCGGTAACGCCCTGTCCACTCTTCAGCAAAGTGCATCGCATCACAATGGCTTCCACCGTTGCCTGCGGAATATACTTTCTTGCCGGAAGTGAACGTTGTATAGAGTAAATCTACAAACGACTCGACTTGTTTAAAATTATTCTCGTCAGCAATGAACGCCGAAAGCGTGTCTTGCGCTTCGAGAAATGACGCTTTGATATTGTCTCGTATCACGTTCGTTAGTGTTTTAATACTAATGATTCACCCTTTTTCGCTGCTTCAAGAGTCCCGAGAAGTGTCGAAATATACGCCCTCTCGGCAAGGTTCTTCGTTATCAAATTAAGAAGCTCCATTTGGTCAGGACTTAACTCGTTTGCATCCTGTGAATGTTCCGAGCTGTCCCATTTCGTCTGTAACGTGTTATTTTGATTGTCGATTGCTTCGCGTTTTTCTTCAAGACTTGCAGTAAGCGGTGCTGTCTCTTCTAAGATTTGCTCTTTCCCGCTTTCGTCAGCGAAGTCAAGCTCTGCCAACTTCTCTTGCACATTCATCACAACTTCCAGAAGCTCCATCGGCACTTGCTTCGAGCTTTCAACCGAATACCCGTAGAGAGAAAGGAGATGCTTGGTTCGTTCAAGCGGGTTGCGAAGTGTGCGGTATGCCATGTTGATGTCACTTGAGCGGTCTATGGCATCACCAAGTACGTTATCTTCGGCTCCGGCAAATCTATCCGGATGCGAAGTACGCTGTAACTGATGAAAACGCCGCTCTAAGGCGGCGTTTTCAAATAGAAATCTCCGCTCTATGCCGAGCGTTGTGAAATGGTCTTTCATTAATACCTTACACGCCGAACGAGCTACCGCATCCGCAGGTCTTCGCTGCATTCGGATTGTTGAAGACGAATCCGCGTCCGTTCAAACCATCGGTATAATCAAGTTCTGTACCTGATAGGTAAAAGAGTGACTTCGGGTCAATAAAGAGGCGAACATCTTCTTTGGTGATTGTCTTATCTGTCTCTTTGGCTTCTTTATCAAAGCCAAGTGAATATGATAGTCCACTGCATCCGCCACCCTTAACTCCGACTCGTAAGCCGTAGGTATCAGGGATGTTATTTGCAGCCATAATCTTCCTGACCTCTGCCATTGCCTTCTCGGTCATGACGATCTCTTCGTTGATATTCGCAAATGCTGTCTCGACTGTCGTTTCATCAAGCGACGGGACGGGAGGCATTGTCATTACATCGTTTTCCATACGTATCTTTTCGTTTACAATTTGTTATACGGCAACAGCGTGCAACTGTTCCTGTTTCTTCTTGAAATCTGCAACAGCCGCTTTGATAGCATCTTCAGCAAGCACCGAGCAATGTATCTTCACAGGCGGAAGATCAAGTTCTTTTACAATCTCTGTGTTCTTGAGCTGGAAAGCTTCATCAACAGTCTTGCCTTTAATCATTTCCGTAGCGAATGAACTCGAAGCGATTGCGCTACCGCAACCGAACGTCTTGAACTTCGCATCCTCGATAACGCCTGCATCATTTATCTTGAGTTGCAAACGCATCACATCACCACACTCAGGTGCGCCGACAAGACCTGTACCTACGTACGGATCGTTCGGGTCGAGTGTCCCCACGTTGCGGGGGTTGGAATAATGATCAATAACCTTTTCAGAATAAGCCATAATAATCTCTCTTTTCTTACCTTTACAAAAAACTTTTTACTTCTTCAGCCACGGCGGCGGAGCTTTCGCCCCTGAAGGCACACCACCTGTTGTAGCTGTTGCTACCGGTTTCGCAGGCGCTGGTGCTACGGGCTTTGCCGCAGGCGCTGCTGCTTTTGCCGGAGCTGCTGCTGCCGGAGGGGGCATCATCACAGGTTTACCACCCATGAGCGGTCCCTTTGTGCCATCTTTGCCTGTTAACATTTCAGGGTAGATGAGCAAATATCCTTGCGGATTAACACGTTTGAATATACCCTTTGCTTCAAGTCCGCGAGCAACTTCTTTCGCCATTGCCTCGACGGCATCATTGCGAAGCGTTACGCCTTCTCTATCCTCGTAGTAACTCTGGATGGCATACTGCACATCGCGGAGAAACACGTTCGAGTTATGAAAAACGGGCTTGCGGATCTCGCGCATAAAGCTAAAAAGCTCATACGGGTAATCAACGAATATGTCTGCTGACTGCGTCATATTTCTTATAAGTTTTGTAAAGACTTAATGGTGCGCCCACTCAACGGTCTTTAGGTCAATCCCCATCTTCGCCATTTCGTAGAGGGGCGACATATCACGTAAGTGGTTGACCGCCTTTACAACACATTCTAATGTATAATCAATTTCTTCTTCGGTCGTATATCTTCCAAGTCCGAACCGGATAGAAGTATGCGCCAAGTCCTCTGTTACACCAAGTGCCTTCAAGACATAGCTTGGTTCTAAGCTCGCAGATGTACATGCAGAGCCCGATGAGACTGCAATGTCCTTAATTCCCATCATCATTGCCTCACCCTCAACAAATGCAAAGCTTGCATTTAGGTTGCCAGGTAAGCGCCATTCGGGCTTTTCGATAGGGTCAGGTCCGTTGATGTAAATCTCATCAAGCTGTGCATTGATGCCTGTCCAAAGTTTATCACGGAGTACTTGGATACGAGGAAGTTCTGTTCCCATTTCGGTAACAGCAAGTTCAACTGCTTTGCCGAACCCTGCGATGCCTGGTACGTTCAGTGTACCCGAGCGCATGTTACGCTCATGCCCGCCGCCATCCATCTGCGAAGCAAGTTTGACACGTGGGTTTTTCTTGCGAACGTAGAGTGCACCGATGCCTTTCGGTCCATATATCTTATGCGCTGTAAATGATGCAAGGTCAACGTTCATCTTATTAACATCAAAAGCCATCTTGCCGATAGCTTGTGTCGCATCGGTATGGAAGAGCACACCTTTCTCGCGGCATATCTTACCAATGTTCTCAATATCTTGAATGACACCGATCTCGTTATTCGCTGCCATGATAGAGACAAGCACTGTCTTATCGGTGATAGCATTACGCAATTCATCAAGATCAACAAAGCCCTCTTTGTTAACGGGAAGATATGTTGCCTTTATACCTTTGCGCTCAAGAGCTTTGAACGTATCAAGCACTGCTTTATGCTCTGTGGTAATTGTGATGATGTGGTCGCCCTTCGAAGCATACATCTCGACGATACCCTTTATCGCAAGGTTATCAGATTCTGTTGCGCCGCTTGTGAAGACGATTTCTTTTTCGTCTGCACCGATATATTTCGCGATCGTATTACGTGACCAATCAACGATCTCTTCAGCTCTCCAACCGAACTCATGGTTGCGGCTTGCGGCGTTACCGAAGTACTCGGTAAAGTACGGCATCATAGTATCCAAGACGCGCTTATCCATCGGCGTCGTGGCGTTATTATCCAAATATATAGGTAGCTTCAACATATCTTTTCCTTTTCAAACGTTTACATCAATTCAGCAACAGTTACGGTAGCAAATGCTTTTTCGACCGTTTGCTGAAGTTTATTCATCGGTGCTTTGATCGTACAGGTCTCGAACATCGAGCAGCTTGATTCATCTGCCATATCATGTGTGCAGTCAGCGATAGACGTATCTTGATCAATTGCTTTTATTACCCGTGTCAGAGGGATGGCATTCGGCGACAACATAAGGGAGTACCCTCCCTTGACACCTTGATATGAATCAATGATGCCGTCTCGCTTGAGTGCCTGCATCACTTTCGCTAAGAGGTCATAGGGAATGGACATCGAATCGGCTATCTCGCGCGACGTCGAAACATTGCCGCTCTTAGCCAAGTGCTGCAACGCCATTAACCCGTATTCTACTCTTTTTGAAAGTCTTAACATTTTTTCTTATACCAATAAACACTAAATCGGACTGAATAAATCCGATTTACTGCAACTTGTTTATAGTATGGTATTCTCAAAACAATATCAGAGTGATCATAATCGGGATTTGTAGCTAACCCGTTCCTGTTCCTAGAGCATACTAACTATATTATCTATTAACATAATGGAACATAGCTCGAGTGGAAAATGCCCATTTCCGGGACACGGAACAGCTGGTGCAGGTACACAGAACAGTCAGTGGTGGCCGAATCAACTAAAGGTAAACATTCTGCGTCAAAATTCTTCTTTATCAAATCCGATGGGTGAAGAATTTAACTACGCAGAAGAATTCAAAAATCTTGACCTCAATGCCATCAAGCGAGATCTCCATAACTTGATGACTGACTCGCAAGATTGGTGGCCCGCAGATTTTGGTCATTACGGACCGTTCTTTATTCGATTGGCTTGGCACAGTGCAGGCACGTATCGTACCGGTGATGGTCGCGGCGGTGCAGGAGCCGGGCAGCAACGGTTTGCTCCGCTTAATAGCTGGCCGGATAATGCGAACCTTGATAAGGCGCGTAGATTGCTTTGGCCTATCAAGCAAAAGTACGGACGTACTATTTCCTGGGCAGACCTGATGATTCTTGCAGGTAACGTTGCCTTGGAATCAATGGGATTTAAGACCTTTGGTTTCGCGGGAGGACGTGCAGATGTATGGGAGCCAGAGATTGATGTTTATTGGGGTTCGGAAACAAAGTGGCTTGATGACAAACGCTACTCCGGAAAACGCGATCTTGAGAATCCACTTGCTGCAGTACAAATGGGACTGATCTACGTCAACCCGGAAGGCCCTAACGGCAACCCTGACCCAATAGCAGCAGCTATAGATATTCGCGAAACATTCGCTCGTATGGCAATGAACGATGAAGAAACTGTAGCACTTATCGCAGGCGGACATACCTTCGGTAAAGCACACGGAGCCGGAGATCCATCTAATGTTGGTCCGGAGCCCGAAGCTGCAAATATTGAAGAACAAGGCTTCGGTTGGATGAGCAAACATGGCAGCGGCAAAGGAGCCGATGCAATTACCGGCGGTCCGGAAGTAACATGGACACAAACTCCTACGAAGTGGAGCAATTTCTTTTTTGAGAATCTCTTCGGCTTTGAGTGGGAGCTTACGAAAAGTCCGGCTGGTGCAAAGCAATGGGTTGCCAAGAATGCCTCTGATGTGATACCCGATGCATTTGATACCACAAAAAAGCATCTGCCGACGATGCTGACGACTGACCTTGCGCTCCGCTTCGATCCGGCGTACGAAAATATATCTCGCCGTTTTCTTGAACATCCCGACCAGTTCGCCGATGCCTTTGCTCGTGCATGGTTTAAGCTTACGCACAGAGATATGGGACCTCGATCACGATATTTGGGTCCAGAAGTACCTGCCGAAGAACTCATCTGGCAAGACCCCATCCCTACCGTTGATCACAAACTTGTTGATAGTAATGATGTAGCCGCATTGAAAGCGAAGATCGCAGACTCCGGCTTATCAATATCACAGCTGGTCTCGACTGCATGGGCTTCGGCATCAACATTCCGCGGCTCTGATAAACGCGGTGGTGCCAACGGAGCGCGTATCCGCCTTGAGCCGCAGAGATCGTGGAGTGTTAATAATCCACCCCAGCTTGCAAACGTATTGAATACACTTGAAGGAATTCAAAAAGAATTCAACAACGTTCAATCCGGCGGCAAGAAAGTATCTATTGCTGATCTTATTGTTCTCGGTGGTTGTGTCGGTCTTGAGATAGCGGCAAAAAATGCAGGCAAAAACATTACTGTCCCCTTTTCACCCGGGCGCATGGACACAACTCAAGAACAAACTGATACGGAGTCATTTGCAGTGCTTGAACCAGTAGCCGATGGTTTCCGCAACTATCAGAAATCACAGTACACCATGTCTGCCGAAGAATTACTCGTCGACAAGGCGCAGCAGCTAAGACTCACTGCTCCGGAGATGACCGTTCTTATTGGAGGCATGCGTGCTCTTGGTACAAACGCTGATGGCTCAAGCAATGGTGTATTCACGAAGCGTCAGGAAACACTTGCCAATGACTTCTTTGTGAACTTGCTTGATATGAGTACGGCATGGAAGGCTACTTCTGACTCGGAACAAATGTTCGAAGGACGTAACCGCACAAACAATGAACTCCGATGGGCAGCGACACGTGCTGATTTAATCTTTGGTTCGAACGCAGAACTTCGTGCACTTGCCGAAGTCTATGCAAGCCAAGATGCACAAGAGAAGTTTATCAACGATTTTGTAGCAGCATGGACTAAGGTCATGAACCTTGACCGTTTTGATTTAGCATAAGCAAATACAGTAGTAATGGGTGGTCTGGAAACAGACCGCCTATTCTTACCTCCTCTGTGCTACGAAAATATCACGACAACTACATATACTTTGCCACACCGGACAAGACTGATTCAACCTCAATGTCTCGGATACAGATGAAATGCTCTTCGGGGTTTTGGCGATAACAGGTTAATGGCTTTGTGGAATAGACAAAACACGGACGGCATTCTATGCCCGTCTCGATAATCTCATATTCAGTCTTCCAGGGATGGACGTAGGTTTCATTTGTTGGGCCAAAAATTGCGGCGGTCTTTAATCCAAGTCCTCCGGCAATATGCATGAGCGATGAATCATTCGAGACAAAGACGTCCGTATGCTTCATCAATGCAATGGAGTCCATGATGGACTTTGTCTTTACTTCAATGATTGCATCACCAGCATTGCGGAGAATGATTTCATTGGCATCTTTATCATCGGGTCCTCCAAAAAGAAGGACGGTTGCACCGAGTTCAGACTTGAGTCTCTTGGCAAGCTCTGCAAACTTCTCCGGCGCCCAGCGGCGGCGAACATGATTCTTGAAGAGCGCAGTACCTGCATGAAAACCAATGATAGGTGTATCGGTCGGGATACTTTTTTCTTTCAACCATGACTCGGCATATTCTTTATGATCGTCAGTAATAGTAATATCAAGCTTTGGCAGAGATAATTCATTAAGGTCGTGCTTGATGTTCAGGAGTGAGAGTAGTTTGACATTCTCTTCTACACAATGCAAATTATCATCTTCGGCAATCGTATCAGTGCAAAGCCAACTTAGATTATACCAATCGCGACGTTTATATCTGACTCCGAGACGTTTCGATGCTCCAGCAAGTAATGCAAAGATATTATATTGCCAACGATTCTGCGGGTAGATGTTTATAGAAATATCGAAGCTCAACGATCGAAGATGCAATAGGTATAGCAATCCTTCGTGAAGCGGGCTGCCGATAAAGTCATAGTAATGAACTTCGTCGATATTTGAATTGGTTTTTAGAAGGTCACGCGTACCACCGAACATCACGAGCGCATGTATTTCTGCATGTGGCTTTGCTTCGCGTAAAAGCCGTATCATCGGCGTTGCAAGCAGTGCATCACCAATACCGGGGAGGGCGATTATGAGTATTTTCTCTGCGTTAGTCACGAATTCTTTTTCTTGAAGACAAAGAATCCGAGCGCGCCGAGTGAAAGAACAAGTGTGCCAAGCGTTATCATTGAGCCTGTCTTAAAAGCATCGGACTCATAACGCATAACAATAGTATGTTCGCCTGCCGGCACTTCAACAGCGCGAAGCGTTGTAAATGCTTTATATATCTTTGTATCCTTACCGTCAACCGTTGCTTTCCAAGCAGGGTAGTTCACTTCGGATAGAAAGAGCATACCGTTGGCTTTCGTTGAGACTTTTACCTCGATCTCATTCATCTCATAACGAGTTATCTTCACTGATGACAAGCCGTCTATCTCAGAGATATTAAGTGTCGGCTTCTCTTCAAGAAGAAGTTTTGAGTGATAGTCGTATGTTGAATCGGTCTTCAATACTCGCTTTGCATCCTCGCCCGAGCGGACATCAACCGTGTAATACATCTTTGCCCTGGGAAGATATGTCTCGGTTGGGGCAAACCCTTGTCCGATGATTCTCCATTTGATATTGAGCAGATCCATTGTCATCATTGAGTTTACACACTCGGGAGCGAACTCTGCTAAGACAAGCGGATTATATCCCTCAAGAAGTTGGATACGGTCATATGCACCTTGGTTACGCTTGAGGAGCGATGCACCACCGAGCCGTATGTTCGCTCTGGACATCTCTTGTGCCTGCTCCTTCTTGAGCATATCAACTATTTGTGTTTGATTTGGCTGATCACGGTATGCGCTGCGTGGGTCATCAACAGACTTATTGACAGACATTCCGTACATGAATAATTCAATGATCGTAACAAGTATTATCACCGATGTAAGTCCAACACCCTTCAGATACTTTTTGAAGGATAAAAATGCAATACATAATGATGCGAGTATCGGGAAGGCTGCTAACTTCGCCCCCCATGCGAACGATTCATTCGCGTTGGCTGGTATCTTAGAGTTAAAAGAATGAGGGTCAATGAAACCACCGATCGTCAAGAGCCATACCAAAGCAAATAAAGATGAAACGATCAGAATATACTTTCTGTGTTTATCATCTATCTGATTCTGGAGTAACATCGATAGCCCAACGCCCGAAAGTGCTGAGAGTGAGAATGTACAAACCATCATCATTCGTGCAGGCAGTCTCAACTTATCAAAGAGCGGTAGTGAGAAAAATATTTTGTAAAGGAAAAAGTTGTCACCAAGTGCAAATAAGAGTGCAAAAAGTCCCATACCTGCGAACAATGGAACATACTTCCGTTTTAAGCCAACATAAGACGCTACAGTACCAAATAGAAGCGGAAGGACGCCGATATAGATCGCTGTCTCCCAAGAAAGGAAGAAATCACCTTTCCAATAAGGAAATGGTGACGTGCCCATCGCATCTGTCAATCCATAAATACGTGGCATAATGAATGTCGGCAGAGAGCCATAGGAGAGCGCTCCGAATGCCGAATCAGTAAAGGTCATTACACTTCGCTTTGAAAGTGCAGCAAGTTCTTGGGATGAAAAAAGCTGGATTGCAAATACACCAACTGCAATAATGAATGGTATTCCAAAGCATAGATACGTCGAGAGTGTGAGTTTTTGTTCTCCTTTTCCTCTTATTCTATACCCAAATTCATAGAGGACGAGTACCCCTAAAAAAAAGGTAAAGTAAAGAGTTGATTGCGGATGACCTGCCAGATACATTACCCCCAGAAGTAAGCCTGCTCCGATAGAATGCTTAATAGAATCAAATCCTTGGATGGTCAGTAAGGTAACAAACGGGAACAACGCCATGTGATAGACGATCATCTGATGATTTACCTGAAAGGTAATATACCCGCTAAAAGCATAAGCGATCGCGGCAAAGAGTGCAGATAGATCATCGGTCTTGAAAATCTTCTTCACAAGGAAGAACATACCTGCTCCGGCTATGATGTAATGCAAGATAATAAACCATTGCATTACCACAGGCGAGAGGTGCCCATCACTTACAAAGAGCGACTGTAGCATATTCATCGGATACCAGAAGGCAACCTGAATATCGGCAAGGAACGGCATACCGCAAAAGACATACGGATTCCAGTGAGGTATTGTACCGTTTGCAAGACTCGATGCAGCGAGCGTTCGGAATGGGAATTCCTGCTCGACAAAATCCTCCCACAAGAACGAGCCGCCAAAAAGATGACCTGAGTAGAAGATGCCGACAAGGATGGCAATGATGCCAATTGCGACAAGTCCCGATAATTTCGGGAGAGAAACAGGTTGTTGGGCGCGGTGTTCCTTTTGGGTTTTAGCCATAGCGTATATAATTTATACAAAATTACGAACCGGAGGGCTACCACACCGGAAGTATGACTACTATTTTGAGTGGAGTTTACGTATCCGAAGTATCTGCAAGAACATCTTCGAAGAATCGGATAATGCACCAACGGTCGTACGCTCATCGTTATACCACTCAACTGCTACCTCTTTGACTTTGTAGCCAAATTTCTTGGCAAGATAGAGTATCTCCACATCAAAAGAGAATCCCATGATCTTCTGCGCTCCGAAGAGCTTCTGCGTTGCCTCATGAGTAAATCCTTTGAAACCACATTGAGTATCTTTGATCCCACGAAATACAAAAAGCTGCACGAGAACATTGAAGAACCGCCCCATGACCTCTCTGTACCAAGGTTGATGTACCTTTACAAGTTTTCTGCCTTCGAGAGCACGACTGCCAACGACGACATCATACCCCTCCTTCTGGATACCAACAATGATCTTCTCTATCTCATGGATAGGAGTCGAAAGATCGGCATCGGTAAAAATAACGATCGAACCCGTTGCACTAAGCATCCCCGCTCGTACAGCTGCCCCTTTGCCATCATTGGATCCAAGTTCTATTAGGCGTGGAAAAACGCGGGGTGCCGTAGAAGAAAGTGTTGCGAATGTGTTTGTAACAACATCACATGTAGTATCGGGTGAGCCGTCGTCAACAACGATTACTTCAGCATCATAGTCCTTCGCTGAAAAAAAAGCAATTATCTTTTCGAGCGACGGACCGATGCGTGTCGCTTCATTATATGCGGGGATGATGATTGATATATACACGAAAAAAAAAGAGGCGCTTTGCAACGCCTCATACGTTTATTGTGCGTTCGGTGGTGTTGGCATCGTATCTACTTGTTGGATACCAAGAGCATCCATCAATTCGTAGCGTTTCATGACAAGTGCTTGAAAATCTTCTTGGTAACCGGGTGTTGCGCCCATAGCATTGCCGTACTTCGCGAAGAGTTCTTCATACTTTGCGTATGCACCTTTTTTATCACCCTTTTTCTCTAAGATCATAGCTTGCGCTTGCATTAAACGAAGCTCGAACTGCGCAGACTCACCCTTATTGGGAAGGTTTGGAAGTACTTTCGATAATATAGCTGCAGCGGTCTCGGGTTCACCAAGCAATATATATGTTTCTGAACCAAAAAGATACTGTCCCAAGCTGCCTTCATCGTAGATATTTTTTTCCATGAGCAATACTATCTCTTCTTCATAATCCTTAAGAGCAGAACGTGCAAATGAGCGCGCCGAGACAGTGTCACCAACCTTACGCAACTGCTGCGAAAGAAGCGTGGCGATCATACCATTGTAGCGCACCCTCTCCGGCGGAATTCGCTGCTTGAGTACGTCAAGTACTTTCTTTGCCTTGTCATACTCTTCGTTTGCCAAATACTGTGCGGCAAGATTTGCATAACTATTCTGATAACTAAAGAAGGACGGCTCGTTGGTTCTGTCCTCATTGCTCCAGTTTGCACTCGGGTCCATGAACGTGTTCAATAACAACCCACGCTTTGGAGTTTTTGACGGCTCTGTAACGAAGTTCATGAACATCGAAGCAACCACAGGCTCATTGATCGTCTCTTCAAGACGTGAGCCGCGTCTGCCAAACATGATCGGTGCAACACGCTTTGCTAATCCTTCAGAAACTACATAATCACGAAGACCTGTATAATAATTTTCCGGCACTACTCCTGCGAAGTATATCGGACGATTATTGATGTTTCCTTCAATGACTGACTTTACAAGTTGATCGGCAACAGTAAAGTAGTATTTTCCTTGCCCAAGATTGTATTGCCCTGTATAGACCCAGCGCATTTGTGTGGCTTGAGACTGGGGATTATTAGAAAACGTCTGCATTGTTTGAGCAGATATATCTACAGAGACATTTGCCGGCTCACCTTGATACCCATGCACACCTTCTTGCGAGTCATCCGGTGCATTGAGCTGCTCAAGCGAAAATCCGGGTAATGTCAACTTTTTACCGACTCCCCAGACATCAGAAAGTAGCTGCTTGATATACCAGCTCATATTTCCGAGCGAGAGATTGACGATGCGTATATCTCGCCTCACCCCATAGACATCCTGCATACACCACAACGGGAATGTATCATTATCACCGGCGGTGAAAAGAATAGCATTCTCTTCACAGCTCTGGAGTACATTATAAGCATACTCGAACGGTATATAATTATTCGATCGGTCGTACTCCGCCCACTTCGAGCTTTCCTTAAATGACTTTCCGCTTGCAAGCCCTGCAAGCCCTATACATTGATTTATCGGTGCAAGTAACATAGCACCTGCAAAGAGCCCAAAGGCAAGCCCTGTATTCAGATTGCCATCTGACGTATCTTCATCGGCCGTGTCTGTTTCGCCTTCAGCATTTTTCTTTTTCTTGCGTGCAAGAAGTTCTATCAGCCCTGTTGCGCCGATACCTACCCACATAGCATAGACATAGAATGCTCCCACATAGAAGTAATCACGTTCACGTGGCTGCGGCTCTTGTTGGTTTTGGTACCATGCTGTAAGCCAGCCGAGCATCAGAAACATCACAAACATCGAGAGTGCTCGCTTGGGGTCGCGTCGGAAATGCCAATACATTCCGAAGAGCCCGATCAAGAACGGGATACCCCATGTCTTTGACCAATCAACTCCCGTGTCCTGCTTTTGGCTCACCCGCCCGACGAAATTCCAGAGCAAGTACCTGTTATACATGTGATTAGTTTGGTACTTGATGAAGAAGTCCATGTCACTTGAGTAGTTCTTAAACATTCCCTTCTGCTCGTCGCCCGGCTCAAGCGCCTGACGGCGCGGGAATTGCCCACGATCACCATACTGCTCGCGATTAATAAATTTCGTAACGCTCTTGAAGTTATCGGCATGCCACTGGTTCATCGGCGGCTCCTGTGCAGCGCGAACCATGATGAGCGTATATGTCGTGAAGCCAAGAAACATTAACATCGCAGACCATAAGCTCAAGTTCAAGAGTGCCTTCTTCTCACGCTGTGAGTAGATAATACCGGCAATACATCCTACAATAAGACCAATGGATATGATTGGCGTCGTTGCCATCCACTCAACAAGCTTCGAGAGAACTACCTTATACGCTATAAAGAATGCAATGATCGAGGCAGCCATCATCCCCGCGAAGGAAGAATATGTAAACTCCTTACGGCGACGATAATACACAAGCATAAAGACCGGAAATATCGTCAAGAGCGCAAGCTGATGAACCGTCATTGAGAGACCAATGATGTAGGAAACCAGCAAAATGTATTTTTCACTATGCTCTTCATCGGCATGGTCATACCAAACAAGCATAATCCATGGGATAAGCGCGATAAAGAGCGAGCCGAACGCATACACTTCCGACTCAAGCGCGTTGAACCAGAAGCTATCGGTAAAAGTAAAGCTCATAGCTGCAACAAATGCGCCGCCGAATACTGCTACTACACCAGCCATATTCTTTGGCTCGCCGCGCCACATCTTGATAAGACGGACGACCGTAAGATAAAGTATCATCACCGTCAAAGCCGAACAGACGACCGATACAAGGTTATATCTGGCGACAAGGTCTGCTGATGTCGGGAGCATCATTGCTACACGCCCAATAAGCGACCAGAGCGGCGACCCCGGTGGATGACCTACCTGCAACCCCCAAGCAGCAGCTGCGAACTCGCCACAATCCCAAAACGGGATAGTGGGCTGCATTGTAGCCAAATAGACGAGAAACGAGATGAGGAAGCTCGCTCCGGCAAAGAGATAATGTAACTTCTTATTATCCATCAGAAAATTGTTGGTAGTATGTGCAAATGAAGCTGAATAAACGGTTTTACGGGAGTGAGTGATTCCGTAATAATCTGTGACTTTACGTTTTTATGCGCTTTCTTGATAACAATACATACCCTACCACCCCTGATACCAGCGAAGCGAGTAGTACTCCGAGCTTCGCCTCATCTATCATTGCTTTGTCACGAAAGGCGAGATTCGTGATAAAAAGCGACATTGTGAAACCCACACCGCCCAAAATACTAATATAAAAAAGGTCGCGCCACCCTACCTTTGACGGAAGCGATGCGAGTTTCATCTTGCTCCCTAACCATGCAAAAAGTGTTATCCCAAGCGGTTTGCCGATACATAGACCGAGAAGAATCCCAAGAGGTAGTGGCTCGGCAAGAGAGGCGAATGATCCAGAAGAAACGTGAACACCAGCATTTGCCAACGCGAAAATCGGCATAATGATAAATGCCACTTCTTTATGCAAAGCATGCTCGAAACGTGAAAGCGGTGTCTGAACATTTTCCGAAAGTTTTTCAATCTCATGCACCAATTCCAGCGCCCCCTCATTAACGTGAGATAAAGGTGCTTCAGCATTTTCCTCCTCAAAGGTCGTTAAAAGCTTCCTCGTCTTCTTTGCATATCTGATAGGGTCGATGCGAGGTTTTGCCGGTATTGCCAGTGCTACAAGTACACCCGCTATGGTTGCATGAACGCCTGACTGTAAAAAGAGTAGCCAAACAAAGATACCAACGAGTGAATAGAAGAGCAAACTGCGAACTCCGCTGATGTTTCCCATGATCAATAATCCGATGAGTGCAAATGCAATCAAGAGTACCGACCAATTGATGGTTGCCGTATAAAAGAAAGCAATGACTAGAACTGCACCAATATCGTCAACAATGGCTAATGCCATGAGAAATATTTTTAGTGCAGGGTGAACTCGCTTGCCAAGTAACGTCACGATTCCAACAGCGAATGCAATATCGGTAGCCATTGGTATTCCCCATCCGCTTGCACTATCGTTACCTTGATTCAATGAAAAGAAAAGTAGCGCAGGCACGACCATACCACCGAGTGCACCAAAAATAGGGAGTGACGCTTTTTTTATGGATGAAAGCTCTCCGATTAGCAGCTCTCGCTTTATCTCGAGACCAACAATGAAAAAGAAGATTGCCATTAATCCGTCGTTTATCCAATGAGAGTATGAATAAGAAAGTGAGATGCCTCCGCCTGGTAAATGCGGGCTCAATAGTTCTATCGTACCTATCTCATGCCAGAAATGATTGTATCCGTCAGCAAAGCCACTATTAGCAGCTATGAATGCAAAAACTGTACACGCTATCAGTAAAAAACTCGACCCTGCTTGTATCCGAGTAAATCTCTCGAAAGGTGCACGAATACGGTCTATAAGATATGTTTTTTCCATTAAAGCTTTTTTATCATCATGAACTCACGCACAAATTCACCATTATCTTTAAGCGACATCGGCTCTATACCATACGAACGGAATCCGCGAGAGTGATAGAGACCAATTGCAGGGAGGTTATCTGCGGCAACAAAAAGAAACAGGCATTCGAGACCTTCAGTCTCGGCTGCTGCTTCTATCGCCGCATCAAGAACTCCGCCACCGATACCTTTGCCATGAGAATCAGCCGAGACATACATCCCCCATATCATTGCACGGTGATACCCTTTTATTACATCTTCAAGTTTACAGCCGCAGATACCAATGAGTGAATCACTTTCAAACGCACCAATAATAAATGAGTCTCTGACTTCGGATACTTTTTCAAGTCTTTGTTTATGAAATTCCAGTCCTTTGGATATGAACTCATCGGGTGTTTCCCAAAATGCACGCGAAAACTTCTGCAATCCCTCCAACCGAAGCCGATAGAATTCGTCAATATCTTGAGCCGATACTTTGCGATAGATATAGTTCATACTATGCTCATTATCTCACCTAAATTTTTTCGGTGAATATCCGGCACCACGCAATCAACCGTCGGATACCCTACAACTAACAACAAAAATGGTTTTTCGTTGTGTGGGCGACCGAGAATTTCATTGAGAAAATTCATCGGGCTTGGCGTATGCGTAAGAGTTGCAAGCCCCGAGTGGTGAAGTGCTGTGATAAGAATCCCTGTTGCAATTCCGACCGATTCGGTTGTATAGTACTGCTTTATCTGTACCCCATCGAGTGATACAGCATACCTCTCGGCAAATATCGCAATGAGGTACGGAGCCGTTTCGAGGAATGGCTTATCCGCATCAGTACCAAGCGGAGCAAGTGCTTCAAGCCATTCTTTCGGAGCACGATGTTGGTAAAATTCCCTTTCCTCTTCCTCTGCGGCAACCCGAATCTTCGTTTTTATTAAGGCATCACGAACAACAACGAAATGCCACGGCTGCATATTTGCGCCCGAAGGCGCTGTCCCAGCAGCACGAATACACTCTTCTATTATCTCGATAGGGACAGCATCATCATTATAGAATCGCACCGTCCGGCGTCGCTCAACTTCATCACAAAATTCATGGGCACGGCTAATCATTTCGTCTTCTTCAAGACGAACATATCCCGGAAGCGGAATAAATCTTGGTTTGGTCACAATAAGATTATTGTAATGATGAATACAAATTAGTAAACGCTAATGTGAATGAGCGGACAAGCAGCTTTATATCTGTTCTCGGTGCATGGACAGAATATCCGTCAACAAGACAACTTATCTCAAGTGCTAACTCTTGTGGTTTCACTTTTTTTGAAATCTCTCCTGACTTTATCGCTTTCTTTATGACTGTAGCAATCTCATCACGCAGAAGCGCGCCGTTCTTAGAAATAATATTATTGAGTTGCTCGTTCTCCATAGCCATTGCATTGAGTTCATGGACTGCGCGATGCTCAAACGTAGCTTGCATGAAGTACTCGGAAGTAGCAGCAACGAGCGTATCAAGAAATTCCTTGAGCGTCGAGACACTATGAGCCATCTCATGCACATATTTCAGATTCACTGACCACCGCCACTCTGAAAGCGCAATGAGTATCTCTTCTTTGCTTGTATAGTACCAATAAATAGCCCCCTTGCTCAACTTGGCTTCTTTGGCAATGGTATCTACGGAGGTTTGGTGATAGCCGAACTTGCTCACGCAAAGCGCGGCAGCATCAAGAATTTGTTGGCGGCGTATCTCTTCTGATTCGTGTTTTGGCATTGGTTTTCATAAAGAGGGCACATTAGTGGAACCGACCCACGAGTCTGTATGATTCCATAATAGGGGAGTTCTCCCTTTTTCTGTAGTATTTTTGAAGTATGAACAACAAACAAACTCATTACGCCTTCGCGGCGGCAAGCTTTTTTGTAGCATTTATCGTCTATCTGATGACCATGCAGCCAACCGTCCCGTTCTGGGATTGCGGAGAGTTCGCCGCCGCGGCTTGGGCAATGCAGGTGCCTCATCCGCCCGGCGCACCGCTCTGGACACTCGTTGGGCGTTTCGCGATGATGCTCCCAACATTTGACGACCCCGTCGCTCGGTATAATCTCTTCTCCGTTCTTTCTTCTGCCGGGACGATAATGATACTGTATCTCACGGTCGTTCGTTTGGCAAAACTCTGGCGCGGCGAGCCGAAGTCATCAGCAGATATGCTCACGACTTACGGCGGCGCATTTATCGGAGCACTTGCATTCACGTTCACTGATAGCTTTTGGTTTAACGCACTTGAATCAGAAGTATATGCTTTCGGCTCACTCTTTATTGCGCTCGTGCCATGGATAATGCTCGTATGGTATGACCATGCCGAAGAAGAACACAATGAAAAATATATGCTGCTCGCGGCGTATGTTATTGGCCTTTCAATGGGTGTTCATCAGCTTGCACTTTTGACGATATTCCCTGTCTTTATTTTGATCTATTTTAGAAAGAAGCAAGAAGATAATGACATAGGAAAAATGTTTATGCACGCTGCGGCAGCTCTTGCTCTTAGCGGGGTATTTTTCTATATAAGTTCTAAAGTGGCACTTTCGATAGGAACCTCTTCTTCATGGACTAAGAGTTCGATTGAAACATTGACAATGATAATGTTTCTTTCTGGGGTTGGCGCTATTTTCTATTTACTCCGAAAAAGTGGTTGGTCATTCTTCAATGTCGTTCTATCATCAGTAGTTGGCTTTTTCATTGCGTATAAAGTTGTACTCTCAAAACTTGTTGAGTGGATGGCAACGACACCTATCATCTCAATTGTGGTTATCGTTGGATGTATCGCCGGTATCGTCTATTCACAGCGAGAGAAAAAGGCACTTTTAAACATGAGTTTATGGGGTGCAATGCTGCTCTTCTTGGGATATACGACGTACACGATGATAATCGTCCGCGCGAACCAAGA
This sequence comes from Kapaibacterium sp. (SeqCode), assembly GCA_046590205.1. Classification (GTDB taxonomy): domain Bacteria; phylum Bacteroidota; class Ignavibacteria; order Palsa-1295; family Palsa-1295; genus DATDEW01. Next base: position 68,170 of record JBKJTT010000011.1, read on the forward strand.
TCCGCCGATGAACCAGAACGCGCCGAAGACCTTCGCGCAGATGACAAAGTATATTAATCGTGATCAATACGGTAGTCGCGATTTTATGCCGCGCCGCTATCCCGATGAACTCGGCAAACAGACGGGACCAACATGGAATACAGAAAAATATCCGAGCGACGGCGCATTCTTCTGGAAGTATCAGACCGACCACATGTATAACCGCTACCTCTATTGGAATTTTATTGGCAGAGCAGGTGAGGAGCAAGATTCAGGGACGGACTGGTCAAAGACATGGGGCATCCCATTCTTGCTTGGTGCATTTGGACTCTACTGGCATTTCAAACGTGATAAAAAACGTGCGCTTGCATTCCTCGGTATGTTTATCCTGCTCGGTTGGATGACAGCATGGTACCAAAACCAACAAGACCCCCAGCCGCGCGAGCGAGATTACTTTTATGTTGGTGCGTTCTATGTCTATGCACTGTGGATAGGCATCGGGGCGACTGGTGTGATGGAATTACTTCGTGCAAAGAAAAAGAAAGAAGGTGAGGAAAGCGAAGAGAATCAAGTACCAACGGGCGAAGGGAATACCGGAATGCTTGCCGGGGTATTTGCTTTGGCTTTACTTGCCGTGCCGATTAATATGTGTGTCGGGCTTGCGGGAATGGCAACAGGCAAGAGCTTTGAAGAAAGCTCGAAGTGGGCGATGTACTCACGCGAAGCGAATTACATTCCCTTCGACTACGCTTACAACATTCTTCAGACCTGCGAGAAAGATGCTATCCTCTTCACATTCGGTGATAATGACACCTTCCCGCTGTGGTGTTTGCAGGATGTATATGGAATACGTCGTGACATACGCATTGTGCAGCTTTCGCTTTCAAACATTGGCTGGTATATCAATCAGTTAAAGAATAACGAACCATGGGGCGCAAAGAAAGTATTATTGCCAGGTTTTACTACAGAGTCGTTGCTCGTAGTTGAAACCGACCCACTGGCTCCGCGCATCAAACAAGAAGGTGCACAGCCGGTCGGGATGAACCTTCCTGCCGAGACAGTCAGATGGATTACGGGAGATAATACACGATCTAATGCGACATTTGCATGGAGTTTTACCGGTACTTATAAAGAAGGAGACCAAAATCTCTTTACCGTAGCCGATCAGCTCTCACTTGATATTATCAAAGCGAATATCAATACGAGACCAATCTATTATTCTGTTACCGTACCTGATAACTATCGTATCGGTCTTGACCGCAATCTTATTTATGAAGGGATGGCAATGCGCGTTACGCCTGACGTTCAGCCCGAAGACAGGACGCAGTATGGCGGAGGCGTGAACGCCGCTCGTATGTCAGAATTCCTGATGACGAATATTACTACTCCATCAAGCGATGCAAAGCGTGGCATGATGCTTCGTACGTATAATGACCCGAATGCTCGATTCAGTTATCTCGACAAGCAATATGCGATTAACTACTTCCTCGGCTACATGCGCTATGCGAGCTCGATGCTTGATAAAAATATGCCGGCGGAAGCATCAAATGCATTAGAGGTATTAGATAAACGTCTTCCGCCTGAAATTGTACGCTCGGAATTTTATCCTGCTGATGTCATCGCTGATCTATATCAACGATCAGGCAACGAAAAGATGACGCAAAAATATGCAAGTATTGCGTTGGGACTTATTGGGGACGATAAGCAAGAGTCAGACCCGAACCGCGAGATGCAAAGGAAGTTTCGACTTGCTAATCTTTATGTACTCTCGGGCAAATACGATGAGGGTGCGAAAATATTCGAGGAGCTTAAGAAAGCAACGAATGAGAACGGACCGGGACCGATGACATTCCGACTGCTTGAAATATCCGCTCGTAAGTTTGAAGCCGCCGGAAATAAACAGGCAGCACTTGCGAAGTATGACGAAATGCTCATGATGGTCGGCGTACCTGAAGACCAAATGCCTGCTGACTTTAAGCCAATGCTTGAAAGAAGAAGAAAACTACGAGAAGCGTTAGGTGTTGTTCAGTAATAATTAGTACATATTCCCCCAACATACGATTGATGCTGGGGGAATGAGAGTTTTCCTAATGCCTGACGACGAAGCGTTTGGTTTCGGTACGCTCACCTGCCTTAATGACAAGTGTATAAGCACCCGAGGCAACCTTCGATACATCAAGTGTGATATCAGAGTTGATTGGCTGACGAACGACTGCTATACCCGATTGGTCGTATATCTCAAGCAGTGCGCTCGTGAACTCGATACCCTCCATTTTCACATGTATCTTCTCCGATGAAGGATTCGGATAAATGTGAATTGAACCAGCTTCACGCTGTACCTGACTCACACCATTCTGCGGTAATACCTCATACTCAAAGCTCCATACCAAATACTGACCTGAAGTGGTATGAAGAACTAAGTAGTGATCTGTTTCACCGGGGACTTTAGGTGTGAAGGTATAGGGCATGACGATAGAATCACCACTACTCATCGAATGCGGAAGAGAAGGGATGTTCTGTATATCGATCTCACTAAAATCACCAACGGTGTATATAGAGTCGATCGTTACACTACCACATGCATAGACATACATCGATTTATTTAGCCCTTGTGATTGAGAAGTACCATTAATAGCATATGGTGATCGAAAGAATTCATCATGTAGTGTATCCTTTGTAAGAACTTCATCAGAGCCACCTAATTGGAAGCCACCACCTACATCATTCAGTACAATACTTACACCATAAAAACCAATCGGTGGTGATGGTTTTGCATGACATATTATTGTACCAATTGAGTAGAATGCACCATAGTAACCAATTATTTTAATGGTATCAATACCTACCTTTTTAGGAACATAATAAACATTAGACATCGTCGCCTCACCAATATCCACACTGTCACGTTGTTTCCATTTTGATACTTGAAATACAGTCGTATCTCCTATAAATCGCAACGAGTCCAAGCGGTTGTAGTTCTTATAATTCAGATTGGCAATACCATACCATATATTTTGCCCGCCAAGCATAGCGGTACCCTCACAAAAATAGAATGGTTCTTTGCGCTCATAACTTGTGATATAGAACTGACCAAACGATTGGGCTAATACTGCCGATACATCAAGTATCGACAGTACAATAAAGAAGTATAAATACTTACGCATAGATACCTTACCTTTCAATGTGAATTTTGCGAACAAGGACAGACTCACCAACTTTGAATTCGGCAATATATATTCCATTCGGAAGCCCCACTACCTCAAAGTTAATTTCAAAGTTTGAGTCGCCAGGGTATAAGCCATCCATTGTTAGAGCTGACTTACCTTTTGTGTCATATACTGAAACAGATAATTTACTTGAATGCCAAAGGTAGCAGTTAAACGCAACTTGCTTGGTTGATGGGTTCGGATAGGAATTGCTGACACGCATTACCCCGGGTATTTCACTCTCGGATGAACGTACTGCATTTATTGGTTCTCCTTGGGGACAGTCCTCACTGGAGTTGATCACATTGCTATTAACTGCACATATCTCATTGCCATTACAATCAAACGCTCTAAATCGAGTGCTTATCTGCCCTGATGTGTTTTGGCCACAGATTCGTGTAGTTATTGGGTTACCGGGTTTTAAGGACTTTGTCGGGTCATGACAGACAAGTTTTACTACACCTCCTACATATTCCCAGTGCCAACCAGGTGGCTCCATACAAAAATCACAAATTGGATCAAGATCAATAAACTCGAGTTCCAGTTTACATATTTCAAGTCCCTCTGACGTAAATGTTAAATCATAACAACAACACTCTACCAGTTCAGTAGGAAGAACAGGTTTCTTTTGTGGAGAGAGCTGTGGACATGGAGGCGCTGATTTAATACCAATTGTAAACCCGCATGGAATAACTGGTATTACTTGCGGTTCTTGTTTTCCTAGTGGCTTATCTTGTGCGTACCCCCCCCCCCCGCAAAAATCG
>JBKJTT010000019.1:0-9353 GCA_046590205.1 Kapaibacterium sp. (SeqCode)
GTGTATTTCGCAGTGGCTATGCGGCTGGTTGCGCTCTACTTTACTGCTCGGGGAGTAGTGGAGGCGGTGCGCTTTAAGAATTTGCACCGCCATATCCACAAGAATCTTGTAAAAAGCTAATCTACTTTACGGCCTGAGTTTGGTTGCGTGCATCGATCGCGATATGAGTGAGCGTGATGGTCGTAGCATCGCTGGTTTTGCTTAATCCATCTGAAGAAGATTCCTTCCTTACCTTTGAAAATGTCTTGACGGTTTTATTTTTTTTGACATCAAAGCCGATCATCTCAAAGCCGTCACCAACTCGAAGATCCGATTGTGACGTATGGTAGTATGACATCCAAAGTGGTCCTTTGGTGATTTGGTCAGGTTGACCGTCGATGTTATCAGACCACTCCTGTTCGGGATATTGTGAGAGTTCGTAATAAACAATGAGCGTACTATCGGTTTCTGCAGTTACGCGGAAGATCATTTCACCATCAATGGTGCGTGTCGCTTTTTTCTTATCAGACTCACAGTTACCCATGACAAAATTAGAGCATTTGATGGTTGCTACCCCTTCGTAGGATTTTGATTCCTCCGAGTACTTTAGCGCGATGAAGTCGGTAGTCATCTTCACTTTCGTATCTGCACAGGTCTTACCTGGGATGCTCTGTTTATAGGTTATATCTGACTCGAACTTTACGAGAAACGCGCGTGTAGCATTCGGGTCGGTCTGTGCGTGAGCATGCAGAGCGAGCAAAGTAGGAGCTACAAAGGTGACCCAACGGATCATCTTGGTTATCATGGCTATTTTGTGTGGTTTGTGATATGAATACTGGCGTATAGTGGTGACGCCTAACATGTAGCGGGCTGTATAACTATTATTTTTACGGAAGGTTCAAAGATAATTAAAAAATAATATTTCTGGCATACCAGATGAACATTAGAACCGTACGCCGATATTCCCTTGTAATGAAAGCACACGCCACGGACCACTGGCGTTATTCCCGTTGCAATAGTCATTATAATCAGATATGGCAGCGGTGATCGGGTAGCCAAAACGCGCCTCAAAGACGACCGGGTTATCATCAATCTTAAAAAGCTTAATACCCAAGCCGGCGCGAAGATCGAAACGAAAGGCATTTGCGAACGATTGCGCACTCCAATCGCTATATACTTCCTTACCCTCACCACGTTTTACAGTGAGCTGATTGATTGCAACGCCTGTACTAAAACCTACAAGAAAATACCCGTTTGCTTTTTCGCTCTGAAGTTTTAAGAAGGTCTCAATAAGTGCGTACGAGAAATAATGACTAACAGGCACTGTAACAGAAACAGAGTCATCGGGATTAATTGGCTTGCAAGCGCCGTCATCCACGCTTGCACGCATATCCTGATATGCTAGGTCAAAGTAAAAGCCGAGTGGCTGTTTTTCCTCTGTCATATCAAACGCAATTCCAAAACCATACCCAATACCTTGGGCTGACTTTGGAAATGCCTGCCCCGATTGGAAATTTGCGCTTATCGTTGCATACGGCATGATCGTGACCTTTTTGACGATGCCATCAGGCAATGGACGCTTTGCTCGTTGGGTTGTATCACCTATCGTCGGTGTTTGGGCAAACACTTCGGTTGCAAAGAAAACCAACGATATGACGAACAGTAGATTACGTTTCATTTAGAATCTGATACCAAGTCGAACATCAAAAAGGACAAAATTCTTATCTTCGGGCGTGAGCACGAACGATGGAGCAACATTAATACTCGGCTCAAGCACGATATCCTCACTTGCCGCTATCCGGTAGTGAACACCGATAGGGATACCCAGCGAAACCGTATTACTCCAGACAAGTGTCTGAAAACCGAGCGAAGCCAACAGCGACGTTTTCTTGCGTTGTGATTCAATAGGGATTCGAGTTTTAACATCAAACCCAAACGCGTCGTCAGCAATACTTGTCATGAGTGCCCCAACCTCCATCTCTATCGTCCCGAACTCAACGCAGTAAAAACCTCGTGCAAGATAGCCACTTGTATTCTGCGTACGAGTCCCATACCCAAGTTCAAGTCCGAAGGACGTAGTGCTTCGTTGCTGTGCAAACGATTGTGTTACAGCAAAGAAGACAAGGGTAAGTATAACAATACGACACTTCATAAAAATAACGTGCCCTCAAGTAGCAACGCTACCAGAGGGCAACATATTACGAAAAAGTTATTTTAGAATGCGTAACCAAGATGGACTTGAGCATAGGGGCGGGTTTTCGTATAGTATGTGATATCATCACCTCCAAAACCAATACCAACGCCTACACCGGGCTCTACCGAGAATTGATCAAATATCCACTTATATGTTACTTCTCCACCAACGCCAAAAAGAATTGAGGAAGTGTTTAACTCGCTTGAGCTATAAAACCATACTTCCGCAACCGGTGTGACAGCCAGTCCCGTCAGGGCACGGCTATCAGCTATATAGAAGCGGTATCCACCACCAAGACCGAAACCGGTATAGTACGTAGAGTAACTGCTAAAACGCCCACGAATATGGATACTATTTGTAGGAGCAGTTTTCCATTCATATTGTAAGGTGATTACGTTGCCGTTCTGGAAGAGGCCTAATGCATCAACGCTAATGACCTGTGTTTTCGTGCTTGTGCGAGCCTGTCCATATGTATTTGGAGCGAAGACTACACTCAAAGCAATGCACGCAAAAATTGCTACGTTAGAAAAAAGTTTGTTTCTCATGTGTGAAAAGTAGTGTAAAAAAAATGTATTTCCTTCTGCAAATATACGTCTAAATAATGCGTTACAGCCGTAAAAGTTACAACTGATATTCCTTCATTAGCTGACGTGCGATGACGATATGCTGTATCTCCGAAGTCCCTTCGTATATCTGCGTTATCTTTGCGTCACGTAATGCCCTCTCGACCAGATACTCACGGACATACCCATACCCGCCATGTATCTGAATTGCCTCATTGGCGACTTCCATCGCAATCGTCGAGGCATAAAGCTTTGCCATTGCCGCTTCCTTGATGTAGCTCTCATGAGCGTCTTTCTTTCGTGCTGCTTGAAGGATAAGCAAACGCGCCGCCTCTATCTTCACCGCCATATCAGCCAATTTGAACTGTATTGCTTGAAGTTGATTGATTGGTTTGCCAAATGCCTGACGCTCAAATGTATATTTAATTGCCTTTTCGTAAGCGCCTGATGCAATACCGAGTGCTTGCGCGGCGATACCAATTCGTCCACCATTCAAGGTTTCCATTGCGATCTTAAAACCCTGTCCGTCTTCGCCGAGACGATTGGCATCAGGTACTCGAACTCCGGTAAAAGAAAGTGAGCATGTATCGCTTGAGCGGATACCGAGCTTATCTTCTTTGAGCCCCATCTCGAAGCCGGGCATACCCTTTTCGAGAATAAAGGCTGTTACACCCTTGTAACCCTTCGTTTCATCGGTTTGGGCAAAGACGATGTAGTATTGCGCTGAAGTGCCATTAGTTATCCAGTTCTTTGCGCCGTCAATGATCCAATCATTGCCATCCTTACGGGCTTTGGTCGCTTGTTGTGCGGCATCGGAGCCGACGCCCGGCTCAGAGAGGCAATATGCTCCGATGACCTTCCCCGATGCAAGTGGGGAAAGAATTCGTGCCTTCTGCTCGTCGTTGCCGTAGGTCTCTATCCCCCAACAAACCAGAGAATTATTGACCGACATGATCACCGAGCAGCTTGCATCAACCTTCGAGACCTCTTCCATTGCAAGCACATAGCTCACACAATCCAAGCCCGAGCCGCCCCATTTGGGGTCAACCATCATCCCGAGGAAGCCAAGTTCACCGAGCTTTTTGACTATTTCATACGGAAACTCGCCCGTTTTATCACGCTCGACGGCTGATGATGCGATCTCATTTTCGGCAAAATCCCTTGCCGCATCGCGGATAGCTATATGGTCTTCTGAATAGGAAAAATTCATGCGGTAAAATACTTTATTGTTTGTGTCATTGCGAGGAGCGACCAAAGGGAGCGACGAAGCAATCTAAAATGCCCAAAACTAAGTCCAAACCTCAAAATTTTAGATTGCTTCGTCGGGCTAAAGCCCTCCTCGCAATGACAAGATTACCCTGATTTATTATGCAAAAATACGAAACATGGAGTAACAAAACCTCGAACCCGTAGTTTATATCCATATACACGGAGATTGCCCCTCAATGTGGTATACCAATTTATCGTTTATTGCCAAACTGTTAATTCAAAATAATCCATGAAACTTTGGCTAAAGGTATGCGTCTATTAGACATCAAAAGATTTTTTATAGGGTTTTCATAGGGACAAACTCCTATCATTAAGACACAACACAACTCAAAGGAGCTCCGGCAAACTCTCACCCGCCGGAGCTTATTTTTTAAAATAGTTTGCAACCTTCTGCCCCTTTAGGTGTCTTTATATATCTGGTGTTTTCCGCCCGAATTTGGAAATTGCCGGAAAATGTTGTATGTTTGTAACTTCTCGGCTCATACAGCATTCTATATGTACAGAGTTTTTGTGTTTTTGTCAACCCTAATCAACATTAGAAATATGATACTTTCTACCACATTCAAGCGGATGGCTTTTGTCATACTCGCTTTGTCGTCGTTCCTCTTTTCTGCGAATGATTCGTCAGCGCAGACAACGTATAATCGTCACGTAGTTTTTGAAGAAGTCACTGGCACATGGTGTCAGTACTGCCCTGCTGGTGCATGGTACGCGGACTCTACTGAACACAAGTATGGTGATTACTTTGTCGCGCTTGCATGGCACGGCCCAGTTGCATATAGCGAGCCAATGGCATTAGCTGCTGGTGATACGTTAGTCGCAAACTTCGGTTTAGGTGGCTACCCCAATGCGCTTTTAAGTCGTACGTATTCCGGTGGGTTTAATGAGCCAGTCTTTGGAACCGGAAATTACACTCAAGCAAGCAGAGTACTTCCTGAATTAAAGAAACCTGCCATTGCTGATTTCCGCATTGTGAACGTAACATATAATGCAGGCACAAAGGATGTTGAGTTTGACATTGACATCACTCCTCTTGATATCACAACCATGATGAAGGAAGATACAGCGGAGTATGCGACTGTTGCTGTTCTGACTGAAGATGACCTCGTTTTCGATCAAACACACCATACACAGGGTCAGCTTGAGGGCTTCATCCATCATAACGTTGTTCGCAAAGTCGGCGGTAAGGTAATGGGTGATAAGATCACCCTCGGTACGTTGCTTGCTAGCCCGAGCTTCCCTGTACGGAAACATTACAAGATGAGACTTGATGGTGCATGGAACCCTGATAAGATCAAGGCAAAGGCATTTGTTATGGCTATCCATCATAAGACAAAAACTCCTAAATACAACGAAATTTTTGAGGGTGGTCAAACGGGATATGTATCCGCGTTCGGACCTGAGGCGGCTGACGCTGTTTGGGTTGTACTTCCACAGGCAGGATATTCTATCAAGCCCGCTACACCTACCAATATCGTATGGAGCAAGTCAGGTTCTACGTCGAATGTGAAACTTGAGTACACTGTTGATGGCGGTGCAACATGGACGACCATCGTCGCAAGCACGAACCAATCACCGTATGCTTGGACACTTCCTGTATCTGATTATGGCAAAACAGCACAGATTCGTGTATCTGACGTAACCAACGGAAGTATTAATGCGCTTTCTGCCCAATTCCCAACCCCTGGTGTTTTAACCGTAACCAAGCCGGCAGTCGGCGATACAGTTCTTGCAGGCACACCAAGCCAGCCAATTTCGTTCACTGCTTCATCTGGGGTAACGCAGAAGAAGACCTACTATTACTCTCCAAATGGCGGCACAACGTGGTCTGCTATCGGTACACTGACATCTGACGCAACAACGTTCTACGGATGGAACGTATCAACTACCCCAACAACCAATGCGATGATCAAGATCGAAGATAACAACGGTGTTATCGGTCTATCAGGCATCTTTGTTGTAAAGGCAGAGACAGTACCAGAACCGGGCAAGTTCACAAGTTTGACACTTGCAGGTGTAGTTAATAACAAGATCGCTTCAAGCGAACCAACATCATTCTCATGGACATTAGAGAATACAGTAGGCGCAACAAAGATCATTGAGATCACAACCGATAATGGCACTAACTGGACACAGGCAGCTTCGGTAACAGGCGATGTATCATCAGTGAATTACGTGACACCTGCCGGACATATTCCTGCTGCTCGCTTCCGTATCTATTCAGCACTTGATAAGAGCGATATGTTTACGATGACCACTCCAATTGAGATTGGCTCGAATATATCTGTCAAGAATATGGGTGGTGCACCAACAGCATTCACAATGAGTGCGAATTACCCTAATCCGTTCGCTTCAACAACGAACATTAACTTCGAGGTACCAGCGCGTAGCTTCGTAAGCGTTATTGTTCGCAACGAACTCGGTGTTGAGGTTGCACGTCTGGTTAGTGAGAATCTCGATGCTGGTAAGTACAGCGTTGATCTCTCTGCAGCAAACCTTTCGAACGGAGTTTACACGTACATCTTAGAATCCGGCAGCACCAAGCTCGTTGGTAAGATGACGGTTGTGAAGTAATCGTTTTTCCGTTATTTGACTCAAAGAGGGCAGGCAGAAATGTTTGCCCTTTTTTTTATTGGTTAAGTGTAAAGAAAGAACAGCCGAAGTGAATCTATCCACCCCGTAATAATGTATATACTATGGTAACTTATTTATACAAGTGAACACATGAAATATTTAGTATCCATAGTCTTTGCAGTCTCCTTACTCTCAACTCTAACAAACGCACAAAGTACAAATGGCAAGCGTAATATCCTGCTCGAACAGCACACAGGTACATGGTGTGGGTATTGTCCTGTTGCAGAGTGGTACGCCGATTCACTCGCCTATACAAACCCCGAGAACATCGTTGTTCTCGGCTGGCATGGACCTATCAATAATAACGATCCCTACAAACTTAGGGCAAGTGATTCGCTCTCTGCACGTTTTGGGATTGCTGCATACCCACTCGGTGTGATGGATAGGAATTATACAGGTGCTTTCAGTGAAGACGCAAACAAGAAGCCGAAGTTCTCACAGTCAACACGCTTTACTTCTACGCTTCAGACAAAACCATTGCTTGATGTTGCTATAACAAATGTAGATGTTATGGCAAACTCCGTCACATTTGATCTGGAAGTATCACCACTTGATAAATCAAAACTCCCTTCAGAAGACACAACAGACTATACGTATGTAGTTGTACTCACAGAAGATAATCTTGTTCATCAGCAGAATAATTATGGGAATGGTGGGCTTCCTGATGGACCGATTCCCAATTTTGTGCATCGCAATGTCGTCCGCACTGCAGCAGGAAAAGCGTTTGGAGAGTCTATCATCGTTGGTACTGGTGATGTAGGAGCTACGTATCCAATCAAAAAGAATATAGAGATGAACATCTCGCCATCATGGGTACGTGAGAATCTGCGAATCAAAGCATTCGTTCAAATGTCATCAAAAGCAACGCCTACAAAGTATCAGGTGCTCAATGCAATTCAAAGCCCGTATCTTTCAACATTGGCTGTGAAGCAAAAATACGAGGCATCAGATGTTGTCATCAGCAACTACCCTAACCCATTTTCATCATTAACGACGATACACTTTACTGTTAGAGACCGCAACTATACTTCCATTATCATTCACGACCTTCTTGGCAATGAAGTAGCACGACTGGTAAATGAAACACTTGAGGCAGGAACATATAGTACTGAATTTACTTCTACTAACCTTCCCAATGGAGTATATACCTATAGACTCGAATCAGGGAGCAGTAAGCTCATAGGTAAAATGAGTATTGTCAAATAAAGTATCCAGGTCAGAAATATAGCCTTCGTAGTGACCTTCGCGTCTTGGTGGTAAACTCTTGCGTATTTTTGCCTCATGAAGTATTCAACATCCATACTCGATTTTATCGGGAATACACCGCTCCTTGAGCTTTCACGCGTAAAACCAAACGGTGCCAAAGCGCTTGTTCTCGGTAAGTTAGAGCAGTTTAACCCGGGCGGCTCTGTAAAAGACCGCATCGGCATTAGCATGATAGAAGCTGCCGAAAGATCAGGGAAGCTCAAGCCAGGCGGCACCATCATTGAGCCGACTTCCGGCAATACTGGTATCGGGCTTGCACTTGCATCTATCCGCAAAGGATACAAGTTCATCTTTGTGATGACCGATAAAGCGTCCATCGAGCGTGTCAGATACCTCAAGGCACTTGGCGCAGAAATAGTTATCGTCTCAAGCGCAGCAAAGCCCATCTCGCCCGATTACTACTACAACACTGCGATGCGTATGGCGCAGGAGATTCCGAATGCCATCATGCTCAATCAGTATGATAACCCTGCAAACCCAGACGCGCATTATCGCGGTACGGGACCAGAAATATGGGAAGCGACAGAAGGAAAGATAACACATTTTGTTTGCGGACTTGGCACAGGCGGCACGATAAGCGGAACTGCAAAGTATCTCAAAGAGAAGAATCCGAATATCAAAGTCATAGCCGCTGACCCAAGCGGCTCATCTATCAAAACGTATTTTGAGACTAACCGTCTTGTCGAAGCACTTCCCTATCTCATTGAAGGTGTCGGACAAGAGCGCATCCCAGGAAATCTCAATCTCAAACTTGTTGATGAAATCGTCAATGTCAGCGATAAAGATGCGTTTATGATGGCACGTCGTCTCACACGCGAAGAAGGTATCTTTACCGGCGGTTCCAGCGGTATGAATGTTGTCGTAGCGATGAAGGTTGCGGAGAGAGTCCCTGCTGATAGTGTGATCGTTGTTATTATTTGTGATACAGGCGAGCGTTATCTCACGAAGCATCACTCCGATGAATGGCTCAAGGAAAAACGCCTTCTCGAACCGGAAAAGATGTCGGTCGGACTTATCTCCGAGCTAAAAAAGAAAGGACTCTCCAAACTTATTTCCGTTTCTCCGCATGACTCCGTCCGCGATGCGATCTTCATCATGGATGAGCAAGGAATATCACAACTGCCTGTTATTGATTCGGAAGGTAAATCAGTTGGTTCGGTTAGAGAATCACGGTTGATGTCAAAGGCGCTTGAATCCCGAGAGACGCTCGATAAACCAATCGTTGAAATAATGGAAGCATCCTTCCCTGTTCTTGAAGAGAATTCCGATGCTAAAAAGGCACTCGGTTTACTCAAAGAATCACCCGCTGTTTTAGTAGAAGAATTCGGCAGAGTAGTCGGCATCATTACTCGCCACGATGTCTTGGAGTTTATCTAATTACTTAGAGAGTATCATCTTTATTTGTGACTGCGCGGAGCTTGTTTTGAGCTTCGCGTAGTAGATCCCTT
>JBKJTT010000085.1:0-56280 GCA_046590205.1 Kapaibacterium sp. (SeqCode)
TTTTTCTCTGTCGAGAATGCGAAGATCATTGCGAAGCATGTTGCCAAGCGCAGCATTCGCATTATCAGTGATACGCTCGTGATAACTAAAGATGATATACTTACCGAACTCTGCAAAATCTATAGACCCGCGAAGTTCTTGTACGTTCAAACTCTCCCCGAGCAATTTTGCTATCTCCGAAAACGTCTCGTCTTCAGGGAGAACAGGGATCGAGAACTGCGAAGAAGTATCATCATCACGAACAAGAGCGCGACGCGATAGTATCTCCGAATGTTCGGAGCCAAATGCCTTTGCTACTTCGCCTGTAAGTGAGTCAAGGGCAAAAAATTCTTTCCCACCATAGCCATCTCGCTGTGAATAGAGTTTCCCATCAAGTTCAAAGAGCATCGAGACATCCGGCTGCTCCCACCGTAGTTCTCCGGTTAAGACATTGAGTGCAGTAACACCACGAGGTTCCGGCATATCCGGTTTACGAAATTTATGGATATAGATATTTTCTCGCGTTGCCTGCTCGGAGTTAAACCACCATGGTTCATCTATCTGCTTATTTCGAAAGAGTGTAGTACCTCTTTGGACATCAATAGCGAAAAGTGTACCTGTTTTGTTTTCAGGGTCGCGTTCTTCTCCGGCAAGGATACCGTTTGGAGAGATAAGAAGCTTCCAGATAATACTTCCAGGGGCAGCAGTAAAGCGCCAACTTGGTGAAAGTGTATTCCCTTTGAATAGTGAAAATATGCTCATTCGGTGAGCCGCATAAACGGCATTTCCGGCGAAAGGATTCAGCCGCTTGGTCGAAAAAAAAGCCCCGAAGACATTCGTCATCGGGGCTTCACAAAAGAAAAGCAAGCTATTACTTTGTCACAACGACCTTTGCCTTTACGTTGCCATCACGAGTTACCACTTCAAGGTAGTATGTACCTTCTGCAATGTTCGTGATGTCAAGTTCAGTTCGTCCGTCGCCTATATTCTCAAAACGTTTGATGACCTTACCAGTTACATCATACATTGTAAGTACGGCACCTTCACCAGCTCCACGAACCAGAGCATACATTACACGTGATGCAGGGTTCGGATAGACTGTAAGTAGCAATGTCTCTACACCTGACATACCCGCTGCAGCGGCTGTGCCGATCATCGTGCGAGAACCATCAAGGTCATTCTCCCAGAGGCGATATCGTGTGCTGAAACGGGGAGCATTAGCATCAATGAGTGCATAGTTCGCTCCATTAGATGCATTCTTTCCAGATACTGTCCCGACGGGCTCCCATGCGTCACCAACTTCGCGTTCAACTTCAAAGCCGAAGAGATTCTCCTCTTTTGCAGTACGGAAGTTTAGATTAACATCACCATTCGAGAGACGATTTGCTTCGAAGCTTACGAGTTCAACTGGTAAGTATGTTGATGAACCCTTGAATACGATACGCATCATCGGTAGAAGCGGTCCTCCGGCAGCAGAGTTCTTCGCTGCTGTTGACGAATAATATGGTGTACCATTGTTATCGCGGAAGTTTGCCGTTTCAACAGGGTAAAGTGCATCATACGTTTTCGCAGAACCGTTATCCGACTTGACCCATACTAATCCTTTTGATGCGTCACCTCCGAGATTGCTTCCTTGTGTCATCTGGAATTGTATCCGATACGTTGAATCCGAAAGCAAATAGTACGGTGTGAATGTTTGTCTCCACCAACCCGGTGTCAAGACATTGTAACTGAATGAGCGGGTAACAAGGGTATTCCCTTGAAGATCGCGCACGGTAGCAGTCCAGTTTGTCAAGCCGCTCGAAGAAAGATGGTAGAACTCAAAGCCACGAAGTGAATCGCTCTTCATTGGTTTGAATGTATAGTAGAAGTTCTGATCCCCGGTTACAAGTGTACCTGCGGTATCGGGTTTGTTATCATCGAGAGCATACGTATCATCAATATAGAGCACCTGCTCAAACTTCGCAGTGTCATTAGCACGGCGATAGTCTGTGAAGCACTGCTCGATATAGCAGGTAGCTTTGAATGTACCACCTTGGCTGCCTTCAATGTTCCATTCAGGGAATGTTACAAGTGTATCGCTACGCCCGTTTGGCGCAGTATAAGAAGCGATGCGATGATAGACCTCTCGGTTGAGGTTGTCTTTAATAATGAGCCTGCAACCATACACTGTCTGGTTTACGCCCAATCCGTTGCTCGCAACTTTTACTTTCGGAAATAGTTTTTTTACATCACGTGGTATGTGAGTGTAGTTACCGGCTCCGAGTTCAAATGATGTCGGCTCAAGGTCAGACTCATTCTTGAGTCCGAGAACCGGAGCGCTGATCTGCAGACCATCAATAACAAATGCATCATTGTCATCTGCTGCTCCGCAAGGGTTTGGATTATTATTTGTCGCACTTAAACGGATTCTTACTCGTGAGCGGCTATGCACATACGTTGAGGGTATCTGTATGCGATACTTCGTCGTCCGAAGATCAAGACCGCCATAAATTGTACCAATTTTCACCCAACTTGAACCTAACGGATTCCAAAGAGCCGCACTTGAAGGCAATGCTTCAATGATAAGACTATCTCCGCGAAGCACACCGCCTGAACCGTTCACCTGAAGGGGTTCAGGACCGGACATTGTACGACTTGTTATGCCTGCTTGATTACTGTCGGTGACAAGACCGCGCTGCAGGCTAAAGATAAACCATACATTTGATTTCCCTGTGAGGTCAATAGGAGCGACGGTAAGTGTATCGCCTAATCCTGCGTTCCGGTAGGTCAAACCATTTACGTCACGACGATCAAGGACAATAGCCCCTGTATTTCGTGGTGCTGCCGGCTGATAGAACAATAGATGTGAACTATCACGTGTATCTCCTGTATGAATGAAGTTACATCTATCAAGTGTCGAATAGTCGTCAAATACCGGTAGAGCTGGTCGGCTTAAGTAAAAGAAATCCCGAGTGGTGATGTTATCAGGTACCCAGGAATCAGCGCCTCTGCTTGGCATAGAAACGGTAGAAGTTAAGCGATACGCTCCGCAGGGAATACCTGATTGCTGAGATGTACTTATTTGTGTTTCGGTCCCTGGATCAACATTCATACTGTCGGTACGAGAGTATATATTTATCCCCGTTGTAAGATTTGTAAGTACATTCTGGACAACAATACGACGTGTTGTGTCAGTAAGGTTTTCAACTTTTACCTTTGGGATAAATGGATTCATTGTTGTCTCATATCCATCGGATGGTGGATCACTGACAGTGATAACTCTACAGAGATTATTGGGGTAGCGTAAAAAACGAACCGCAAGCGAATTATGAAGGTCCTTTGCATATTGAATTGAGCCGTACGTGCGGGCATAATATGTACCTTTGTGGAGGTAGTTCGTAGCAAATGTTCCATAATACCCTGAACATCCGATAGTTGATGTCTCTTGGAATTGTTTGGCAGCGGGGGTACCACAAATTTCACCATCAAAAGATTTATACATGAACGTGACGGTAGAATCCAGTCGAGAAAAGACTATCTGGAATGTGACCCGAACTTTGCCATTCGTACCTTTCAAGAACGCATTAAAGTAGCTGACATAGCATGTGTCTGCCGTCATACGATAGTACACATTGGATGAATCACCAAATGCACGAAACTCAAGATCAGCCCAAAGAGGAGCTGCAAATGAACGATAGTTGGAATCTACATCTACAGGAGGCAAATCGTTATTAATAGCAGTAAAGAACGTGTCAAAGCTCACATGCCCATTCACAGAAAAATACCGAGGAGGCAAATTAATGAGCTGATCTGAAAAATTAAATTCAAATGAATCCGCCGGCGGAGGAAATACCTGTTTATACCCGTTATCAAGATTTGTGAATCCCGTCAAGCGCACCCACGTACCGAAGGTGGTATCAACGAACTTATAGACTGGTGTCTGTGGATGATTATCATCCGAATCAACCAAGTAGAACTGGCTACGAGGTCCCTGTTGGATTGGCACCGGATTCCCTCGACGCGCGAAAGAATCGCCCCCAAATAGCACTATGGATGTAAGAGCAAAAAGTAATATGTAAAAAGGTCTCATGATCGTGGTTAAGTTAATATCTATAAAACGCTTCGGAAGCCCAAAGTTACAACACAAATAGGGATAAATCGGATTTTCCGCAACTATCTTACACTCAAAACTACGAAATAATTCGCTAATATAGAACGGCTATTCGACGTAATATAACTTAGATTGTCTTTGGGGCTGCAGGCTACCCTGCTCCACGAAACGATACCACTCCTTTTTACGTAGCTACTAGCCATGAAAGTCGCATATTCGAAATGGATACCCGGGATAAGCAAGACGGCAGAAGACCATCTGCAGAAACTGCTTGACCTATTCCATCAGCTACTCCTCCAGACTTCGGGCGATGTGAACGAAGTCCTAAGCTGGATGCGCTACCTCGGCGAGCAGCACAACGTCTTTGGTCCCGAAATGACATACGATATGTTCGTTGATGAACTCAAACGTCAGGGGCTTATCGAGACCGACGAGAATTCACTCTTGAAGCCGACGAATAAAGCGATCGGCAACATCAAGCGTAGCGCACTACTTGAGATATTCAAAGGACTCAAAAAATCACCGGGCGGAATGCACGATACGCCGCATTCGGGCGCAGGAGTAGAGCGAACCTCAAGCACGAAGAATTATTCCTTCGGCGATCAATCATCCAACATAGATTTTTCGCGTACACTGCAGAACGCGATGCGTCGCTCGCTTCGTGATGGCGAGATAAAAGATGATGATGTGCTCGCTTCGCTCTCGATGAACGAGGATGATATTGAAGTTTACGAGACCGAACACTCGACAAACTGCGCAACAGCACTGCTGATTGACATATCACACTCGATGGTGCTCTATGGCGAAGACAGAATCACACCTGCAAAGAAAGTAGCTATCGCGCTGGCAGAGCTTATCAAACAGAAATTTCCGAAAGACCAGCTTTATGTAATTACTTTCGGCGACGAGGCATCGCTTATCTCTGAGGCGGAGCTTCCCTTTCTTGATGTCGGTCCGTACCATACCAATACACGCGACGGCTTGCGTCTTGCGCGGCGTATGTTGCGACGCTCGGGCAATACGAATAAACAGATATTTATGGTCACCGACGGAAAGCCATCGGCTATGTTCGATGAAAGCGGGCGGCTCTATAAGAACTCGTTCGGACTTGACCCGAAGATCATCAACAAAACACTTGACGAAGCCCTTGCCTTGCGCCGCGAGAGGATACCTATCTCAACCTTCATGATTGCGCAAGACCCATACCTCATTAACTTCGTCGAGGAAATGACAAAGATAAACAAAGGCAGAGCATACTACTCCGGCTTGAACGACCTAGGTCAGTTCGTGCTTGTGGATTACGTCAGGAATCGTCGGAAGAAGTGGTGAGCAATTAAAGTAACCACTGATTTTGTTTAATCATTTATATTATACAACAATACTAATCCGACTATGAAAGGTTTTCACAGCAACATCGGAAAAGATACACAGGCGAATACGAACTTCCGCAAGGTGCTCTACTCGGCAAGCCAGATTCAGCTTGTTTTCATGACGCTTAAAGGCGGCGAGGAGATCGGCAAAGCCGGATGAAACAAAGCAGATTTTGATGGGGTGACGACGGAGTAGGGATCAGCCCTAAGTCATTAATGGACACCGTTAGTGAATATAAATTCTTTATCTTCACCGACCCAAGTTCCCAATAATTAATTCTGAATGCATGCCATTTTTAGTCTTATACCGAAAGAAGATTAGGAAGGATATGTTCAATAATACTATAAGCTTAGTGAATTATCTATGAAGCAAGTACGCAGTCTAGAGTTATTTAGAGTTTGTGAAAGAAATAATAATAGTAATTTATCCTCAATTAACTGAACATCACAGCAATAAATGTGGTTATATACGTCCCCTCAAGAAGAGGTAGTAATATATAATTTTCATTTTGGTATTCACAGACAGCATTTTAGCATGACACAAGAAAGAATCTCACCGAACGGAGTAGATACAGAAGATACTTCCACAGAACAGATCAAAGAACTGACCGAACTTACAGCAAGTATCCCTGAGCGATATGCAGACTCAACAACAGCGATAAAAGGAGAACTTGCTACTGTCCTTCATGCAATCGAGACATGGGAAAAGCTCGCGCCGCAGCTTTATATGATGCGCAAACGACTAACAGTCGTTGATGAGATCCTCAACGGCAAGCGCAACGTCGAGGCGATCTCTGCTCTTCCGTCTGCTGACTCACAGCCCGAGAAAAAGAAACGCGGACCGGCAAAGGGATCACGAGTATTCACAAAGAAGAAGTCAGATATTCTTACCGATGATGTTATTGATAAGATCCGCGAGTTCATCGCATCTGACGAAAGCTACCACAAAGCAAAAGATATTTACGGCTACCTCGTTCGCAATAATATCATTGCTGCGTTCCCCGGCGATACACCTGAAAGAGCATTCGCAATTGGCTTAGCACGAGTTGATCAGGACGTCCTGAAATACAACGATCACTACACAGTGATGGCGTGGGGATTGCCTGACTTCGGCACACCTGAACATGCACGGCGCAAAGCACTCAAGAGCAGCTCACGCGGTGATAGCGGCACCCGAGTAAAATCCTACGGCAGAGGCGAAGCAGTCGTGGCGTAATTTATTTTGCCTGATGCTTCCTGAACATATAGGATGCTATCGGGATGCAGACGACTGTTATCGCTGAACACCAGATGACGGACATCAGAGCATGATCTCCCATCGGTGTTCCTACCATTAGCGAGCGCATTGCTTCTATTACATGAGTTACGGGTTGGTTCTCTGCAAAGATGCGGAGAACCTCCGGCATCCCGGCTGTCGGGACGAATGCACTTGATGCGAACGTCAGAGGGAAGACGAAGATAAAACTAATCCACTGCACTGCTTCTACAGTCCTCGCAAGAAGCCCCATGATAGCGGCTATCCATGAGAACGCCAATGTAAAGAGCAGAAGAATCCCTGTTATCATCAGCCAATCCTGAATCGAAGCTGTCGGCGAAAAGCCAACAAGCAAACTGACAAGAATGAGTATTACCGAAGAGACTACATTGCGGACAAGATCGGCAACGACGTGTCCCGTCATCACTGCCGAACTTGCTATCGGAAGCGACTTCAACCTATCGATTATTCCTTTCTGCAAGTCAGATGCGACATTCAGCGACGTTGTCATTGCACCGAACGATGCCATCTGTATTAAGATACCAGCAACAAGATAATTTACATACGTTGTCTCACCGGTATTAATTGCACCGCCGAAGACATACCGGAAAAGCAGCATGAACATTATCGGCTGAATAGCAAGCGAGAGAAGCTGATCCAGATTTTTGGAAATATGCTTCATGCTCCGGACGATAAGTACCGACGTATCGCGAATGACCCAAAAGAATGCAGAGCGCTCTAGCGGTTTGAATGTTTTTGTAGCTTCCATTATTTCTTTCCTCCTTCGGTATCTTCTGTCGCCTCATGTCCAGTTAATTGCAAGAACACATCATCAAGTGTCGGCTTATGAAGCTGGAATGTCTCCGCTTTTATTGCATTACTTTCTAATATATCCAGAATACGTTTTACATGAGAGACGCTTCCGTCAACTGCGATAGTTATTGTTCGCTCTTCACGACGGACGGACTCATTAGAGAATACTTCAAGTGCTTTGGTTACATCTTCTCCAGTAGCCAATACAAGTTCAAGGCGTTCATTGCCAATATTGCTCTTGAGTTCATGCGAAGTACCTTCGGCGATAACCTTACCATGGTCAATAACGACGATGCGGTCAGCAAGTTTATCAGCCTCGTCGAGGTATTGTGTTGTCAATAATATCGTCGTGCCATCTTTGACCAGCCGTTCTATCCTGTCCCATATAGCAAGGCGGCTTCTTGGGTCGAGACCGGTAGTCGGTTCATCGAGGAAGAGTATTGGCGGCGTAGCGACTAAGCTCAAGGCAAGATCAAGCCGACGACGCATACCGCCTGAATAGGTCTTTGCGATGCGGTCACCTGCTTCGGCTAGGTCGAATTCTTCGAGCAACTCTTTCGCACGTTCTCTGCTATCAGCCGAACTTAGATGATAGAGCTTGCCAAGCATTTCGAGATTCTCCCTACCTGTAAGATATTCATCAACGGCGGCATATTGTCCAGTTAACCCGATAGAACGGCGGACATCTTTCGGGTTTTTTATAACATCAAATTCACCAACCATCGCCTCGCCGCCATCAGGCGGAAGAAGGGTACTTAAGATGCGGATGGTCGTCGTTTTCCCTGCCCCATTCGGACCGAGCAGGGCGAGGATGGTGCCACGTTCGACGGTGAGGTCAATCCCGTCAAGAACGACAAGGTTCTTGAATGACTTCCTTAACCCACGAACCACAATAGGAGCAGAATGTAGCATAAATAGTGATAGTAATAGGTGCCTATAATTTGAAGAACAATATACAATAAAATCGCAACGGTGTTACACGATTTTAGATAAACATTCCGTTACTTCCTTATTTTTGCAGTATGGATAATAACATGGTACAACAGTTGGCCGCACAGCTCCGTAAACCCGATGGCCAGATGGGGCTGCAAGTAGGCGAAATGATGAACAAGGGTAATTTCTACATCAACCAGCATACAATTGCTGCGCTTGGGGCATCGGAAGGTGACATTATCCTTGAGATAGGGATGGGCAACGGCGAATTCGTCAAAGAAATACTTTCGGTTAGCTCTATACATTATGTCGGATTTGATTATTCGGCAACGATGGTTGAGGAAGCAACATGGAGAAATGCACAATACGTTGCTACAGGTCAGGCACGTTTTATTCACGGCTCTGCAGATGCCCTTCCTTTTTCTGATGGTGAGTTCAACAAGATATTCACTATCAATACTATCTATTTCTGGAGCGACCCCGGACAAGAGCTTGCAGAAATAGCGCGGGTTCTTAAAAAAGGTGGTGAGTTTACTATTGGGATTCGCTCAAAGTCCTCCATGGAAGCAGTACCCTTTACACAATACGGATTTACTCTCTACTCGAAGGAAGAATTGGAAGCACTGCTCGTATCCTGTGGTTATTCTATCTTAAAGAGTCAGACCATCACTGACCCTCCCTTTGAGATGAACGACGAGATGATACAGGTGGATTCAGTTATCATTACAGCTACTATGTAACTTTATTGATAATGACCATCATCTGAACTTATTCACACTAATTAAAGATATATGCCTAACTCTAATTAGCTATTCCCACTAATTAAGCAAGTGTAATTCGCATGATCACAGATTCTTTCTCATACTCGGTTACAAATCATATCGCACGAGTCCGCTTCGCCAGAGCGAAGACGCTAAACTCGCTGACCTTTAAGGTCTATCGCGATCTCACAGACCTTATGTATCAGCTTCGTTTTGATGACGGCGTAAAGGTCGTCGTTATTGAGGGGGAAGGAAAGGGATTCTGCTCGGGCGGTGATGTTCATGAAATCATCAGCGAACTCATCAAGCGCGATGTTAAAGGTCTGCTTGAATTCACCCGCATGACTGGTGAACTCGTCACAAATATGCGTCTTTTAGAAAAGCCCATCATTGCTTCTATTAATGGTATTGCCGCAGGTGCCGGGGCAGTTATTTCTTTGGCATCGGATTTTCGGATTATGGCAAAGGAAGCGAACATTGCATTCCTCTTTCAGAAAGTTGGACTGACGGCAGCCGACATGGGAGCCGTTTTCCTGCTTCCGAAAGTTATCGGTACTGCACGAGCAACAGAGTATCTTATGCTCGGAGATAAAATATCAAGTGAAGAGTGTTACCGAATCGGATTAGCGAATAAGGTCGTCGAGCTGGATAAGCTCGAAGAAGAGACGATGGCACTTGCGACTCGTCTTGCCGAAAGTGCTTCGCTTGCACTCGGACTGACCAAACGCCTGATCAATAATGAATGGCACATGGACCTCACAGGAGCCATCGAACAGGAAGCAACAGCACAAGCCCTCATGATGCTCACCGAAGACCATAAGGAATTCCACAGAGCATTCAGCGAAAAACGTCAACCAAAGTTTACCGGCAAATAATGAAGCAGCTCATTGTCATATCAGCGCCCTCTGGTGCAGGAAAGACTACTATCACCAAACGTATCCTCGAAAAGCATCAGGATAAGTTGACCTTTAGCATCTCTGCTACTACCCGCAAGATGCGAGAAGGAGAACGAGATGGAGTTGACTACTATTTTCTCACTAAAGAAGATTTTCTGCATAAGATAAAAGAGAACGAGCTTATCGAGTATGAACAGATATTTGACAACTACTACGGCACTCTCGTCTCGGAAATAGACAGAGCAAAAGAACAAGGAAAAAGTTTGATATTTGATATTGATGTCAAGGGTGGTATCTCAATTCGCAACAGGTTCCAAAAGGATTGCTTGCTTATTTTCATTGCACCTCCCTCAATAGAAGTGTTGCGTGAACGGCTAACAAATCGTGGGACTGAAACCGAGGAAGTCATCGAACGCCGACTAGCCCGAGCAAAGATGGAGATGGAAATGGCGGAAGTCTATGATAATGTTGTAGTTAATGACGACCTCGAGCATGCAACCTTCCAGGTTGAGCATCTGATATTTCAATAAATTCATTTCTTAGCGTTTTGCGCCGCGGAGTGATAGTCATACTTTTACCAGTTATCTACAAAAATAGCAGAAAGTTTGAATCTGCATATGATCTCTTGTGCTAAATGGATTTAACTGTGGGGGGAATCGGACGAACGAGAATAGTTGAGTTTTAAGCAAGAAAAAGCCGCATAAATGCAGCTTTTGTAGTAGCGGGGGTAGGACTTGAACCTACGACCTTCGGGTTATGAGCCCGACGAGCTGCCAACTGCTCCACCCCGCGATCATTTGGGAGCGTTACAACACGCATTTACAGGCAAGGTTCCTAATCAATCGCCTCCCAATCATACCTCTGCTCAATAGCTCGGATGCCAAAAGTCACTGATTCTCTTTCCTGGGTAAGGTGAAATCCTGATGAAGTATAGAGCTTTGTCGCTACACGTAGCTCACCAGCTGTCCACAAGTATGCCTTTTTATAGCCGCATGTCGTTACAAAATCCATTGCAGACGACCACAGCTTTTTTCCTAAGCCAATGCCTCGATATTGTGGCTCAATATAGAAGTAGCGGAGTTGGGCTGATTCTCCGCGTGACTTTACCAGAACAGAGCCGATAATTTTTCCTTCATGCTCTGCTATCCAAATATGATTTTTAGCAATATCATACTCACGATAGAATTCGTGAAGCGCTGCTGCAACGTAAGATTCAAAACCAACACCCCATCCGTACTCTTGGGCATAGAGTACTCCATGGCGTGAAGTAATATGTCCAATATCGCCGGGTTGAAGTTCGGTGCGAATAGTAATATCTTCAAGAGTAATCATATTACTACTAACATACAATGATAAACAAAAAAAGCCGCAGAGTGCGGCTTTTATATGTAGTAAATCATTATTTACTTAGTAGATCCTGCCCTTGATGCTTCATCATCTTCGCTTCAACGATAAAGATAACATCTTCGGCGATGTTCGTCGCATGGTCCGCAAGACGTTCGATATGGCGCAAGAGTGACATGATATGAGCGCATGGCTCGATTTGCACAGGATCTTTTTTCATCTCCGCGATAAGATCATCGAAGGCATCACGTGCTATTTTATCAACTGCATCATCACGTTCAAAAATAGAACGGGCAAGCTCGGCATCGTTATTGATGAATGCATCAAATGCATCGCGGAACATCTTGTGTGCAGCTGGAAGCATTTCTTTGACGCCCACACGCTCTAATAAATGTGTCGAACCTTCGAGTTTATCTGCACGCTCTGCAAGGTTTACTGCAATGTCACCAATGCGCTCGAACTCGGAATCAATGCGCATCGCACCGATGAGTAAACGCAGATCAACAGCGACCGGCTGTGAAAGCGCAAGAATACGTTGACAAAGCGCATCGATCATCAGATCGTATTCATTGACACGAACCTCACGCTTCATAACAAAACGAGCAGACTCAAGGTCAGAATCAAGCACTGCCTTTGACGCAAGCTCAACCTGCTCATCAACAAGTGAGCCCATGCGTATCAGAAGTGCGCGGAGCTTCTCGAGTTCATCCTCGAAATGGCGATGGATGCGAGGTGCTGAATAAGGTGTTTCCATATTATCCAAATCTTCCTGTTATATAATCTTCAGTTTGTTTTTTCTGGGGGTTGGTAAACATATCTCTTGTATCACCTGCCTCGATAAGCTCACCCATATAGAAGAATGCAGTTATATCGCTCACGCGAGCAGCTTGTTGCATATTATGGGTAACGATGATGATCGTATATTCTTTCTTGAGTTCAAAGATAAGTTCTTCAATCTTAGCCGTCGAGATCGGGTCAAGTGCGCTGGCAGGTTCATCCATCAAAAGTACTTCCGGTCCCGTTGCAAGGGCGCGAGCGATACACAGACGTTGCTGCTGACCACCGGATAACCCAAGTGCAGAATAATGCAAACGATCTTTTACTTCTTCCCAAAGAGCAGCATGTTTTAAGCTACGTTCAACAATTTCATTAAGAGTGTTCTTATCGTTTTCACCAAGTATCTTCGGTCCGTACGAAACATTTTCCCATATAGACTTTGGGAATGGATTTGATTTCTGGAATACCATACCCACACGTTTACGAAGCTCAACGACATCAAGCTGTTTATCATAGATGTTGATACCATCAACAAGCACTTCACCCTCGACACGACAACCGAGTATTGTATCGTTCATGCGGTTGATCGTCCGCAAGTATGTTGACTTCCCACAACCCGACGGACCGATAAATGCCGTTACATGGTTAATCGGTATCTCAAGCGACACCTTCGAAAGCGCTTGCTTTGCGCCATACCAAAGATCAAGATTTTTTGTCGAGACCTTCGTCGGAGATGTCTTCTTTATTTGTGTTGTATCAACCGGGCGTACTTCCGTGCGAAAGCCAATTTGCTCGTTTCGCTCTTCTGATGCGGGTTGTGTTAGTACATCTTGTGACATAAATAATAGATGTTAATTTGCTTTATTCTTATTACGTACACGTGAGCGAAGCAAGACGGCTGTCAAGTTCAACGTAAACGTTAACCCAAGCAGAACAAGTGTAGTCGTGTACTGCAATGGGATCGTCTTATCTACGTTCGCTGATTGTGTAGAGAGAATAAAAATATGATACCCTAAGTGCATGAACTGATCTGTTACTGCACCCGGAAGCTGCGGTAAGAAGAACGCTGCGCCGGTGAAAAGAATTGGAGCTACTTCGCCTGCCCCGCGGCTGATAGCAAGAATCATACCTGTCAAAATGCCCGAAAATGAACCGGGCAGTACAATCTTCCAAATTGTCTGGAGCTTCGTTGCACCAAGTGCAAGCGAAGCATCGCGTAAATCTCGTGGTACAGTGCGAATAGCTTCTTCGACCGACACAATAACAACAGGTAGAGTCAGAAGCCCCATTGTCATTGAAGCCCACATAATGTTCGGCTGTGCCCACTCTAATGAACCCGGATGTAAAACCGAATCTATACTTCCGCCTACGAACTGAACAAAGAACCCAAGTCCGAAAAGTCCAAATACGATAGACGGAATACTGGCAAGCGTATTCACGGCAAATCGTATCACTCGTGCGAAGACAGATGTTTCTTTTGCATATTCAGAAAGGAAAATTGCAGTTACTGTCCCCAGTGGTACAGCCATGAGTGACATTAAGAGCGTCATTATGACAGTACCGATGATAGCGGGATAGATACCGCCCTCCATCATACCTTCCCGAGGTTCTTCGGTAAGGAATTCCCATGAGAGACGTTCAACACCGCCAGCAACGATTGAATAGACAACGACGAGCACAATAGCCACGATCGTAAATGCTGAAAGCATTGTCAGTGATTGCGCTATCTTATCGCCGAGTTGGCTTCGTTTTTGAAATACTTCCTTCATCGTTACTTACCTTGAATACGTTTGATGAGGCGTTTGCGAATATAGAACTCTACAATAGAGTTCAACGTGAACGTAAATACAAAGAGCATTGCTCCAAGCAAGAAGAGCACATTGTAATGCTCATCACCAAATACTACTTCTGCCATTTCCGCACCGATCGTTGCTGCAAATGTACGGACCGGCTCAAACGGATCAGCCGTTGACATTGCTGCATTACCTGTTGCCATAAGAGCGATCATCGTCTCGCCGAACGCTCTGCCAAAACCAAGAATGAGCGAAGCGAACACACCGGGGATGGCAGCCGGAAGCACTACGCGCGCGGCTGTCTGCCATCTGGTTGCACCGAGTGCCGTAGATGCATCACGAAGCGGCTGTGGTACTGCGGTTAAAGCATCTTCACTAATCGTATACACAATCGGTATAACAGCAAGCCCCATTGCGATACCACCAATGAAGGAGTTCAAGCGGTATGTTGTGCCAAGAATATCTTGGAAGAAGGTAGCCATTACGATAAGAGCAAAAAATCCGATAACAACGCTCGGAAAACCGGCAAGAAGTTCTATTACGGGTTTAATTATTTCGCGAAGACGTCGCGGAGCGAACATACTTGTATAGAGTGCAGCCATGATCGCTATCGGAGCGGCAAAGAGCAATGCTATAAGAGTAGTCTTGAGCGAACCAAAGAACAGCGGTATGAGTCCATACTTTGGGACATCAGAAACCGGCTGCCAAATTGAACCGGTGAACATCGTGCCGAGCGAGGTAGCATCCTTTCGCATCTCGGCGTTCTTTACTTCCTCTAAAGCAGCACGATCTGATTCAGCTTTTGCGGCGGCAAGTTCGGCAGGGTCAACAGAGGCAGGTTCAGGAGCAACTTCTGTTTTGGGAGCTTCTGACTTTGGCGCAGATTCATCGGCTAGTGGATCGTAGACTTCTTGCTCTACTTTCCCTTTATCTTGGAAAGAGGTATTACCCTCTCCCTTTGCAGGTGTTTCTGTTTTCTTTGTAGCAGGAGCTTCGTCAGCGAGCGGGTCATAGACTTCTTGCTCTACTTTTCCCTTATCTTGAAAGGAAGTCTTTTCGTCTGTTTTTTTTGCAGCAGGTTTTTCGTCCGCAAGAGGGTCGTAGACTTCTTGCTCCATGCTTGATGAACCGCCAACAGATGATGCACCTGATTCAGACTCCTGGGTTGAAGATGTAGATTGTTCAGAATGTACACCATGACCCTCTGTGGTGCCAAAGAAAATCGGAGATGCTTCGCGGAAAACAAATATAAAGATAAGTACGATCGCCGCGATAGAGATGAACGAAAGCCCTTTTATCAAGGACTCGATCACCGTTTCGAGAATATTCCGCTTCTTGCCGTAGCGAAGCGGTTCTCTCTCCTTTGGGTTCAGTATTACCTTATTGTTAGACATACTTTCTATAAACTCGTAAGAGAGGGTGGCGAATGCCTACCCTCTCTTAGAAAAAGTCTGATATATGTAAACCCTTACTTTACAGGGAAGAAGCCCTCGTTCGTGACGATCTTCTGTCCTTCATCACCGACTACCCATTTCAAGAATTCCTTCATATCACCATTTGGCTTTTCACGGAGATAGAAAAATAAGTAACGTGTAACTGGGTAAACACCACTTGCAACATTCGCTGGTGTTGGTAAGTATGCCGTGCCTGAACTGCCTTTGCGGACTGCACATTCTTTAATTCCTTTTGCATACCCTGCACCGCCGTAACCGATACCATTCGGGTCTTTCTTAACTGCATTCACAACTGCTGCTGTACCGGGAAGCGTCTGGGTATTGCTTGCGAAGTCAGCACCGCCAAGTACGTTATCTTTGAAGAAAACGTAGGTACCGGAGTTGTTCTCACGACCATAAAGAATAATATCCTCATCTTTACCGCCGAGCTGTTTCCAGTTTGTGATCGTACCGGTATAGATACCTTTGATTTGCTCGAAACTCAATTCCTTTAAAGGGTTTGACTCATTGAGGTAGACAGCAAGTCCGTCTTTTGCGGTGCGTATCTCGATACCTGTTGTACCATAACGTGATCGAAGTTTTACTTTCTCTGCATCTTTCATCGGACGGCTTGATGCACAGATATCTGTCGTGCCATTGATAAGTGCGCTGATGCCTGTTCCTGAACCGCCGCCTGTAACTTGAATGCGGATGTTCGGATTTTGCTTCATGTACTTTTCTGCCCAACGTTGGCAGAGCTGAACCATCGTATCAGAACCCTTTACCGTGATCACCGATGCCGGTGAAAAGAAGCCGACCATCGTCGTCGAGATGATAAGTGCGGCAAATGTGTATAGTGCTTTTTTCATAATAGAATAACTCTCTTTCTGTTGCTTTCTTTGATTATCTCTGTATTAAAAAATGTACTGTGTGCGGAAGGTAAAGCGGTTATCCTTCGGGTCACCTACGATAACATCGCCGGTCTTTGTATATTCCTCAAGCATAGGCATATCAACGTTAAACATAACGCGAAGCGAACCGCCGATAAAAGCATTTACTGCTATCGTTAGCGTATTTGTTGCTAAGTCGCCGCCGAAGTCACCGTTCGTCTTGATGTAGGTATAACCATTAATTTTTGCAATACTTGCAGCGTCAGTACCGGTGAAGTTCGTGTTCGGATCCCACATGTCATAACGAACAACAAACTGAAAATCTGATGTAATGTTCTGTACAAGCATAGCATACATACCCATAACGCTCTTCTTTACAAGTACACCTGTTGGTGCGCCAAGAGCTGCGGTGTCAGCCGAGCTATAAAGAGCAGATGTGCCATAAAATGGCTGCGTACCTGTATAAAGCTCACCTTTAATGATCGTACCACCAAATGGAAGGATCGAAAGATAAAGTTGAATATCACCGCCAAGGATCGTACGGTTGTTATTGAAAAGCCCTGACGATGCATATCCTCTGGTGTTAAATGAGTGTGGTGTGTCTCCATCTTTCGAAAGAACGAGTGCGCCTTTATCACCGCTATACTCTGCGACTACATTTGATATTGGTGTGATACCACCAATTGACCATGAAGCACCAATATCGAACGAGAACTCATCAGAGATTAAGAACGGGAAGCGAAGATGTCCGATGAATTCTTTCTTGTTCTGCTGGATAGCACTTGCTGTGGTATATGCTGTTGTTTGAGCAGCGAGCAGGGGGTTGATCTTTCCTCCGATGTACGCCGAATCAGTTGCACCAGCAGCAGGCGGCGTTCCTGCTAGTGCACCAATAACTGCACCAGACCCAAAGAACAACTGGCTTGTAGCTCCGGCTATAGCAGGAACAGGTCCTTTACCGAAATTATCAGTACCGTTAAAGATACCCATTTCAAGAACAGGTGTGATACCGCCAAAGGTCGGTGAATATAATACTTGCAAACCAAGATCGCGCTCACCGTTAAAGAGGCGATTCTCGGCAGTTGAACGTTCTGCTACTTCGCGTGCACTTGATGAATACGCAATTTCATAACCGAATGGACGGTTCATCGAACCGAGCTGCAATGCAAGCTCCGGCATTTGCGAGTATGAATTACCGAATACATTCCACGTTGCATAGACTTCGCGGATCGAGACACCTGTCTCGATAATATCAGGATAGATCACTGCGCTGACGCTTCCTGTTGTACCTTCGATAAGAGTCGTATGCGTAAATTTGATGCGTCCGCGACGGATCTGGAAGTAGTTGCGCGTATTGAACTGATTGCCGAGTGAATCAATATCCTGCCATAACCACTGTGGCTGGACGTAACCGGATATCCTCATTTGGTTGAGCTTCGAGACAGAAGCTTCGAGCGTCAAAATGCGTTCATTGTGCCCCTCGACCTTGCTCTCAAGCTCTGAAGCGCCCGTTTCTTCCTGTGCGGAAGAAAGTGTTGCAGCAAGTGCAAGAATCATACATGCGAGAGAAATTCGCGTAAGTAATTTGTGCATTGGTTATAGAGTAAGATATAAAACTGAAAGCCATTTTCAGGAATGCAAAATTATTACTTAAACGTTATCTGGATGTTACGTGCATATTATGAAATTATTACTAACAATAGGCCTGTCCCGACAGGGCTATTATCTGCCCCGGTCTTTTGAAGCCAAAAATAATTCTCCTGCATAAGCAAACCAAGACTATCAAACTTTCCCCTGTAACTCATTGATTTTATTAGAAGATAATTGTGCACCACACTGGGGTTGGGGTTCATGATTCGGGGCTTGGGGATGGTTCTTAACTGTTCACTGGCTACTGACCACTAGGCACTATTCCAATGCAAATATACGGAATAATTTGGCATACCACATAAAAAGCGAAATTTTGTTCGTAATTTATAGTAAATCAATGGATTATGAGTATTTAGATTACTAACTTGCGATGACGATAGCTTCTTAACTCCATCTGAGTTATCCAGAGCGGGTACCAGTGGAATTGTATTAATGAACTGAATGAATGAAAATCGGTTTGGTATGCAAGTTATTATACAAACACGCAATGCCAATTTATACTTTATCGGAATTACTGTGCGAAAAAAACACACCCTTGTATAATGAGATTTCTCAATCTCAAACTATAGAGTTACAAGATAGCAATGACGGTCAGTGGTATCATGTCTATGATGAGAGTGCAAAAAAGCATGTCATTGAATGCTCTAAGACCGATAAGCCTCACGAGTGTTTTACTCATGAATTATTACACGCTAAGATGTACTGCGATGGGTTCGTTGACCCCCTCTTTACTGATGAAACGGGTGATCCCGATATTCACTCTAAGCTAATTGGACACCTCAGAAATATTTTTCAACACTTCATTATGTATGACCAGTTTATCAAACTAGGATTTGATGGTCAAAATTTTATCTTAGACGAGGACAGCGTAAATGAGACCATAGATACCTTTCTACTCGATTATGAAGAAATAAAGAAAGGCGATGGGCAACCACCTAAATCCCTTCATGTAGCAATTCAGTATTTGACACTAGTCAGTCCACCGACTATTAAAAATGCAAGTGCACTGAAAACTCGTTTTGAAGATACTTTTGGAGCATCTTTTTTAAAGCTTTTAGATAAAGTAATTGAAGATTGGAAAGCAGACTGTTCACTAAATTTGTCGTTTACCCTTGCAAAATTTTTTGCGGTTTGTGGGTATAAAAATATCGGATTTTCTAATACTGAAAATCAAGAGGATATGATTGTTTCAGGCAATCTATCAAGAATATAAGTTTTTTATAATTACTACGTGACACCCCATTTCTATTTATGAAATAGTACAGTTGATCTTACTCATCTATTGAACAAATAAATTATCTGTAAGATGTTTTTGAGGCCTTGGCGCAGGCTTTTCACCCCTCCCTCTTACATAACCTTCTGGCGCTAGGCGACTGTGCCTAGCCCAGTCTAACATGATTTTGACAATAACTTCTGATGTAGAATCCGACCAATCAGTATTAAGTTTTTTTACTAATAGTTTCCCCAATTCTTTTAAAGAAATTCTTACCTGATTATTCATAAGTATTTCAATAAATATCTTAAATGATTCAATATTCAGTGCTTTCTTCCCGAATATTTCTGCCCTTGAATCTGGCTTTGATACGAAGTCCCAAAAGGAGTCAGAAAAGTATATTCTATTGTCAATAGCAGAGGTGAAACCAAGCATTTCTAACATCACTAGAGACTTATAACGAGTACTTGGTTTGAAGCCAGTCCAGTCAATTGCTTTTTTATTGGTAATAGCTGAAGAAATTCTCAGTGCAAGTGTTTCAATTGGAGTATACTGTATAGCAGGATACTGTATTTTTCTACCTCGAACTCCATATTCTCTCTCTCTAATCTCACTACCAGGAGAATACTCTTCAATAACGGATTTTTTATAATTATACAAAGAGAGCCTTGAAAATTGCATCCATCGAGCGATTGTTTTTGCGTATGTTTCCCAAGTAGATTCAGAAGCTGTTATATACGGACAAAGTCGCGAAATTTGCAAAGCCATTTCTTTAATTGATAGGTTCTGATGAGACTCTAGAGTATTTAAGATATCTCTAACTATCCTATTCCTATTAAGCTTGTCATTCAAATGACTTCGCAGTTCATCATTACGAGACTCTCTATCGCTTGACAAATCTAAGGAGTAACAAAGTATGTTTTCAGCTACGTCGATAATCCCTAGCAATTTTAAATCGCGAATAATATTGTAACAGCTATTTGTTGTCACCCTTAGATTTGCTTGCAACTCTTGAATAGTAATTGATTCCTTGTTGCTCGGAATCATATCCATTGCCTTCAGCACACTGCCTATTTGAGCTCTTAATATATAATTTTCCTGAGTTGGTAGTCTCCCTGTATTTAAGAAATCTCTAAATATGTCCCAATAGATATCGTATTTAGACCCTATCCTTACTATCAGTCGAAGATTTACTAAAGATCTCACCACTTCTTCATCGAACTCTTCACCTAATTCTTGTACACTCATAGGAGCTATTTTTGCAATTCGCTTCAATGTGTCTTCTTGGTCTGGAGTTAGTCCTTTTAAGTCAGCCGTAAACAGCTCTTCTACGTTAAGTAAACTTGTAGCAATTTCAGATTGAATTACTCCACTTTCTCTTTGTACCTTTACATGGGCACATAGTTTTTTCAATAGCCATGGAAATCCTTGTGAAAATTCCGAGAGAAAAAATTTTAGGTCACTTCTAAGTTTTGTGTGAAGTTCAGCCTCTAGTTTATTGAAT
Source organism: Kapaibacterium sp. (SeqCode) (assembly GCA_046590205.1). Lineage (GTDB taxonomy): Bacteria > Bacteroidota > Ignavibacteria > Palsa-1295 > Palsa-1295 > DATDEW01. The sequence continues at coordinate 20,705 of JBKJTT010000085.1, forward strand.
AAGGACTGAGTCTCTGTGTCTGTGAATGGATTTAGAGATATTGGCTTACAAGATGTAATAATATCATCCCTAAGACTATAGGGAAATTCAGAAACTCCAACTATCAAATCTGTCTTCCATGAGAAAGACAAAACAATATTTAGCTGTAGGTCAGAAATCTTTAATAATAGATTCTTTATTTGACGTAGTATCTCTTGTAGGTAAAAAATATTTTCAAACTGGTCAAAGAATACAAATAAAACACGTCCATTTTCCTTTAAAACATTATCTATCTTTTGCAACTGAGAAATAAGATTGTTATATCCTGATATGTCTTCGAAAGGAAATTCTCTAAACTCTTCTTCTTCTTTAAGTCGTGAAAAAATGTAATCAGCAACTCGCATTACAAACTGCGTAGAAGAAGCTGATCTAGAATCAATAGCATATGCGAAATGATTGTCCAGTTTTAGTGATCTGAAAGCTTTAATACAAGAGAGCTTTTACCCCAGCCTGAGTTTGCCTCTATAAGTAATCCTCTATATTTATTAACTCCCTCCAATAAATCTTTAGTAAAATCCGTTATTTCACTAACTACTTCTTGCCGACCTACGAAATATTCAGGCGAAGAAGGAAATTGGTATTCAAAGCATGAAGAGCTACCTCTTACGGTAACTACTTCTTCAAGTCTATCCTGTTCAATATTTATTAAAGCATGAGAGGTCTCCAGATTTATTCTTCTATAGCCTGATAATTCAGAAAAAATATCCTCAATAAATTGTACACTTTCTACTTCAGTGATTGGATCACCTCTATCATCAAAAATAACATATTTATCTTTGAATGCTGAGCCAGCAGAAATTACGTATTGTATTATGAATAAGCCCTTTGATGTATAAAGCACATCATAATCCGCCACTTTACCTGTTGTACTTTTAATCTTATTTTGGATAACAGATAAATTTGTTGCTAACCCAGATTTAAAAATTGTTTCTATTACATCACTTTCATTCAATATTCGCAATGTGATTTCTGAGTTTGCTTCGCAATACTCTTTATAAAAACCTTTAGCATGCGTATTAATATCTGGTATTGCAATAAAGACGCCTTCAGATTTCCTTTCCTTAAACCACGAAGTCATATACTTTCCAAAAAATGCTTGTAATTTTGGTGAGTCTACTTCAGTGTCATAGCATTTGCATTCTGCATAAAGTTTGGTCCGGCCAATTCTGGTTCTTCCCTCAATATCAATCTCCATCCCTGAGCGATTTATGCTTGTGTCTTCTACTTCGTATCCATGGAAGGAAAAAACTTTACGCATAAACTCCTCAAACAACTTACCTTTCTCAACATTTTTTTTCCCTAATGTTTTAGAATCTGCGAGAATTTTCAGCATAAAGGTGATTATTTAACTAATTGATTATTTCACAAAATAGAACAAGGTAATTACAAAGGAATTTCACCATTATTTGTAAGTATGACAATCAATCACTGTTTTGTAAGATGAGATTACTAGCCCACCCCCCACAAAAAAAAGCGAGGCAGTATTTCTACTGCCTCGCTTGGAAAGTGATTTACACTTTATGGGGTTGGTGTCGCTTAGTAGCGTCCGCCACCGCCGCCGCCACGGTATCCACCGCCGCCGCCGCCACCACCACGACTGCCACCGCCGCCACCAGAACCGCCGCGGTATCCACCGCCGCCGCCCGGACGACCGCCGCCACCAGAGCGCTGCTCCATTGGGCGTGCTTCGTTCACGGTAAGTGTACGACCTTCAAGAGTTGCCTCATGAAGTTCTGCAATAGCTTTCGTTGCTGCTTCATCATCAGCCATCTCGACGAAACCAAAGCCTTTTGAGCGGCCAGTATCGCGGTCTGTGATGATCTTAGCACTTGTGATTTCGCCGTAGCTTGTGAACATGCCTGAAAGGTCGTTCTCGTCTACTGAATAAGGCAGTCCGCCTACATATATCTTTTTCATTGTCTGAATCTGTTGAATTATTTTTAGTAATGCTTTACGGAATGCGCTTGGAAAGGAATCTCTCTTGGGTGAGCAGGCAGTAGGATCAGAACCGAAACCGGTAACCAAAACGCTGGATGCAGACAAGTAAAACCTCGAAACACAAAAACCTAAAAGCTTGAATACGGACACTATAACATCAAAGGTGGGAAGAGAAGTTCAGCTATTTTGTGGGTAACTTGGGGAGGGGTTTGGGTAGTGGTTAGTGGCCAGTGATTAGTGGTTAGTGGGGGAGGGGATGGGGTTAGGCGCAGAGTTCGCAAAGGGTCCCGAGCCCCGACTTCACTCACTAATCACTAGCCACTAACCACTATCCACTCACCCAGTTTCACGGCTTGGGGTGAAAAAATCTCGTATATTTGCATAACTGTAGTTGTTCACTATTTTGAGTTAACACGTGTCAGAAATAGCTTTACATCACTCCGACGCCGAACATCATGCACCGCCGCCAACGAGCACCGGCACATCGATGGGCAAGGTATTCATGTGGCTCTTCCTGTGTCAGGATGCGCTCATGTTCATGGGTCTTTTTGCGGCATATCTCTCGGTACGTATGGGTATCGGCGATGCCTGGCCCTCGCCGAATAACCACAGCGCCATAGAGCATTACCCGCTCGATATTAATCTGACGGCTATCAATACGTTCGTCCTTATCTGCTCATCGGTCACGATGGTAATGGCAGTGCAGGCGGCACACTTCAAGGATAACAAAGGCGCCTTCAAGTGGCTGCTCTTTACGATTCTTGGCGGCTCTATTTTCCTCGGCGTACAAGTCTATGAATACTACCATCTCATCGTTGGCGACAACATGGGAATGGAAAAGAGTCTTTTCGATGCCACGTTCTTCGCGCTGACGGGCTTCCATGGTATCCACGTATTTTCCGGCGTTGCATATCTCTCGGCAGTTGCTATAGCAACGAAACTTGGTCATAAGCAATACAAAGATGTCGGCATCATGGAATGGATATTCCGCGTCGTCTCTGTCGGACTTACGATCTATTTTGCAGTCAATACACTTGGTCTCTGGAAAGACGGACCGTTCATCCTAAAGTACCTCTTTATACTTCCGCTTGCAGTCGGTGGCTCGTACTTCCTTCCGTTCATCGGACCGGCGCTCTTCTTATGGTTTGTGCCGTTCGCAGATTTCCCGCCTATTCCGCATGTAGCGCTTTCGCTTGTCGGCGGTTCTGTCATCTTTATTATGTATCGCGGTATCAAGTGGCTTCGCGGACGTAATGACTTGCCCGAGCTTATCGAAATTTCAGGTCTTTACTGGCACTTTGTTGATCTTATCTGGATCATTCTCTTCACACTTGTTTACCTTCTCTAATTTTAGCAAAGGAATTTAGATATGTCACATACGGCAGATACGCAGCCAACGAATCATACAAAAAGCTACCTCAAGATCTTCGGCGCACTCTTCGTGCTGACGGTCATCGAGGTTGTCATCGCGCAAGTAGGCATTCCCTATGCCATGCTTGTGATACTTCTTGTCGCACTTGCACTTGTTAAGGCAGGGCTTGTCGCTGTGTACTTCATGCACTTGAAGTACGAGTCACGTTTTCTTTCTGTCATCGCATACGCACCTCTTGCGGTAGCAAGCATACTGATCATTATGGTGAGCATGGAATGGCTCTTCCAGCCACATTGGTTATTCTAAATTGGTAAGCCCCGAACCTGATCGAAAAAAGAAGATGCAGCTCCTATTTATGGGGCTGGCTATCTGGATATTCTTCATCTTCCTGTTCCTCATCTTCGTTATCTTTGTTGACTGGCAATAGAGAACCTTTCCTTCATTTTCTCCCTGTATAATTGTACCAAATAACGATTACCTTGATGAAGCACTGCTCTTGGATACGGCTCTGTTCTTTGCTCACTATCTGCTTTATGCTCGGTTGTGATGCCTCACCCGGGGGTAAGACAGAAAAAGTACTCAACCAATTTCAAAAGTTCAATGACGGGGTGCAAGCATCGGTCTTTGATTCAACAAAACTTGTCGCTCCGATTGCCGATAAAGACCTTACACCGGAATCCAAATTCCGAACCAATAGTTATCGAACAGATACGCCGACATCTGATACTTCGGGTGGCTGGCGCCTTGAGGTACAGGGCTTGGTCAAATATCCGGGACTTTATACCCTTGATATGATCAAGTCACTTGGCACAACAGTGCAAAATACAAAGCACGTTTGTGTCGAGGGATGGAGCCAGAATGTTAAATGGGGTGGGACGCGGTTACGTGATTTCCTTGATTGGATAGGCACGAACTCCGATGCAAAATATGTCTATGTAGAATGTTCCGATAAGTATTATACTTCCTACGACATGGCAAGCGCACGACATCCGCAAACACTACTCTGCTATGAAGCATATAACAAACCCTTGACTCTCAAGCACGGGGCACCTTGCAGAATTGTGATGCCGACAAAACTGGGCTATAAAAGCGCAAAGTGGGTTACAAAAATTTTAGTTACTAATACAAAACCGGGTGGGTATTGGGAAGACAAAGGATATGACTGGAATGCGGGGTTATAGTATTATCGTAGTAATACTATTTTTCTGTGTTACTGGATGCCCCAGTAGTAACGAGAATGATGTCGTCGTTATTCGAGATACAAAAAGTTATCATAAAGACGGTTGCCCTCCAACCGTCATGGCTCGAACTGAACGTATGCCGAAAGACTCCGCGCTACAACAAGGGATGAATCCTTGTCCAAACTGCATGAATGAAGAAGCAAAAGGCAAATAAAGAATTTCATCATCCATTACTAATAAGAGTCACTCATTGGGTGAACTTCATTGCGCTTGGTATTATGGTTGCATCGGGACTTCGTATCTTTAACGCATCTCCTCTTTTTGATTTTCGTTTTCCGCAGTGGGTCGTACTTGGTGGGTGGCTTGGCGGTGCCAGGCAATGGCACTTTGCCGCTATGTGGCTGTTCGTTCTGAATGCTATTGTAGGAACGCTCTACAACATTATCTCAAAACACGGCAGGCACACGACACTATTCAGACCACGTGATAGGCATGGGCTGATTCCTATGATTCGCTACTATCTTCGTATAGATAAAGCACACCCTGTACAAGGCAAATACAACGCTCTCCAAAAACTTGCTTATACATCCGTCCCGCTTTTAAGTATCGGCGTAACTCTTAGCGGTCTTGTTATGTATATGCCGGTGCAATTTCAAAACTTAGGATACCTTTTTGGTGGATATGACGGCGCACGGTGGATACATTTTATTTTTATGGCGATGATTGTTCAGTTCTTTCTTGGACATATCTTTATGGTTGTTATAAGCAGTTGGTGGAATTTTCTGTCAATGATAACCGGATGGATGCGTATAAGCAAAAAAAACAGTGTCTCACCGGAGACAACAATAGATATAACCGTATCACATAATGAACCTTTCGAAGAAAACTAGTAGTCTCATTGTTATTATCTTGATCGTTGCATTGGGAGTTTCTTCTTTACTCAAACGATCTTCTAAAAGAGAGAAGCCACATCCGCCAATCTATGCCGGACCAACGCAAGACACATCGTTATACTTCAACGGCATTCCCCCCGAAGGTAAAGGCGGCGACCCACTCTTGAACCTCCAGAAGAACCGCACAGCTTCGCCGGAAAAATTTGAATCGTATTCCGTTCATCAGATACTTGCCATTCCTTCAACAAAACTCGAAGGCACAGACGACAACACCAGAAAATATTGGAGCGACGAAGCGAAGCAATACGCTGCGAAGTGGGAATCGAAGGGAGTTGTTGTCGAAGGGTATCTCATCAAAGCAAGAGAGTCAGGCAGAGAAAGCGCGAACGGCAATTCGGATAAACACCGCGATTACCACCTATGGATAGTGCAAGAGAAGAACGAGCCACGCTCATCAAGCGTCATCGCCGAAGTCACGCCGCGCATCAAAGCAACAAAGCCAAGTTGGACTATAGATAATTTCGTCAAGCTATCAGATAAACGAACGAGAGTCAGGGTCGCCGGCTGGCTGATGTGGGATGAAGAGCATGGCGATGAAGTCGGGAAGTCCCGCGGCTCGCAATGGGAGATACACCCATTGACAAAGCTTGAGGTATTTGAGAAAGGCGAGTGGAAGGAATATTAGCCCTCACATTGAGTAAACTTTTACCTGTTTTTTCGGCGTTTCTCTCTTTGTAAACTCTAATTCTATCTTCATGATGATACGTCCACACGCTTTGCTTATTACATGTTTTTGCCTTGTGCTATCAATACCCTCTTTTGCCCAAAAGGCAAAAACCCCGCCCCCGCCAGCACCTGTTCCTAATGTAGATATGGCACCTTTAGCGCCTATAGAGTCAAAGCAGCCAAAGAACGTAAAAGAAACAAAGTCTTACGAAGACAGCGCAGAATTTGCGAAGGCATTCAAGGAAATATATCCATTGGTCAAGCCGAAACAATCTGTCAAAGAAATGGCAGATCAGTACTATTCACGCATGTCGCGCGGCTTTGCTAAGCTTGAGATGGATTCTGTAAAAATGTATAAGATGGCAATGGCAAATCTTGATACGAACTCCGCAGAGAAGCTGATGTTCGATACCTATCGCAAAAACCTATCTGCAAAAGAATTAAAAGCGTACATCGCATTCTTAAAGAGCGCTGAAGGCAAAAAGATCATGGAAGTTATGCCCCAACTTGAGCGCGCAAAATCAGAAACCAACGGCTATGTCTCAAAGACTATCAATACGAACATCGCGCCGCTTCGCCAACAACAGAATGAGTTGATGAAGAAGGAGCAGCCACCACGAGACAGCGTCAAAGGACCTGATGGGAAAATGATGATTCCACCAAACCCTGGTATGGACCCAAACAGAATGAGAATGCGTGATTCTATCATGAAGGCTCGCAAACTTGAGATGAAGGATAGTGACAACAAATAACTCCATAGGTGTTTTCGACTCCGGTATCGGGGGTCTGACGGTAGTGAAAGAACTTCATGCGCTCGCCCCCGGCGAGCGCATTGTGTATTTCGGAGACACTGCGCGTGTGCCCTACGGCACGAAGTCCGTAGAAACAGTCCGTCGCTACACAGCAGAGGATACAGAGCTTCTCATGCAGCATAATGTATCTCTCATCGTCGTTGCATGTAATACAGTAAGCGCTGTTGCACTTGATGTAGCGCGTGAAGTTGCAGGAAGTATCCCTGTTATCGGGATGATAGACCCAGCCGCACGAGAAGCAGTCAACATAACTCGTAACGGACGCATCGGCATCATAGGCACACAGGCAACAGTTACAAGCAAAGCATATGATGAAGCGATTGCAAAAGAAGCAACATCTCAGGGGAAGATGGTCGAATCATTTTCCGTCACATGTCCGCTCTTTGTCCCGCTTGCAGAGGAGGGCATGATAGATCATCAAGCAACAAAACTCATCGCAGATGAATATCTTCGTCCGCTTCGTGAACAAGGAGTTGATACACTCATTCTCGGTTGTACACACTATCCTGTTTTAGCAGATGCTATTGGGGAAGCTATCGGAGAAGATGTCGTTCTCATTAATAGCGGGGCTGTAGCTGCGAAGGAAGTACGAGATCATATTGAGTACGGGAATAATACGAGTGCAGAACATCTGTATCTTGTCAGTGACATCCCTACGAAATTCCGCTCCGTTGGGGAGCGATTCTTAGGCAGAGAACTCTCAAATATCCACCAGGTGCACTATAAAGAGGCATGGGTTATTAAAAGAGTGTGATGCCCTCAAATCTTTGCATATATTTGTAGTCCAAAACACATACAATCATGAACGCAATCAGTGGCGCAGCCATACTAATCATTGTAGGAGGATTGTTTTTTCTTATCCTCTTCTTCTATTTTATCCCCATCGGGCTTTGGATAACTGCTATTTCAAGCGGTGTCAAGGTTCGTATCTTCAGCGATCTCGTCGGAATGAGACTTAGAAAAGTACCACCCGATGTTATTGTTCGCTCGAAGATCACAGCAAGTAAGGCAGGTATCCCTGTCGAGATACCTAAACTCGAAGCCCATTTTCTTGCAGGCGGAAATGTAGTAAAAGTTATCAATGCACTCATTAGTGCGAACAAGGCGAACATCCCACTTGATTTTGACCGCGCTGCTGCTATTGATCTTGCAGGACGCGATGTGCTTGAAGCAGTTCGTCTTTCGGTTAACCCGAAAGTTATCGAGACACCACCTGTCGCGGCGGTTGCCCGTAATGGTATTCAGGTTCGCGCTACAGCACGTGTAACAGTTCGTGCAAACCTTGATCGTCTTGTTGGCGGTGCAGGCGAAGCGACGATCTTAGCTCGCGTTGGCGAAGGTATTGTTACCACCATTGGTTCGAGTGATTCACATAAAGAAGTGCTCGAAAGCCCTGATAGAATTTCCAAGACCGTTCTTGACAAAGGACTTGATTCAGGCACTGCATTCGAGATTCTTTCTATCGACATTGCAGACGTTGATATCGGCGATAACATCGGAGCAAAACTTCAGAGCGATCAAGCAGAAGCAGAGCTTAAAGTTGCAAATGCAAAAGCAGAAGAGCGCCGCGCAGCAGCTATTGCACATGAGCAGGAAATGAAAGCGCGTGTACAGGAAATGCGCGCAAAGGTTGTCGAGAGCGAAGCGCAGATTCCGCTTGCTATCGCAGAGGCATTCCGCTCCGGTAAGCTCGGCGTCATGGAATACTACAACATGCAGAACGTCCAGGCAGATACTGGTATGCGTAAAGCGATCGCCGAGGGTTCATCCCCCGACATGAGCGCAATGGGTGGCAGCTCGACGACATCGAATGCATAGGATATTCTGATATTTTTTGCAGGGGTTCGAATAACTTCGAACCCCTTTTTGTTTACAGCATATTAATCTACATTAGTTACATTGCTCATTCGCTCTATATCAGGTTTACGCGGACTTACGGACACTCTGAACGGACTTACAACCGAAGTCGTCCGTCTTTATGCTGCATCGTTCGCTACGTATTGCCACAAAGGTGTTGTTGCAGTTGGCTATGATGGCAGGCAGGGGGGAAAAGATATTTACGACCTAGTGTGCCAGACACTCACCGAATACGGATGTGATGTCTTTGCACTTGGGATGGTCCCGACACCAACAATCATGTTCGAAGTTGAAAATGATATTAGCATTCACGGAGGGATTTCCGTTACCGCAAGTCATAACGGACAGGCATGGAACGGGATGAAGTTCATCGCTTCGAGCGGGCTCTTCCTCGATAAAGAGCAGAATGAATCTCTTTGGGAGATCATCGATTCAAACTCGCCTAGAGAAAGTGATACAACAGGAAGTATAACGGTCAGAGAAGACATTGCCGAAAAACATATTGCATCTATCTTAGCAATTCCATTCCTTGATGTAGAAAAGATTCGATCTCGTAATTTCAAAATTGTACTTGATACAGTAAATGCAAGCGGCTCATTCATTCATCCGAAGCTCTTAGCAGCGCTTGGCGTTACGAACGTTATCGGTATTGCAACCGACGGCTCCGGTATCTTCCCACACCCTCCCGAACCGGTTCCGCAAAATCTTACTTCACTTTGTGACGCAGTAAAAGTGAACAATGCTGACATCGGCATTGCAATTGACCCCGACGCTGATAGATGTGTATTCATTATGGAAAACGGTGAGCCGTTCGGCGAAGAGAATACTATCGTCATTGCTACCGAGGAAGTACTCAAACAGTTTGCAAAAGGTCAGCATGTGGTTGTGAATCTCTCGACGACTCGAGCTGTCGAAGATATTGCCGCTGAATATGGTGCAAAGGTGTATCGCACTCCGGTCGGTGAGATAAACGTTGCAAAGAAGATGCATGAGCTTGGTGCAGTTATCGGCGGCGAAGGTTCTGGTGGCGTTATCTACCCAGATGTTCATACCGGAAGAGACTCTCTCGTTGCAGTTGCTCTCACACTCAATAATCTTGCAGCAAGCGGCATGAGCTTATCCCAAAAGAAAGCAAGTCTGCCACAGTACGAAATAGTCAAATCAAAGATTGACCTGACAAGTGTAGAGCAAGTACATGAAGTGCTTGCATCAGTGAAAGCAAAGATGTCGCCGAAAGCAATTCACATCAACGAAGAAGACGGCATCCGCTTTGACTTCGGAAAAGGCTGGCTCCACGTAAGAGCATCAAACACCGAGCCGATCATACGGCTAATAGCAGAAGCGACAACTAAGGAGATAGCTGAAGCCCTGCTTTCTCAAGCAAGCACATAAGTCGTTAGTCATCAATTTTTCCCGAACCTACGGGGTTTGTAGGCGTGTTTAAGGTTGTGCAATAACCTACAGGATTTAGCTTGGCATCACTTTTTAGACATCTTTTTAAGCCCGAACCCTATTTACAGTCCCAAGAGGATAAGATCGTCCAGAACGAGCTTGTCCGCTCCGGGAAGATACCTTCTCATGTCGCCATTATTATGGACGGCAACGGTCGCTGGGCAGAAGAGCGCGGCTTACCACGTGCTGCGGGGCATCAGGCAGGTATTGCGAGCGTTCGCGACGCTACGCGATCAGCCCGCGAGCTTGGCATCAGCCACCTGACTCTCTACGCATTCAGCACAGAAAACTGGAAGCGACCGGGGAAGGAAGTCTCGATGCTAATGAGTCTTCTGCGGAAAATGCTCCATGAAGAACTTGAGGAAATGCGAGAGAATGGGGTTCGGCTGAATGTTATTGGTCAGACCAATGCACTTCCGAAGGAAGTCCAGAACGACCTCTTTGATGCAATCGATAACACTGCTCACAATACACGACTCACTCTTACCCTTGCACTGTCTTATTCCGGCAGGTGGGATATTGTCCGTGCAATGCAGATGATGGCGCTTGATGTCCGCAGAGGAAAACTCTCGCCCGAAGACGTTAACGATGACCTCGTCAAGAGTTACCTAACGACAGCTAACTTACCAGACCCTGACCTGATGATACGTACGTCAGGTGAAATGCGACTCTCGAACTTCTTACTTTGGGAGATGGCATACAGTGAAATATACGTAACGAAGATAGCATGGCCTGATTTCCGCCGTGAGCATCTTTATGAAGCGATTCGTGACTTCCAACGACGTGAACGACGCTTCGGACTTACTGGAGATCAGATTCGTAAACCCAGCGAACTTCCTGCTTCACAGGAATCGTATCTCAAAAAGATGGTCAACGCTCTTACAAAAGGTAATAATTAGCCCTCCCCAGAATGATAAAACGCATCGCTCTTTTATTCTTTATATGTTTACTTTGTTCAAACATCTCATTTGCACAACCCGCCGAAAAAGAATATATCATCATGGGTATATTGGTCGAGGGAAATGAGTCAGGCAGTGCCGAGACGATCCTTGCACAAAGCCAGCTCGGGAAAGGGCAAACCATTACCATCCCCTCCGATGATGTCCGTCGCGCAACAAACCGTATCTGGGGTCAAAATATCTTTAGTGATGTGGATATTGTCGTTGATAAAATATCAACGCAAACTGATGGCAAAGATGGCATCTACTTGACGATAAAAGTAAAAGAACTTCCCCGAATTGATACGGTTACCTTCACAGGAAATAAAAATGTTTCTAACGCAGACATTCAGAAGCTTATACCTTTCTACAAAAATGATTTTGCTCGTCCATGGACGGTCGATAATGTCAAACGGCTCATAAAAGAACTGTATGCAAAAGAAGGTTATCAATATGCTGATGTTGTCGTCAGCTCCGAAAAATTATCGAACGGGAAAGTACATCTCAGTTACGCTATAACCGAGGGTGAAGAGATCATCGTTCGCCATATTAATTTCACCGGTAATAGTAAAATGACTTCTGATGATCTGCGCGGAGCACTCGATGAAACATCAGAAAAGAAATGGTGGCATATTTTCTCGAGCGGAACGTTTGACCAAAAAAAGTACGAAGCAGATAAGAAGGGACTCATTAAGTTCTATCGCTCGAAGGGGTTTCGGGATGCAACGATACTCTCTGACTCACTCTGGGTCACAAGAGGAGAAGACCTGAACATTATCATTAATGTATATGAAGGTAATCAGTACTATCTTCGCAACATTGGTATTGCAGGCAATGAAGTGTTTACCGAACAGGAGATCATGTACGGCATCGGTATGCGTAAAGGCGACCTCTATGATGCTGAGAAACTCGACATGAACTTGAAAGGCCCTTCACCTGATTTCTCAGATGTTGGCTCACTTTACTATGATCGCGGTTACCTTGTCAATGTCTCAAAGGACGAGACCGTCGTCGGTTCAGATTCTATTGATATTACAGTCCGCGTTCAGGAAGGCAAACGTTTCTATTTCCGCAATATAGATATTGCCGGAAATACAAAAACAAAAGATTTTGTGATACGTCGTACGCTCTATACACGACCAGGTGATGCGTTCAGCCGTTCGACGATCATCCGCTCGCTTCGTGAACTTGCACAGCTCAACTATTTCAATCAAGAAAAGCTTGAACCGAAGGTGAACTTCGTGCCCGATGCTACGCAGGTTGATGTAACATTCAACGTCGAAGAGCGCTCAAGTGATACATTCAATGCATCTATTGGCTATGGCGGCTCGCAGGGCTTGCTTGGCTCTCTTGGTGTATCATTTAACAACTTTGATATAGCTGATCCATTGCGTGGCGGAGCAGGGCAGGTATTTTCAATTCAAGCGGAGTTTGGGCAATCACAGTACCGGACATTCTCATTAACATTCCAAGAGCCATGGCTCTTTCAAGAACGTACAATTCTTGGTGTATCTGCCTACTACCAAACGAGTAACTATTTTTATTCGGTCAATCGTTTGGGAGCATCGCTCTCAGTTGGTCGTCGTTTGCGCTGGCCAGATGATTACTTCCGCATTGATGCTACACTTCGCGGTGAGAAAACAGATGTTAAAACAGGCGGCGGTATCTATACTCCCGGTAAGCACGATGAAACGAGTATTCAGGTCGTGCTCACACGTAACTCTACTGACGATCCGCTTTTCCCCGGCCAAGGTTCAGAGCTTACCTTTTTGACACGTCTTGCATATTTACCGATTAATTCACCTGCACCCAACGAGCCGGCAAACTATTTTAAGAATAGCTTTACGATGAAGTTCTATACACCGCTTGCGCAATTCGGTGTATCACAAAAACTTGTGCTTGCTACGATCATTGATTTTGGACAACTCGGAAAAGTTGGCTCACAACCATATATTACTCCCTCAGAAAGATTCACCATGGGTGGTGCTGGCTTCGCATCCGGTTTCTATACCATACCGCTTCGTGGTTATGCTGATGCAAGTATCGGTATCGAGCGTTCACCAACCGGGTCATTCTCTGAGGGCGGCGCGGCGTATGCACGGTATGTTGCGGAGCTACGATTCCAGATCTCACGCGAACCAATACCGCTATTTATTCTCGCATTTGCCGAAGCAGGTAATGTATGGTCTAATTGGGGACATGCTGACCCATTCGATCTCAAACGCGCTGCAGGTGTTGGCGCAAGAGTACAGGTGCCGGCTGTCGGTCTTATCGGTCTCGACCTCGGTTATGGATTTGATAGTCCATACGCGTTCGGACAAAAATCCGGATGGCTCACCCACTTCCAGTTCGGTAGATTCTTCTAATTATTTCATCTCAACAACTTCATTCGTCAGATCACCAAGTATCTCTATAGAACACGTGACCTTGTCACCAATTTTCAACCACCAGTTGTCATAGATCTTTGAGCCGTTGAGCTCTAAGAAGCAGCCCGTACCGACCGTGCCGGAGCCGATGACATCACCGGGATAGAGCGTAACACCGTAGCTTGCTCGTTCGATTATTTGTGCGAACGTCCAGGTCATATCTTTGAGGTTTCCTCGGGATACTTCTGTGTCCCCTACTTTACATGTCATTGTGAGGTCATAGCGGTCGCCTTTATCGCTTGGGATGCGGCGAGATTCCAATTCATCTTTTGTCACGAGATACGGTCCGATCGCTGTTGCAAAATCTTTTCCTTTCGCAGGTCCGAGCGAGAGCTTCATCTCCTCCATCTGCAAATAACGCGCAGACCAGTCGTTCATCACCATATAACCAAAGATATGCTCATCAGCATTTTCTGCTTTGATGTTGCGCCCTTCTTTACCGATAACGATACATGCTTCAAGCTCGAAGTCAAGCTTCTTCAAATGTTCTGGCATTACTGCCATCGGACCGGGACCAATGACTGACTGATGATTCGTAAAATAGAATACAGGAAACTCATCGAACTCCTCTATCATCTCCACACCGCGATTGCGTCGCGCTGCCTCAACATGCTGACGGAATGCATACCCATCGCGCATAGATGTAGGGCGCGGGACGGGAGCGAGAAGTTCTTTATCAGCAGGTACAACTACATTGAGCTTTTCAAGTTCTTCCAGTGATTTTTTGCTGCACCACTCATACACTTCTTTAGCTTTAGTAATGACTTCATCGCCCATTGCGAGGAAAGTAATTATCTCTGAAGGGAAACGGTCAAGAGTTACATGGTCATGCTGCATAGCAAACTTATGCACTGCCAATTCCAAGTCTATTACTCTGTTCAGGAGAATAAACCCAAGTCGTCCTTTCGCTGTATAAGGATGGTTCGGTGGTAAAGTACGAGCAGAGTTTGCTTGTGCTTTTTTTGACATCTCCAATGCAACTTCTGTTAGCTTCGGTGCAAACTCTATCTTGCCATTATAGGTAACGAATTTCATATTTTATCTAAATAAAAAGGACGCCTTTTCAAGCGTCCTTTGTAACAATCAGTACGAAGAGAGAATTACATCGCTGACATCTTAATATCTGCCGGGACTTCAAAGACGCTTGCCGGTGGCGTGGTCTCTTCGATCTTCGTCATTTGCATATTCATCATCTTTCCCATTTCCATCTTGACGGGGAAATTATTCCATACCCAGAATTTACCCTTCATATCCGGCTGTGGCGGAGCACCTGCACCTTGCGGCTGTTTCGGTGCATTTGCATTTGGGTCAATTTCATAAACGATACACTCTCTGCCGTTGATCGTCTCTTTACCGATCTCTTTTACACCTTTTGCTTTGAGTTCTTCAGGGGTCATATTCGCAAAGTTCATATCGTCTGGCTTTGCTTTCATTGACTGACCTGTCTTCTTGATCATATCAAGAACGTATGTCATGCTGTCTTTTGTGATATTGACCTGATGCATCTTCTGCCCCATCATTTCTCCTGAGGTCTCATTCATCGTCTTGTTACCCCAATCATCAAAAGCCATCTTGATCTGGACCTTCTGCCCCATCATCTCCATGGTACCTTCGGCGATACCGGCTTTCATCTTGAACTTTGAACCTGCTGGAGCACCTGCAGTTTGTGTCCCGGTTGCATTTTTGGTAGAATCAGCAGTGCCCGGTGCGTCAGACTTCCCGCCGCAGGAAGTAAGGTTAACCACTAACAATGCAAAAAGTATAGGTATAAATGTTTTTTTCATAATAGTATTTAATAAAAAATTAACGCGCAATGACCTCTCCCACAACCTCTATAATAACTGGAAAGCTATTAACAGAAGAGGGAATCTCTTTTTTAATCGTTAGATTGAGGGAGCTAACAAACACTTTGATACATGGTTTATTATTGTGCAATCCCTCACCTGTACCGACCACTCCTTTAACTTTCATCCAAGACTCTGAATGTTTCGTCAATATGTCTTTTATGGTCACTGCCTTTTTAGGAAATGTTTTTGTACTGTCCCTTTTCAACTGTTCAGACCGCATTTCCCCTGTTGTGAAGAGTAATAACGTGATTGATATGAAAAGAGGTAGCATAGATTAAAAAAGGGGACAACTTTGATGTTTGTCCCCCGTACTAAACAAAATGACAGGTTCTTAGTTCGGTACTACCGTCACACCGAATGTATTTAATACCGTATTGATGTCATTCGCAAATGTGCCTGTGTTGCCTCCTGCAAATAGAAGACCAACTGGATTATTGTTGCTCTCATCTACAATCAGAGAGCCAGAGTCACCTGCGGCACTGAATCCTCCGGGGGTGATGAAAACCTGATTAACAAAGCCAGCCGAACTTTTTGAGTATCTTACTACAACTGTAACGTTAATAGCTGTAACTATCCCTTGAGTTAATCCTGTTGTTCTACCGACTTTCTTTACTGCCTGATTAAGAAATGCGTTCATAGGTGTAGCAGTGGGGGTATATGCATTTCCGAGAGCCATTTGGCTTGTAAAACCAGGAGCGGTGAACTCTGCTATTGCAGCGTCAATAGTATTTGTAGCTGTTCTACGCATAATAATAGGAGTAAAGTTAGAGAGCTTTGCAACCTGACCAGACACACCGCAATTATTCTCAATTCGACCGGGTTGATCAATGCGTTCACCCAATGCAGCTTTGTTCTCACGTGCAAGAACGTGGTTATTACTTAAGATATATGTTTTACCATTTATATCTTTAACGACGCATCCTAGCGTACCAGCAGCACACTCTTTGTCATTACCTATGCTCACACCACTCCAGATTGGAGCACGGTATGTTCCTGTATAAACAGCAAGAGCTTTTACATATCCAACAGGTTCAATGTGTGTTCTATACCCCCCAACGATACCAGGATACCCTTGTGTGCCAAACCCTTCACCTGTGAATAAATAGATGACGGGTGTGCCATTCTCATCAGCACCGATGCCGGTACCAATAACATTCGGAATAGACATCAACTCATCATTATACTTATCTTGTACTTCGATAGCTTTTGCTATCTCTGCCTGATCGATCTTCAACGAACTTTGTGCACTTTCGGGAGAGTATGACTCCGGAGTACATCCGGTAAAAACACCAGATGTGAAAACGAGAATAAATGAAAGGGATACTAACCATTTCATATGGTTTCTAACAGATAACATATTTATACCTCTTTTATGATTATGATAAAATTGCGATAGTTGGGATACAAATATACAACATTTATCAAGAAAATACAAATGAATTTTTAATTCTCACCGTAACCCAATTGTTTGAAGTGCCTTATCATCGCTGATAATCACATAGCTCAGCACTTCTTTTGACATGATTGTCCTCTCTGTATGGGAAAGTAGGTCATACCCTCGCCACATTTGATTTGCTCCAAGGAAGCTATCACCTCCGGTAACTGCAATAGACTGCAGATAAAAGCGATATTTTAGTCCTTCTGTTGTCTTAACCTCTATTTTCAGCTTCTCGGTAACAGGTAATCGGTACACTTTTCCGTCAGCATCTACGACCGGGATCTCAATTGGTTTTGCACCCTCGAACTTCCAACGAAGTGAATCTGCGCCAAACCGCTTGGTCTCGGCTTCATTCGGGAGACGGTAATTATAGGTTGTGGCACAAGAGATAAGAAAAACAAGGGAAATTATCCCTGCTAATAGTAGTGTTTTCATGCGCTGTTGTACTCGGAAATAACGGCTACCATAACAACCAAATGGCAAAAAAGAAAACTATAGATTTGAACTGGCTAAACGTTGCGCGAACCGTCCTCACCTCGCGGGCGATAGATACGATCGAAGAGACAGAACTTGTCCCGCAAGGACTGGTCACGTATCAGTTCTCGGCTCGCGGACATGATATGATCCAGTCAATTCTCTCCGTGTTAATTAACCATCCTCACGACGGCGCAACGGTCTATTACCGTTCACGTCCATTCGTTCTAGGTCAAGGTTTGACACCGGAAGAATCAATGGCTGCTTCGATGGCACGTTCGGGCGGCATTCATGGCGGACGCGATATTGGTGTTGTTCATTTTCTTCGCTCTCGTGGCAAGTCAACTGTTCTTCCAGCATCTGGTGATGTCGGCGCACAGTACTCGCCTGCTATTGGTTGGGCACAGGCAGTACAATACTATACGAATGTATTAAAGGACGATTCATATAAGGGCGCTATTGCAGTTGCACTTGGCGGAGACGGCTCGACTGCAGCAAATGGTTTTTGGGCTGCGCTCAATGTTGCGACAACACAGAAGCTCCCTCTTCTTTTCTTCATCGAAGATAATGGATACGGTATCTCCGTAACAAGTGATTACCAAACGCCTGGTCAAAACATCGCGAAGAATCTTGCATCATTTACAAATTTGAAAGTGTATGATTGTGACGGCACCGAACCTGAAGAAGCAGCGGAAAATATCGAAGATGCTGTATCGTATGTGCGAGAGTGGAAAGGTCCTGCACTTATTCGTTTGAAGATACCGCGTCTATCGGGTCATTCATTCGTTGATACACAAAGTTATAAAGGCGAAGCATTACTCAAGAAAGAACGGGCTAACGACCCTCTCCCTAAACTTGAAAAGTATATAACGAAGCATCTCATCTCAAAGAAAGAATGGGATGCGCTTGTCGAAGAAGTAAAGAACGATGTAGAAGCCGCGCGAGATAGAGCTATTGCTTCTCCTGACCCCGACCCTGCAACAGTGCTGGAGCATACCTTCTCGGACGAACAACCTAATATCATTACGACAAAAGATGAAGGTGTCCGCATGAATTTGCAGGATGCTGTTCGCAAGACGCTTGAAGTTGAGCTTGCTAATAATAATAATCTACTTATCTTCGGAGAAGATGTCGGTGCAAAAGGCGGCGTACATGGTGCGACTGTTGATTTACAAGTGAAGTTCGGTAAACATAGAGTCTTTGATACATCGCTTTCGGAAGAAGGCATTATTGGTCGCGCAGTTGGAATGGCATTTGCCGGGCTTGTCCCTGTGCCGGAAATTCAATTCCGCAAATATGCCGACCCTGCAACAGAGCAGATAAATGATATTGGCACAGTCCGTTGGAGAACAAAGTCACAGTTCTTCGCGCCGATGGTCGTTCGAATCCCTGTTGGGTTTGCGAAAAAGACGGGCGATCCGTGGCATTCGGTATCAGGTGAAGCGGCATTTGCACACCAGATAGGTTGGCGCATTGCTTTCCCGTCGAATGCAGAGGATGCTGTTGGTCTCTTACGCACAGCACTTCGCTCAAGTGACCCGACGTTCTTTTTTGAGCATCGCGCACTACTTGATACACCACCAGGACGTGCAAATTATCCCGGTGATGAATTCATGGTGCCGTTCGGAAAAGCGAACATCATTCAGGCAGGTACTGATGTTACTGTCGTTGCTTGGGGCGCAATGGTTGACCGCGTGAAGCAGGCAGTAGAGAGCATTAATGCATCTATCGAGATCATTGACCTCCGTACTATTGTGCCCTGGGATAAAGAGGCAGTGCTTGAATCAGTTAAGAAAACGAACAAAGTTCTTATCGTCTGCGAAGATAATTCAACTGCAAACTTTGCGGCAGAGATCGGAGCTATTATTTCGCAGGAAGCATTCGAGTACCTCGATGCACCGGTTGAGCGTCTTTCTACGAATGATATTCCTATCCCATACAATATGGGACTCATGAATGCAGTACTCCCGACTGTTGAGCGCATTGCATCTTCAATTCAACAACTTGTTAACTACTAAACCATGCATACTCTCATTCCTGTACATCAAGTACAGGACATTCCACCGACATATTGTGATACACCGATAGGTGACTTGCTTGAGTATCATAACCTCGCACGTCCGTTTGAAGTCTATCCGGACGCAAAGTTGCTTATCGGTATGTGTATGGATAACCGTAAGCACATGACGATGCCGGACAATTTTGCATATATCATCCGTACTGCAGGTGCAAATTTGCGCTACAGTGAATTTAAAATATCATTTGCTATTTCCGTTGGAGGTATTAGACATATTGCGCTCATTGGTCATACCAACTGTGGGATGGTTGGCCTGCACAATCGCAAAGAGCAGTTCATTCAAGGGCTTGTTGATGCTGCAGGTTGGTCGCCCCAGAAAGCTGAAGATCACTTCAATCAGTTCGCACCGATGTTTGAGATAAGCAATGAAACAGACTTCGTCGCCTCCGAAGCCATCCGACTACGACTCCGCTACCCACACATTATAGTAGCACCAATGATCTACAAAGTAGAAGATAATAATTTGTATTTGATACAGGAGTGATCGAGCTGTAGTATTGTTGCAATTATACTAATATAGTTGCAATTTTAATAAAAAATAGAATGTTAGTATATCATGCAAAAAAGAAGCGTTGGCAGACCCCGTAAATACTCCGAATACGTTTGGTTCGGGATGAAGATCTCCCTTGAAGATAGAGAGGTGATTCGTCGTGTATCTCGTAAACAGGGCACATCAGCATCAGAGACCGTAATGAGTCTCATAAAAAATGCTGACCAAGGAACAAAGTCCTCAAAAATCACTGCCTCAGATATTGGCAAAATGCCCCTAAAGCAACGGTCTGAATACCTAAAAAAAGTGGCAATGAGTGCTGCTGTGTTTTATCAAGACAATGCCGAAGAAATCTGGGATGTGAACGAAGACATTATTGAGTAACATGTCAAAACCAAATAATCCGAAGCGAGGTGAGATATGGTATGTGACGTTTGACCCAACAGTTGGTGCTGAAATTCAGAAGAATCGTCCAGCTATTATTGTCTCAATCCCCGAATTGAATGCACTCCCTCTTCGTATAGTGGTACCTATAACAGAATACAAAGATAAACACGAGGAGTTCTTCTGGTATATTAAACTACCTCCAACAAAACTCAATGGGTTGAAGAAACAAAGCAGTGCAAATGCTCTTCAATGCAAATCAGTATCCATAAACCGATTCACGAAAAAAATCGGTGTAATTACGAAAGAGCAACTACTCCAAATTACTGAAAGTATCAGTGAGTGTATAGGTATTTAGCTTACTGCCTAAAATCCATCCCACCCTTTAGCGTTAGGATGAACTCTGTGAGGAGGTTCACGCAGTGATCGAGGTCGTTCAAGTCAAGCACTTCTACTGATGAATGCAGGTAGCGTGTTGCCGGAGAAACTACATTGATAGGGATGCCCGAGCGCTGTTGGCTTATTGGGTCAGCATCGGTTGATGTATGTCCGTTATCAACTTCTATTTGATACGGGATATTTTTTTCCTTCGCAACAGAGACCATGAGGTCGCTTATCTTGCGGTTATTACGGATACCGCGTGAGATGACTGCACCCTTCGAGACATCAACCTGTCCCCACAACTCTTTCGAGATTCCCGGAGAGTCAGTCGAGGGAGTAACATCAAGTGCGATAGCAAGTGTCGGGTTCGCATGATAGCCTGCCTGCCCTGCGCCCCATACACCTGTCTCTTCTTGCACGGAGCTAACACCATAGACCGTTGCCTTCAGCTCTGCGCGGCGAGCATGAAGATTCTTCATGACTTCGGCTACGATATAGATACCGATTCGATTATCAAAGCAGCGAGCAGTTGCTTTTGTATCGATAAGGCGCTCATACCCTTCGCCATAGATAGCAACATCACCGATAGCGACATACTTCTCTGCTTCTTCTTTATCCTTCGCGCCAATGTCGATCCAAATATCTGAGTATGTTATCTTCTTCCCGCCGTCATCTGACTTTGTCTGGTGCGGAGCCGTCTTACCGACAACACCTGTAACCACATTGCCTGTCACTGAAGAGAAGATACGAATACGATGGGATGGAAGTATCGCAGGGTCAACGCCGCCGACCCGCGAGACATAGAGAAAGCCATCGCCGGAGATATAACGAATGATAAGCCCTATCTCGTCAGCATGACCGACGATAAGCACGGAAATATCATCTGTTCCTTTGATGGTAGAAATGTTATTGCCGTGCGGCGTAACCTCGATGGAATCAACCGATGATTCTACCTCGGCGCGCCAAAGCTTCTGGACGTTCTCCTCGTAGTTCGATACACCCGGAGTCTCGATCAGCTTTTGTAAAAATTGCTCTTGTGATTGTGTCATGTTCTATGGTAAAAATCGAATGGTAAACTAACGGTATTTCGGAAGGTTAGTTTCGGGAGTTTTGACTGCATAGTATAGGGTGGCTCCTACATTCAAAAATTGCTGCAACTTTCCCTTGTAACTCCTATATAAATCAACAGTATAACTGTGCACTCCCACACCCACCTTCCTCCACCAATAAGGAGTTCTCGGCAATCTTGTCATACTCAACGAACCTGCAGTAAAAGTGAAAAATCTCAAATCGGTCAGCAATGGGAAATGGTACTCTGGTGTAGGAAAGCAGAAAAAGGACCTCTTAAGTGTAAGCTTTCAGCTTGATGCTTAAAGTTTGGACTGCAAATATACGAAATTCCAACCCCAAAAACAATAGGTGCCCGTAAAATAGTCCGTAACTCCTTATTATTAATTGAAAATAGTTGAAAAGGTGCGAATACGAATTGCTATGGCCAATTATGAATGGGCACCTATAGGGTATTTCAAAAGATTACTAACCGTTAGGGTTGCCTGACTACATGAAACCTACTTCGAGATTATTAAACGCTTATGAAAGTAAGAATCGTTGTTGTCTATTCTAACTAAATAAGCACCTGAAGATAAGTAGGGAAGGTAAAGAGAATATGAAGTGCTATTCATCTGACATTCATTTGCCTTGTATGAACCGACCGTTTGTCCAAGAGAGTTAATGATAGTAAACGTTTTTGGAATAAAACTTGAAGTGTTAAAATTAATTGAAACCCCCGTTTTAGCAGGGTTTGGAATAATGCTACAATCAATCCCAGACATATTGTTCATACCTACACTGGTAGTAAAAGTACATTCCGTTGGACAATATACTGCACAAAAATAACATTTATCCCATGTTGACAATGGTGGATTATCACAACCATTAGATGGATTAGCATTTCCATGCATTACATCACCAACAAAACTATTACCGCAGTCAGGCCAGTTATTTTCTAAATGGTCAAGTCCAAAAATATGACCTATTTCATGTTTTAAAATTCTGCATAAGTTTACTGTTCTTCTTCCGGCTGTACTACATGAGGAAGGAGGCGGACAAGGGTATACCTGAATACGACCTGCTAAATATTTACCGGTATGGTTAATAGATATTTTTGTTCTGTCAGATGCATTAATACCTTCGCATTGAATAAAACCTGTATTCACCTGTGTTCTCCAATAAGCTGAAGCATGTACTGTTCTAACATCACCTAGTTGGTTAAAATCATTTTCCGCATTTGAGTACTGAATCCTAATACAGCACTCAGCACCTGTCCCAGCATCTACCTTTTGTGCTGATATAACGTTAGAAGGGCACAAACTCGTCCATTCATTATAGGAATTGTCTATACATGAGCTTAATTGATTTCCATCAACGAAACAGCCGTCTGTTAGATCTGGGTAGCAAAACTTTACAACAGAACCAACTTGCCATTTATTTATGAACGCTTGCCTAATTACTCCATTATCATTGAATGTAATGGTTGGAGGTGGGGGTGATGATTGACAATCTTGAAACTGATAACCCTGCTTTTGTTGTGCAT
The DNA here is from genome assembly GCA_046590205.1 of Kapaibacterium sp. (SeqCode). Classification (GTDB taxonomy): domain Bacteria; phylum Bacteroidota; class Ignavibacteria; order Palsa-1295; family Palsa-1295; genus DATDEW01. Next base: position 44,023 of record JBKJTT010000085.1, read on the forward strand.
CATAGAAGTAGTACAGAATAGGATACTTCTTACCAGCACAGGGGTTCTGCGAAAATGAATTTTTCGCAAATAAGACAATAAATAGCAAAAAGAGGCCCTTAAAGTAGTAAGAATATGTCGAATTCGTGTTCATAATAACCTAGTTATTAATATGACAAGATATACTGTAGGATAGAGTTAATACGTTGTTTTAATGTTGCAACTGTTGGAGCAGCACCGAGCTTCCAAAAGTTTGAAGAGTCGAGCACAGTACCATTGCTTTCAATCTTATAAATACCCCCATTTCTGTATGGACCGCCGTGAGGGCTAACATCAAAGTACACAATACTTCCACTATGATCCTGAAAAGAATCACCAAGAAAGAAAATGTATTCAGAATTTACAGACACAGCACTATCACCATAGATATTCTTTCCCATAATCGGCCCCGAAGTGTATGAACTAGTGTATGTATCGGTACCTCCCTCTTTTTTGTGAAATGGAGAGAACGAAAAATTCATACAAACTGGCTCGTTCTCACTTGCAGCAAGGTATTGGCCGCAGTTTGACAATAAATGGTTACCTTTGATAACATCTAAAAGTTGAATTGTTACACACTTGAGAGGTAATGGATTTTTAGGTATTGAAGCATACGAGTCACTATCATTCACTATAGAAGTCACCCTTCCATGCACAATAATCGGTGCGCTAGTGATATATTTAAGTTGACTAGTATCACCTAATAGTTCTTGTTGTTTCTCATATATAACATCTAAAAGCGCAGCAGGTGTAACTTTGTATTGCCCCCCGCTAACATCATACCCTAAAATTGTATATTGACTAAATAATTGCGCGTTATACGAGTTCATTGCACAAAGAAAAGACATGAAGTGCTTTAGAGTATCGACAGATACAAGTAATTGAGCAAACGAATCTATTTGGTTTCTGTTCGTGATCGACTTACACAAACTATCAAGGTAAATATACCCTAAGAGTGTCTTCAGTGGCATGTCTGTGTGTAGCGGAGGTACTGATTGAATTTTAGACACACCTAACCTATAGCATCCTGACGATGTTGGTCCCGATGCAGGTATTAGTTGTGAATAAGCATCATTCACAACAATACATGCCATCGTTAAACATAAAAAAAATACTGTTTTAAGCATTTTCATTGGTAGTATAATATAACAAAATGTAGTACGTACACACTATAGACGATTCAAACACCCAAAATGGTTACTTTTTTCTTCAACTTTTTTTATTTATTTTTTGCGAAGCGCTTCGCATAGTTCGCTCTTTGCTTCTCGGATGCGTTTTTTTGTTGCTGAAAGCGAAATCTTGAGCTTATCCGCTGTTTCTTCAAGTGTGTAACCTTGGTATTCATGGAGCAGGAGAGCATTGCGTTTCTTCTCGTTCACAAGCGGAAGTATCTCTTCGAGCATGAGCCGTGCTTCCTCTACTTGCTCGAAGTTGTCATCAGAAGGAAGCTCTGAATCTTGCTCTGTGCTAACCCCAATCCTGTTGATATGCCCAAGCCGCTTGATCTCATCGAGTATCTTGTTTTTTGCTGCGTTGTGTATCCACCCAAAAACACTATGGATTATTTCAGCATTCGCGATAGCGAGATGATAATCCGAACATGCTTCGCCAACGGCTATCTCAACGAATCCGTTCAACGGTGTGCCTGAAAAGCGAGCAACCAACTGGTGCTCAAGCTCCCTGCAAAATTTTTTGTCTAATAAAATCATATATATATATATACTGACTTACGTGTTTTAGTACGAAACGAAAAGAACGTAAACGAATGACTTTCTCGCGGGAAGTTACCTGATACGCTTGAATCTATCGGCAAACTCGAGTGACCGCTACTATGAACCCCTACAAATATAATAAATTTCTTACCAGTAACCTAAGATTTTACAGTTTGTTACAGGGTAAAAGAGAATGACCATAACGGAATTTACTGTGTAGCAATAATCCGGTTGTATTTTTACAGTGTATAATAGGTACCCAATGACACTTAAACGACAAACAAAAGACAATTTCAAGAGCATGGTCACGATGACGAGCTTTTGGATTATTGCAGCTGTGCTCTTTGTGACATTTCGTTACTACGGAATGGAGCGTGAGATATATGGGCTTGATGCCAATTATTTTTTCCGCCTTGATGGAAGTGATATTGACTCCATCGAACCGCAGCCATTCCGGCTTGAGATCGCGCGTGCTTACTGGGAAATGATCATCGGCAGTATTGTTGTCGGCATTATAACATCATTTGCGGAGATAATGATATTCTCAAAACTTTTTCGCAAACGCTCGTTCAGTGCTATCATCCTTGTTAAGACAATTTTTTATCTGATGGTTCTTATTGTTGCAGTGCTCGTGAGCGCGGCGCTATCGGTAACCATCTTACAAGATGTTCCCCTCCCGTTCATGGAGGCATATACGCTCCAGATATCGAAGTTCTTTACTTCGACCATTTTCCATCAAGTGTTAATCCTTGCCGTTATTGTTAGTTTGCTTACGAACTTCTTCCGACAGATCTCGGCCTATTTTGGTAAAGGTACGCTCTTCAAACTTATCACAGGGAAGTATCACTCACCACGTGAAGAAGAGCGCATCTTTATGTTTCTTGATCTGAAAAGCTCAACGACTATTGCAGAGAAGCTCGGGCATATCCGCTTCAGTGAATTCCTCAAAGACTATTTCTTTGATATATCCGAAGAAATATATAAGAACAACGGCGAAGTGTATCAGTATGTCGGCGATGAGATAGTTGTTACATGGGAGAAATGGTCGGGTATCACAGCCAACCAATGCATTCAATGTCATTTTGATATTATGAAACGTTTGGAAATCGTAGCTCCTGTCTACATTGCAAAGTACGGCGTTGCCCCTTCATCTAAATCTGGGTTCCATGTAGGTAAAGTCGTGACAACTGAAGTAGGCGAAATGAAACAGGAGATAGTCTATCATGGTGATACTGTCAATACTGCTTCCCGCATTCAAGGCGAATGCAACAAGTACGGTAAGAGTATATTAGTATCAGGAGAGTTGATCGGAGTTCTGAATATGGCAAAGGATTTTCACTTAGAAATGACAGGTACTACCCTACTTCGAGGCAAAGAACAAACAATAGAATTGTACAGCGTCACTATTGCATAAGCTTACCCCCTTGGGTGAAACTGCTTGTGTACTTCGAGGAGGTACTGTCTATCTACATGGGTATAGATCTCTGTGGTTGTGATATTGGCGTGACCTAAGAGTTCTTGTACGATGCGTAAGTCTGCACCACCTTCAAGCAAATGCGTTGCGAATGAGTGTCGGAAAGTATGCGGCGTAATCTGTTTCTCTATCTTTGCCGCTTTTGCGTTCTCCTGAATGATATTCCATATCGTCATGCGCGATAGACCTGTGCCACGTTCCTGATTAAGGAATACTGCGCTAGTCATCTTCGATGAACGCAAAAACAGCGGACGGACTTTACCGAGATACTCGTCCATTGCTTTACGAGCAACCTTGCCGATAGGCACGATGCGTTCTTTGCTGCCTTTTCCGAAGAGACGAACAAGACCGTCACTAAGAAAGAGTTGATTCAGCGAAAGAGTTGTCACTTCTGATACTCGCGCACCAGTAGCATAGAGAAATTCAAGTATCGCTTTATCGCGGATACCTTTACTCGTTGAAATATCGGGCTGCTTCAAGATGAGCTTCATCTCCTCTACCGATAATACCTCGGGCGGCTTGCGGCGCGGGGCTTTCAGCTCAAGTGATTCCGTCGGGTCGTTCTCTAATACTTGTTCGGTGATGAGGAATTTATAGAAACCACGTATGCCTGAGATAATACGAGCAATGCTTGTCCGTTCTAGTCCTACTTCTGATAGTTCTTTGATAAGTTGTTGAAGGTCTGATGTCTTCGCAGTCTCATACGACTTACTGCGTGATGAAAGAAATGTAGAGAGCCGTTCGATGTCATGTTTATATGCGTCGAGAGAATTTCCCGATAGTCCGCGTTCGAGTTTGAGATGAGAAAGGTAATCGCGAGTGAGATGATCCATCACGAAAGAGTATTCGCGGTTGGTACTTTTGCAGTAGTCGGGTAATTGATACGCGAGTGGAACGTCCCGATTAGAAGACGCGCAAAGACAGAGCGGATGATGACAAGATCGTGGAGTGTCAGGTCACACTCATCAAGCTGTCCGTCAGCAATACGTTTCTGGAATAGATTCTGGAGCTCTTCTTCAAGCATTTCCGTCGTCGGTTCTTCGGCGCGAAGTGCCATCGTCCGTGCAATTGCTTCCGAAGCATCTGCGAGCATAACGATTGCTGTTTCTTTTGTATTTGGTTTCGGACCGGGATAGCGGAACGCAGCGTCATTGAGCACACCGCCTACTGTCATAGATTCAAGCGCGCGCTGATAGAAGAACGAGATGCGAAGTGTACCGTGATGCATCGGAATAAAATCGATGATCTTCTCCGGCAGATGGTAGTTTTCTGCAAGTGTTACTCCGCGAGTTACATGATCTCGCACTCGCTTGGCACTTTCAGCAGCAGAAATAGAATCATGAATATTTCCATGGTCAGCTATTTGATTTTCGATAAAATCGTGTGGCTGTGCAACCTTCCCAATGTCATGAAAGTATGCACCGACTTTCGTCAGTAGTGCATTCGCACCGATGGCAATAGCTGCATTCTCACCGAGCTGTGAGACAAGCATCGTATGATGATATGTGCCGGGTGCTTCATCGGCAAGCGTTCTCATCAGGGGATGATTGATATTATCATACTCCGTTAGCTTCAGGTCAGAGGCAGTATTGAACAAACCTTCAACTGCATAGACGAGCGCAAATGTAAGTACCGGCGAGATAAGTGCGTTGCCTGCCGCAAGTGCAAGTTCAAAACCTATTTCGGCCAGCGGAGCGCCGCGCTCAAATGAAAGTGCGCTGATCGCAATAAAATACCCGAGGAATATATAACCAATACTCTGGAAGAGTTGTGAACGACTACGAAGATCGCGCACGGTATAAGCAGCAAACGCACCCGCGGACAATCCTGCAAGAGCAACATTATAGTCATTACCTCTGATACCTGCCACAAGGAGAGCGACGATAACTGTTCCGTAAAATCCGGTACGCGAATCAAAGAGAATCGTCAAGAGCATCGAAGAAACAGGTATCAGGATAAGATACTCTAAAGGGAAACGTGTATGAACTTGTACTGACAAAAATGCAAGTACCGCAGGGAAGATAAGTATGAACGAGATAAGGATGAGTTGTGCATTATCCTTATATATCTTGCGACGAATGAACTTCACATACAATACAAAGAGCATCACAATAATTGCCGCGTGACCGATTGTGCCAAGTACTCTTCCAATCATCGTGCCTGTGCCGCCACGCTGGATGCGTGCTTCGGCAAGTGACTCAAGCGATGCTTTTGCGGCAGCCGTAATTACCTCACCTTTTGCAATGATCAGATGCCCTTCACTTACAATTCCGTCGGTTCGAGGGACACGTTTGATAAGCGCATCACGTGATTCTTCACTTTGCTCTGCACTGTAAAGTGCATTCGGCATAACTACCGATGCTCCAATCTTTGCAATCGCACTTCTCGTATCGGGTTGAAGCCGAAGCTTTTGCTCGAAGACCGATTGCAAACGATTGATAAGCTCATCTGTCGAAACTAAAAGTGACGCTGGAAGTATTGTCTCGGCGGTTACACTTTTTCGTAATGATATCTTACTATCAGCCGAACGAGCGATCTCTTCGGGAATCACGGTAGTAATAAGTAATGTGTCAGTTACTTTGGCGATTATTTCCGAAAGCGCAACGACAAGTTCATTCTCTATCTCGGAAGGTACGGTTTTTGTCGATCCAATATATTCTCGAAGTACTGCGATCTCGCTTTCAGATAATCCCTTACTACGTACAATATCATCGGAGGTGTGAAGAGAAGCAAATACATTACGGAGCTTTTCGGCTACTGAGTCTTTCGTTGAACTACGTGCATTTGTATCTACTATATAAACTGGATAGTATTGCTCAAGTGTTTTTCGGACATCAGTGTTGTAACGCGACTGTTCTTTTTGTAGAGGGAAAGAGAATGGTGCAATCACATCTGCGCTCGTCCAGAGTGAACCTACCGAATACCCGGTCACGCTTTGCTGCGACTGGCCCTGCGGGAAAAGCGCAGCGAGAACAAGCGTCAGAGCTATAGCTATTGATATTCGTATCGTCTTCGACCGACGCCATTTCTCCTTACGAAGAAAACGACGTACCGAATTTATTGACGCTCCGAATAGTCCCACGTGTTATACTCTTAGCTCTTCAAATGTCTTATTTTTCTTTGAGAAGTGGGAGGATGAGCGACTCCATGACTGCTTTTGTACGCATCCCGACAAATTTGCCGCGCATGTTACCTTTTTTATCGATCAGTATGGTAACAGGGATAGCATTCATGCCGCCGTATGATGTCGTTACAGCTTCATTACCTATAAGAATTGGATAGTTCACTTTCATCTTATCCGCGTATGGCTTGACAACTCCTACCCCACCTTCATCAAGTGCAATACCGACAAACTGAAGACCGTCTTTGCCGTACATGTTCTGAAGTTCAATAAAATCAGGTATCTCTTTTCTGCACGGACCGCACCATGTAGCCCAAAAGTTGAGTGCAACTACCTTGCCTTTAAGCTCGGATAATCTTACACTGAGACCGTTGATATCTGGGAGGGTGAAATCCGGTGCTGCGCTGTTATCCTGATTCTGGACCATCTCTGTTGTTTCCTTCGAGGTAGTGTTCGCCAATAAATACACGGCGCCGCTTGCAACGAAGAAAAATATGAGGGCTATAATTACTTTATTTGTTTTCATCAATGTTTCCTTGACCTGTTATAAAATCCATACAATAGGTGTAAGTAGTACAATTTTCATGCCTATTTAGTGCTATTTGAGGGTAATAAAAAAGCGAGTCACTTTCGGGACTCGCTTGATTAACTACTGCTATTTCAATTACTTGTCGTCTTCGACATCTACTCTAGGTGCCATGATGTACCGAGCGTTTCTATCGTACCAACGGCTCGGGTCTTTACCTCCGCCATCAGATGTAGATACTTTTGTACGCGAGATAAGTTGAAGATTTGATATCTCAGAAAGTTGACCAATGATCGTTCTCTCTAAGATAAGACCATACTCTTTTGCAAAGTACCGTACTTCATACACATCGCTGCTCTTTGTCTTATCGACATACTTTACAACAACTACATCCTGATATGTCTGCTCATGTCCGGGCAGAATATAGGTGTCATATCGTCCCATCACTGTTGCTTCGATTGTCTTTGCATCATCTGCAAACCACGACGAACCAACTTCCAGTAATCCCTGCAATGCAACGATACCATCAGAGCCATCCTGCAAACGTGACATCAGGCATTGCATGATACCATCTGAATTCGTTTTTGTTTTGTAGAAGTAGAGAACGTCAGTGCTCGGTACGTTCGGGTCTTGCTTCTGAAGTTTTGTGTAACTGCCGTACTGTGCATTCACAATAACTTGATACGTAGTTGTATCAGGTGTTGCAGTGGAGTAATCGGAGTAGGTGTACTGAAGTCCGTTCGTCTGCGGGAAGAAATACTCGTCAGCAACCGCTACCGTCTGCGGGGCATCGGTAGAGCTTTGCGCTGTGCATCCGATAAGAGCTGCACCGAGTAACAATGTAAGTAACGTCGTTTTCATTTTCTGCTCCTCCTTCTTTTTAGAAGTGGAAATAAATACCTAATACTGCATCAAGGTTTTGACTATTGAACGTAGCATCTAAATTTTTTGACCAACCAAGTCCATCTAAATCAACCCCATTTTGTATCATCTCGTTCTTCTCCTTCTGGAGATCATAGCTCAAGTTCGTTAAACGCATACCTAAGGATAAGCCCACTTGTGATGTTACGTCAAATCGTGTGCCCAGTTCTGCACTTGTCAGAAGTCCTTCAACAGAACCACTTAAGCCAAGTGAAGTCGTAATGTTAAATGAGCTGAAAACCGGGAATCGGTATTGCAAAGTACCGCCAAACCACTCTGTCTGAACATGAGATAGCGATGTGCCTATGTGCTTATCACCACCAACACCTCGGGTTTGTTTAATTGTCAGATGCTCCTTTGAAATGTTCATCGAACCGACACTTGCGCCAACCCAAAGATTTGTTTTCTCAAACGGTTGGAAGTAAACACCAAGCGATGAGTTTGTCACTACAGGAAAAGATACGATTGTTGCTCCATCATCCGGGTATTGCTTACCAAAGTTTTCGGTTATCACAAACTCCCAACGCTGCAAAAATGATTTTTCTGAATATGATTCTCGGTTAAATGGATTCTTCTGCATTCCGCCAATCGATCCATCAATGATAATTGCATTCGCGACATTATCTGACTCACGCAATGTATTCACATTCGATACGGTCTGAAGTTCTGCTACTTCATTATTGTTAATTACCGGAGTGATTTGTTCATGTATATCCGAAACGTTGCTGTTCTGATTTGAAGTATTCAGGGGCGCTTCGGAGCGTGTGTTGTTTTGTGTCTGTGTTGTGCGTACTGTGTTTGTTGCGTTTTCAATTGTATTCGTTGTTTCGAAACCTGTATTTGAATTCGATGCTGCAAGCGGTGCTTGCAAGATGACTTCGCTACGTGGCGACATTACTACTTCGGTTGTTTCTTTACCTGCAAAGAATCCGCTTCCGAAACCGACGAGTAAACTCATGACGGCAACTGCTCCCATCGCTACCCATCCGATAGCACGGGGTTTCGTTGCTACTTGTGTTACGACTGCGCTCGTCGCCGCTGTTTGAGCGACCGGCATCATTGTATTGAGCTGTGCCCAGAGCTTTTGCTCTGCTGCATAGGGGACGGTGATGGTGTCGCGGTCGCGGTCAGTCATCTCCTGCTGCTTCATATAGCTGTGGAGTTCGTCGCGACGCTCAGGCGAGACAGAGAGACGGTGCAAAAGCTCCGCTTCTTCTTCGCCCGTTATCGAGCCGTCTAAAAATCGCAATATGTCTTTACTTGCGTACATAGTTCTATTCTAACTTTCCTAACTCTCTTTATAATATGGTTCTAATAAAGCCCGAAGCTGTTCGCGTGTGCGGTAGATGCGACTCTTTACAGCCGGTATCGTCAGGTGCAGCACGTCAGCGATCTCAATATATGATAAACCCTGATATTCAAATAGTAAGAACGGTTCGCGGTTCTCTGGGGGGACCTGGTCGAGAGCCCACTGAATCCGTGCCTGCCAATCCTCGCCGAAATCTTGCTCCGGCGCAGCCAAACCATAGACATGGTCAAGCCCTTCGGATGGTTTGCGGTCGCGGATGCGATTGAGGCATAAGTTATGAGCTATCGTAAATATCCAGCCGGAGAGACTCTTATCTTCTGCGAACTGGTGCGAACGCTCATAAACACGTATAAATACCTCTTGGTAAAGATCTTCGGCTTCTTCGGCACTCCCGAGCATACGAAGGCAGTAGCTATAAACCCGTTGGCGGAACCGCAGATAAAGCTCCGTGAACGCCTGCCGATTTCCGGAGATAAAAGCCCGAAACAGCGCAATTTCTTGCACCCTTTCCCGCTCTCTGTCTTCGGATTCGCGCATTTTGCGATCCATTGTCTCTGCTAAATATGCCATAACCGAATGCGGTGCCTAAGGCATCTATATATAATAACACACCGACCCAACGGAAGTTGCGGCGGAAATGCTTATTTTGTGGAAAAATCAGGTTTGATGTTACAGCAATTTACAATTCTACTCCTTCACCTTCCGCAACAACCACAGACCTGCTAAGAAGAAGATACCCAATGATACGATTGCCGGACGTTGACCGAAGCCGTCGGAGAGGACGCCGAAGATGAGCGGACCGATGACGGCGCTGGCTTTGCCGCAGAAGCCGTCGTAGAAGCCGAAGAACTCTGTGGTATGTTCCTTCGGTGTGAGATGCGCCATCATCGAACGTGATGCCGATTGGCTTGACCCAAGTGCTAACCCCACCACACCTGCCACAACGAAAAACGATGTCTTATCTTCGCTAAAGAACGCACCGAGGATAACAAGAAGCCAGATGCAAAGAGTTATCATGATAGTTCGTTTCGCGCCGCGTTTATCGGCATACCATCCAAAGACAAGCGAGCCAATAACAGCAACAAGCTGTACCATCAACAGCAGCATGATAAGGTCTGATGTCGTGAAGCCGAGCGTGTTCTTTGCATAGCGCCCGGAAAAACCGATGACCGTAAGTATGGCATCGTTATAGAGAAAGAACGCAAGTAGAAATATCGAAACGTTACGGTAGCGGCGGATATTGCCGATGGTCTTTCGTACTTGTTTGAATCCGTTCTTAACTAATGTAAAGATAGAATCACTGCTTGCTTGAGGTTTTGCTTCAGGTACAAAAAGAAAGAGTGGAATTGCGAAGACGGCAAACATCAACGCTGTTACGAGAAACGTCTCTTTGTATTGTTCGCTCTCGAGAAAACCCATGTTCACGAGAATCGCAGCAAGCGAGCCGAAGTACCCGACAGCAAATCCGTAACCGGAGATGCGTCCGTATTTATCGGGAGTAGTTATCTCGGGAAGAAATGCATCATAGAACACGATGCCACCCTCGAAACCTGCATTAGCGAAAACAAACAGTAGAATGCCGGCAAGTACCATCCCGGGCACAAGGAAGTATGTTCCGGCAGTACAGAGGACTGCGATGAGTGTAAAAACAAATAGGAATTTCTTCTTTGAGCTTGTCGCATCTGCGATAGCACCAAGCGCAGGAGCAAGCAGCGCTACAAACAGCATCGAGCCGCTCATCGCTAAGCCCCAATAGAGGTCACCGTGTCCGTCAGTGACAATAAAATTTCCGAAGTATATCGGGAAGACGAACGTCACCATTATCATCGCGAACGATGAATTGGCAAAATCGAAGAGAGTCCACGAAGGTATCCTGAGAGCGTCGCGTTTCACTCTGCAAAGTTACGAAGAAATTGCTGCGACTTAAGGATTACGTACTCTGATCTATCAACCCGCGTCCTTCTTTATTCAACAGACCTTTCTCTGCAAGGTTATCTTTGACCTTATGCAGGATGCCGTTGATGAACTTGCTGCTTTCATCGGTGGAGAAATCTTTGGCAATCTCGATAAGCTCGTTGATGGTTGCTTTCGGTGGTATCTCCGGGAAGTACATGAATTCGGTTATACCTATCTGGAGGAGTATCTTATCAATGAGCGCGACGCGAGAGAAATCCCAGTTCGCGAGGCGTTCGGTGATGACAGCATTTATCGCATCCTCATTTGTACTGAATCGGCGTAGGAGATCGCGGGCGAATTCTGTCCCTTGTTCGCCGAGCTTGTCATCGCTTGCAATGACAAGTGTAAAAAGCTGATCAGTGTCACTACCGTTACCTGCGGCTTTGGAGTAGATCGCTTGCATCACACGTTCACGAGCTAAGCGGCGGCGTGAGAGTTTTTTATCGCGCTCGGGGTCGTTCTCAAACATCTCACCTGTCTCGATCTGAAGCTCTGTCTCTTCGGGAGACATCTCAAGATTCGAGCGGTAATAGAACCTATCTTTGGGTTTCTCTTGTGGTTTATCAGTCATCAGTACAACCCAAACGAAGTTCGACGGTCAATGATTTGCGCAGTTGTTAACTTCTTTTGGTACCAGTCGGTAAATGCTTTCATGCGTTCTTCATAGCTCGCCCCTTTTTTTGCAAGTGAAGCATAAAACCGTTCACCTTCGTACTTTACCCAGTAGTATTCCACATAGCGAGTACGAGCAAGGTCGGGCTCGGGGTTTCGCAGGTACTTGGCGCAATTTTCTCTGTCAAACGCGCCGATTGTATTGACGAACTGCCCACGAAGTTCATCGGGTGGCTCGGCAAGCAAACGTTTAATTACCTGCTCTTCAGTGAGTCCGAGTTTGCGTTTCTCGACTTCTTCTTCAACTAAAATATCAAGAACGATCTTATCCCATGTCATATTCACGTAGCGTGTGAAGGCGGTATCGCTCACGACGGAGTCACGCTGACCATCACGGACTGTTTGCATGAACATATCCTTGAAATCACCATAATAGATAGCAGTACTATTAATGACGCCGACCGTATCAAGCGACTTATACTTCCGCTGTTTCTTGACCGAATCAAGAGGAGCAGATTTAACCGCAGAGACACAAAATAACGCAGAGAAAAAAAGCACTGTGATGAGTGCTCTTCTTCTTCCTTTACGCTTTACGCTTTCAGCTTTTAG
>JBKJTT010000091.1:0-89949 GCA_046590205.1 Kapaibacterium sp. (SeqCode)
TGTATTCGAACTAATTGATTATCTTCTCCATCTATACGTGCAGAAAGATCAAGATTGACCCCGGTAAGAAAAAGATCGCTCCAGCGAACGACGCGTTTACCTTTTACAAACTCTTTCTCAACTTTAGAGGTATCAGTATGATCTTTTATCGCGATCGTACCATTTTCAATTCGCACTGTTTTAAGATCAAAGAGCATTGAAAACTTTGAAGTATCGGTTGGGTCTGCCGGTGTGGAAATAAATAGTTTATCGAGATTCCAGAGGGTATCACCTTTTTCTTTCGTGAGTCTGAAAATAGGTGAACGAAGTTTTAATTCTTTAACAGAGATCCCTTTTCCGGCAATAAGCTCAAAAACATTATAGCGTACATATATCTGATGTGCTGAAAGTATATCGGCTGTATCAGAAGAGCTTCGTAGTTTAATGTGGACATCATTGAGTGTAAAGCCGGAGAGAAAATTTCCACCGATACTTTCGATGGAGATTTTTCCATTCGTTTCTTTTTCTATGAGACTTTCAATCTCTGAAATGAGTAGGTCACGAAACCACCCTGTTTGTAAAAATAAACACACGATAGCTATCAGAACTACGAGAACTGCAAGTACGCGGTCAAGAACTTTCAGGACGCGTTTCCAGAGCGCACGTTTGCGTGGCAGCGCACTGGGCGAGAGGGCTCCTAAGGTATGTATCTTACTTGCTGACAATCGTTGAAACTTCTTTCTTTATAACACGAAAGAGAGGAGTGAACGTTTACTATCATCGCTCTGTATAGACTAATAATTGATGTATTTTTATTCATTATGCGTAGATTCATTGTATTTTTCGCCATATTCCTGACTTCGCTCTCGCTTCGAGCGCAATCGGCATCCGAACTTACCTCCGAAATAGAGAAGACCTACCTTACGGGTGAGGCGGTAAAAGCATCGTTTGACCTTGCCGGAGAGAAGAAGATCACACTAACGGCTTCGCTTATTTCTACAAAATATCTTTATGAGACCTCATCAGAAAAGGTCGTTAATGACGGCATAACAGTTTCAAACTTTAATAAGAAGTTGAAGCAAGTTACAATCAATGAAGTCAAAACGAATAAACAAAATGGCACCGTAGGCACACAAGACTTCTTTCGTTTTTCATCAAATTATTCTTCATCTCTTTTGAAGTCGAACAAAAATTCATACTCACTTGAGCTTACTCCGAAAGAGTCGCTGAAAAAATTATTCGAGCAAGCAGGCATCTCTTCGCTGGTTGTTGGCCTAACTCGGAATCCAAAAAAGAAAACCGTCACAATAAAAAGTATTCTTGCAAATTCCAAAGGGATAAAACAAAAAGCAGGAAACGTGAAAATTACTCCGATAGCAAAAGCTCCGATTGACCTATTCTCTTTTTCAATGCCAAAAGGTGTGAAAGTAGTTGACCTGCGAGACTAATGCCAAACTACACACATCATATTTTTGTCTGCGAAAATTTTAGGGATGAATCCGATCCACGAGGTTGCTGTGGCGCAAAAGGATCGAAAGAGATTCGAGCTGCGCTTAAGTCAGAAATTGCATCCCGAAGATTAAAAGGGACCGTGCGTGCGAACGGTGCAGGTTGTCTTGATACATGTGCGCAAGGTCCATCACTTGTCGTTTACCCGGAAGGCGTTTGGTATGGAGGTGTAAGTGTCGATGATGTGAATGAGATCATCGAATCTCATATAATTGGCGGCAAACCTGTCGAGCGTTTACGTATTAAGTAGTTTTCTTGCGCAGTCGCGCAACGTAAAATCCGTCACAACCATCGGTATCCGGTCTTGTTCTTTTATCTTCCTCAAGTGTGAACGCGGGATAATTCGTAAGCAACCACTCTGTTTGATTCTCACATTCATCTTTTAAGAGTGAGCACGTTGCATATAAAAGTATCCCCCCAGGCTTAACAAAAGAGATGTTCTCCTCAATAATAGTTCGTTGTTTGGCAACAAGTGAAGTAAGCATCTCTTCGGTCAGATTCCATTTTATGCTTGGGTTGCGTCGGAGGGTGCCCGTCCCTGTGCACGGAACATCAAGGAGTACGACATCGAAAGAGTTATGCTTATTCGAGAGAAATTTCTTTCTATCTTGCGGCAATATAATTCGGATATTCTGCGAAGTAGCACGTTTGGTGCGTTTCTTTAGCTCTTCGAGTTTTCTTTGTTCAATATCGGTCGCATATACCTCCCCGTGATTGTGCATGAGCGAAGAAAAGTGTAATGACTTCCCGCCTGCTCCTGCGCACGGGTCAAACACCTTAATTCTTGGAGAAGTGATCTTAGCAAAGTGGGGTATAAGCTGGCTTCCCTCATCCTGTATCTCAAAGCCGCCCTTACGAAACATATCAAATTCCATTGCATTGATACGCTTGCCAAGGATGATTGCCTCGGGCGCAAGCTCCGACGCTTTACACTCTACATCTTTTGAGCGAAGCAGCTCAATGAGGACATCTCTTTCGGTGACAAGGGTATTTGCACGAAGACATGTCGGAGCTTCGTCATTGGAACTTGCAAGAATAACATCAGCATCTATGCCATACTCCTCTTGAAGTTTCGCTACGAACCACAGAGGCATTGAATAAAAGATGCTTGCCCGCATATCTTTTGGTAATGCGGCGAGGCGTTCTTCTTCGCGTTTTCTATCAGCCATCTTCTCGAAAAAATCGAGTGGGTGGTCATAAGCAAATTCATTCGGGAGTTCTTTGATGATACGTTGAAGTTCTTTGGGGTCGCCATCTGCAAAGACAAGAAAATACCCTGCGGCAATAAGCTCCGGGAATAGTTCTTTAAGGCCAGTCGCATCAAGATAGATTGATTCGAGACGAAGATAGTTTTTTACAATACCATAGTACGGTACTGCGATCTCGCGACGATCGGATGAGCCGAGATACTTTCTTCTTAGGTAAAACTCGCGGAGTATTGCATCTGCAGGGACGTTCGAGCGTTGAGCGAACTCGGAGAATGCTTCAACGATGTGACCTATGAGACTTTCTTTTTTCACAATACTTCTGTTAATGGTACTCGCGGCTGCGACCCAAGCGAAAGCGGCGAGATGATACCTCTCTGCCACTTGAGCGCGCCCGTCATCGCAATCATCGCAGCATTATCTGTTGAGAAAAGCGGACGAGGTGAAAAGAAACGTTTGCCGACACGCTTACATTCATCGCTGAATCGTAGGCGAAGTTCGGAATTAGCACTGACACCACCGACGCATACAACATCAGTTACCTCATACTCTAGTGAAGCCTTCATTGACTTCGCTACAAGCACATCCACAACAGCTCGTTGGAACGAGGCAGCAACATCGCTCATATTTGTTTCTTTGACCGATGGATTGTCACGCAGATGATACATTACTGATGTCTTGATACCACTGAAGCTAAAATCATAGTTTACGTCGTTGATCATCGCTCGCGGAAATTGCACGAACGACGGGTTACCTTCTGTTGCAAGTTTATCGATTAGAGGTCCCGCTGGGTATCCAAGCCCGAGCATCTTTCCAACTTTATCAAATCCTTCTCCGGCAGCGTCGTCAAGTGTTTTGCCGAGTATCTTGTACGTGCCCACATCTTCGACGAGCACAAGCAGCGTATGTCCACCGCTTACGATAAGGGCAATAAACGGAAGCTGTGGTTTTTCTTCTTCAAGCAACACACTAAAAATATGTGCTTCAATATGATGAACCCCGATGAGCGGAACATCAAGCGAGAGCGCAAGTCCTTTCGCGAAATTCATCCCGACAAGGAGCGAACCCATCAGCCCGGGTGCATACGTCGCTGCAATTGCACCCATCTCACGAATTGAAATATCTGCTTTTCGGAGAGTCTCCTCAACGATGGGGATAATTGCTTTCGCATGAGCGCGCGATGCAAGTTCGGGGACAATGCCACCATAACCCTTATGAAACATCTGCGACGAGATGACGACAGATGCAAGCTCTCCGTCTCGGAGAATTGCTGCGCTCGTTTCATCACATGATGATTCGATGGCAAGGATATTACCCTTCGACGCTATCGTTATCTCTTTTTGCAATTGCATCTTTTTCTTTGAAATACTCGACGATCTTTTTCATTGATTGAAGTCCTGCTGCCTCGACAAGTTCTGCTTCGGTAGCGTGACGCACTCCCTCGACGGAGCCGAAACGCTCTAACAACTTGATCGCAGTTTTCTTCCCGATGCTTTGTATCTCTGTCAATTCCGTTTGTAATGTGCGCCTATCACGTAGCGAGCGATGGAAAGTAATGGCATAGCGGTGCGCTTCGTCGCGTATTTGTTGGAGCAAGCGCAAACTGCTTGATGTCCGCGGAAGCAACAGTGAATCCGATTCACCAACGAAGAACACTTCTTCCAACCTTTTGGCAAGACCTATCATTGGTATATGCGACAAGCCCAATTCTTTCATCACTTCATACGCAGAAGAAAGCTGACCTTTGCCGCCATCAATGAGAATAAGATCAGGGAGTTCTGTTTTCTCATCAAGCAATCTTCCGTATCGGCGTGCAACGACTTCCTGCATTGAACGGAAATCATCTACCCCTCCAACTGTACGAATCTTGTACTTGCGATACTCGGATTTCTTTGGCTTGCCATTCTCGAAATATACCATCGAACTCACAGTCTCAGAACCCTGAAAGTGTGAGTTGTCAAAGCACTCAATATGACGCGGCGGCTTTTTGAGTCGTAAGTCCCGCTGCATAGCAACAAGCACATGAGGCACATAGTCATCCCGCTTGAGCTTTTGCATCTTCACCTCACCGAGCAAAAACTTCGCATTTGCTCGCACCATCGAGACAAGTTTTTCTTTCTCACCAATCTTTGGTACAATTATCTTCGGGGGCTTCATTGCAGACTCCTCATCCTGCAACTGCCTGACTCTACGCGCAAGCCAAGATTCAAACGTGTCGGTGTCTTCTAATTCTGACGGAAGGAATATCTCTTCGGGGATAAAATCCGTTACCGAGTAGTAGCGCTCAAGAAGGACGCTAAGTATTTCCTGCTCTGATTTGCCTTCAACGCCGGAGAAGAAGAACTGCTGCTTACCATTCACTTTGCCGTCGCGAACTCGAAACACTATGCCACAAGCATCATCCTCTTCGCTTGCAATAGCGAAGATGTCTCTGTCATTGCCTTCGTTATCAACGACCTTTTGTTTATTGACATAATCAGCAAGCACAGCAAGCTGATCACGGACACGAGCGGCTTCCTCGAACTTCATCTCTGATGCGAGCCGAGTCATTTCATCTTTGAGTTCTCGCTCGACTTCTTTTGAACGACCCGATAGTATCTGCTTAATCTTCTTTATCATCGCGCCGTAATGCTCACGGCTTACAAGCCCTTCGCAAGGACCTTCACAGCGTTTGATGTGATACTCCAGACACACCCGCGCTTTTTTCCTCTCGATAAAACTTTCATCAATATCAAGATCGCACGTACGGAGCGGAAAAATATCACGAAGCGTCTTCAAGAGATACCGAAGATAGAGCACATCAGTATAAGGACCATAATACTTCCCACCATCTTGCCGTTTACGCCGAGTCGGGAATACTCGCGGATACATTTCATTTGTCACGACTACCCACGGATATGTCTTATCATCCTTGAGCATGACATTATATCGCGGCTTGAGCTTTTTAATCAGAGTATTCTCAAGGATGAGCGCCTCGACATCGCTATCGGTGAGGATTAGTTCGATGTCTACTATCTTGGTTACAAGAGCGCGAAGTTTTGCATCTCCTGCATTCGTGTTGTACTTCTGGAAGTATGAACGGACTCTGCTTTTAAGATTTTTTGCCTTGCCAACATAAATAACCTTCCCAGCCGCGTTCTTGAACTGATATATCCCCGGGTTCTTGGGCAAGCCATCGAGCTTATCCTCAAGTGTCAGGTCATCAACAGTAAGGGCAACATGGAAAATCTCGGAATTTTCGAGAATCGGTAAAATCTCACTATCTTCCTGCTCCATTTGGGGAGTCTGGTCGTAGATAGGAAGCTCGAAATCCGTATATCCGTCTGCTGTTGGCATATCGGGGCTAATAACACAATCGGGAAAAAGAATGGCACAGAGATTTTAACCACCCAAACAGGTGACTTTTCAGTCACGATCGAAGTTACAAAAGTGCGGAAATCCCGTACCAAATAACCGTGAGATACCTATTCATTATACTTTTCTTCTACGCATCGGCAATTTCATTTGCGCAGACACCTGCTGACCAAGACTTCATCTCGAAGATGCGTTTGGCGCAGATTTCTGAACAGACTCGGGATTACCAAAATGCGGTGCGGCTTTATACAGAGCTTCATAAAGCAAAACCGGAATTTCCTGAAGTATCAGATGGACTTTTCCGGTCGCTTTTTGCATTAAAAAGATTTGATGAAGCAGAAAAGGTCGTACGTGAGCGTATCACCTACGAAGGAGAAAGCTTTGATATTTATATTTCGCTTGCTCAAGTTCTTGCCAAGCAGAATAAACGAAGTGATGCTGTCCAAGCATTTATGATTGCTGAAAAGCAGGGCGCAGAATTCCATCCATACTCACTCGCCGTTTCTATCTCACAAGCAATGGTGGACGTTGGTCTTGCAGAAGAAGCACTTGAATACCTTAGAAAGAGCAGAGGAAAGATCGAGGAGGGTGACCTATTGACAGGTGAGATAGGAAGTTTACTTTTTAAGATCGGCAAGTACGAAGAAGGCACGAAAGAATATCTTTTGATGCTTGCAAAAAATGAAACGCAATTGGGTCTTATCCAATCAAGAATATCGGTCTTTACACAAGACTCGCTCGTTCGCAAAACGATTCTGACAACAGTATCACAAAACATCCAGATCAAGGATGCTTCTGTTCCACAGTTACGACTTCTTGCATGGAGTTATGGAGAATTAAAAGACTATCCGAATTCCTATCAGGTAATACTTGCACTCGATGACCGCTCGAACGGGCAAAATGCAAATGCTTCGGGGTTCGAGCTCTTCCAATTTGCCGAACGTGCCCGTACCGAAGGATCGCTTGAAGTTGCAGTCGCTGCCTATGAAGAAGCATTGAAGCGGTTGAAGAAGTCAACAAACAACGACCCCAGACGTGAGTTCATTATCTCACAAACTGAACTTGGCGCACTCAAGACAAAAGCGCAATTTGCATTGACAAAAGATTCACTTGCCATCGCCAAGGCAGTTAATGAGCTTGAAACATTTGCGAATGAGAGCCGCAATTCAAATTTTTCGCTTGAAGCATATCAACGCGCCGGTGATTTGGCATTCAAAACACTTTTTGATTTAGAGCGTGCTCATCGTATCTACACAAAAATGATAGCACGCTCAACCGGTACAAGCGAACTAACGCGCGAAGCATTCTTTGCTCTGGAAGAAATCGCTCTTGCTAAAAGTGATCTTGCCGGGGCGGGAGATAATCTTGGCAATGTAGAAAAGCTTTTAGCACAGCGCTCACGCCCCGAAGATGTTGATATTACAAATCGTATCATATACGAACGTGGGCGCATCGAATACTATAACGGCAACTTTGATTCTTCATTCTCTATCCTAACAGTCGTAGCAAGTGACGCCGCCAGTGACTATGCAAATGATGCCATTGCGCTTCGGACGTTCATCGAAGAGAATCAGGAAGAAGGCAATAATGCCGCACTTAAACTCTATGCGCGTGCTGACCTTGCTGTTCTTGCTCGCGATTACCGCGCAGCACTCTCTGCATTAGAATCGATCCGCGAAAGCTCTCCGAACGCACTCGTCACTGACGACGCAACTATCCGCTCTGCTGACCTACTTGTTAAACTTGGAAAAATACAGGACGGCGTTGCACTTCTTGAGACGATGCAGGATAAGATGACTGCAAGTCCTCTTGCTGATAAGGCGGGATTCCGTGCGGCTGAGATCGTTGAGCAAGATATGAAAGACAGGCCGCGGGCACAGAAGATGTATGAAGAATTTTTAGAGCGATATGATAAGTCACCACATTTAACCGAAGCTCGAAAACGCGCCCGCAAGCTTCGCGGAGATTCATTCTAAAACCGTGCAATAAAGGTGACTTTTGGCTCAATAATGCCTTGTGTTTGAGTTCGTCCTGTTTCCGGGTCTCGTGCAAACGTCCATCGTCCAATAGCGCTCAAGACAATGAATGGGAATGGGGCTACGCTTAGCCTTGCACCAGCTATCGTATTATCATCGAACTTCAGAAGGTCAGATATTCCACCAATGTTTCTTCGCATATAGCTAACCGAGCCAAAGAACTTCCACCATAATTCCGGAAATGTCAGAGTTATCTCCATCAGATCAGCTCGTGGAAGATTATCGAGATGGGCATACATAAGAGAAACCTCAAGGTCTCGGTCAAACCTTGCAAAGAACCCCAACCTTGAGCCGTTCCCATCGCCGGTAGTTGTATCAGATAATCGTGTTGCCTTGGTGATATAATCAAGTGAACTTACATCGTCGTTATACTTATCACGTTCATAGAATGAGTTATAATAATTCGGTAAGAAATGGTTCTTGAACAGCTGCCGCTCTAATCGTACATCCCAAAACGTATGTGAGTCAGTATAGAAACTTGCACGCGCCCCAAAAATAAATCCTTCATTAAAATCAATGATCTTTACATAATCAGCATACAGCCGACCTTCGGCATTTCTATCTTGCCAGATCATAAGGGAAGCATCAATCCCATACATATTCAGAGGAGAGCCAATAGTCAGAGAATCTCTAACCACATAGAGCGAATCGATCTCTTCACCATCTACAGTATCTTTAATGTTCAAGACATAGGGTGGACGGTTTGGGATAATACGAACTGCATCGGGGTCAAAATCGAACGAACCTGTAGCACCAAACTCCATATTCCTAAAGAACCATGTGCCCGCAAGCCCGGGGACAAGATGAAACGGGCGTGTGAATCCGCGTGCGGCATAAAAACCACGAGCAAAGACATCGCTCAATAATCCTTCAACTCCAAGAAAACCTGCATCAAAACGGACAGCACCGCCAATACGGCGATTATCATACGAAGAATTGTTTGAATAATTATCGACGATCGAACCATGCCCGATGGTTGCATTGCGAATCCCGCCCACGCGCAGGTAAATATCTTCATACGGCTTTCCGTAGCGAATGTAGTTTAAGAACCGCGCAATATCATAGACTTCATCGAAATCCTCTTTACGTAATGATAGGTCGCTTCCCAAGCGTATTACTCCGTCTATTCCAACACCCCAATTACCGATCTCAAATTGTGGTGCAAAACCTATCAAGAGGTATGGTTTTCCTTTGAAGATAGACGCCCCGATACTGCCTCCTACACCGTTGTATTGGGTATTAGGGTCAGTAGTTGGTGCAGCTTGTTCTTTGTCGTTTGCATTCTCTTGTTGAGCAAACGAGGTACTGCAGAGAAGCACTATAAGAAGGGCAATATGTAGGGTTCTTTTGATCATACGAATATCGCTCTGACAAGTAGTACACTTACGATAACACTCACTATATCAGCAAAGATACCTGAAAGTGGTGCGTGACGAACACGATTGATACCAACCGAGCCGAAATACACAGCAAGCACGTAGAACGTCGTTTCGTTGCTGCCCATTATCACTGCGGCTATACGACCGATGAGCGAATCAGGACCGTGCGTCTTTGCAAGGTCTGTCATTATACCGAGTGAACCTGAACCCGAAAGACTACGAATTATCGACATTGGAAATACTTCGCTCGGCATTCCTATCAAACTTGTTAGAGGCGAAACCATATCGGTCAGAAAATCCATCGCGCCGCTTGCACGGAACATACCAATAGCACAGAGCATCGCTACAAGATATGGGATGATACGTACCGAAGTTGTGAACCCTTCCTTCGCGCCTTCAACGAACTGCTCATATACCTTCACTCTTTTCCATACTCCTAAGAAGAGAATGATGAGGATGAGAGCCGGGACAGCCAGTATAGATAATGCTTTTATGTATTCTATCATTATCGTACAGGGAAAAATCGTTGGATAGATCTGTTAAATATCACGGCACAGGTCATTGCAATCACTGCGGCAAGAAATGTCGGCAGCAAAATATCTGTCGGATTACTTGACCCGAGCGATGCCCTGATGGCAATCACTGTCGTAGGTACAAGTGTGATGGCGCTTGTGTTGATTGTCAGGAATGTGCACATTGCATTCGTTGCGATTCCGGGATTTGGATTAAGCTTATTCAACTCCTCCATTGCCTTAAGTCCGAGCGGTGTAGCAGCGTTAGATAATCCAAGAAAATTTGCTGCCATATTTGAAAGCATTGCTCCCATTGCAGGATGTTCGGGAGGCACATCCGGGAAGAGGCGTACCATAAGCGGCTTTGCAAGTTTGGCAAGTATCGTAACAAGTCCGGCAGCTTCAGCTATCTTCATCATCCCAAGCCAAAATGCCATGATACCTATAAGTCCTATTGCAAGCGTTACCGATGTTTCAGCCATCTTAATGATACCGTCGGTACCTACCTTTGCGAGAATACGAAAACGCACGGGGTCTGGCGTAAATGCCAAAACTCCTTTTGTTAGAGAATCACCTTTAGTGTAACTTACTTTGCCTGTTATCTTCTTCCCATCTCCGAGTACAGCAGCCATATCTTTCCATAAAGCGGGAGCCGCATCACCTACCGATAGATTAGCTGTACCAACGAAGCTACCAAGTGCGTCACTTTTTACAACTGTCTCGATAGGAAAAGAAAGTGTATCAGCTTTCACTGACTTCATTTCTTCTTCGCCATAATAGCGAACGAGTTCACTTTTGGTTGTTATAATGATTAGTGACTCATGGTCGGGGCTTGTCGTTTTTGCATCGGCAACAGCAAACGTAAGTTGTTGACCGTTTCGGAAGCGGTCATTTGATAGCTCGCCAATGTCGCGCCCAACGGCGACAAAGACGGCGATAGCTATCAAGCCCATCCATATCCAATTTAGCATTATGAGTTATTGAGTAAGTAGTATTGGTGTAACAGAAAATCCTTTAGCTCGAAGCAACTCGATAACACCGCCCTCACCAGGCAAATGTAAAGCACCGACAGCGGCAAAAAGACGTTGTCCTTTTTTGAGATAGTCTTCAAATCTATCAGCCATGCGTATATTGCGAATCGTGATGAGCGATTCGTTAAATTCTCCGGATGTTTCTTCCTTTTGAAAGAACGTATAGAGAGCCTCCAAATCAGCAAGCTCATAGAGACTCGTCATTTCATCGGCATCGCTCACAGATGGGACGTAGAGCGAGTCTATCGCTTCTTCGAGCATGTGCATTTGCTCTTTAAGCGGTATCCCGTTGACTGCCTGTAATTGCTCATCAACCGTTTCAAGTCCAGTGACTTCTTTCCCGAACTCTTTGGCTTTATTTGAAAGATGACTATCGAGAAATGTACCGCTATCTTGTGTCATCTCACCTTGCGAAAGCAGCGCCATCAGATAGAAGGGTTTAATCTTCGCAAGAAATGCCAAAGGCAAACCGACAGAGTCAGCGAAATATTTATCAAGCGTTGCATACCTTCCTGAATCAAGTAACGTCTTGATGGTTGTATCACCACCAAACATGATATATGGCAGCAGCTTTGTAAACATATCAAGCTTACTGAAATCAAGTTCTATTTCTGAGGCAAAAATGTCTACTTCCTTGATATATTTTTCTGCTGTATCCGTAAACCGAAATACTCGTTTATCAAAGGAGTGCATCGTCCCATAAAGATACGACGGCTTGCTTACATCTTTTGAAGTTACTCTCCAGAGTAACGACGGATACTTCGACTGGGCTACGGCAGACGAAGCAAAAATGAAAATGATAAAAACGATTATGACTCGGTAGCTTTTCATCATTTTATTCTCCGGCAAACTCACCGACGTACCAATCCTTATCCTCAAGCTCACCACGGAAATGCTGAACGTACATAACATAGTTCTCTGCGCCTTGCGCTACCATCTTGGCATCACGCTCTGTCAATGAACGAATAACCTTTGCAGGGATACCTGCGGCAAGGACACCATCTGGTATAATTGTATTTGGCGTCACAACTGATCCAGCTGCAATTAGCGACCCCTTCCCGACAACAGCTCTATCAAGAACGACTGCATTCATACCGACGAGTGCTCCGTCGCCTATCGTGCAGCCATGAATAACAGCGCCATGACCGATAGTAACGTTCTCACCTATTAGCGTCGGATTCTTGAAGTGCGTAACGTGTATCGTAGCGTTATCCTGAATGTTCGAGTTCTTCTTAATAACGATGCGCTCGACATCGCCTCTGATAACAACATTGAACCACACGCTGACATTTTCTTCAAGCGTTACATTGCCGATGACGTGGCTGCCGCCGGCAAGGAAGCATGACGGATGAATATCCGGCTCGATACCCTGAAAAGTGTAGATCTTGCCTGTTTCGGCTGTCTCAATATTGAGGGAAATTTCCTTCTGCATTTTCGTAAATAGTTTACTCCCCATACAAAAAGAAAAAGGGACAGAGAGTTCACTCTCCGTCCCTTAAACAAAAACCATCATGCCAATTGTACTTACCTCGGAAGAGAGTCAAGTTCTTGGCTCTTGTAGGTACCTCGGCGGAAGAGGTTACAGATCGAATCAGCCCACATCTTTGTGCGGCGGACAATAGCATTCGCCTTAGGTTGGTAATCGCCAAGTTCATTTACGGCATCAACTGACACGTGCTCATAAGTCGAATTCGTTGCGCCGTTATTTACATGTTCAAAACTCTCTTTCGCGACGGTTAAGATGCTATCAGCAATCTCGGATATTGGGCGCTCCGCCTTTTTCTTCGCACTTGCCTTTGCGGGCTGGAAGTACTCATAGACCAAACAATCATCATCAGCAACTTTTGCAGTTGCTTTCTTCGATGGCTCAATGCAAGCATTTGCTTCACAGTATGCGAAGACAACGCAACATATCCATAGTATGTACTGAAGCTTTTTCATTACTACGACCTTTCTGACTTCATCATTATTTCTTGTACTTTCCATCCCGGAAAGCCGGGGACGGGGACACTTCTTCTATTATTTGGCTGACTCGGCATCCTATCATAATAAGGTACGCCTCGATCATAATATCTCGGGTGCGGACTTTCAGGCACTGGGTACCCTGGCTTATCATCACCCTTCCACCAATTGTTAGATTCTGGCTGCCGATTAAACGGTAAAGCATTCAAATCGGGCTTATAGAATTTTAACAATGAATCCGGTATCGCATGTTGATACAGATCTGGAAACTCTAACTTCCCGCCGAAATAAGAACCGTCAATGCCATCATCCCATAGACCATGCTTAAGTGCTTTGAGCGAATCGAGTTCTTCTATCTCAAAGATAGAGCCATTCTGTCCGAAAACGCTTCCGGCAGTTAAGCAGAACACACATACAGCTATGATACCTAATTTCTTCATTGGTGCCTATCCTCGAATATCGGAAAATACGACATTTTTGGAGAATCCGGTTACGAAAAATTGCTCATTTTTGCATATCCGGTCATATATAGGACACGCGAAAAGCCAAAATGTTGCACGGAAAATGAAAAATTATTTTTGGACATCCTCCTCGAATACACGGATGACATAGTCTGAGCCATCAGAAGCGACTTGTTTCGCCTTGGACATTATCACTTTAACTGAGTATTTTCCCGGAGGGAAACTGCCCATAAAACTGCTGACGGGTGCTTCAGTCAAGGTCAAACCCCCTTTTTCAAGTGTGAAAACTGCATTTTTATCGGGACTTTCGAGCTTTACTGCCCCATCAAAGATCATCTTTACTTCGAATGAATGTGTCGTGGTCTGGCTCGGCTTGAGCTTGCCGCGAAACTCCTCTGTAAAGGTAGTCGCGAACCGCTCGGGCATAGTGAAGTTCTTACGATGGAACGACTCGGTGTAGTTTGGTGCTGAATTTTCTGGTACGAGTTGAAGTATCGAATCAGAGAGCGAGTAGATCCGGTAAATGATAGGTATCGGTGTTAGATGACGCTCTGTATGTGCAAAAAGCATGAGCGTATCCCCGCGTAGCTCCCAGGTATCTCCTATCATCGAATACATATTGATCAACTTCAACTTACCATCCCCGTAGAGATGATAGCCCTCATCGCCGGGCTGGGTAGCAATCGGACGAACCCAAATACCTGTAAGACGTTCTTTCGTGAGTACGCCACGCTGGAGCATCAAAAGACTATCAGCAATAGCTGCAGAGTCAGCCGTACCCGGTTTGTCATCCATGTACTTCGCACAGGATGAAAGGAGGAGTGCACAAGCAAAAAGCAAAAGTTTTTTCATTATATCAGGTATGTCATAGATGATTCACATCTCTATTTAAATACATTCTGCAAGATCTCTTTCTGCGACGGCTCCCATGTTTTAGACTTGTAGTAAGCCATCATCATATCGCGGTACGGCAGTTGTCCGTAAAATGTATTGAGCGCAGTGTATGCATTGCCGGCGAGGCGGTTGTTCGTGCTTAAGTAAGCATCAACAAGATTTGCAAGCCCATCGCTATCCAGATGATTCAGCTTTTGTAGCGATGCGATCGCATTGTTGCGCGTACCGAATTCATAGGAGATGCTTGCATACTCATTAAGCTCTTTGATTGCTTCTTTATCACCCATGCCTGCCTTGATCTCAAGCCACTTGATGCGGCATTTCTTTGAGGCCCCTACTTCATTCTTTGTCATCTCGAGATAGGTTGTCTTGTTCTCTGGGAAGCTTTCTGACATTTTATCGAGTGACGTGACTATCATATTATACGACGAGTCATTGAGCAGAACGCGCATATCAGGTTCAAGGTCTTTCGGGATGAAACGATATGCGTTGATCGTAGCATTACGAACCTCAATAGAAGAGTCTTTGATAGCGCGGCGAATGACGGCTCGTGCTTCGCTTGAGGGGTCTTGCGATAACTGCGAGATGATCTCACCGCGAGTTGCCTGATAGCTTTCCTTATTAAAAAGCTGAATAAGCAGATCGCGTTTTGCACTTACACTCGTTGAATCACTCTTAAGCGCAACGATAGCATCGTATCTATCTATCATGTTCTTCGCGCCGAGTGCTTGTGCCTTCAGCTCTGTAAAACTTTTCTTAAAGTTAACTTTCTTGACGATGTTTGAAGCCGGATCAAAAAGAACGAAGGCAATTTGTTTATTTGACGAATTCGGGATGTTTACCGTTTCTGTCTGCTTCTCGACCATCTGCCGAGTACTTGTCTTTGACCCATCCGTATAGTACACATCAAAGACAATCGGCATCTTAAAAAGCTTTGTAAGGTCATCGGTGTGGTGAACTTGTGATACCGTGACTTGCGTCATGCGCTTTCCCTCAACGCTTGCATCTTGATACTTAACGTTATAGACGGGGTATCCGCCGCGATAGAGCCACTGGTCGAAAAACCAATCAGGTGAAAGCCCGAGTGTATCTTGGAATGACCGATAGAGATCGTTCGTCTCGACGTTCTTATACATGTGCCCTTTGAGGTAGTGATTGATGACACGTTTCATCGCATCCTCACCAAATGTATAACACATCATATCAAGCACAGCTGAACCGCCGCCATAGACACGTGCCGTGCCCATTTTCGGATGTACGATCGGGTAGCGGTCGCCGTCGTTCGCTCCGAGAAGTCCGTTCTGTTCGCCTCTGCGATTCCACTCATAAGCATCCTGCCCGAAGAAATCACGAGTAAAAAGTTTTGGGAAGAATGTGGCATAGCTTTCTTGCAGCCAGTTATCCTTTCCGGTACGTATCGTTACAAGATCGCCGAACCATTGATGAGCAAGCTCGTGAACATTGACACCGATATAGTTTCTATCCAAAAAGCCGCGCTTATCTACGTTGAAGAAATCACCAAAGACCGTAGCCGTTGTGTTCTCCATTGCTCCGTAAATGAAGTCCTGCACCATGATCTGCGAATACGACTCCCACGGATACGGGATGCCCGTCCAGTCAGCAAGAAAATCTATACACTCTGTCGAGTAAAGGTATGTCGGCACCATACGCTCGGGGAATTCAGGGTAGTAGTAGAGGTGAACGGGCACACCAGCCTTTGTTTTCCGATGATCTATTTCATACTTCCCGATACCGAGCATCAAGAGATACGGTGAATGCGGGTGCGACATTTTGTAATGCCATGTCTTCGTACCGTCACCATTATCTTTTGCACTTACCTTCGTTCCGTTCGAGAGCACTTCATATTCTTTATCGAATGTCGTGACCGTTTCGGTTATCATCTTATCGTTGTACTCATCGTAGCTCGGTATCCAGTGGCGGTTATCAATGCCTTGTCCTTGTGTCCAGATCTGTTTGCGGGAAAGATTCTTTGGGTCATTCCAGCCGATGAAGTAAATACCTCGGCGTGGGTTACATTCATAGGTGAACGAGATGGAATCTCTTGAATCCCATTTCATTGCCTTATCAGGATAGACGGTAACACTTTTATCATCAGAGACAAACCGAACCGGCTTGCCGCCGAGACGCGTTTCCTTGATGCGAATCTTGACCGCATTGAAGTAGATCGAATCCACATTCTCGCGTAAGACAACAAAGTAATGTGTAACCTTGCCTTTTACAAGACCTTGTTTCGGATCAAAAGATACCTCGACCTTTTCGCGCTCGATATTTAATACATGCTCGTATGGCGCATCATCCGGCTCATCGAGATGCGTATGGGTATGGATAATGGGCTGCGCGAACGAAAGAGTCGCCGAACAAAGGAGAGCAATAATAAAGAAGTTTTTCACGGGTTACGAAGATAAATGAACAGCCGAAAACAACACACATTTCGGCGAGAGAATTACAGATTTAGAACGCTGCTCGGATGGATACCTTGATGGCACGCGGATATTCATTGTATCCACTCCAGAAATCATTCGCGCTGCCCAAGATATTTTCAAGACGCAGTTTGAGTGATACTCGCTCAGAGAGTGCATAGTTTGCTTCTGCATTTATGAGTGCTATCGAGCGCTCCGTCCTGCCAAGATAGGTGAATTCAACTTTCGGCATAAGCACTTTTGATAATGATGCAAACGTATATGAGCTTTGAATGCTTAACTGCGGGACGAAGGGAAGTTGCTTCTCGTCATCCATTGATACTGTTGATGCGAATGTAACTGTAGTGGCTAGCTTGTCCGATGTAAATAGCTTAACATTTCCCCCAAGTTCAACCACGAAGTGACGCGTAGCGGCAACTTCAGTGTAAAAGCGTAAAGCACTATCTAAACGAAATACTATATCGTCATAGCGAGTAATATATCTGGCAGTACAACGAAGGTAGTCATCAGCAGAAAGGTATTGTTCAGCAAAGAGTGCGAAGTTCATATTATCTACAGTGA
Source organism: Kapaibacterium sp. (SeqCode) (assembly GCA_046590205.1). Lineage (GTDB taxonomy): Bacteria > Bacteroidota > Ignavibacteria > Palsa-1295 > Palsa-1295 > DATDEW01. The sequence continues at coordinate 17,325 of JBKJTT010000091.1, forward strand.
GAGATGTATATGCACCATTTTTTGGGATGTTATAGATGCCAGGACTGTAAAATGGATTAATTTTACTTTGATGTGCTAGTCCATTATAGAAAACTTTTGGGTCATAGCTAAACCCCAGCAGTAAATTATTTGAGAATTGTTTCTTTATTTCAATATAGGGTAAAGCATATTTGGGATCTTGTTGTAAAGTCTGGTAGCGAGTAAAGATGATAGTGAAACCAGCCTTCCATTCAAATGGGGAGTTTGAGAGTGAATGATAATAGTTGTTCAGGTAAAATAGATCCATGTCATTTGTTACGCTATCACTTCCTGCCCCCGATGAGTAAAAGCCAGCTTTTGCATTTAACTCAATACGAGCGGAAGTATCCTTGAAGAAATTTTGAACCTCATTCACAAATATTTCAAAAGAGGATTCAGATGCTTTTTTTGATAGATTATCAGCGTAGCTACTAAAAGAAAGACCAGCATCTAAGTACAGGGCTTGTATCTCCCCAAGCTCAAACCCAAGCGACGAAGTAAGATAGTTTTGTGTAACTCTTGGAGTAGTTGTATCCATTCTTACACTTCTATCGCGGGATGCGTAGTTGATGTTGAAATCTAATTGTGGTTGTCGTGCATCTACGGCAAGTGAATCAAGCATGAAGATGTGCTTCGCATTCGCTCCGACATCCCATGTGTTCTTTATAGCATTTACTGTGCCCATATTGTTATGGAATCCACCGCCAGCGGTGATAGATGTGGCGGGAGATGAAACGAGCTTTCCTTCTATCGTGCCGAATGGTACGGTCGGATAGCCGACACCCGCTTCAAAGAAGATGCGTGGCTCGTTACGTAAACGAAGAGGCGGAGTCGTCGGGAAGCCATCAATGTATGGCGTCGGCTCTTTTATAACTGGCTCCATCTTGGCGATGAGCGTTGAGTCGAACGGTACGACCTTCGCATTCGTCTCGACGAGGATAGATGAAGGATAACTAAATGCTCCGCCGCTTGGAGTTTTACGATACTCCGGTAACTCTGCAAGCATTGAGTCGAGTAGCTCTTTCTGTGAAAGTGAAACGGCAGAATCTATCATCACGAGAACGGAATCACTAACTTTTGCAGAATCAAGTTCTGTGCCGACGCTATCGCGGAAGCTCCTTGAGAGAATTGATTTCGCTTTTATCGTATCGGCAAAGCTGACAATGCGCGGGGCGATTCCTTTGCGTAAACGCAGCTCACGCAAGAGCGATGGAGGCAACTGCTTCGCAGGTTGCGTAAGCTGTGCCGATGCACTTAGCGTAGAGAGCAGAACAAGAACAGCAATATATGATATGAAGTGTATCAGCGTTTTTTAGGTGTTTTCTTTTTCTTCTTTGGCTGAAGTGAATCCCAGAGCGAGCTTGCCTTTATGCGATACTCTCTTGGCACTCCTTTATTATCAATAGTTGAGCGTAATAATGTTTTTGCTTTGCGTTTATCACCTGTTGCCAAAAGCATTTCCGCAGAGCCGACAAGAGATCTGCCAAATTGTTCAGGTGTTCGCGATGTTTCCTCGCGTGCATTGTCATATGCCACAAGAGCTTTTCTGCTTGCACCACTGCGGCGATAAATACCTGCAAGCTTGAGATATACTTCGCTTGCCATCGGGTCACCTTTACGCGCGATGGCGAGCTTATCTAATCGAGTGATAGCTTCGCCCTCTTTACCATTATCTAATAGTATGCCAGCGATTTCTATTTGAGCTTTACCTCCGACTGATGTTTCTATCAAGTAGCGTTTCGTCAGCTCGTCAAAGACAGTTATTGCCGAATCTTCATTCTTTAACTCGTTAAGACAGAACTGCCCGTACTCGAACATCGCTTGTGGTGCGGCATCAGCAGAGAAGTACTGATAATCAAACGCACGGTTATAATAATTTGCTGCTTGTGTGTAGTTATTGCTTTCTCGTTCATTTCTTGCAAGTTCAAGCAGTGCGAACGATGCTGCATCAGATGTAGAGAAGGAGTCGATGACCTCTTGGTATGTCGCTTTCGCCATATCATCCGAACCACGCTTCGAGTATGTTCTACCTGTGTAGTAATAGGAGAACGGTAAAAGAGGATGGCTGCCAAATCTGAGTTTGAACGACTGAAATGTTGCCACCGCATTATCATACTTCTTCGCCTGCGATTCTATCTGACCTTTTTTGATAAGCAATTCGGGAGTATAAGTGCGTTTATTCAGCGTGTCATCGCGAAGATACTCTGATGCAAGTGCAACAGCATCTGATTCTTTCTTATTTTCTGTTAGGAGGTCAAGCGTGCTGAAAAGCGCATCACGGAATTCATCGGCATTCGGATACTCTTTGAGAAAACGCTTGTATGATGTAAGTGCCTTGTTGTTATCACCACGTCGCTCGGCTTGCGTTGCAGATAGATACAATCCTTTCGATGCGTATGGTGAGTTAGAAAATTGTTTTAAGAGTTCACCGATAGCCCATTCTGCTTTCTCATTTTGAATAATGGCGTATGCAGCGATCGCATAATTATAGTATGAACGGTCAACAAGATCGGACTGCTGCTGCTTTGTAATGATATAGTTGAACGCATTCATTGCCGACCGCGCACTATCCGAGCGCATACGAGCAAGACCAAGCTGGAACATTGCTCGTGTAACGAGGTATCTGTCAAATGTAGGTCTATCAACAGCAAGGTTGTATATCTTGAGTGCTTTCTGATACTCTCCTTGTGCATAGCGTCCATCACCGACGCGAGAGAGAAGGTCATACGCATAACGCGAGATCGTATCCTTCTCAAGTATCTTATAAAATTCTTTCTCCGCTTGCTGATACTTACTTTCTTTAAAGAGCGACCATGCGTAGCCGTATTGCGCGTCTATTGCACGGTCGGAGAGCGGATACTTTTCAATAATGGTTTGAAAACAAGAAGCAGCATTGCGTGTGCTATCCGAGCGCAGACATGCCCAACCGTACTGGAAGAGAGCTTCTTCGATAGCCGCATTATTCCCTGTTGCATTTGCATCACGAATATACATCTCAAGGTCTTGCGATGATTTATCCCAGAGTCCGAGAGGTATCCCTGATAACCCTCGTATCAAATGAGTGTATGGCTTAAGAGCACTATCAGAAGGCGGTATATTCTCAAGTGCAAAGTTCATGAGTTCGTATGCCCTACCATAGCTTGCGCGGCGATACATCAGATCGCCTAAGAGTAATGATGAATAGACACCCGTTTGTGTACGCTTCATCGCAAGCGGTTTGAGAAGTGCTTCGGCTTGGTACGTTCTTCCGCTTCTGAATTCAATAAGTGCAAGATGATAGGATGCTTTATCGGAGTAGAGTGCAGTCTTATCTTGTGAAAGCGTAGTGAGCATCGAGCGCGCTTCATCATCATTTCCGGCTTTGCTAAGTGCTATCGCACTAAAATATCGTGAGCGCTCTGGTATATCACGATAGTAAAAATGAGATTCGCTTCCTTCGGATGCTGATAACATCTGCGAGGCATTGCCCTCAAATTCTTCAAAGAAATTATCACCATAACGTCCTTGCTCACGAAGGGAGGACAGTTGACTTCCTTGTTTACTCGTTGTGCTGCCCGATTCACTCGCAAGGGAGCTGAATTCCAGCGCTGCTTCATCAAATCGTTTGCTCTCATAGAGTGTCCAAGCCCTTTCGTAGCGCGATACGTAGCGAATGAACTCGCGCTCATCCCTTGCTTCTAATGAGCTATCCTTTGAGCGAAGTGACAGCCGAAGAGCTTCATCGTAAAGAGAAAGAGCGCTATCTCTCTGACCTATCTTTGCAAAATATATGCCTTTGAGCAGTGTTCTCGTCGCGCCGCTGAGCGATGTTACATACTGTCCGACAATCGTATCCGTTACATTTTTGTCACTATAAGGTTTAGAGAATATTCGGACATCGTTTTCTCGTTTGCCTCGGAGCCAATTACTAAATTCAGAGTGATGACCAAGCGAATCTTTATTAATCTTCGCACTTAGTCTTTCAGAACGTTCTATTTCTTTTGCGGTCTCTAAGTTTTTATCAGATAGAAGCAGAAGCGAAAGTCGCTTGATAGACGCTTCATATGCAAATGGTGTATTCTGAGCGGACGCAGCCACCGTATCAAGTTCTAGTATCGCTAACTCGCGCTCGCCGGTTTTTTCATATAGCTCACTTTGGTGAATACGCGCAAGATAGGAAAGCGCAGATGTATGCGAAGCAATGACCTTCGCAAAGTACTGCTTTCCGAGCATATTCTTGCGCTCAAGCATGTAGCACTCTGCCAAGCGGTAGTTCCTCTCATCAAGTAAGTATGCTTGTGTAGGAAAGGCATCTTCGGGAATACCCTCAAGTATCTCGTGTGCTCGGGTTCTGTTGTTCTCGCTTGAGGATAGCAACTCAAGAGCTGCTAAGAGGTCAGCGAGGTATTTGTTCGGATGGTAACCGGGTTCATCTCGCATTGCTCGAAGTGAGTTCATAGCATACTGCAAGCTGCCATACTCAAACCAGCGGAGCGAGCGAATATGCGTCAGATAACCAAATACCGTCTCGTTGGCTTTCCTATCATCATCTCTAAGAGTTTGCAGATAGAATGGCGCGATGCGAAATTCTTCGAGTTTAGTTGTCGTCTGAAGTTCTGAACTAGGGGCAAAATACTTGGAGCGCGTGAGCGGTTGGCAGTACGTGACTGCTGCAAGAAAAACAACGATGCATGTACAGAGGGCTGCTCTCAAGTCGCTCAAAACTGGCTTTGGTTAGCGTGATGAGAGGGGGCTAAAGGTAATCCGTTATATCCAAAACATTTTCAAGAAGAATTGTTGCATCCTTCGGCGGATTTTCGTCAGGATTTACAAGAAAAGCAGTTTTGACTCCAGCATGGTTACCCGCTTCGATGTCCGTAAGCGTATCGCCTATCATCCAAGAGTGCGCCATGTCGATGCCCCACTTCGCTTTTGCTTCAAGCAGCATCGTGGGGTTTGGCTTGCGGCGAACAGCAAGTTTGTCTTCATCAATTGCGGCATAGATATCATCGAACTCTACTCCGAAATGCTCCTTCAAATGCGCTTGCATCTTTTGGTGGATGTTCGTGAGGTCTTCTTCAGACATAAGTCCAACGCCAACTCCCCGTTGATTGGTGATAACAATGGCAAGGTATCCGAGCGACTTGACCTTCACCAAAGTCTCGCCAACGTTCGGAAGTATCTTGAATCTTTCCCAGTTGCGGATGTAGCCGCCAACGGTACGTGCATTGATAACGCCGTCGCGGTCAAAGAAAACAGCTTTATTCATTAAGAGGATAACAATTAATACGCGTTCTTGTCTCCGCGTAACATCGTTATTATTGTACGCCAAATGACAAACAGGTCAAAGGTGAACGTCCAGTTATCAATATAGAAGATATCATACTTGACGCGCTGATCCATTTTGTCAGGAGTATCGGTCGCTCCGCGAAGACCATTTACTTGCGCCCAGCCCGTTACACCTGGCTTGACGAAATGGCGGAGCATATAGTTATTGATAATGAGTTTGTAATCTTCAGTATGTTTGAGCATGTGCGGGCGAGGTCCAACAACAGACATATCACCTTTGAGTACATTCCAGAACTGCGGCAATTCATCGAGGTTCGTACGGCGCAAGAATCTTCCAACTGCTGTCAGACGTGGATCATCAGTTGTGGCTTGAAGCGTATCCGATAGTTCACGCGGCTGATGCCGCATCGTGCGAAATTTGAAACAAGTAAAGTCATGTCCGTCTTCACCCGTACGCAATTGCTTGAAGAATATCGGTCCGCGTGAGCTAAGCTTGATAAGCAAGCCACAAACAAAGACGACGATCGGGAAGACAAACACCATTACGAGCAGACTGAAGAGCACATCAAATGCACGCTTAAGTGCTTTATTGCCCGGTTCGTCAAGCGGTGCTTCGCGCATACGAACGATAGAGAACTCGCCAACCTGCTCAACGACTCGCTTGCCTTCGAGGCCTGCATAGTCGTTCGGTATGACGTTTACTCTAATGAGTTGATTCTCGCAAGTCTGGACAAGCTGTGCTAATGCTGTCTCACTTGTCTTGGGAAGTGCAATGATAACTTCGTCAATGTTCTGCTTATTTGTTATCTTCTCTATATCACCCAGTTTACCGAGAATCATCGCTCGGACATTCGAGTCAACACCATTATCATCCAAGAAGCCGATGACTCGGTAGCCGAGTGAGTTATCACTTTCAACATTATGCAAGAAGCGCTCTCCGGCTCTACCAGCACCAATGATAAGTATATCTTTCTGTTCGGGCTTGAAGAAGCTGCCTGAAGGGCTTATCATGTGGCTTGCGACAAGAAAGAGAGAACTCATGCCGAAGAAGTACAATAAGAAGAGTCGTGATGTGAAGATGAGCCCGCCTTGCGCAACAATATAGAGAAGTGCAATACCTATCAAGAACACGAGCGAACGCAGGACAATAGATATTTCTTTGCCTTTTTTCTTTCCACCTGAGTAGGAATAGAGCCGTAGGATAAGCGCAAGTGTTACCCAGCCGATTGTCATAATGCCTTCAAAGAGCGGATAGACATACCCGGGCACATCCAGCGTGCTTGGGTCGGCATGGAACATTGTTACGCCGAAACGGATAACAAAGGAGAGATGGAAAGCAAGATTCAGGAGCAGAACATCCACGGCGAAATGAGCGAAGCGGAAGCTATGCTTCGTCTCTTTCTGGGCGATATGTCCTGCCATAGCTACCAAGTTATGCTGCTTGCATCAATTCATTTGTGTGAAAAAAATCCGGTGCCAGTGATTCGATGACATCATCGAACTGGTCGAATATCGTATCCCATGTATATCGCTCTTCGATAAGCGCTCTGCCTGCGCGGGTAAGACGTAAACGTTTGTCTTCATCACGAAGAAGCTCCGCGCATGCCGCTGCCATGTCTTCATCGGTGTTTCGCACAAGACAATTGACTCCGTCAACGAGTCCTTCAATACCTGCAGCACCGACCGATGTCGTAACGACTGCACAGCCGAGCGCCAATGCTTCAAGAAGTTTATTCTGAATTCCCGCACCTGTATCTTGTGGATGGACGAACACCTTTGCACTCTTATAAAATAACTTTGTATCGGCTACATCACCGTGCAACTCAACACCACGAATGCCGTTTGCCATCTCGATAAGGTCGTGCTCGGGGCTTTTCCCGACGATCAAGAGCGAACATGGCTCTATAGCATTTACCTTTGGATACACATCTCGCATAATGCGCTGCGCCATCCGTTTGTTGTGATAGACTGAGAGTACACCTGCAAAGAGTAGAGCATCTTCTCTTCCACCTTCACTGTAATGATACGAACGAATATCAATGCCATTTGTGAGTATGGCTGTATTGAGAGCGGGGTCAAGAGCACGCACCATATTTTGGTCGGGCTTGGCAACAAAGGTCACAAGGTCAAAGTGCCGAAACATCTGGGGTTCGTAGCGGCGAAGCTTCTTTGCATCGTTGTTGCGGATGAAGTACTCGCCCGTGAACGAGAAATTCTCTGACGAGCGTTCTTGCATGAGTAAGCGAGAGTCTTCGGCAACCAAAAGCTTTGGCGTACCTTTTACGTCTTTGACGTAGATCGCTGTCCGGACAAAAAAGCAGACGATGAGGTCGTAGAGATTTCTGCCGAGTGCAGTATCAACTGCTTTCTGCATTGCAGGTACATCGTAGAAACCGTACTCGACAGGTGTTTGTGTCGGGAGTGTAAAGAGCACTCTTGCCCATGCGGCAGTGCGATTAAACGGTACAACGGTTACGTTCTTTGCAAAAAGTTTGATGTGCTCAAGGTTCTCGCCGTGTCCGGAATTCCATTCGTCTATCGAGATAAGATCCACATCAGCGATCTCTGATAGATGGCGAAGCAGGTGGTAGCTTTTGAGCCGATCTCCGCCCGATAGCGGATACGGAAAGCGGTACGTCAAGAAGAGTACCTTCTTACGTTGCGGTGTATATGATGAGAAGTTTGACAAGCTTCGAAACTCCATCGGCTTTAAGACATTGAACGGTTTCATTTTTTATCCCTCCATTGTGGCTATTACTATCAGAAAGTACCGCGAGAACGAGAATAGAAGCGGTCATTTTCTTGTGCCAAAGAGGGCTTTCTTCTAAAACTACCGTATCAAGTTTGCCAGTTTCGAGCTAATTAGGTTGGTTAAGTAATTGTAACTACAGCAGTTACGCTGCTTAATGCGGGAATACGTACCCACATCGTCTTACAAATATACTACAAATTTTTGCCCAATCCAAAATCCCGCAATAAATTATTTTTTTGAAACCTTCGAAAGTTGCTCCTAAAAGTGCGCTAATTGGTGTGCTGCCATTATGAATCATTACTCATTAAACTTCTCACTTGTGGTAAGCTCTACACTATCACAATCATTTTTTTACAAAACGTATTATGAAAATCATAACAACATACATCTTCATCGCGCTCTTTGCAGCATCAAGTTTTGCGCAAGAATGCGATAACACAAGTCAAGGATTTACACCTATCACTGATCTCGGCGCAGGGTACTTCTCCGGCTATCAAGGCGGACTCTATCCAGGCGGAAGCAACACGCGCCCCGCATCATTCAACAGCATACTTATCAAGCAGGCAAAAAAGATAAAGCCGCTTGATACGGCAGGTCTACAGAATCTTGCAAGCGGGAAGATTGTCTTCCTTTCTATCGGCGGGTCGAATATCGCTATGGAATCACCGGTGCTTGCTGACTCAATGGCTGCATATCCTTATGTGAACCCAAAGCTCGTGTACGTCAATGGGGGCGCTGGTGGAAAAACGATTGACAAACTCATTGATCCAATGACCACTTACTGGAATTACGTCAAGAATCAACTTGAACTTGCCGGTCTAACGGAGAGTCAAGTGCAAGTAATCTGGTTCAAAGAGGCAGATGCAACGCCTGACTCTCTCGGCTTTCCGGGAGCACCGAACGATCTACGCAATGACTACAAGATCGTCATGCAGATACTCAAAGATAAGTACCCGAATCTTAAGATATGCTATCAGTCAGGCAGAGCGTATTCGGGGTACATTGATATGGATGATCCACCAAGCGCTGGCTTGCGCGCTCCGCATGATTACTATAACGGCTGGGCATGTAAATGGCTTATAGAGGATCAGATAAATGGTGATACGAACCTCACGTACGCCGGGCTATCAGCGAAGTCGCCAATGATCGCATGGGGTCCGTACCTTTGGGCTGATGGCTTGACACCACGCAGTGACGGACTTATATGGGAATGCACGGACTTCAAACCAGACGGCCTACATACCTTTACAACAGGCAGAGAAAAGATCGCACATCTGTGGATGGATTTCCTTCGCACTGATGCTTCGGCAGCTCCGTGGTTCAAAGCACCGATACTGATGGTGCCTGAACCTGCCTTGGCAAATACCTATGAGATAGCAAAGAGGAGTGATGTTTCTATCTATCCGAATCCGACCGAAGGTTCTTCAACGATTTCATTCACGCTTGACAGACAGTCACAAGTTGTCGTTACTCTCTATGATATGCAAGGACGAGTCGTAAGATCACTTATTGACTCCGAATTCCAAAGTGGAGAAAATGAAATGAGTTTATTGACTACGGGAATAGCGAAAGGACTCTATCAAGTTCGATTAAGCGGTGAGGCAATCAATGAAGTTCGACAAGTAGTAGTAAAGTAATACACCCGTGGCTCCTCCCATCATATAATCCCTGAATCATTTCTATGATTCAGGGATTATCTTTTGTCTAATAAATAGTATTTTATGAGCCGTATCTATCCCTACTTACTTTTATTACTACCCATTGTTGTTTCAGCACAAACAACAAAGCACGAGCTGCATAACGAAGAACAGAAGAACCGTAAATCCGAACGCGAAGCTTGGATACGCGGGATGCATCGCGCCGAGCCGGGCGTCAATACTTCCGTTATTGACAATGAAATAACTCGTAGCAAAGCAGAGCGACGAATGCAGCGTAGCAAAAGCGGACAATCTCCACAGGGAATTATCAACGATACGATAGCTGATGGGCGTGTCATTGGTGAGTGGAGCGAGCGCGGCTCGAATAATGTCGCCGGGCGTATGCATACCTGCGATATTGATTGGGAGCGCGGGCTTATGTATGCCGCTTCGTCCTACGGCAATATCTGGAAGGGAAGTCTTGATGGGTCAGGTTGGACATGCCTCAATGACGGATGGCGTTTTAGAGATGTACGCTTAATTCGACTTATTCCTATTATTGGAGGCAAACGTATCCTTGTTATTGCTAACGGTCCTGCTGCTTCATACTACTCGGATGATGATGGTAAGACATGGAATACAGGAAAAGGTTTGGAAGGGCCTGCAGGTTGGGGTGGTTTCAGAAGAGCGACAGTTTCAAACGATGGTGATACTGTGCATGTGCTTGGGCATGAGTGGGATTATTCTTCGGCATGGCGTTCGATTGGTACACTGTATATGTCAGTCGATGGTGGGAAGACATTCAAGAATCTTTTCAAGGGTGTATTTCCGACAAATCAATGTGATATATGGCGCTCTCGAACGGACAACTCTCCGGTTTATATAATTAAAAGCGATACGATAGGTAATCTCTTACCTAATGGCACAATAAATCTGCTTGCAATAAAGCCTGTTACCGGTGGGAATAACCCCTATTTTTCTTTGCGAGGAGCTACACGAGGTGATTCGCTTCGTTTAGTCCTTTTCAATATGTACAATGGGAATTCATACGTTGAAGTATCAACCGATAATGGTCTGAGCTGGGCAGAACAAGGTTTATACGACGGCTCACCGTTCGATTGGAACAATAGCATGGCAGTGAGCAATGCAAATCCCGATTCGCTTTTTATAGCAGGTGTGGATGTTCATAGAAGTTTTGATGGTGGCTCACAGTGGACAAAATATAGCCACTGGGGTGATTATTACGGCAACCCGAAATATAGACTTCATGCCGATGTTCCGTCTATCCAAGTATTTGAAGACCCTGTAGGTAATGAGCATATCGTAGTAATGACAGACGGTGGTATCTACACGTCATCAAATGGTCTTGAGGATGTAGAGAATATCACGATGGAGAGTATTGGTACAAGTCAGTATTATGACGTGCTTACTTCTACCAGCGAAAAGCCATACCACATCTATAGCGGGGCACAAGACCAAGGATTCCAGAAAGGTATTGACAGTACTGAAGGTACGCTCGGGTTCAGGCAGACTATCAGCGGTGATTACGGACATCTCACCTCAAGCGATAGCGGCAAAAGTGTGTGGTGTAACTATCCGGGCTTCTCAATGTACTACCCTGCCGCACGCACCAGCGACCATCAACGTGGACGAGGATTTAAACCGGGTAATCGGCAGTGGATACCCCCCATCGTTGCAGACCCTGCTAACCCCCGCACTGCGTATGTTGCATCAGGAAGCGGCGATAGCTCTATCATCTGGAAGCTTCGATACGTAACCCCGGGCGATTCTATTATTTCCGAGCGGATGGGGTTTGATTTTAGCGGTGGTAATAATGACCGGCGTGTTTCATCGCTTGCTATCTCACCTATCAATAACGACCATTGGTATGTAACGACAAATGACGGACGCTTCTTTCATTCGGATGACCGTGGTATTACTTGGTCAAAGACAGATTCATTCGCAGCACCCGGGGCACATTATTTTTATGGTTCATCTATTGTACCATCCGAGACAAAACTTGGAGAGCTATATATTGGGGGTAGTGGCTACTCCAACCCAGGTGTTTACTATTCGACCGATCATGGGAAGACATTTGTAGCTCGTGACTCCGGTTTGCCGAAGACACTTATCTATGGGATGGCATCAACTACGAGCGGTGATCTACTTTTTGCTGCTACAGAAATTGGTCCGTATATGTATGTGCGGGAGATGAATCAATGGTATGATATGGCCGGATACTCCGCGCCTGACCATGTGTACTGGTCTGTTGAGTATGTACCACAAATCAAGACAGTTCGTTTTGGAACACATGGCAGAGGTATATGGGACTTTAAAATAGAGCAAGTAAAGAGTGCTGTTCAGTCAGAACGTAATACTCCTGTGGTAACTTCATCACTCACAACTACAAAAACTGTGAATGGATATTTGATCACAACCCATACATCAGAGAGAGCAAACGCAAAACTTCGAGTCTATGACCTAACGGGTCGAATGGTTAATGAGCTTTATCAGGGTGAGCTATCGGCAGGTGTGAGCAGCTTTGAGTGGAGCACGACAAATGTCCTGAGCGGAGCATATTTAGTTGTGCTCAATGCAGGAGGCAATGTTGCATTTACGAAACTTGTCCTGACAAAATAGGATTGTATTAGTGTCTATAGTATGCTGTGTTGTGTCTAAAAAAGAGCATACCTGAAAGCGGGACTCGACTTTGAGTGAGCCCCGCTTCTTTTTTTACTTTGACAAGAGGATTGCTTTTGTCTCAATATGCGATGACGATTGCAGACGTACATAATATGTGCCGCTTGCAAGTCCGTTGGCATCAAATGGAATCCTATACTCACCTTCAGAAAGAATTCTATCACTAAGTGTAGCGACTTCTTTGCCAATCGCATCGAAGACCGAGAGATGAATATGCTCACCGTTGCTTCGGACGGTTACGTTCGTTGAAGAGCTAAACGGATTCGGATACATATTCACTATTGATGACTGTTTATCACTACTCTCACGCCCGACTGACGAAGCAGTTGAACCCTTGATGATCGGTATCATCTGGAAATCTTTGAAGAGCACATCACGTATCTTCGCTTCATCTGCACAGAACCAGTCCTTCATGATCGATGCATAGACAGAGCGGAAGTCGAAGAGCATTGGGATGTTATCTTCTGAAGAGACACCCGATGGAATTGTCGGATTTGCTCCAATGATACCTGCATTGATATTTTTACCGAAGAAGAAGAGCGGAGCGGCTGCGCCGTGATCGGTACCGGCGGAGCCGTTGCTCTTGATGCGGCGGCCGAACTCGGAGTAGGTCATACCAACAACTCTATCTTCAACTGCCTGCAACTTCAATTCGTCTTGGAATGCATCAATTGCTTGAGAGAGCCAACCGAGCAGCTGCGGGTGAGAATATTGTTGCCCATTGCCACCTGCGACCTGATTTGAGTGAGTATCAAAGCCGCCAAGGGTAACAATATACACTTTCGACATCAACCCACCGGAGATGAGCTGTGCGACGATCTTCATCTGATCAGCAAGTGTATTCTGATTTACCGATGGCCACTTTGAAGACTTTGCAGTGAACTTCAAGGCAGCATTCTTCACCGGCACTGCAAAGTTCTCAAGCTGTTCACCGACATCACGGACATAGTCAATGTAATTACCAGTGCGTGTAGCAGGGGGTGCGCCCGTGAGGTCTTTCTCGATGTTGTAGTACGTAGTCGGATTGGTAAACGCCATTCCCATATTCGCTGCAACTCCTTCGAGCGCAGGAGAGATGACAGAGCCGACTTGTATAGCAAGCGGATGCGGCATTGAGACGTTCGGGTATCCTACAGGGAAGCCAGGATATTCTTTCTCCAAAAATCTTCCGAGCCAGCCGGTAGATATTTCTACATCATAGTCTGATGCACTCTGCCAAATATCTGTTGAGCGGAAATGCGAGAAATTCGGCGTTGGGTATCCGACACTTTGCACGACGCTTAGTTTTCCTGAAGTGTAAAGATTCTTCAGTGCTGTAAGCTGCGGATGAAGTCCCGTCTCATTTGTAAGCTTTAATACCTGTGCTTCTGCAACAGCGATGTTCGAACGAGCATTGGTATATGCCGAGTACTGATCGAGTGGGATAACGGTGTTGAGTCCGTCATTACCGCCAACAAGCTGGATGAGCACGAGCACATGGTCATCACATGCTCCTTGCGGGACAAGTGCATCGAATATCGGGCTTTTGCCAAATGCACGTATCGGGAATCCGCCGAGCGCAAAAGGAAGAACGGCTGTACTTGCTTTTATAAAATCACGTCTTTTCATTGTTATGTTTTCCTTTTAGTATTACATGAGTTGATATTCGGCAAGCCCTAGCAAGTGGCGAAGCAGTGCACGTAAACGCGTCTCGACTGCATCCCTCTTCGTTTCGTTTGTCGGAGCAGCGACATAGTCATTCCACATTGATGTCCAGTTGCCATCAGTGAGCGAACCTAAGAAGATCACTCTGGCATCTGCTTTCTGTGCCTGTGTAAGGGCAAATGGGAAGTTCATCTCTATCCACTCATTGATAAGTGTAGTCGGATTCGATGGAGTTGATGTTAACTTTGCATACTCTATCACATTTGTAATGTAATGCCCGTACTCTTCATCCCATGTATATTCAACGACAACAAAATCATCGATAAGCTTTATTCGTTTTTGGAGTGTATCGGCATTTATCCATATATAGTCAAGCTGCGGCATCTGATAGTATGCAGGAAGTCCGGCAACGTTCGGCGGATTGAAGAGGTCTTGCTGCATGGTCGCCATAGTGCGGCGGTATGGACGCAATGACCAGTGGAACATATTATTTTCTGTAGGAAGAAATGTTACTTTTTCGGATACCGCATTCCCATTCGTATCTGTATAATCATGGAATGCGTCAACCGTAAGTGAACGAAAGATGCCGATACCGAGATCGAATGGACTCTTGACCATTCCTCCGCGGAATGCCTGATCGAAGAAGTGTGCACTCTTCAAGAGTTGCGACATTACTGGCTTTACTTCAAAGTTATTCTGTCGGAGCGTATCTGCAAGCGGCGAGATGATGTTCGTATCTATCCACTCGCTTATCTCTGTGCTCACGAACCAACGATAGATCTTACTGACGATATATTTTGCCGTTGCTTGCTGATTCAGTATCATCGCAATCAGGTCATCTATCTCTTGTGTTGCTCCTGTTTGTCCTGTTCTGCCTGTAATGACAGTATTGCCATAAGCAGAAGAGAATTGTTTGTTGCCGGTATTATGGTCTGAATCTTTGAATTTGTAACTAATGGCTGGTTGGTCGTCTTCCCAACCCGTTAATACTTTCGCCGCAGCTTTAATGTCTGCTTCAGTATAGTTGGTATAGTTGCCGGGTGCGATTTCCGGTCCTTTGCCAATCGTAAATAGCTCTTGCAGTTCACGAGCATAGTTCTCGTTCGGCGCGGACTTCTTGTTCGATGTGCCGTTGAGATAACGGAGCATCGCAGGGTCAAGTGTTATGTTCTTGACAAGCGTTCTGAAATTACCGAGCGCATTCACGCGAAGCATTTCATTCTGTTTGAAGATGTAGCGTGCATCTTTGACAGCACCTGCCCCTGTTGAAAAATGGTTCATCCAGAAGAGCACCATCTTTTCATTGATAGAGAGCGGTTGCTTTACCATCACCGAAAAGAACCATGACTGCAGAAACGCAAGCCGCGTATTCTCTCTTGCAGAATCAAAGGTCGCCGTTGTCCACCCATCGCCCACGCCAGTGCCTACATAGTTAATTGGTGCAACTGGAGTATTTGCCGGTGGCGGAGCAAGAAGCATATCCACTGCTTGCGAAGGCGTCTTTGCAAGTATTGTCATTACATCAGATTTCTTCGCTCCGAACATTGTCCGGCGCAAAAGGTGGGCTGCCTCGGGATACGTCCACGCTCCGGCGTAGTCCTCTAGTCCCGCCAAATTGAGGGGGGTAGAGTTTCGCGAAGCGTTTGTAGATGAATGCGTTAACGGTCGTAAAAAGAAGTCTCGACGGTTCATAAGGTCTTTCATTTTGTGATCACAACTACAGAATAAACACAAACGAAAGGGTGGAGTTACAGTAACAATGAAGTTTTTCGTACAAAACCCTAACATGATATCCGTTGTTTAACGACCTTTCTTACACATCCATACATGATTGCACGCTACACACGCCCCGAGATGGGCGCCATCTGGACAGACGAGAACCGATTCACAATTTGGCTTGAAATAGAACTCCTTGCCACCCAACAGCAGGAGACACTCGGCATAGTCCCCAAGGGTACGATAGCGGGTATCCGCTCGCTTGCAAAGTTTGATACCGAGCGAGTGCTTGAGATCGAAGAGACGACGAAGCACGATGTTATTGCTTTCCTTACCAATGTAGCAGAATATGTTGGTGCTGACTCGCGTTTTATTCACCTTGGCATGACATCGAGTGATGTCGTTGATACAGCATTCAGCGTTCAGTGCAAACAATCAGGCGAACTACTCTTGAAAGCTATTGATGCACTCATAGTCGCACTCGAAAAACGTGCGAAAGAACACAAATACACACCGTGCATCGGTAGAACACATGGCATTCATGCTGAGCCAATGACCTTCGGACTTAAGCTTGCAGTGTTTTATGCAGAGATAAAACGTGCTCGTGATAGAATGGCTCGCGCAGTTGAGACCATCTCTGTCGGGAAAATATCGGGTGCCGTCGGGACATTCGAGCATATTGATCCAAGTGTTGAAGAGTTTGTCTGTAAAAATCTCGGACTCACTCCTGCTCCTGTTTCCACGCAGATTATTCAGCGTGATCGTCATGCAGAGTTTTTTACAACTATCGCACTTGTCGGTGCAAGTTTAGAAAAGATCGCTGTTGAGATACGGCACTTACAGCGCACGGAAGTTCGCGAGGCAGAAGAATTTTTCTCGAAGGGACAGAAGGGCTCATCAGCGATGCCGCATAAACGCAACCCGATAACTATGGAGCGCGTAACAGGTCTTGCACGTCTTCTGCGCGGCTATGCACAAACTGCGATGGAGAACGTCGCTCTTTGGCATGAACGCGACATCAGCCACTCTTCTACCGAGCGTGTTATCGGACCCGATGCAACAATAACGCTTGACTACATGCTCTCGCTCTTAACAAAGACGATCGAGACGATGTACATTTATCCAGAAGCGATGCTTCGCAACCTAGAGCTTACTCGTGGTCTTGTATTCTCGCAGCCGGTGTTGTTAGTGCTTGCCAAGGGTGGACTTTCACGAGAGGAATCATATTCGATCGTTCAGCACAATGCGATGAAGGTATGGGAGCTTGCGGCAGAGGGCAAAGACCCGCACGTTACATTCCGCTCACTGCTTGAAGCAGATCCTGATATATCGGGTCGCATTACAAAAGAGCAACTCGATCATGCATTCGACCCGAAAGCTGCGATGAAAAATGTTGACCTGATATTTGCGAGAGTAGGTTTGTAATCTAAGCTCAAATAAAAAAGCCGCGATATGTTTCGCGGCTTTTTTATTACTATTAAATAGCTATTACTCACTTTTATTAGCGAAGTCTAAGTCGCGGTGCTCAAGATAGATCTTGTCGCCTTCTAACGAAAGTGCTATGAGGAATTTGTTGTCAACAACCCAGTATTTACCAATAGCAGAGGTAGGGTGGTCACCCTTTGGCTCACCGCGAGTCTTCATGATCTCACCTTGGAGAAAATCATAGTCTGCCTTGGTTACTTTATAAGCAGTGTACATAATTCGTGTCGAGGTATCAGGCTTTTGGAACTCATACACGATAGACCAATTCGTGTTCAGGTAATTTACGAGCGGAACATTGATCTCGGTAGTACGCGGACTCATGGTGCCGGCTGTTACTTCAGTGTATTCAAGTTTCCATGTCTTTAGTGAATCGGTTACTTGTGCTACCGTCGAACCAATCGGTATAATTTGTGACGATGCACTTCCTGCAAAAAAAAGTATGGTTAATACTATTAATAATTTTTTCATTGTAGTAAAAATGCGTTTTGAATCATCGCAAATATAAGTATAAAAATACTGGGTTAACGCAAGTCGAATGCTCGGGTATGCCAAGACCTTGATGCGGAGAGCTCCCATTTTTCGCTCAGTTCAGATATAGTGGTTATGGTATTATCAAAGACAATTGTCTCTGGAACAACATCCTTGCTCTCTGCCATTTTTTGAAATTCGCTTCGTGAGATTGACCTGATCTTTCCGTCTTGTGCCCGATAGTCCACACGTGGTGTTCCGATAAATTCAACCCCGTAGGTTTCACCAAGGATCCTTACTCGACGCATCATTTCATCTATAGAACAACCGCCGGGTTTAGCGACGTTTTCGTCGGCTCCGATGATGAGGAAACGGTTGTATCGAAGGTCCGCTGACGCATGGGTTTCTACCTTATGAGCTGTCCAACTTTGTAAAAAAGAACTCACTTCAGCCATGAGCATCTCAGATTCAGCAGGTGATAGCTCGCGATTTGAAGAAAATATCCAAATTCTTGCGCTATCAGGTAATGTAGAAAATGAGGAAAATGGCATGTTTCTTTCTATTTTTTATCAATGGAGACTGACAAACGGTCATTATATAATTGTAAGCACCTCCGTCTGTTAAGGATGTTAACAATTAATTACCTGAAAGGGTGTAACTTTAAAGCGTCTCAAGCGTTTTTATGGTGATACTCTCGAAGCAAAATATTCTTTGATTTTTTACGATTAATGTGTGGGAATTTTCCCCATCTTTTTTTCGGAAAAATGTCACATTTCGGCTTTGAGGGGTGTCGCCCCTATTGATTTGAGCCGATTTTACTGATTTTTCAGGTAAAATTTGGACTTTAAAGATTTATTTCGTATATTTACGTTTAAATATTTGCAATTTTAACAACAAAAAGAAGTTATGAGAACCTCTGTACAACATAATTCCGCAGCAAAGCGGGTAATGAGTGCCATCCTTGCACTCGTAGTTTGCTTGACGCTTGGTCTTTCTTCAACCGATTCCAAGGCGGCACTTAAGTACTATCAGCTCACCCAAGGTGGCGGCTCTTACTATGATATGTCAAGTGTGACACCCCTTTGGGAGACTCAATATCAATATGATAGATATAATTTTGGGTACGAGACATCTGGGATATTAAACCTCGGTTTTACATTCAAATTCAACGGCACGAACTATACCCAAGTTCGAGTCTATTCTACCGGTGTTATCACACTTGGTGCCGGTGCCTTAAGTAATCCAAGTTCAAACTCATTGGCTACTGGAGTGCCACTGGTCGCACCATTTTGGGACGAATTAAAATTCACCGGAGCTCAAATTAATTATGGCTGTAGCCCTCATTGCCGAGTTAGATATCGTACTACCGGCATAGCTCCTAATAGAGTGTTCATTGCAGAGTGGACTGATATGGAGCTAGGGTATGTCGCTCTTTTCGGCGGTCGGTACAATGGTGCTAATCGCGGTACATTCCAAGCACAGCTCCATGAGAACGGGAATATCGTTTTCTTTTATCAAAAGATGGAAGGTGTCCCTAAGTGTGGTTGGATAGCGGATTATTATTCGAACGAGGCAGGCCCAGATCAGACCGGTTCGGTTGGCTTAGGACAAAGTGGCACCGACTTTTTGAGTGTTACACCTACCCCTACTGCATCAACAAGTTTCACTGTAGTGAATGATAATATCAATATTGATAAAACGGTATCGTTCGGTTCGTCATACGTCTTTACGAAAATTCCTGAAGTGCGTATGTCAACAAGCCCGAAGATCGTTGACTTCGGTACTGTAAGTGCCGGTGCATTTGGACAAGGAAACATAGTTGTTAGACATGTAGGCATTGAAGGTGTATTAAATATCCTTTCTACGACGATCACCGGGCCCGGCGCATCGCAGTTCTCGGTATTCAGCACTCCGGGACCATTAAACCCCGGGCAGCAAGCAAACTTAGTGGTACGTTTCACCCCGACTCTTAATGGTACTCATAATGCAACACTGACGATCAGTTCGAACGGTGTAGATAGTGGTATACAGACGATTTTATTATCGGGTAAAGCTGTTGCTCCGACAATTCAAATTATCCCGATTGGCACTGTAAACACAGCTACTCGTATGTTCAAGAAAACCCGTACACAAGTTGGTGATTCATTAACGCAGTCATTTTTGGTCAAGAACATTGGTGAAGGTACACTCGTGATTTATCCATGGTCAACTATTACTGGCTCATTCCCCGCACATTACAGGATTAGCCGTTTTCCGCAATATCCTGTTTCAGGCGGTAATACGGATACGATGTCGATCACATTTGCACCAACACAAGACGGTGGTTTACCTGCTCGCGCAGAACTCTATAACAATGCAACCAACGGCACACAGTACATAGACTTATTTGGCGTAGGTGCCATCCCAGCTATCCAACTTGATCCAAACGAAATGCTTACGTTTGATTCAATACCAATGGGAACAACAGTCTGTAAGACGGTTCGTATTTCGAACCCCGGTACTGACACACTTCGTTTGACGAACAATTACTTATCATCGAGCGATGGTGATTTTAGCTACAGCCCACTGACCGGTAAAGACACGATGGTTGCTCCCGCTTCTTTCCGTGATGTACAAGTTTGTTTCACTCCTTTACAGAAAGGTACTCGTCGCGCCCGTTTACGCTTCACGACGAACATCCCGTTGACCTTTGAAGAAGATAATAATAGCGCATATAGCGGTGGTCAACAGCAGCAGGGTAATTATTACAACCCGGAATGGATTCGTAATGATACCAGTGCTAAGAGCATTGAGATATGGGCAAATGCCGTCCCTTCAGACAAGTCGATCATTGCAATTGGAGATTTCACAGATGGTATCATTGGAGCCGAAGCAACAGCAACCGCAACATTTACCAATGCAGGCAGCGAAGTTATCATAGTAGAGCAACCGTTATTCATCGGAGTGAATGCATCTGCCTTTAAGGCAACCAAGGCAAACTTCCCTCTTGAGTTAGCACCCGGTGCAAGTATCAACTTCACGGTTGTAGCAAGCCCGAAGGTACGCGGAGTGAACACGGCAGTGATGAACATCGCTAACAAGAGCGAAGACCGCCTATACTTGCAGTCAACGAACGTGAGCATCACGGGGCTTCTTGCAAGTTCAACGATTAGCGATCCATCACTTACATTTGCAAAGCTCTATCTTGGTGAAGCGTCATCAAAGACAGTAACAGTATCAAACGTTGGAGATATTGACCAAACCTACACCGCAACACTTCCAAGTGGAAACGGCTTTGTTCTTGAGGGATCATCAGTGATCGGACCTATCACTCCTGGTACATCAGCGGACTTCACAGTGAAGTTCATGCCGACGGATAAGGGTGTAGCAACGAACACATTAACTCTTAAGACAGCTCATACTGCAGATATGTCAGTATCACTTTCGGGTGAAGCAGACGAGAAGCCGGTAACGCAGACGGTTAAGGGTGAGGTATCAATGAAGGGTTTTGTACTTTCACAGAACAATCCTAACCCTGCAACTGGCAAGACATCATTTAGCTTCACGAGCCCAACAACGTCTGATGTTCGTATCACTCTTGCTGATATTACAGGCAAGACAGTACGTGAGTTAGCGTCTGGTCTTTACGGTGCCGGTGAGCATACGCTCAATGTTATGACAAATGATATTGCATCAGGCAGCTATTTGTATATCCTCGAGACCGAGGGTGTACGCTTAGTCCGTCAGATGGTCATAACCAAATAAAACCACATTTATAGGTTTATCACAAAAAGGCGGACATTTTGTCCGCCTTTTTTGTTAGAAAAACCGTTGCATTCCCCATCGTTCATGCTTCATGCATAGGGTGCAGATGACAGTTCGTTGCTCTTTTTACAATTACTATTACATCGACATGAAGAAATTGGTACTTCCTTTAATACTTATACTTTTATTTTTAGCAGGTACAAGATCTGCGCAAGCGGAAATGCGCCAATACACATTAACTGTTGGCTCTGGTACTGCGTATGATATGTCAACAGGGACCACAACTATTTGGCTCGGCGGTTCAGGCGGCGGAAGCCGTTTCTTTGCTTTCAGCGGTACAAGGACTATCGGATTTACCTTCAGTCTTGATGCGATAGGATATACTGATTTTCAGGTATATACCTCCGGACTTATTACACTTGGGACTGATACCCTTTTAAGCTACACGCAAAATAATCTTGCCGGTTATAACAAACCACTTATTGCACCGTTTTGGGATTCTCTTTCTATGACCGGTACACAATCCGGATGTGTGGCTCCAAGGGTACATTATAAGGTATTTGGTTCTGCACCGAACCGTGTACTTGTTGTTGAATGGAAAGACCTTGAGGTTATTTATCAGAAAGCTGCTCGTGGTATGGTACAAGCGCGTCTCTATGAAGATGGTAAAATAGAATACTATTATGCCTCCATGAACAACTGTGCCATATGTGGCCCTCAGAGTGGTACCTGCGGCAACTCTCTTGCATCGATCGGGTTTGCAAACTCAACGACGAATTTTGTTTCAGTTACCCCGAATGGGGCTACTGCTACAAAAAGCCACACAACAGCAAACAACAGTGTGAATATTGCTCCCGGGAATAACCCTATTAATGCAAATGTACTTTATACGTTTGTTCGTTTGCCAATGGCACAACTTCGTGTAACGCCTAAGCTTCTTTCCTATGATACAGCAAGTCCTGGTGCTTACAGAGATCTTTGTGTAACGGTTACGAATGTTGGTAGCGAAGGTCCGTTGACATTTTCTGCCCCTACATTTACAGGGACGGGGACTTACTCTCTACAAAGTGGTCCTACATCGCTCAATCCTGGTCAAAGCGCACCATATTGCATACGCTTTACCCCGACATCCGTTGGTTCTTATCCAGCAACGGTTACTCTGAACACTAATGGATTTGATAGCGGTATGCAGGTGGTAAATCTAACTGGGTATTCTGCGACAACAGCAATTCAGATCATCCCTACAGGCATTAACACTGCCACACGCCTCTTCCGTAATGCTCGTGTAAAAGTTGGTGACTCGCTTGAACAAAAGTTTATAGTTAAGAACATTGGCGGTGGATTGCTCGTCCTTTCGCCTTCAACATTTATTGATGGGGATTATTTCCACTACTACAGGGTATCACAGTTACCGACAACACAGTTGGCATATGGTCAAGTTGACACGGTGAAGGTTAAGTTCTACCCTCGCAGAGAAGGGTCATCTCTTGCCCAATTACATCTAGCAAGTAATGCATCAAATGGGACACAAAATATGCAGTTAACAGGCATTGGTATCATTCCGCGTATTGAGTTTGTACAAGGACCGAATATGTTCTTTGATTCGGTTGCGCTTGGCGACTCGCTTTGCCAATCCATGACTATCCTTAATCGTGGCTCCGACACACTTATCCTTAAGCTCCAATACTTTACTACCAATGATGGTGACTACACATATTATGGGTTGACAGGGAATGATACAAAGATACTTGCAGGTACTTCAAAGGATGTAAATGTTTGTTTCAAACCATTGCAAAAAGGAGTTCGTGTTGCGGGCATTCGTTATATAACAAACATCCCTAATACGTTTGAACCAAATGATGGACTGGATGATGGATACAATGGATTAAATCCCGAAACATATACACGTAGAGATACAAGTGCAGCTGAATTTGGCATTTCGGGAATTGGTACACCGATCGGAAGATTGAGTTCGCAAGCCCTCTTTAATAAGAGTATTCTTGATAGCTCCTTGATCGGGAAAGAGCTTTGTTTGCCGATTGATATCCGCAACACTGGTGAAGAGGACCTCCGAATATCAGATATTGATATCGTTGGTTTTGCTGCCGCAGATTACAAGCTCAAGGGTCTTGTTGAAGGGCAGATCATTAAGCCAAACACACAGGTGATAGCGCAGCTTTGCGGTACACCAAGTGCACGCGGCTCACGTCCGGCGAATCTTTCGATCCTTGGCTCGTCGGAAAATCGTGTGAGTTCACTCTCTGCTTCTATCGATATAAAAGGGCTACTTGCATGTGCACAGGCAACAGCAGCATCTCTTTTTGATAGTGCCAAGACATGTATCACGACAAATGATACAGATACAATTGCTATCGTCAATTGCGGTGATATTCCTGCGAACTATGCATCAGAAATACTTGGAGATCAAAGCTATTCTGTAACTCGTATTGGTGCAGGTGCAGTGTCTGCTAATGGCTCTGCTTTGTATGTAGTAACATTTACTCCTACAACGAAGGGCATCAAGAACTCAACACTGAAGTTCTCTGCGCCGAACCTCACACCTGTCAATATTAACTTAACAGGTACTGGCGTGATTGCTTCACCTGATGCAGCAGAAAATGTAACAGCACCGGGTACACCTATTCGTGATACGAATGAATTTGAGGTTACGATCTCTAATAACGGTAATGCTGATTGGGTGATGGGTAATCCTTTCATCACTCCCGATAGCTTGTTCACGTTCATCAAGTCAAAGAGTGATTCAGTGATCAAAGCAGGAAGCACAGGAAAGATAACACTTTCTTTCCATCCTCGTTCTATTGCTACACAGGCAGGGCTTATCACATTCCCAAGTGCAAGCTCTTGCCAAGATACGCTCCTTACTATCAACTTATTTGGTACTGGGGTTGTCAATGCAGTTCGTGAAGTCGCTTCCGCTGACGGGTTCTCGCTTGAGCAAAATGCTCCGAACCCCGCTTCAGGTAGGACAAACATTACGTACTCAACACCACGCGAAGCGAACGTTCGTATCATTCTTACCGACGTCACCGGCAAGATGGTAAAAGAACTTACATCAGGTCGTGTATCATCTGGTAAGCATGAGCTATCGGTTTCGACAAGCAATATTGCTTCAGGTTCATATCTTTACATACTCGAATCAGGCAATGTCCGCCTTGTTCGTCAGATGATAATCAATAAGTAAGATAAGAATATCTTTTTATCAGAGGGCGGACTAAATGTCCGCCCTTTTTGTTTTTATGCGACTAATGACAGAAACAAATCCCATAGTCTGGATAACAGGCGGCACGAGCGGTATCGGGCTTGCGACGGCAAAGGCATTTGCCGAAAAAGGGTATTGCATTGCCGTCAGCGGGCGTGATGAAGCGAAGCTCAATGCTGCAGTCTCAATGCTTGAAGAGCTTGACGGGGAAGTTATCGGGACTATTACTGATGTCACTAAGTCAGAGGATATCGCAACTGCAATTGATGAGATAACGAAGTCGTTCGGCTCATCGCCTGATATTCTCATCAACAACGCAGGCATTTCTCCCTGGAGCACGTTCAGCGAAACAACGACGGAAGAGTTTGATGCTGTGATGAATACTAATGTCGTCGGATATTTTCTCGCTGCAAAAGCTGTCCTTCCCGGAATGCTCGAGAAGGGAAGCGGCGACATTGTGCAAGTACTTTCAATTGCAAGTAAGAAAGCATTTAAGAATGGCGCGGCATATAACACAAGTAAACATGCCGCACTTGGTATGACCGACTCTATGCGCGAAGACTTGCGTGGCAAGAATATACGTGTCATCTCCGTTTTCCCCGGCGCAACAGAAACGCCAATGTGGGATGAAGCCGAACGTATAAAACATCACGAGAAGATGATGCAGCCCGAAGATATTGCGCAAGCGATACTTGATGTACTCTCGCTTCCGCGTCGTGCAGCAGTTGAAGAAATTGTAATCCGTCCGATAAGTGGTGATCTATAGATAAAAGTGTATGGCGACTCTCAAACGTAACGTAGAACTTCACGCCCCACGCGGCACAACACTTTCATGCAAGGGATGGCAGCAAGAAGCAGCGCTTCGGATGCTGCATAATAATCTCGACCCTGACGTAGCCGAGCGCCCAGAAGAGCTTGTCGTTTATGGCGGCTCGGGCAAGGCAGCGCGTAACTGGGAGTGTTTTGATGCAATCGTCACCTCACTTAAAGAACTTGAGAACGACGAGACACTTCTTGTGCAGTCAGGCAAACCTGTCGGCATTTTAAAGACGCATACCAATGCACCGCGCGTTATTATCTCTAACTCACAGATTGTCCCTGCATGGGCGAACTGGGATGAATTCCGCCGTCTCGAAGCGAAGGGTCTGACGATGTTCGGGCAGATGACAGCAGGCAGCTGGATATACATCGGTTCGCAAGGCATCGTGCAAGGCACGTACGAGACATTCATGGAATGCGCGCGACAGCATTTCGGTGGTACAATGAACGGCGTATCTGTTCTTACCGCAGGTCTCGGCGGAATGGGCGGCGCACAGACGCTTGCAGGCAAGATGGCAGGTGCAGCCATACTCGGAATAGAGTTTGACCAAAGCCGCATCGAGATGCGCATTCGCACAGGTTACTGCGATAAGTGGACGGAAAGCATTGACGATGCCATTGCGTGGATAGACGATGCAAAGGCAAAGAAGGTCGCGCTCTCAGTTGCATTGCTTGGTAATGCTGCAGAGATAGAGCCCGAATTTGTGAAGCGCGGATGGATACCCGATGTTGTCACTGATCAGACAAGTGCACACGATCCGCTTCGCGGTTACTATCCTATCGGATATACCAAAGAAGAAGCAGACAAACTTCGCGGAGAGAATCCGGCTGAATACGTAAAGCATTCACGCAACTCTATAAGTAAACACGTCGAAGCTATGCTTGCAATGCAAAAGGCAGGGGCAATTGCATTTGATTATGGTAACAACATTCGCGGTGAAGCAAAAGCCAACGGTACACTCGATGCATTCAACATCCCCGGCTTTGTACCCGAATACATCCGTCCGCTTTTCTGTGAAGGGAAAGGACCCTTCCGTTGGGTTGCGCTTTCGGGTGACCCCGAAGATATTTATACGACCGACAGAGAACTCCTAAAACTTTTCCCTGACGATACAATACTTCATAACTGGATACCGCTTGCGCAAAAGCATATTCACTTCCAAGGTTTGCCCGCACGTATCTGCTGGCTTGGCATTGGCGATAGAGCAAAAGCAGGTCAGCTCTTTAACGAACTTGTGCGAACCGGAAAAGTAAAAGCTCCTATCGTTATCGGGCGTGATCATCTCGATTGCGGCTCGGTGGCAAGTCCGAACCGTGAGACAGAAGCAATGAAGGACGGCTCCGATGCTATTGCAGACTGGCCAGTGCTGAACTTCGCTCTCAATGCAGTCGGCGGTGCGACATGGGTATCGCTTCATCACGGCGGTGGTGTCGGTATCGGAAACTCCATTCATTCAGGCATGGTTATCCTTGCAGACGGTACTTCTGAAGCAGCAGAACGCCTCCAACGCTGCCTAACCTACGACCCGACAATGGGCATACTCCGCCATGTTGACGCAGGATATGACAGAGCCAAAGAAATGGCAACCAAACATAAGGTGAATATACCGATGATGTAGTGGCAAGTATCACGATCTGTGATACGATTTTTTTCAATATATACAAAGTACACACAGAATATGCAATGGTTCGGAAGAAGAGAAAGCTCAAATGTTGATGACCGCAGAGGAATGTCCGGCGGACGTATGGCCGCAGGCGGCGGCATTGGCGGGATTATCATCGCTATTATTGTCATGCTTATGGGCGGCGACCCCGAGCAGGTCTTGCAGCAGGTCGGTCCGGCACGTCCCGGGGCAGCGCAAGTACAAACCCAGGCATCGAACGAAGCGGCTGCATTTGTAAAAGTTGTCCTCGCTGATAACGAAAATATATGGCATAAATTATTCAAAGAAGCCGGCGAGAACTACCGCGAGCCGACGCTCGTGCTCTTCTCGGGTTCGACTGAATCGGCGTGTGGCTTCGCAAGCGCGGCATCGGGTCCGTTCTACTGCCCGGGCGATGAGAAGGTCTATATTGATCTTACGTTTTATGATGATCTCGCGCGTCGCTTCGGCGCGCCGGGCGACTTTGCGATGGCATACGTCATCGCACATGAGGTCGGGCATCACATCCAGAAGATACTCGGCGTCACTGATGAAATGGCAAAGATGCGTTCACGGCTTTCAGAGAAAGAGTATAACAAGCTATCGGTAAAGTTAGAACTGCAAGCGGATTTTTATGCAGGTGTATGGGCGCATCATGCAGGCGCGACAAAAAGCATCCTTGAGCCGGGCGACATCGAAGAAGCGCTGAACGCCGCCAATGCCATTGGCGATGACCGCCTCCAGAAACAATCGCAAGGTCACGTAGTCCCCGACGCCTTCACCCACGGCACCTCCGAGCAGCGAATGTACTGGTTCAAACGCGGCTACGACACCGGCGACATGAAGCAAGGGGATACGTTTGGGGAGAGGATGTAACGTGTGATGGATAAACACACTAAAGAGCAACGAAGCAAGAATATGAAAGCCGTTAAAGCAAGCGGCTCTCAAATTGAGAAAATGCTAGGCAGTGCTCTTTGGGCAGAAGGGTTTTAGGTACCGAAAGAATTACGTAAAAGTAGAGAACGCGGAGTATTTCTTTATGCCTATTGTTGAGTAAGAATAAGGTAAAGGCAATAAAAATAATGGCAGTAATTCCAACAGAAAGATGGACGAAGGAGCAAACGATTATTGCTTTTAATCTTTATTGTAAGATACCCTTCAATAAAGTGAGCTCTACACACCCTGAAATACAAAGAATTGCAAAGCTCATCGGTAGAAGCGTAAATTCGGTTAAGATGAAAATTGGCAACTTCGGCAGTTTTGATCCAGAACTCAAAAAGCGAGGTATAGTAGGGTTAGCAAACACAAGCAAACTTGATGAAGAGGTCTGGAATGAATTCAATAGAGATTGGGAAAAACTTTCATTTGAGAGTGAATCGCTGATTGCAAAATTTGATTATAAAACCATTGAAGAGACCCTGCCCCACATTGATTTTGATTTCCCTAAGGGCAAAGAACGTGAATCAGTAGTTAAGACAAGAGTGAACCAGCAGTTCTTTCGGAATGTGATATTATCATCATACAATAACAGTTGCTGTATCACTGGAATTAATATTCCCTCTTTATTAGTTGCAAGCCATATTAAACCTTGGTCTATTGATACAGATAATAGACTTAACCCAAGGAATGGACTATGTCTTAATTCTCTGCATGATAAGGCGTACGATAGTGGTTTGATTACTATCACTACAGACTATGAGATCAAGGTGTCAAAACAAATTGGGAAGTCGATAGAAAACGAAACAACGAAAAACTTCTTTCATGATTTCGACGGAAAAAAAATAATGCTTCCTCAAAGATTTATTCCGGACCATTCTTTTTTAGAATTCCACGAAAAAAAAATATTTCAACCCTAAAATGTTTGTATATTACTAGTGCAGTTAATAGGCACCTAGTAATATCATGGCATTCTCTTTTCTTGAAGCATTTGAAATAACTAAGTTTGATGGTAAGCACATTACTACTGTAATGCAGCAAACATCTGATGAATGTAAAGATTTAACCTATTTAGTAGAGTTTGACGATAACACTCTACAATTCGCTGATCTTAATTCACTACTTCGATTTATAACTGGGGAGTAGACAGAGCAGTCTAACCTCACTAAGCAACAGCTAACTTTCTTAAAGGAGAACTTCGATGAAAAATACGACAGCTAATAACTATTCAATCGAGTTAATAGACGATCATTATTGGGGTTTGGGGTGGAAGCAAGTTCAGACATTCGTAGTAACTCATCCTGAAAAAGAATCTCGTATCATATACTTGTGGATAAAAGACAAATACAATACGGCATTCACAGATATTACTCACTTCCTTGATTACATGGGAGTGTATACTCTTGATGAGCATGAAGAGCTGAAGCGATATGACTTTGAAGATTCTTTTGATTACAATGGCCCTCAAGATCCTTTCTATGACTTCATTGTATCAATTGTTGAGGGGACATATGACATGTGGATTGAAACTGCTTATGAGGGAAGATATATTTTGAGCGAAGATTGAGTAGAGAGAGTTGTTCGGCGTCCGTCGATATAATTTAACAATCTCATCTTGTCTTCTCCTCCTTGAAAAGGAGGAGAAGACAAAAAAGAAAGACCCTCTCCTTCCTTTTCAAGGAAGGAGATACAGAGGAAGGTTATTCAATTAAATGATACGATATTTCTTTGGTGGGAGTTATTCCAATCTGTATGGCTGTCGCCAATAATTAATAACCTCACCCCAACCCTCTCCTTGAAAAGGAGAGGGAGCAAGAGCGGGAGCAATTTTCGATGAATAGACATAAACTATAAAAATGTTGATAATTTGTTGATAATTTGTTGATAAAATATTTGGATTTCGGCATTTTATTTCGTATATTTGCAGAGCAAGCTTGAAGTCCGAAGCTGAAAGCGTAAACAAAGAAGTCCTTTTTCTGCCTCCCTATAACATTATGCCCATTTCCGCACTACCGACCAATCCCCGATCCTTCACTTTGGCTGCGCCTTCGTTGCCAGATAGCACGTCCGTTAACTCCTTATTGGTGGAGAGCGGTGGGTGTGAGAGTGCACACTTAGTATGTTGATTAATAAGGCACTTACAAGGCAAAATTGCACAAATCATGGTATGTATTCTATACCCTGTATCTGCATCCCGAACGCCTGCAGGTAATAATCTGTTTATCTCGCTTCCGTAATTTTGACTATTATTTACTCAGGTACGCATCACTCATAACACATTACAATTATTATGGCTACAGTAGGATTATTATTCGGTATGGAGGAGACATTCCCGCCGGCACTTCTTGAACGCATTAATCAGCTCGGCGAAAAAGAAGGCGTTACCGCAGAGTTTTGCTCGATCGATCTCTGGCGCTCCGATGAGCCGAAGCATTATGACGTCGTTCTCGACCGCATCTCGCAGGATGTGCCGTTCTACCGCGCAATTCTCAAGAACATGATGCTCGCCGGTACGAAGGTCGTGAATAATCCGCTCTGGATGAATGCCGATGAGAAGTTTTTCTCGTATTCAATCTGCGCGAAGGCAGGAGTTCATGTCCCGAAGACGATGCTTGTTCCGTCGAAGAACATGCCGCCTGATACGTCGGATAAATCTTTCCGCAATTTGAAATTCCCGCTTTCGTGGGAGGCAATGTTCGAGTTTATTGGCTTTCCTGCATATTTCAAACCTCATGCAGGCGGCGGCTGGAAAAGTGTTTACAAGGTCAATAACATTGACGAATTCTTCCGCGCCTACGATGAGACCGACGAGCTCGTGATGACACTTCAGGAGAACGTTGATTTCACCGAGTACTACCGTTGCTATTGCATCGGTAAGCAGTACGTCCATATTATGCCGTACGAACCGCGCAACCCGCACCACGAGCGTTACAATGCCGGCTTCGCTCCGACCGAGAAGCTTCGCAAGGAGATGGAGAAGACTTGTCTCTTGATATGCGAAACACTTGGTTATGATTTCAATACGGTAGAGTTTGCAGTCAAGGATGGTATTCCGTATGCAATCGACTTTACAAACCCTGCACCAGATGCGGAGAAGTCATCGGTCGGTGAAGAGAATTTTGAGTGGATACTTGACACTGCTGCAAAGTACCTGATTGATGAAGCAGTAGAATCAGCCAAGAAGAAGAAAGCCACCAAGAAAAAGCAAAACTGGCGCGAAATGATACTTGCGTAATTTTTTATCCTCATCCCTTCCCCTTCTCCCTCAAATGGAGAAGGGGATAAGATGTACCCTTTTGCCTCCCACTTCTCTCCCATGTCTTATTTTTGAAGTCAGGACTTTGTCTTGCCTATGATAGATGTTTGAAGATTCGAAGGGTCGCGGCGAACGCCAAGCCCGTGCTATAGTGCTGGTTGTGTTGGTCATCGAGGCGGTTTGGGTATTTTTACACAGATACCTGCCCGGCGATGCTGCGCTATGGTCGTTACAATCGGATCTGATCCACTTGCATCTCACAAGTGCTACGAATGATGGCTTCTCTCTCATTCCATTCCCCGGGGCGAATGTCCTTGCACCATACATCTCATGGCTTTTTAGTTTGGTCTTTGGCAGCGAAGTGGCAATACGCTTGTTGATGGCTTTTGGCGCAATCCTTCTTCGCGGTGGGGCAATGTTATCGTTGTTATCAGTGCTTCGCGTTAGGGATGCTTCGGTCTATTATCTGATACCTGTTTTCACCTGGAGCGGGATTTTCTTTAGCGGAGCTTACCCCTATCTTTTCGCCGAGACGCTCGGATTGTTTTTGATAGTTTACTTTTTGGGGCAAAGTTCGCCGCGAAGGATTCAATACATTATTCTTTCTGTCGGCTTTGCCGTCGTTGCACTTTTGCACGGCTTAGCATTTCTCTTTTGCGGAGTCCTTGTCTTGGCAATTGCAAACGAGCAGCGCCGAAGCATTCATCTAAGCCAGGGGTGGCTTTCGAACATGGGCTCTGTTGTGAGAATCGTCTTACCCGGACTCGTCATCCTTTTACTTCGGTTTTTTTCTCCGGCTCCGATATTTTCAGTTTCAACAAGCGGACTTATTCCGACAAGTGGTGATGGAATGCTGCTATTTATGACAACGGTCTCACCGTTCGTCCTCGAAGCTGCCTATCCGACCGGGAATATACTATGTCTTGCGATCACAGCATTTGTCATCGTGCTTGTACTTGGCTCATTGCTTCGTGCATTCCTCTTGCCGATGGAAGAAGTCTCCTGGCAATCACGTTCGTCAAAGACAGCAGGGACGATACTCCTTATTGTTTCGATAGGCGGATTGTTGCTTGGCGGTATAGGATTTCAATCACAAGCATTCCTATGGTCGTCAGCATTTTTAATACTTTCGGGATCATATTCACGCGGCCCAGCTGTGCGACGCGGTTCGATAGACAAACTACTGAATGCACTTGGCTTCATTGCTATGATTGCCGCCGGCGGCATGAATGCACTCGGTACAAACCGCGGAGCTGAAGCAGCGTATGATACAAAGACAGATGCGCTTCGGCTAATCGCGCAAGAAGTCCAAACATCACGCCAAGAACGCGGCATTGCAAAACTTGATGTTCATTACATCATTGATTCTTCGCTCTATGCTTCGACGCAAGAATCCTACATTGGCACAGTTTCATATTCACTAAGTGTCCCGATCTATCTTTATGCAGAAGGAAATGTTTTAGCTGATCCTTCTCGCTTCCAGCCGATGAGTGGTGCAGTTAGCGGTGAAGACAATATATTCGTTTCCCCCCTACATACAGTTCATTTTGCTAAACCGGAAAGTACTTTTGCTCCGGCAGTTCGTTTTCTTGCGGCACTACCGAATGGTTCTTCGCGAAGTGCACAGTTTGGTGAGTTTGTGAAGTCGCTGAAAGATATGAATTCTATTCCAATCAGACATGGTGATGCCGAGTATATATTATCACTCGGGACACCGAACGAGTTGGGGATACCAGGTCTTGCTCTAAAGTAACCACACTATGACACTTTTTGAAAAGATCATCGCCCGCGAAATACCGGCGGATATCGTCTATGAGACTGACGAGATTATCGCTTTCCGCGATATTGATCCCAAAGCTCCGACCCATATACTTATCGTACCGAAAAAAGCAATAGCAACGATAAATGACCTTTCAGAAGATGACGCGCATCTTATTGGAAAGATTACACTTGCAGCGAAAGAAATAGCAAAGCAAGAAAAAATAGAACAAAATGGGTATCGGCTCGTATTAAATTGTAATAAAGACGGTGGTCAAAGTGTCTTTCATATACACTGCCATCTTTTGGGCGGCAGGCAGATGGAGTGGCCTCCGGGTTAAACCGAACTACTTCTTATGCGTCAGATGTTATAAATTGGCAACGAAAACAACTTTTTTTACACATTTCCAAAGGGAATTCGCCTATCGGTTCATTTCTACAGTATATAAACGTCGGGTAAGGGTACCTATAATAGGGGCAAAATCCGTCTCCGGTGTTACAATATCAATAGTAAAGCGTTTATAGATTATCGGCTCATGTAATCCGGAGCCGTCACTAACGCGTATTACATAGAATGAACACGATTCACTTTACATCCCGTCTTTGGAAATGCGGAAAGCTTCCCGGCTTCTTCCTCATCCTCCTCGTATTGTCGTTCGCGAACGGTCTTCGCGCACAAGAAAACCCGTATGGCAAAAGCTACTACAAGGTGCTCTCGTCATCGGCAACTGAACTTGTTGTCTCAATTACCCCAAACTACTCGGAATATACAGTAGCTGATTCAGCTACTGGTGAAGAATATACACGGGTCAAAGTCACTGGCGGTACACTTGATCAACTTGTAGCAGGTGAACCTGCTCTTGAATGGCTACGTCTTCCGATACTTTCTCCATCGGCGAAAATACCGAAGGTTGAAATTGTAAAAGAAGTACGAGAGAATATCGGCGGCATATCGCTTGCCCCTGTTCCGAACTATATGTTCAAGGGGAAACAACCGCTTGAAATATACACGAAGAATTCGGAATACAATATATCTCGAAACACTCTAACAGCATACTCACGTCCGACAGGTACATTCCGTACGGCATACACAAGTGAACTTGTTGTTACTCCGATGCGCTACGATGCCAACGCAAAGGTTCTATCACGAGTAAAAGAGTTAGTGCTTCGTATTACGTATCAGGGTGCTACTTCACGCGCGAAGAAAGTATCTCAACCCGAAGCAAGTTTTTTTAAGAGTACATTTATTAACGGCAATGTCAGCGAGTTCTATCAAAATGCTTCATCGCAAATAGCTCCTTCTCTGCCATCGCATATTGCATACAAAGTTACACCACAGGCAGGTGAGACATGGATCGCTGTCAAGACTACTGATGAAGGAGTGTACCGCATCACAGCCGGCAACTTACAGCAGTATGGTATCACAAGTGCTGACGTTTCGACGATATCACTTTATGGTTTTGGCGGAAAGCAATTACCCGAAAGCGTTGATAGCACCACTGGTGATCTTCAGGAAGTTGCGATCGATATTCGTACTGACGGCTCCGGGAATTTTCAAGAATTGCGTTTCTTTGCTCCGGGCATTACGACGTGGGGATACCGCAGTGAATTCCAGCCGAGCAAGATATTCAAGCTCTACCATGAGCGTAACCCATATACTTCGAATGGTACGTTCTACCTAAAAGTAGGCGGGTCGGGCAACGGAAAACGTATTGTAACACAAGCTGATGCAATCAGTGGTACTCCTCAAGAAAGGAATACGGTTTTTTCGTCGTATGTCTATGAAAAAGAGGAGCGATTTGAAGTACCGAACATTTCCCGCGAGTTCTTGGGTGAAGTAATACCACTTGGTAGAGATGTAAGCGTCTCGATTCCGGCACTTCCAGGATATACATCTGACTCTGTTCTTATTCGCCCCGCAATTGATGCAAAGTCATGCGAAGCAAGCACGATCACTCTAAAGGTTAATAATTCACCACTTGGGATTATTGCTCCTTCATCGTTGAGTTGTTCACAGGAAGATCATCGCTATCTTACCCGCGAATGGGGCACTGCCTTTGCTTTGGCACCAACCTTGGGGATGCCGCAGAGTTTTTCCTTCATGGCAACGAGCAATGATAAGTCGTCGAAGTATTGGTTGAACTTTATAGATATATTTTATCTGCGCAAAGCAGAGCTAAACGAAGGACAAGTACCCTTCATGCTTTTCTCCGATACATCATCGTACCGTTTTAATTTTTCAAATGCTACAACAGGTGAAGTATGGGATATTTCAGACCATAAAAACATCAAACGCACTGCTTCGGCAAGTGGGGCTTCGATGAGTGCAGAAGTTATGGGGAAGGGCGAAGTACTTCGCCGCTTTACCGCATTTAGTGACGGGAATATCAAGTATCCCGAGCTTTCGACGCTTTCAGCAATGACGCTTCGTTCTGGCATCTCTCAAACAGGTGCTCAAAATATTATTATTACCCCTGTAGCGTTCGTTGAACAAGCACAGAAACTTGCAGCCATTCGTGAGCGTGGTGGTCAGGCAACAAATCCGCTGACAACAGCTGTCGTAACGGTCGAAGATATTTACCGTGAATTCGGCTACGGCAACAAAGATGTAACAGCTATTCGTGATTTTCTTGCATATTCACTCCGCTCCACGGTAAAGAATGGTAGCACTGTGCCGCTCTTTGCTACGCTCTTTGGCAACGGTCACGCTGATTATCAGAACCGTGTTGTGCAGCTTGAGCAGCGAGTACCAGTCTATGAAACGAATAATTGGGGCTCTGTTACGCTTATGCGAAAGGACTATCCTGACCCCGTACCCGACGATGTATATTTTGTTAGGTTAACTCCAACCACCGGATTTAAACTTGATATTGCGATCGGTAGAATAACAGTGCAGACCGAAGAGGACGCAGAAAGCTTCATCCGTAAAACAGAAAAATACGAAACATCAAGTGATGAAGGTTCATGGCGTTCTCGTACCGTATTCATTACAGATGATCGTTACTATAATGATACGAAGCGTTCTGACCCAATAAATCATATAATAGATTCAGAAGAAGAGATCGAGCGGGTTGATCGCCGTTTGTTAGTTGATAAGCTCTATAGTCATGTCTATGCCCATACGACGATATCAGGCGGTCAACGTCGCAAACCCGAATTTGAAAAGCAGATCGTGGATGCATTTAACTCCGGTGCAGTGCTTATCTCCTATGCAGGGCATGGCAATCCGAATGTCTGGACGAATGAATCGGTTCTTAATGTCCCCTCAACAATAAACAAACTTTCAAACTTTAACCGACTCCCCTTCACAACAACAGCGACCTGTGATTTCTCGGAGTTTGATAATTGTAACAATCCAATATCGGGTGGTGTCCAAACACTTACAAAGCCCGACGGCGGATGTATCGGCTCGCTTGCTACCAGCAGAAGTGTCTATCCAGGGGAAGAGCTTGTCTATACATTTTATCAGAAGCTTTTTGATATTGGTTGTAATGAACTTCAAGGGTCAAACTATGTCGGATTTGCGTATGCTGCCGGCCGGCTCGCAGGCACGGATGGTTTCAATGCCAACAAGTTCTTTATCCTTGGTGACCCTGCACAACGTTTGCTCATCCCAAGACAATATGTATTCATTGACTCCATCAATGGACAGCCCTATAGTGAAGAGACAGCAACAACAGAACTGGCTTCACTTTCGGTAGTGCGAGTATCCGGACACATATCAAATACATGCAACGGAAGTGAGATTGATGCGGGATTTAACGGAACATCGTCAGTAACGCTCTTTGATGCACCCACACGTGTTGAACAAGTCTCTACCTTCACGCAAGCATCGCCGATAACCGATTCGTGGATGGTAGAAGGACCGATCCTTTATCGCGGTAGTGCAACGGTAAAGAATGGACGTTTCTCGACGAGCTTTATTGTTCCAAAGGATATTAAGTTTGATACGAACAAGGCGAAGATACACATGTATGCTTCGAGCGATAATTTCCGCTCGGCTGTTGGTGTTGGGACGAACATCAGAGTGTATGGCGTAGATACATCCGCCGCTGATGATTCAGATGGGCCTAACCTTACGGTCTATATCGGTTCACGCCGCTTCCGCTCGGGAGACGTTGTGCCAATTCATTCAAAAGTTATTGTTGATGTAAAAGATATTAGCGGCATCAATACATCTACTGCAAGCATCGGTCATTCATTTGTCGGCTGGGCAAATGATTCGACATCTAACATTATTGACTTTGCAGAAAATTATACTGCTGCACAAGATGATTATTCCTCCGGTACATCAGAGAAGCAAACACAACTCCCGAAAGGAGCAGGTGTACTTAATGTCCGTGCATTTGATGCGCTCAATAACCCGACCTTTACAAGCGTAGATTACATCGCAAGTGATGAGAATCCGTACAAACTTTATGATGTAGCAGTAGTGCCAAGCCCTGCTCGTAGCACGGCAACATTTACATTTTTGCAGCCATCTGCACCGGATAGTCCGGTAGATATTACTGTAGATATTTTTACCGTTGATGGACGGAAGGTACAAGAGCTATCTGCACTGAATGTTTCGCAAAACGGTATCAATCTGCTGTGGGACTTACGAGACATGTCCGGCTCTGTTGTGCCCGATGCAGCATACGTCTATAGAATTTTAGTCAGTGAGAGATTGACATCGCTCCAGACAATGTCCGGTGGTGTATTTATCGTCCAAAGACAATAAGTTTATGATAAGGAGAATATATTTCATGCAACGAAAACTCATAGTGGCGCTTGCCTTGGTTATGGCTCTTGGCGCCGTGCCTAAGATATCTTCGGCACAGCAAATAACAACGGCAGTGCCATTCTTGCTCATCGCACCTGATGCCCGTGCAAGCGGTATGGGTGATGGTGGTACGTCAATTGCCGATAACTCAAATGCTATGTTCTGGAATCCTTCTGGGCTTGCATTCCAGACCGATAAAGAAGTCGGGTTGACACATACACAATGGCTTCCACAATTCAATAGCGATCTTTTCTATGACTTTGCCACGTTCAAGTGGAATAGTGAAGAAGATTTCGGTGGTACGATCGCAGCAAGCATCACATTCCTCAATCTTGGTAAATTTATTTACACGACTGAGCAATCGCCCGACCCGCTTGGCGAATTCCATTCTTTTGAGTATGCGATAGCAATTGGGTATGCAACGAAGCTTGCACCAGATTGGGGTTTTGGCGGAAGTATCCGCTATATCCAATCATCGCTCTCGCCTTTGAACGTAGGTGCAGAGCAGCAAAAGGGTATTGGTCGTTCGGTCAGTTTTGATATTAGCGCTATGTGGCGCCCCGACACAACCTATATCGAAGAACTTGCAAATCGATTCTCCGCAGGTTTCGTTCTTTCGAACCTTGGTCCGAAGATGAAGTACATTGACGTTGCACAGGCAGATCCTCTTCCGACTCTTCTTCGTGTTGGTTTCGGGTATAAACCGCTTGTCGATGAGTATAATGATCTTGCTGTCAATGTGGATATCGGCAAACTTATTGTCTATCGCGATTCTATTTCCGGAATTGCAGATAACCTCCCGAAATCTCTTGTCACCGCATGGAAAGGCGACCTTATGAGTTCGCTTATGTTCTCTGCCGGTCTTGAGTACTGGTATGATCAGCTCCTTGCACTTCGCGCGGGATACTATTCAGAAGGCGCGCGAGTCGGAGATAGAAATTATATGACCTTTGGTGCGGGCTTACGCTATGATGTCTATACCTTCGACTTTAGCTATCTAAGCACATTTGAGGAAAATCACCCGCTTGCGAACACTCTGCGTTTTAGTTTAGGAATTAAGTGGTAATAAACCAAACGGTACTCCCAAAGCCGGGACTCGCAAGAGTTCTTGCTGTTTTCGTTGCGTTCATCGGCTTCTTGGTGTTATGCTCGGAAGCCGATGCACAATTTATTACCCCGACTACTTCCGTTACATCTCCGAGCAAGAGTCAATTCATAAATAATACTTCCTTCCTAAATTCTTTCAGTAGCCACGAAACAGTACCTACAGTACCGGGACTTGAGGACGAGAATACAGAGTCAGTTTCAGCTTCCCGAAAAAGTCCAATACTCGCTGCAGGGTTATCACTTATTCTTCCAGGACTTGGTGAGTACTATGTAGGCGATCAGATATGGCGTGGTATCATCTTTACCTCAATTGATGCAGTGCTCTGGTTCGGACATTTTTCCTATCTTGCGAAAGGGGATGATTCGACCATTGCATTCCAAACGTATGCTGATACGAATTGGCTGCCGTCAAAGTATGCTGACTCTTTAAACACGTTGCTTCGAAGTATTCAACGGCAAGAGATTCCGCCCAATTTTACTTTTAGTGATATTAATAAAGGAGAGGATACATTAGCGCAGTTCTTACCTCAAGGTTTGCTACCGCTTTCCCATCGGCTTCCGATGCAGGGGAGCCAGCAGTATTACGAGCTTATTTCCAAATATATTCAGTTCACGTATGGCTGGCGCGATGCACAAAGTTCAGACCCAAACAAGTCAGCTATGTTCCAACGTCATGCCCAAATGCGGGCAAATATGAATGCACAGTACGAGAGTGCTGATTATTTCCTTTTTGGCATAATTATTAATCGTGTACTTTCAGCGATCGATGCCGTGCTTCTTGCACGAGATCATAACAGTGCGATACGTTTACAAGGTAATCTACGATTAGAAAAAGAACAGGATGGTCGTTTGGGGTATGTATCATCGGCAAAAATGTCGGTTAGATTCTAAAGAGTCACATACGAACAAGAACGCTCAAAATCACGTTATTTACTCCATGACAACTTCAACTATGGCAACAAAACTATTTTCGTTTCTCATTATAGTAGTACTCTCTTCTTCAGCGTTTGCACAGCCAACGCCTGAGCAGGTCCTCGGTGACCGTGCATCGAACCTCATAGACACAGCAATGCGCGGACTGAACCTTCGTGCAAAGATATTCAATGCTGAACTTGAGAAGATAAACGCACTTCGTCCGCTCGACCCGGATTCCTTTACTCCCTTACGTATGGACAGTGTCATAACGGGACTAAAAGAGTTTACAAGTTATCTGGAAGTCTATCGTGCGATGAGTAACGCCACGCTAAAGATAATTCAGGATTCTGTTGAGGCACTTCGCGCATCTGCGCCTAAATCCAAGCGAAAAACC
The DNA here is from genome assembly GCA_046590205.1 of Kapaibacterium sp. (SeqCode). GTDB lineage: Bacteria > Bacteroidota > Ignavibacteria > Palsa-1295 > Palsa-1295 > DATDEW01. The sequence continues at coordinate 57,567 of JBKJTT010000091.1, forward strand.
TTTTTGAAAGAGTTCATCGATGCCTACACCCTTGACCATACTGCTTTTGGTAAATATACATCATTCCTTTCTGTACTTTACATTGATGTAATCAAAGCATTAGAATACGGCAGGTCTATTAATATTGAAGTGAAAGATAACCAGTTGCAGTTTACCAATAAAGAGCACTACGATGAATATACAAAGATCATCACCACAATAGAGAAGAACAATAAGAAGGTGATGAATGCCGGAGCAAATGCACAAAAAGCTACTGCTGATGCAAGCTTAGCGATGCAGAAGGCATACGGCTCGGCAAAGAAATAAGAGCATCGCTCTCTCGACATGAATATCCGTCGCATCTCTACAAAAAAGGAGAAGCTCGCATTTATTAGAATGATGTGGGGTATCTATGCCGGAGACCCGAACTGGGTTCCGCCCCTTGAGATAGATAGGATGAAGCTCATTGATGAGATCAAGAACCCGTTCTATAAACATGCAGAGATAGCATACTTCATCGCTGAAGATGGAGTGAAGATCGTTGGGCGAATCGCAGGCATCATCAACCATACACACAATTCACTCCATAATGACAAAGTTGGATTCTTCGGTTTTTTTGAATGTGTGAATGATGCTTCGGTTGCTAAAGCTCTACTTAGTGTTGCAGAGGAGTTTGTCCGCACAAAGGGGATGACGAACATTCGTGGGCCTTACAACCCATCCTCAAATGATGAATGTGGCTTGCTCGTAGATGGCTTTGATTCTCCTCCTGTTCTGTTGATGACTTATAATCCACGCTACTATATAGATTTGATCGAGAGAGCAGGATATGTAAAGGCGATGGACATGTTCGCATGGAAACTTACAACCACCGACGCAAAAAGCGAGAAGCTGATGCGTGTCACGAAAGCATTGCAAGTTCGTTCCGGAGTAACGATTCGTTCATTCAAGAAATCAGATTTCACCGCAGAGATAGAGCGCATCAAACGAGTATATAACAGTGCATGGGAAAAGAATTGGGGTTTCTTCCCGTTCACTGATGAAGAATTCGACTTTATTGCGAAGGACCTTAAGCAGATATATGACCCTGACCTAATTCTCATCGCCGAGAAGAATGGAGAGCCCATCGGCTTCGGGCTTTCACTTCCGAATATCAATGAAGCATTGATGGCAGGTGTGAAGATACCCAGCGGCATCATAAACTTACCCGCGACAGTATATAATCTTCTTACAAAGAAGAAAGCTATAAAGAGCGTCAGAGTTTTTGTGCTTGGAGTCATTCAAGAGTTTCGCGGACTTGGCATTGATGGTATGCTCTATGCAGAAACCATCAAACGCGCCGAGCAGAAAGGATACTCGTGGGGTGAGGCATCATGGATACTTGAGAATAACATTGCAATGAACCGCGCCGTAGAGATGATGAACGGCGAAAAATACAAAACCTATCGGATATACGAGAAAGCACTCTAAGCTCTCGTATTTTTGCGTTAAAGAATACATCTGTTGAATATAGAAGAGCTCATACCTAAAGTACTTTCTCGTGATAGACGTGCTGTCGCACAGGCAATCTCTATCGTCGAGAACGATATGCCACAGATGCAAGCACTTCAGCATGGCATCGCTTCAAAGCTTAGTAATGCCTATAGAATAGGCATTACAGGTCCGCCGGGAGCAGGGAAGTCAACACTTACTTCCGAACTCACTAAAACATTTTTGAAGCTCGGCAAGACTGTCGGAATTATTGCCATTGACCCTACAAGTCCGTTCACAGGCGGTGCAATTCTTGGTGATCGTATCAGGATGCAGGATGTTTCGATGAACACTGGTGTGTTCGTCCGCTCGATGGCGACGCGTGGTTCACTCGGAGGTCTTTCTGCGAAGACTAAGGACGCCGCCGATATCCTTGATGCCGCCGGATATGACATTATTATCTTCGAGACCGTTGGCGTTGGTCAATCCGAACTTGACATCGCTAAGACTGCCGATACAACCATCGTAGTGCTTGTGCCTGAATCAGGTGATGCTGTGCAGGCGATGAAATCGGGGCTGATGGAAATCGCAGACTTCTTTGTCCTAAACAAGAGCGACCGTGAGGGTGCAGATCAAGCTGTCCTTGCGATAAAAACTATTCTTACTTTCCGTATCACTCACGCAGAAGACGAGTGGATACCTGATGTAGTTAAGACGGTTGCGAATAAGGGTATTGGTCTTGAAGATATTGTTGCCGAGATAGAACGGCATAAAGAACATCAACTAAAAACAGGATTCTTTTTGACCAAGCGCAGTCAGAACGAGCGAGATCGAGTCGTTGAGCTTGTAGAGAGTTTACTGCGCGTAGATTTCTGGACGAATGAGCGGAGAGAGAAACTTGCGACGTTTGCGAAGAGTATTGCCGACCATGAGATAACAAGTTATGATGCGGCCGCGAAGTTAGTCGAAGACTTTAAACGCTGATCGGGTTACATCTCCTCAATATCTTCATCAGCATCAACTAATACTTCGCTTTTTGCCTGCTCAATAACCTTTGGAACAAGGAAATATCCATCAGCCGCTTTCGGCGCATTCTTTAAGGCTTCATCGCGTGAGGTAGTAGCAATGAACTCGTCTTTGCGGAAGTCATTAAGTTCGACGGTCTCATTAATGTTCTCAAGCGGTGCAACACCTGTTACATCCGCTTCCTTGAGCTGGTCAATATAGCCAAGCACGTTATTGAGGTCTGATGTATATACCTCTACCTCCGAGTCATTAAACTCAAGTCGTGCGAGCTTTGCTATTCTTTGTACGTCGTCTTTGGTTACCATATTACTTGCTTTCAACTTCTAACGGTCGGTACACGATAATCCCAGTCTGTTTTGCGTTTCCTGCAAGGTAATCTGCAAGTGGCACGTCGGAGATGATGACCTTCTTCATTGATGAGCTTGCATGCATAAGATGAATTCTTCCGTCATCGCCACGAACTGCAATGCCTGTATGTGAGCAATCAATACCCGGGATGCTCGTCGTGATGCCGATGAGGTCGCCGTCCTGAATTCCTTTTTCTATCTTTGCTACATTCTCTTTTTTAATGTAGTAAAAACCGCCACGTGATTCCATTTCTCTTTCATGAAATTCAATGCGTTTTACCATGCCCTCATCATCTTTTAACTGCTTATATGAGGATGGATGTGTTGACATGAAATTAATGGGCTTCGTTTCAAGGACAGCGTATTTACTGCCAATTTGACTTGTCATTTCCTTGAGATTACCACGCTCTGCGTTGTCGTAAAAATAATCGGTGGTATAGTGTAATCGTGAAGCATAGCCATCAAGTGTGCCTCGACGGTATCGGATAGTGCGCAGTTGCTTTATGAAATCAGATGCTTTCGCAGTTTCTTGTAGTTTAACTATTCTCGCAAATGTCCAAGCATTTTCAAAGAATGTTACACAATCAAATCCGTGTAAGTTACAAACCAGCGATTCACTGCTGCTATTAACTTCAAGCGTTTTATCTACGTATGGGTCACCCAGAAGTAACTTCCCATATCCGACTATTCTCAAACCAATACTTTGTTCAGGAAGATTTTTTTGTTTGCCTTCTTGAAGTATCTCTTCGAAAATTAGCTGCTCTTGTCCGGTTAGATATTTAGGGGTACCGTCAGATTCAAGTACATTGCCGTTTAAGTCAACAAGTACAAATTCTGAGCTGATACCAGTATTCGGGCTCTTCTCTTTCTTCTTCTGCGCTTCGCTGGTACAGCTAAAAAGCAGAAGAGTAATGACAGATAATATAATAACCTTCGTGGATCGCATTACTCTATATTCTGTACCTGTTCACGGATCTTTTCAAGTTCTTCTTTTGCGCTGACTGCAAGGTGTGATACTTCCGGGTTGCTCGTCTTTGAGCCCATCGTGTTCACTTCGCGGTTCATTTCTTGTAAGAGGAAGTTCAGCTTGCGACCTGCCGGTTCAGGGGCATCAAGGGCTTCGTAGAAGAACTTGATGTGTGAGCGGAATCGCACGATCTCTTCGGTAATGTCAAGACGTTCGGCAAGAAGAGCGACCTCAAGTTCAAGACGCTCATTGTTGATGACGTTCGCATCTTTCGTTAGTTCAATGACACGATTCTTCACCTTTGCATATTCTTCGGCAGCGGCATTCTTTGAGAGTGCTTCTACCTTTGTAACTCTATCCTCAAGATTTGAAGCACGCTTGCGGAGGTCTTTCTCAAGTTCACTGCCTTCTTGCTTTCGCATATCACGCAATGAATCGAGCGCTTTCTGCATTGCTTCTTGCGTCAATGCCCACTCTTGTTCGGCAAGTTTGTTGTTCGCTGAATCGTTGGTAAAGATGTCGCTAAAGCCGGTGAGGTCGCGGAGCGTTATCTCTGACTTCATGCCCGTTACGGTGCGAAGCTGTTCGAGAAGTTCGTAGTAGCCCTTCGCAGTTGATTCATTTACTGTCAGAGGTACTGTTGAGGCGGCATCACCGCGTGTGATGTTGATGTTGACGGATATTTTTCCGCGTTCGAGTCCTTTGCGGACAAGTTCTCGTACTTCAAATTCACGCTCACTCATCGTGCGCGGGAGGCGAACAGATGTCTCAAGGAATCGTGAATTCACACTGCGTATCTCAGCAACGACAGCAAGTCCACCGCCATTACCATCATTTACCGCTTCGCCGCGGCCAAAACCCGTCATTGAAATTAACATTACACTTTTCTATAACTTACATATATATCGTCCGAACCATCGACGCGTTTTGCCTCGAAGAGACGGAGTCGTTCTGCTTTTGCAAGGTCTTTGACATACATATCACCGAACCCTGCTTTTGCGTCATCTCCTAACACCATAGGCGCAAGAAAAAGCACTAACTCATCGAACTGCCCAGCTCGTAGCATAGCCGTACCAAGCGTCGGACCCGGCTCGACTAAGATGCTCGTAATTTCTTCTTTTGCAAGCAGATGAAATGCCTCGTTCAGGTCAAGTTGTCCTTCTATCGTCCCGACCTTATATATTTTTACCCCACGTTGCTCAAGTTGTTTCACTTTCTCAAGTTTATCACGGTAGGCAGGGTGAGTAGTGAGGATAATGGTCTTATTGGCATCGCTATCTGATAGAACCTTCATCTTCTCTTCGAGCCGCAAACTTGCATCGAGGATAATACGCTTTGGGTTTCTCCCGTCAACTAAACGAACAGTGAGTTCAGGGTCATCTGCGATAACAGTCGCGCTTGCTACCATCACGGCATCATATTCCGAACGCATCTTGTGAACGATGGCTCTTGATGATTCACTTGATATCCACTTGGACTTCCCAGATTTGAGCGCAACCTTGCCATCCAAACTCATTGCCATTTTAAGTGTGATGTATGGCAGATTCCTTGTGACAAACTTCAAGAAAAATAAATTTACTTCCCTTGCTTCATCTTCGAGCAAGCCAACTTCAACTTTTATTCCTGCTGCTTTGAGTTTTGCAATTCCTTTTCCGACGACCTCTTCGTATGGGTCTTGAACTGCTATGACGCAACGAGCTATTTTCTTTTCAATAAGCTTATCAGCGCAAGGACCTGTCTTGCCTTGATGAGCGCATGGTTCGAGTGTTACATAGACTGTAGCACCTTCTATGCTTTTCTTCTTTGCTTCGGCATCTCGAATGGCATTAACTTCTGCATGCCCCTCGCCGTATCGCTCATGCCAGCCTTCACCAATGACCTCGTCGTCTTTAACAATAACGCATCCTACAAGCGGATTCGGGCTTACATAGCCCGCGCCGCGAGTTGCAAGCTCGATGGCTCGGTGCATGAATTGGGTATCATCTGGCTTGGTTTTTGGCATAAAAGTTGAATCACTAACATAATCAGTAAACCAAAAATCCGACGAATCCGAACCGATACTTTTCTGTTATAGAGCCGCTTAATGAAAATCCCTAAGAATTGATATGGTTGCAGACGAGATTTTGAATACCAATACTGACGTCATAACTCCCGATTTTACGACGGCTTCCGGCTCTCACCGCGTATCGCCTCTGGCTTCACGGCTTATCGGATCGGAGATACTGAAGGTAGCGGCGGATATTCGTGCTATGGTTGCTCACGGCGACAAGATTTGCAACCTGACGGTTGGCGACTTTAATCCAAAGTATTTCCCGATTCCTGATTACCTCCTGCATGAAATAGAGATCGCCTACACACAAGGCGAAACGAACTACCCGCCATCAGACGGTGTGCTTCCGCTTCGTCAGGCAGTGAAGGATTTTTATAAGCGTCGTTTAGGCCTTGATTATCCTATCGAGTCATTCGTTATCACTGGCGGCGCACGCCCTGTTATTTATGGCGCGTATGCAGCAGTTGTTGGACCCGGCGACACGGTCGTTTACCCTATACCAAGTTGGAATAATAATCACTATTGTAACTTACTCGGTGCTGTCGGTAAGCCGATAGTTTCGCATCCCGAAGATGCCTTCTTGCCAACTCGAAAAGGTCTTGAAGGACAGCTCAAAGGTGCGTCGCTTCTTTCTCTCTGTTCGCCGCTCAACCCAACCGGCACTATGTTTACGCATGACCAGCTTGAAGGAATTTGCGATCTAATCTTAGAAGAAAATGCCTCTCGCGAAGCAGGAGAACGTCCGCTTTATCTAATGTATGATCAGGTTTATTGGATGCTCACCTTCGGTGGCACGAAGCATTTCAACCCTGTATCGCTTCGCCCTGAAATGGCAAAATACACGATCTTCGTTGACGGTATCTCAAAGGCATTTGCCTCGACAGGTGTACGTGTAGGTTGGGCAGTAGCTCCGCCTGATGTAGCAGCTCCGATGTCGAACATACTTGGTCACGTTGGTGCATGGGCACCACGTCCCGAACAGATGGCAACAGCTCGCCTCTTAAATAACGACGCAGCGATTGACGCATATCACAAAACAATGTTTGAGCAGGTCGAGGAACGTCTTGATAAGCTCTTTGCAGATATTTCTTCAATGCGTTTTGCAGGGCTTCCAGTTGATGCTATTCCTCCGATGGGTGCTATCTATCTCACAGCACGTTTTAATCTCATTGGCAAAACCACACCGAAAGGCGAACTCATCGAGACGAACGAAGATGTCCGCAAGTACCTTCTTCATACGGCTGGGTGTGCAATCGTCCCATTCCAAGCATTTGATTTGCGCGAAGAGACGGGCTGGTTCCGTATCTCAGTAGGCGCATGTTCAATGGAAGACATCGAATCAATGATGCCGAAAGTAAGAGAAGCTATCGAAGTGCTGAAGTAATTAGTACTTCGGCGTAAATCCCATGTTATAGAACATAAAGCTGTATTCGTCAGCTATTTCTTCTATGATCTTTTGCGTCGGTTTGCCGCCACCGTGTCCTGCTTTGGTCTCAATGCGAATAATGAGTGGATTCTTCGTTGAGCTACCTGCAATATCCTGAAGTGCTGCTGCATACTTAAAAGAATGTGCAGGGACAACCCGATCATCGTGGTCAGCGGTCGTTACCATGGTCGCCGGATAATTCACACCCTTCCTTAATGAATGAAGTGGCGAGTATTTATAGAGATACTCGAACATCTCCTTACTGTCCTCGCTCGTACCGTAATCACGCGACCATCCGAAACCGATCGTGAACTTGTGATAGCGGAGCATATCCATCACACCAACAGCAGGAAGTGCAACCTTGCAAATATCCGGACGCTGATTTACAACAGCGCCAACAAGCAAGCCACCATTCGATCCGCCGGCAAGAGCGAGACGGTCGGGGCTTGTGTATTTCTCTGTAAAAAGATACTCTGCTGCCGCAATAAAATCATCAAAGACGTTCTGCTTGCGAAGCTTTGTACCTGCTTCATGCCACTCTTCGCCGTACTCGCCGCCGCCGCGAAGGTTCGGCATTGCAAAGATAGCACCTTGCTCCAGCAGTGCTATGCGTGGCGTGCTGAAGCTCGGTGTTAAACTGACATTGAATCCACCGTACCCATAAAGCATAGTCGGATTCGAACCATCGAGTTTGATACCTTTCTTATGCACAATGAACATGGGTATCTTCGTACCGTCTTTTGATGGATAGAATACTTGTTCGGATTCGTACTCATCAGGATTAAACTTTACCTCTGATCTGCGGAATAAAGTAGAAGTGTTTGACTCAAGATTATAACGATAGATCGCTTGCGGATAAGTGAAGGAAGTAAAAGTATAGAAAACCTCTTTATCTGTTTTCTTTCCTGCGAAGCCACCGACGCTTCCAATAGCAGGGAGTGTCACTTCATTTCTTAAGATGCCGTTCAAGTTGTAGATATAGACGTGGTGGCTTGCATCTTTCATATATGTTGTGATTAGCTTGCCGTCAACGATTGCCGCATTCTCAAGCACATCCGTCTTTTCGGGGATAAGAGGTTTCCAGTTCTTTGGTGTAGGGTCAGTGATTGTGGCTACAACGATCTTATTCTTCGGTGCACCCATATTGGTCTGAATGTATAGGTTGTCACCTGCCGACTCTACAATACCAACTTCATGACTAAACTCAGTGATAATAGGAATATAGCCACGCTCGGGATGCTGGGTATCTTTCACATAAAGTAAATTTCCTTTTTGCCCGCCTTCACCAATATAGAGTATGACATATCGTTCGTCTTCGGTTGCTCCGCCGTAGTGACTGCGCTTGCCATTGGTCTTATCTTCCCAAATGAGTTCATCTTTGGTTTGCGGGGTGCCAAGTTTATGATAGTATAACTTCATGAACTCGTTCTTCGAGGTAAATGTACCGTCGGTGGGTTTATCGAATGCGCTATAGAAGAAGCCGTCTTTCCACCATGAAGCACCTGCGAACTTTGCCCACTCAATGTGGTCGTCGAGCTTCTTTCCCGTGGCAATATCCATAATATAAAACTCGCGCCAATCCGAGCCTGATTTCTGCACAGCATACGCCATGTACTTATTATCGTTGGATGGATAAATACCACCGAGAGCAATCGTACCATCAGGCGAAAATGTATTTGGGTCAAGAAATACTTTTGGGGTGCCGTTGGGTCCTTCCTGAATATAGACTACTGACTGCGGTTGCAAGCCATCGTTCTTATAAAAGAAGTAGTAGTTTCCCACCTTTTGCGGTGCACTATACTTCGGATAATTCCATATCTCTTCAATACGTTTCTTGATCTTATCCCGGAATGGGATGGACTCGAGGTAGCTGAATGCAAACTTACTTTGGGCATCAACCCACTCCTTTGTCTTTGCGGAGTCTTCCGATTCAAGCCAACGATACGGGTCTGCAACCTTCGTCTCGAAGTATTCATCTACAACGTTGCCTTTGTCTGTTGAAGGATATTTCAATTGGGCTGTTGCTGTAATAGAAAAAGACATAGCAAGGATCAAGAAGATAATGAAACGTTTCATATTCGTCGGGGCTTTATAATGCTCCGTAACTACGGATTTTGGCGGGGTTCTGTTCCAGCTTTTATATCAAATTATCTCATAGTACAGATATAGAGACCGCATAACTCATGAGGATCATATACATCATGTCTTCAGGGCAAGATAACCTTGAGGATTCTGTCTTTCATGGATTTCGCTCGCTTTTTGGGGCGGATTGTATAGATTATCCAAAGAAGGAGAGTATGTATAAAGGCTATATCCCCAAGGCGGACACAGTGGTTTATGGGAGACTCTTTACGATATGGAGAACTCTGGAAGATATTGTGGTTAATCGTGAGAACATCATTGAAAGAATCAAGAGTAATGACTATGATCTTGTGATATTTGGCTCGATTCATCGCAGTTATGAAATATTTAAAGAGTTGAAGCCATTTCTCAAAAAGGATAAAACAATTCTAATAGATGGTGAGGATCATGTTAAACCCAGACTTGGGGCTGGTGGCTACCTCTACTTTAAGCGTGAGCTGATTCCCAAAATATGGTATTATAGTAGTTATAAGATGATACCGCGGTTCGTCTATTCAAGACTCCCTCTTCCCAAACGAATACACCCAATAGCATTCGCAATACCAAAAGAAAAGATCACCTCAGGGGTAGGGTTGTCTTCAAAAGAAAGTCTTTTTCCGCTACATATTGTTGATGAAGAAGTTCGCAAGAGCAATCTTGTTCCCCAAGGAGCAGGAACAACATATCAGTTTGAGAGTGAAGGAGATTACTTTCAAAATCTGCGAGACTCTAAGTTTGGGATTACTACCAAACGCGGCGGATGGGATTGTCTTCGTCATTATGAGATCGCGGCAAATGGGTCGGTCATGTGTTTTCGGGACCTTGATTCCAAACCGACGCACTGCGCCCCTCATGGGATCAATATGACAAACTCTATCATATATAACTCTGTGGATGATTTAAAAAGAAAGATAGATAAGTTATCCGACAGTGAATATGAACGTATCTTGGAGCAAAGCTACAGATGGATACACCAACAGACCTCAGAGAATAGAGCCAAAGAGATTCTTGATGTTGCGAAATCCTACTTAATAAAATAGAACATTATGGGTGAACAACAACAAACTTTCAATAAAAAAATACTGCTTCTCGGCTCCGGTGAGCTTGGCAAGGAATTCGTTATAGCCGCAAAACGGCTTGGGCAATATGTGGTTGCTGTTGATTCCTACAATGACGCTCCTGCACAACAGGTTGCCGATGAGCGCGAGGTGATAGATATGCTTGACGGATCAGCACTGGATGCTGTCGTCACAAAGCATAAACCCGATATTATTGTCCCCGAGATCGAAGCTATTCGTACAGAGCGATTCTATGAATATGAGAAGCAGGGGATACAAGTAGTCCCGAGTGCTCGTGCGGCAAACTTTACTATGAATCGCAAAGCCATTCGCGACCTTGCAGCAAAAGAACTTGGGCTCAAGACAGCGAAGTATTCATACGCTAAAACCTTCGATGAATTTCAAGCTGCAATAAAAGATATTGGTATCCCTTGTGTGGTTAAGCCGCTTATGTCATCATCCGGCAAAGGACAGTCAACTATAAAGTCCGAAGCTGATATTGCAAAAGCATGGGAGTATGCTACGACAAAGGGCAGAGGCGATATTATCGAAGTTATAGTTGAGGCATTTATTAAGTTCGATCTTGAAATAACTCTCTTAACAGTGACGCAAAAGAACGGAGAAACACTTTTCTGTCCGCCGATTGGCCATCGTCAAGAACGTGGCGATTATCAGGAAAGCTGGCAACCGGCAGCTATGAGTGAGCATGACTTGAAAGAAGCACAAGATATGGCTCGCAAGGTTACCGAAGCATTGACGGGGCAAGGAATTTGGGGAGTAGAGTTCTTCCTCGGTGAAGATGGTGTCTATTTCTCGGAGCTTTCTCCACGTCCGCATGATACAGGTATGGTTACGCTTGCGGGGACGCAAAATCTTACAGAGTTTGAGCTTCATGCTCGTGCAATTCTTGGGTTGCCAATACCAGAAATTACACTGGAGCGAGCGGGTGTTAGTGCTGTTATCTTAGCTGATGGTGAATCATCGGTGGTGCCTAAATATACCGGCGTTGAGGATGCCCTTGCAACCAAGAAAACAGATGTGAAGATATTCGGGAAACCATCAACTCGGAAATACCGTAGGATGGGCGTTGCACTCGCATACGGTAGTCCTGATGCTTCAACCGATGTGCTTCGCAAACAGGCAAAAGAAGCGGCGGACAAAGTTAGGGTAGTTATTGGACAATAATGAGATTTTCAATTACAAAACAACATGATAAAATCACTTTTTACATTACTTACACTTTCTGCGTTCGTCATCGGATGCGGATCATCAACAAACCCAACACAAGTAAAAATGGAAGCAAAGACAACACCAGATACCGTTACAACAGCAAGCGGTTTGCAGTATATTGACATCGTTGCCGGTACTGGGGCATCACCAGTCTCTGGTAAAAAAGTATCAATGAACTATACGGGCACATTAACTGATGGGACAGCATTCGACTCTAACGTTGATCCGAAGTTCGGACATGTATCACCATTTGAGTTCAATATCGGTACAGGTCAGGTCATCAAGGGTTGGGATGAAGGCATTTTGTCAATGAAAGAAGGCGGAAAACGTCAACTTATTATCCCCGGCAAGTTAGCCTACGGTGAACGCGGCTATCCAGGTTTGATCCCACCGAATGCAACACTTGTTTTTGATGTAGAGCTTGTAAAAGCACATCAATAAAAGTGCTGATGTTTTTATGAGGGCAAGCACTTTTGTTTGCCCTCTTGGTCTTTGTTTCTCGATTCCTGCCTTATCTGGTATACCTGCGACTTTCGGGTTTCTCATGTGTTGCTAATTTGTATCTTTCTACACATTCGAGACAAACCCCACACCCGTATGCTTGGCAACCGCAGTTTTGTTGTTCTGGATTTTCTTCCTGATCCTTCGACTATTGATATAGATAGACCGTGCCGAATCTATGGGTGGCCAAATACTGTCATATGCGGAAAGGTATCAGAGTATTACTTCCCCGAACACGATGCGCCTCTTTCTCTGCATTGTCATTACAATGGCAACGCTCAGTATGAAGAAAGTGGCCAGCATTACCACATTGATGAGTCAAGTTATTTGCTCATTAACCAAGGACAAAGATATTCAATTACTATACGTTCGGAAGAACCAGTTGAAGCACTGTATGTATTTTTCAAACCGGGCTATGCGGAAGAAGTTCATTCCTCGTTCTTCCATGAGCAGCGACACTTACTTGATGATCCTTATAGCGCTAAAGGGACGATCCGTTTTATTGATGCAAAGTATGACCACAATGAAGTTGTGAGCCCCTATCTTGGTCGAATACATTCACTCATGCAACTTGGCATGGCAACCGATGAACATCTTGAAGAGGAGTTCTCTTTGCTTATGGGTGCTATGCTTCGGAGTCAATATGATACACATCAGCACATGGAAAAACTACCTGCACTTAAGCGGACAACTCGGATAGAATTATATAAACGCTTGCTCCGTGCGCGTGATTTTATAGAGTCATCATATACGTCAGAGATACCCCTCACACGAATAGCACACGAAGCGTATCTTTCCCCACATCATTTCTTACGTCAGTTCAAGTTACTCTTTGGAATGACACCGCATCAGTATGTCGTCTCGAAGCGACTTGAACTTGCTCTTGATCTATTAAAAGATAACTCATTCTCTATTACAGAGATTTGCAACAAAGTTGGATTTGAGTCTCTTGGTTCATTCAGCTGGATGTTCAAGAAGAAATTTGGAGATTCACCTGACCAGTATCGAAAAAAGATGGCGGGTATCATCATATCATAACAAATTAGCAATAGAGGAGAAACCAGAATGATTCGTTTCTTCCGTATATTGTAGAGCAGATACCGAAAGTAACATTCACGGCCTTTGGCAGGACGATACGTCCGCTTCGTAAGCAATAAGAACATCTCAATACGAAAGCCGGATATACTCCGGCTTTTTTGTTGTATATTGTATTCGAGAAAAGGAGCACCTATGGTAATCGAACCACCAACACATCAATCACAAGCCAAAGCTAAAGGACGTGCCGGCGAAGAAGAGGCATGTAATTACCTCACCAGTCTTGGATATGCAATTATCAAACGCAACTTCCAGTATGGGCAGATTGGCGAGATAGATATTGTTGCCAAAGATGGCGAGCAGCTTGTCTTTGTTGAAGTAAAAGCAAGAAACCAATATACACGGGGCAAACCCGAAGATGCAGTTGATGTCCGCAAACAGCGTCAGCTAAAGCGAGTATCGGAAGGGTACTATCACATCAACAAGATCACCGACCAGGCATGTCGCTTCGATGTTGTCGCAATTGATAAAACAGGCGGAAAAACAGAAATTCGTCACTACAAAACGGCGTTCTACTAAGTGATGATCTCATTTCAGAACGTTACATACCGCCCATCGTCCACCGAACCGCCAGTCCTTGATGGTGCATCTTTTACTGTTGCAAAGGGCGAGTTCGTGTTAATTGTAGGAAAAACCGGAACAGGAAAATCCACGATCTGTAAACTCCTGAATGGTGAACTCAAGCCCGATAGTGGCGAGATTCACGTCGGTGATGTAATCGTCAATAGTCTGCGCGGAAGTGCTCTTCAGAGGTATCGCCGCTCAATAGGGTGTATCTATCACGATTTACCACTACTTGAGGATAAGACTGTTGCCGAGAATATATCATTCGCCCTTGAGGTGATAAAAAAACGAGGGAAAACGTCTATTCACCCAATAGTCGAGCATGCGCTAAATAGCGTAGGGCTTTGGGAGAAAGCCCAGTATTTTCCACGCCGGCTCTCACTCGGCGAGCGCCAGCGAGTTTCGATTGCACGAGCCCTTGTCATAGAACCGCTTGTTCTTTTTGCCGATAGTGCAACCTCCCAGCTTGACTCCGAGAGCCGAAAAGAGATATTTTCTATACTTGAGAACGAGCACGTTCGAGGTATGACTATACTGAAGATGGTCAGCGAACATGACTCATTTGTAACCTCACCCAAAGGGATACGATGGTTAGAGCTGCTTGATGGTAAAGTGGAAGATTTTTTGCCTGTTACAAGCGGAGCGAACGCGGCGTAGCACCTGTTATACCCAAAACCTTTTTTATGTACATGCCGATATTTCGAGGAAATACCGACGGAACCGGATTAAGCATCGGGATAGTAGTAAGCCGTTGGAATATTGATATTACAGGCTCACTTCAGCGTGGAGCCGAACGTGCGCTACTTGCCTGTGGTGTTGCTCAAAGCGACATTATTATTGCGGAAGTACCCGGTGCTTTTGAGATTCCACTTGCCTGTGCCGAGCTCGCATCGTCTGGGAAAGTTGATGGCATTATCGCACTTGGCTGTGTCATTAAAGGGGAGACTGCGCACTTCGAGTATGTTTCCGCTGCCGCGATGCAAGGCATACGTGAAGTTGCACTGAAGTATCTTATACCGGTAACCTGTGGCATTTTGACAAGCTACACGATAGAGCAATCGCTTGAACGTGCGGGAGATGATGAGCATAATAAAGGTTCGGAAGCTGCACTTGCTGCCATAGAGATGGCTCAACTACAAAAGATGTTGCGATGAAGAAAACAATAGTACTTTTTCTCCTCTCTCTTATTTCAGTAGGTGGTTACTCGCAGCCGCTGCGCCAAGGCGAATGGAAGACGTATACCGCAATGAACGTCGTCAATGATCTCGCGCTTACAGCAGATTCGCTCCGTGCGTGGGTTGCTACTGAGGGTGGCGCATTCAGGATGGAGTTAGCTGATTTACAGCCGGAATCTTTCAAAAATCTGCGCACATCTGATGGATTGTCTTCTATTGAAATATCGGCTGTTGCTACAGATGATGAAAACAACATCTACTTCGGAGGACGAAGCGGTTCATTCGATATTTACAATGAATCATCACAGAGTGTAAAGAAGATACAGGATATTGCTCTTTCTTCGCTTGTTACCAAGAAGAATATCTATAGTATCACGATAAATGATACGAAAGTATTTATAGCAGCAGGGTATGGTATTAGTATTTATAGCCGCACTTCGAACTCATTCCTTGAGACGGTAAATAAATTCGGTAATCTTCCAACCGAGGACACTGCGTTTTCGGCTATGGAGTACAATGGCAATATTTATGTGATTACTTCTGAAGCTATTGCAATTGCGGATGCAAATTCACCAAACCTCTCTGCACCATTTGCTTGGCAGATAATCTCGGCTCCGGCTGGTGCATTACTTCGCTCGCAAGCTATCTTTGGAAATAAACTTGTTATCGGCGGACTTGGAGGGCTATTTACCCTTGACCTTATCACACTTGAACTCACTAAAATTGATCTAACCGACCCAATTTCGTGCAGAAGACTCTTTGTTGGCAATAGCAAGCTTTATGTCTTGGATGCAAATAGTAACGGACGATTGGCAACTTCTACCGACCTCGTCAACTTTTCTTACACACAAATAGCAACCGGCAGCGCGCAATCACAACCAACTTCATTTACAAAGACCGCCTCCGGGGCAATTCTCTATGGATTTGGTTCAGGGGGCACAACATTTGTGCCAGCTACTGGTGTACCTATCTATGAATTATATTCTCCGGGGCCATTAACGAATACACCTTCAAACTTACACTACTCATCTTCACAAGAAAAATTGTTTTCTGTTTTTAATACATCAGGTCTTTCTGTTTTTGATATGACTTCTTCAAGGTGGATCGGCTATTCAACCGTAGGTGGTACACAATTACCAAAAACCGATTACAAAAATGTCTTTTATGATTCAACGCGCAGTGTACTATGGCTATCATGCGGCGGACCCGGCATTATCAAAGCACAATTCAATGGGGACGCTCTTTCGTATTCACTAAAAGATATTAATTCCGGGCTGCCTTCGAGCGATGCAAGCGGAAACAACTTTATTGTTACAGGGCAGGGGATTCTTGATAGTAAAGGTGATATGGCATTTGCGGTGTGGGCATTCAATGGGGAGGCACTTTCAAAAACTTCCGACGGTAATTCATTTACCAATACACAACTGAACACACCCGGCGGTTTATTCCGTCCATATGGCACGATTGCTCAAGACCTTGATGGGTATTATTTTATTGGCACGATCGGAAACACAAGTCCGCCTCCGTATGGTGTGCTCTATGTTGCTCCTGATGGTACGACTGGTGCAATACCGGGTGGTACAAGCGGTACGATCTCAAACCCAAATGTGAATGCTCTCATTGTGGACCAAGATAATGGATTGTGGTGTGGTACAAGTGTTGGTATAGAGATCGTCAGCCATTTTCGTAGCGGAGCATCTGGTACGACAGAATTTCGAGCACGAAAAGTACCATTTCTTGACCAGCAGGTAGTAAAGTCAATTGCAGTTGATGGTGTCGGCAATAAATGGGTAGGGACGGAGAACGGTGTCTTTGTAGTTTCAGCAGATGGTGCTGATTCAATTGCACATTATACAAAGTCAAATTCACCGCTGCTCGATAATAGCATCTACACAATAGCAATTGACACTAAACATGGCGAGGTGTATATCGGTACGCTCAAAGGTATCTCTCGCACAAGTTCGATCTTCAAACAAGGTGGTACTGATTATACGGGTATGTATGTGTATCCGAACCCTTTGATTCAATCAGAGTTTGACAAACCAACTATGACGATCACAGGTCTTGTCAATGGCTCTACGGTGAAGATATACACAATTTCGAGCAGATTAATAAAGACCATTGACGGCACCCTCCTTGGCTCTACCGTCACATGGGACGGTAAGGATGAAAATGGTAAAGACCTTGCAAGTGGTGTGTATCTGGTGAGCGCAACATCTGCTCTTGCCGAGGAATCCGGACAGACAAAATTCGTGTTAGTCCGCAAAAAGTAGAACCCTATGCCTAATTATGATTATCGTTGCACCTCATGCGGAAACGTTGAAGAAATATTTCAAAGCATGTCGGAAGCGTCATTAAGCACATGCCCCGCATGCGGCAAAGAAACCTTCGAGCGGATTGTTACCGGGGGTGCGGGAGTGCTCTATAAAGGGGAAGGATGGTACGTGACTGACTACTCGAAGAAATCATCAGGCGGGAAAGAGGCAACTTCAACTCCGGTTGTTCCTGCAACAGAGACAAAAGCACCTGCTCCAAAAGCTGATTGATCATTCCGCCATTGGTAGTCCGTTCTGACGGACTACCAATAATACAAGACAATTAATATACTTCTATCTGCTGTACCAAATGTCCACCCCCCGAACTTGATATATCAAGTAAGTATGAACCAGCAGGAATAGCATTCAAAGGTACTTCGAGCGTTGACTTTCCGCTCATAAATTCAGAGGGAGGAATACTTGAAACTTCTCTTCCAAGTATATCACGAACAACAACGGTTATCTTTGCTTCTTTTGTAAGTGCCAGATCAACTTTGATGTTACTGCCTATTCGAGCTGGCTGCGGATAGATGTTAGCAGTAAAATCACTCATCGGAGACTCTCTTCTAACTCCTCCTTGTGACTGTGAGACGAGCACATAGAACGGATCACTTGATGCACGGATTGTATCAAGTGTAGGTAATACAGCAGAGACACGAATATATGCTTGCTCGGTTTGCGGGCTTGGTACAAACCATGAATGTGTAGTACCGGTCTTATTTTTGCTTACAATACCCCAATTCTTTCCGCCGTTTGCAGAGTACTCTATATCAACCTTCTCGATGCCTATCTTTGACCATTCAATGATAAACGGCTTATTGATATATGCTGTATCATCGCCATTAGGGTGGATTACTTGAATATCAAAGTCCTTGGTGCGAATGATGAAGTTACCCGTTTGAACTATCACAGGTCCCCCGGGGGTAAGGTCTGATACACGAATTTTACCGAGATTTGTGGTTGTGTTCGGGGCAGTCCAAAAAACGGGACTTTTCTTCGCGTTCGTGATCGTGGTGTATGTCACACCGCCATCAAGTGAGTATTCTATTTTCACAGAATCAATGCTTGTCTTATCAAATCCGATAACGATAAGGTCATCAGGGTTGTAGGAGATACCGTTGAGCGGCACTTCATTGAGTGCAAGTGCCTTAGGCGGAGCTTGCAGGGTATCGAAGTTCCCCTTGAGCCTTGCCGCTTGAATGACCTCAAATGCATTGTTCTTTGTCTTTTCAACAAAAGATGAAAGCTTCAAGTTAGGAAGTTTGTATCCAAAACTTGAGCTCTTCGAAATATCTTGTTGATAGGTTACGACAACTTTTGTGCCGATAGGTTTTCCAACAAGATCAACCGGTTTTCCTATTGTGGTGATATAACGCACCACATTATCATGGTGGGTCGGTCCCGGTGGTTTTTCGTCAGGGCATTGGGGGAAGAATACAGCATCTTCAGTTACTGCAAAATAGATAGTAAGTGGGTCAGGGATAGACTCAAGTGATGTTACTTCAACATTTGCAACAAGCCGCCAAAAATCCGCCTGACCGAGTTTATCAAGTGTTGCATTAACCAGACGAATCTTTACAGCAGGTGCTATCGTTAATCGTTCGGTGATGCGTGGGTCCCACTCTTGCCGCGGGCTTCCTGATCCGCCTTGCACGCCACTTGTGTGACGTTTGCCGGTAGAAGAAAAGATCGTATGGTCAACCGCTCCCATAAAGATTGTGTAAGGAGGTTGGTTGGTGCCGGTCAGTCGTGCATGTTCCTTGAAGGATTCCGGCGAGACCATTGGGTCAGCTACATTTGTGATATGGTGATTTAGAAAAACCACCTTTGCGCCGAGAGCTGATTCCATCGTCCCTTTGAACTGTGCATCCAGCGTATTACCCGATGGGCAGAGGTCATAGCTATTGGTGAATGTCTCAAAGAGAACGATACGTTCTTCTTGTGCAAATGTAAAGGATGCACTACAAAGAAGAAGTGTAATAAAAATACTACGTAGTGAACGCATATTAAACTCCAAATTATAACAACACAACAGGACTCTTATCCCTTAAGAGTGTATCTTAAGAAAAAGAAATAACAGGAGTTCGTTCCTACAGAGAAAGAACGATAAAATATTGGAATATAGCTAAAAGAGACAGAGCGGATTAATTTGCCATCAAAGCCGGCTTGCCGCTTGGGTATTCTAAGCCGAGATCACGGTAAATATCTGCAAGTGCGCGGGAGTTATAATCTTTTTTGGTAATGGTCTTTCCGGTGCGGGAGAGGCGGTTAAGTTCAGCTACTTTCTGTTCTTGCGCCTGTTCAAAGTTTGTGCTAAGGGCATTCTCTAATTTATCTTTCAATGATTCTCTCATATTTCTTTTTAATAATGAACGACATATATTTTTCTATAGCCCATATATAACACAGAGATCGGTTCTATTGTTTCTATCTCTTACTCAGCATCTTCTTCAATAACTTCTTCGCCCTCTTTCATAAGTCCGTAGCTACGCATCTTGGTATAGAGATGTGAACGCTGAATATCAAGTGCTTTCGCTGTGCGGCTTACATTCCAGTTATACTCTCGAAGCCGTTCGGTAATATATATCTTCTCTGCAAGTTCTTTGAAATCACGGAATGTACCTGCATTGAGTGCTTCTTGCAGCGGGCTATTTGCCTGCGCCGCAAAGTATGCATCTGTTTCTGCCGCTTGCATACGGGCAATGTCGGTTGGCGTAAGTATGACGCTCTTGGCAAGATCATCAGAACCACTTGTTGTCACTTGAGGTGTTGGTTGTTGAGTCATCATACTGAATGCAACTCCAAGACGTTCTACATCATCTTTTTGAACAACATCACTATGCGTAAGTATGACAATTCGTTCGATGATGTTCCGAAGCTCTCGTATGTTGCCTGAATATGGCAACGCCATCATAAGTGCCATTGCTTGATCGTCGAACTTGATAGGTTTACGTTTTGAAACCCCCGCAAACTCTTCGGCAAATGCTCGAACAAGTATTGCGATATCTTCACGTCGCTGGCGAAGCGGCGGAACGTGGATCGGGATCACATTCAAACGATGATAAAGATCCTCGCGAAAATGTCCCACACGTATTTCTTCAGGAAGATTTTTATTCGTCGCGGCAAGAACACGGACATCAACTTTTATCGGCTTGCCTGTTGAGCTTCCGACGCGTTCAATCCACCCCTCATCAATGACCTTAAGCACTTTCGCTTGCGCTTCAAGCGACATATCGCCGATCTCATCCATGAAAAGCGTCCCACCATCTGCTTGCTCGAACTTACCAATACGTTGACCAAGCGCTCCAGTGAATGAGCCCTTCTCATGTCCGAAGAGTTCGCTCTCGATCAAGTCTTTGGGGATAGCTGCGCAGTTTACTTCAATGAATGGCTTATCGCGACGACCAGAATTTTTATGAATTGCTCGTGCGACAAGTTCTTTACCTGAACCGTTCTCACCTGTGATAAGCACTCGTGCGTCTGTTGGTGCAACACGCTCGATCATTTGTCTGATGCTTCGCATCGCAGCAGAGTTGCCGAGCATTTGACCTGTACCGACAAGTTGATGGCTTAAAGTGCGGACTTGCGTTTCGAGATGTTTATTCTCTGTCTCAAGATGCTTCTTTTCAAGAGCATTGCGTACAAGTAGCAGTAGCCTCTCTCTATCGGGCGGTTTCTCAACGAAGTCAAACGCCCCAAGCTTTGTTGCTTCAACTGCCGTTTCGATATTCCCATGACCGGAGATCATGATCACAGGAATTTCTGATTGAATATCTCTGATATGTTTGAGTGTTTCGAGACCATCCCACCCCTCCATCTTGACATCAAGGAGGATGCAATCAACTTCTTCGTTCTGGATTATCTTAAATCCTTCCTGCCCTGACTTTGCAGTCACAACAGTATGTTTTTCAAGTTCAAAGATCCATGCAAGCGTTTCGCGTATTGCTTCTTCGTCGTCAATGATAAGTATTCGAGACATAGCTAAGGTGAATTTATCTGACGATATAACTCACTTTGCTACTGTATAGTTTTGTGGTCAGTTCCTTTTATAAGGATTATCTGAGTATCGGCGCGCATCAGCGTGGGCTCCGCCGCCGTCTTTCATCTGGAGGACACGGTTATACATCAGCATTGCATTCTTTCTGTCACCACGGGCATCGTAAGCCATCCCCATCATGAGTTCAGACTTGGTAACCCACCAGGTTGCTTCTTTTGGGGTAATTTTATGTGAAAGGAGATTTGAGTTGTAGAAATAGTACAAAGCTGAATCAAGATCCCCACCTTTTCGATTGAGGTATGCTAATCCTATAAAGTACATCGCTTCTCGTGCTTGCTTTATCGTATATCCTTCTTTTTTTGCTCGAGACCTTGCAAGCATGAGGCGATAGGTGGAATCGTATGCGTTAATCATTCCTAAGCTATACTGATTGAACCCAAGATAGTGAAGGAAGTTAGAATTGTTCGGATAGGTTGTTGCAAGTTCTTTTGAGTACGGATATGATGCTTGATAGTTCTTTTCATACAGATAAAATATCTTCATGAGTTCATACTTTGCTTCGGTTCTCGAGTATGTTGCTTTCTGCCCGGCAAGTTCAAGCATCTGGAGTCCGGCACGTTTATTCCCTCCTGCAAACATCCCAATAATGGGGGCTAGGGAAGGGTTGTCTTCCTTGACCATCTCTACATAAAAGTTATACAACCCTCTTCCGAATAGCACATCACCATTCGAGGGTATTCTCTCTTCGAGTATATTTAAATACTTGATTCCTTCTTTCGCGTCACCGAGAAGGATACCGATCGCATCTTGCCAGTTCGGTCGGATAGCGAAAATTCGCGCTCGCATTCCAAGTGCGCCGCCTTTGTAAAATAATCCAGCAAGGTCATACTCATTCTCTTCAAGGCGTTTTTCTGCCTTCTCGATTGCGAGATTGAGCTGTTTACGGTATGCTTCGTCGTAGCCGGTGTTATCCGTGTTCGTGATAGCGCGCCAAAAATTTACCATGGCTTTGAAAAAATAACCGGAAGGATGCTCGGGATCTGCTGCGATAACCGCATCAAATGTTCTATCGGCTGCTGCATAATCCATGTTGTAGGTCTTCTCCATACCTTGCTTTATCAAGGATTCAATAGGACCTGATTGTAATGCCCATTGCGCTGATGCAGTTGAGCAGCACAAAATTAATAATAATATATATGAATAGTGTTTCATTGAACCTGTCATTAATTATCGTCTACAGGGAGTATATGCAAAGGTCGTACCAATTGTTACTCCACTACAACAGGTTTAAACCCTCTTTCAGTGCTCTCAAGTTGGATAAGGGGAGAAATAGGGTCATGCTCAAGGAAAAGCTGCCATTTCTCCTCGTACATTCTGGGGATGTTTGTTTTCTTCTCTTCGAGAGTAGTCAGGGGAAAATTATCATATCCCATGATGTAAGGGATATTGATATGAGCTTTCGTCGGGAAAAGATCGGCCGAGAAAAACACATGGTTCGTGCCATCGGTGATACGCGGCAATTGTTGTGCTTTCGTATGACCATTAAAGATATGCAGATGGATGCCGGGAAATAATTCTCCTTCGCCTTCAACTTCTTCGAGCATACCTTCGGCGGCAAGCGGCTCCCAATCATGTTTTAAGTAGCTTGCTCTATCTTTTTCGGTTGGGTTTCTTGCCCAAGCCAGATTTTCCTTTTGTACGTAATGTTTCGCATTCGGGAATGTAGGGACAAGTTTGCCATCAGAGGTTTGCATTACGGAACCACCGCAATGATCGAAATGAAGATGCGTTTGAATCACATCGGTGATGTCTTCTGGTTTCAATCCCACCTTTGCCAACGAGCTGAGCAGAGTAAATTCTGTATTATCAAGTTTGTATATCTTCTTTGCCTTATCATCATACTTCTCGCCCATGCCGCTATCAATGAGGATATTCTTCCCATTACCTTGGACAAGAAGCACCCGAAGTGCCATCGGGATGCGGTTCTCATCATCAGGCGGGTTCGTCCGGCTCCAAAGATTCTTCGGAACGACACCGAACATTGCGCCGCCATCAAGGGCAAAACTCCCTGTTTCGATAGAGGTAAGGGTATAAGGTCCTATTTGTATCTTCATCTTAGGAAAGCTATAAATCAAAAGCGGCTCTTGAGAGCCGCTTTCTGAAAACAATAATTATCTCTTACGATTCGGGTCAACATCATCAAGCCATGCGACCTTTGCCTCGAGCTGTTCTTTTGGCTCAACCCAGTTCGGGTCAGGCAAGCAGCAATCAACAGGGCATACAGCAGCGCACTGTGGCTCATCATGGAAGCCGACACACTCTGTACATTTATCAGGTACGATGTAGAAATAATCGTTCGAGTGAAAACCAACAGCGCCCGATGGGCTTGGGTCTGCAGGACCGTAGCTTTGACCTGCTAATGCCCAGTTCGCTCCACCTTCATAGATTGCGGTGTTCGGACACTCCGGCTCGCATGCACCACAATTAATGCATTCGGTTGTGATTAAAATTGCCATAAAAAACTTCTCCTTAAATAATAAAATCGTTGCGAAATAAACACGTTCACCATTCGGCTTAGTTCATAATAAATGAATTGCTTATAAAGACTGATTCTTAATGACTATGAATTTCGATAAGAGGAAAATATTCGTCTGCTACTGCGTAGTTTGCATTTTGTGATTGCATTGTTAAAGCACCATCAAGGCAATGATCTAATTCACTTCGGAGTTTTTCAAGGTTGATTCCGAAATAATCTGGCGCATACTGTCGAAGTTTATCAAGCGACTTGGTGTACTGACTTATCGCTCCTGTTGTGTTGCCATTTGTAAGATGATACGAACCGACTGCTGCTTGTATCATGCCTTGCAAGAACAGACGTCGCTCGCTTCTCTCAACTTGCCAAAGTTCTTCCCACTCATCGTGACAATCGAAGAACTCTTTATTGTTGAATAGCTCAACTCCATGTGCAAATTGCTCTTCGAATGTCATGACTTGTGAAGTAGTCTTAAAGCGGATTGGCTTCTATATACCGCTCTGCATCAATTGCGGCTGTGCAGCCACTTCCGGCTGCTGTTACTGCCTGGCGATAGACATGGTCTTGGCAATCACCGCATGCGAATACGCCGTCGATATTCGTATAACTTGATTTACCAACAGTCTCGATGTAGCCGACATCGTTCATCGTTATCATACCTTTGAATATCTTGGTGTTTGGTTCATGTCCAATTGCAACGAAGATACCGTTTGTAGCAACGTCGGTAACTTCACCTGTGACTGTGTTCTTTACTTTTGCACCTGTAACGCTCTTGCGACCTAAGTCATCAGTTGCACCGAGCACATCAACGATCTCCGCATTGAGCATCCACTTTATCTTCTCGTTGGCTTGCGCTCGTTCGAGCATGATCTTCGATGCACGGAATTCCTCGCGGCGATGCACAATAGTTACGGTCTTGCAGAAGCGCGTAAGGTAAATTGCTTCTTCCATTGCAGTATCTCCGCCACCGACGATGAGTACATCCTGATTGCGGAAGAAAAATCCGTCGCATGTAGCGCAGGCAGATACACCGTAGCCCATATAGACCATTTCGGATTCCACACCCAAAAGCTTTGCTTTCGCACCTGTTGCGATGATGACAGATTCGCTTTCATACATCGTCTCGCCAACCCATACTTTAAAGGGGCGTACGGAGAGGTCAACTTGTGAGACATACTCGAAGCGACAGTCTGCGCCAAAACGCTGTGCCTGCTTACGCATGACGTTCATGAGTTCAGGTCCCTGAATGCCATGCTCGAAGCCGGGGAAGTTCTCGACCTCTGTCGTGATCGTGAGCTGTCCACCTGGCTGATCGCCTTCAAAGACAATTGGCTTGAGGTTAGCGCGAGCTGAATAAAGTGCGGCGGTAAGCCCTGCAGGTCCTGATCCGATAATGATTACTTTTTCCATACTTGTATATTACTTCAACATTCTCGCGTTCCGTTTTAGCCCTGCGAGCTTTGTCCGTTTTACGGGTGACTTCCGAAAACGTTTTGCGAACTCCTCTTGCTCCATTGATTCTATCTTTTCTTTTGTCAAGTGCAAGTTTTCTTGACGTGGCTCAAACTCCTTCATTGGCGTCGGCTCGCTAAAACTATTCCAAGGACATACATCTTGACAAATATCACAGCCATAAAGCCAACCGTCCATCTTATCTGCAAGTTCGGAAGGTATCTCGTTCATAGGTTTGAGTTCAATTGTAAGATAGGATATACATTTTGTTGCATCAACGAGATATGGCGCGACGATGGCATCGGTCGGACATGCCTCAATGCAGGCATTGCACGTACCGCACATATCTTCGGCAGGTGTGTCTGGGATAAGTTCGAGATTAAGGATTATCTCCGAAAGAAACACCCATGAACCGACTTCGCGTGTAATGACATTCGTATGTTTTCCTATCCAACCGATACCGGCTCGCTCTGCTACAACCTTATCCATCATCGGACCTGTATCGCAGTAATATTGCCCTTCGGCTTCGGGTGCAATTTCTTTTATCTTGACAAGAAGTTTTTCAAGTTTCTCCCATATCACCTCATGATAATCATCACCCCATGCATATCGTGATATTTTATTTTTCTCTGGAGTGGCGGTCGGTGTGTAATAATTCAGCGCAAGAGAAAGAATGCTTTTTGCAGAAGGCAGGATGAGCTTTGGGTCATGGCGTTTGTCATGGTTACGTTCCATATACGCCATCATGCCGTGCATTCCACGTTTTACCCACTCATCAAGGTGCTTTGCGGCATCATCAAAGGGTTCGGCAGAGGTAACGCCGACTTTCGTAAACCCCGCCTCGAGAGCAAGTCCTTTGATGCGTGATGTGAGGGTTTGCGTTGTCATTAGAGGTATCGAACAGCACCCAATAGCAGAGTCATTCCGCTTTACGGGAACAGGATAGCCCAAGAAGCCGTTTTCCTCGTTCCTCTGATAAAGGGGGCCTATAGCTCAGTTGGTTAGAGCGTCCGCCTGATAAGCGGGAGGTCAGTGGTTCAACTCCACTTAGGCCCACGAAAAAGAAATAATTAGGAATTTGAAATTTCAAATTACGAATTGGTGTTAAGTGCATTCGTAATTGAACTGGGCCCTTAGCTCATCTGGTAGAGCGACTGATTTGCATTCAGTAGGTAAGGAGTTCGACTCTCCTAGGGTCCACAACAAACGCGGCAGCCATGCCGCGTTTTGCATTTTTATACTCCAATCTGTGTTCACTATACTATGAAACTGCATCTATATGTAATAGTATTTTTAGGTCTTGCAACATTCCTCGGTTGCTCCAATGACATAGTTGATACCACAAAAGGGAAAGGCATTGAGTTGACTCTCAAGAACTTTACCCCGTCACGCACTGGTGAGACCTATGCTCTGTGGTTCGCATTCCCGAAGTCATCTATCGTCCCAAAAGGAGCACAGCCGCAGCATGGTACACTCGTTTTTAAGCTTGTCTCTACTTTTGATGTTGATGCTTCGGGTAAGATCATCGGTCTTGATACAACGAACCTTGAGGCAAAGCTCGGAAAAGATTTGGCGCTTGCAGTTCATGCATTAGTATCGGTCGAGCAAGTTGGAGTTGTTGTTGATTCACCTAGAGTGCCCTTTCTCGTTGGCGATTTGACAGGATCTGCATCAACAGGAAAAGCAACTCTCACAACGGCGCATCCTGAAGCAATCGGTTTTGATTTTCTCGGAGTTACAGCAAAGGCAACATTCGCCTCACCAGACTATGCGCCGAATGATTATAAAGGTGAACTGTATCTGATGAATGCAACAAGTGCAACATCAATCAGCAGCGGGCTTGATAAACTCCCGCCGCTCCGGACGACATGGGAATATGCTATGTGGGCTGTTGATTCATCAACCGAATCGCATCCGCCGTTCAATATCTTTTACGGTTACTTTTTAGTGCCTAACGGAAATGATTCAAATCCGAATGATAACCGATTTGCGTATCCTGGTGGAAGGTATCCCGCTGATACAACTCAACCTGTAAAGGATTTGGTAATAAGTAATCAGATCAATGTCTATGTATCGCTTGAGCCAAACTTCGGGACAGTTCGTCCTATAGTGCCCTTTGGTGCTATCATAGCTCATGGTCTCGCGCCAACCGGAATTGGAGCTTATATTCCGTTCGTTTTACCCAATATTGCAGTAAAGCTCCCAAGCGTAGAACTCATAATTAACCGTTAATGCTACCCCAGAGAATACTCTATATTCTTTTCTTTGCATTCGCACTATCTTCCTGCGATAGTTTTCCTGACGAACCAATAGCAAAGAATGGCTATCCGGGCAAGGTTGCTGTTATAATCGAGAATAACTGCATGGGTGGAAGCTGCCACTCTGCTTCAACGAAAGAGAACGGCGGACTTGACCTCTCAAATTGGGATGCGATGATGCGCGGCGATTCGCTCGTCAATGATGTTATCCCATTCAATGCTCGTTTAAGTTATCTCTTCCAACATATCAATACAAATCGCGATCGTGGCGAGAAGGCTTTGCCGCGTATGCCGCTTGCTCGTGATCCGCTATCTGACGATGACCAAAAAATCATCTATGATTGGATTAATGACGGAGCTAAGTCAAGCGACGGGCGAATCGCCTATGCAAATGTAACAAAGAAGCTGTTCGTCCCAAATCAAGGTGAGGATGTTCTATCTGTTATTGACGGGGAAACCAATCGCCTTATCCGAGCAATTCAGTTTGAATCAGGTTCCGAGCCGGCAGCAGTAGCAACTGACCCCGCGAAAGAACATCTCTTCCTTGGCTTCCAAGATAATAGTGGTACGGTAAAGAAGATTCGCATTTCTGATTATTCGGTAATAGCCGAATTCTCATCCGGACTTGCTCCAAAATCACTTATTATCACACCTGACGCGAAGAAGGGATATATCTCAAGTTATCCATCGGCATTTAAGAACCGGATTGGTGTCTTTGATCCTCTCACGATGAAGATGATTAAGACCATTGAGACGAAGTTGATACGCTCTTCTCTGGGGATGATATGTTCAAAGGACGGAAAGTATCTTTATGTAACTGGGTATGAATCGGACAACGTGCTTATCATTGACACACAGTCTGATACTGTTGTTGCAAATATGCGGCCTAGTGAATCAGTGCCCGTAGCACCTGATGATTCATATTATCCGATATATTCACCTGCATCGCTTGCACTTTCACATGACCAGAAGTATCTTTTCGTAACCTCGACCAATACACAGCGTGTCTATGTCTTTGATCTTGAAACAAAAACAGTTAAACAGTTTATTTCTGTCGAGGTATTCCCACGCGGGATAATGGCTGCTCCGGGTACTAATGAGCTTTGGGTAGCAAATGCAGGGTCCAATGACATTTCGATCATTGACATGACCTCGCTTGAGGTAACAACGATCATCGAGACTGTCGGCAATGAACCTGCTTCGATCGAGTTCTCTAGTGATGGCTCACTTGCCTATGTTGCATGTCTTTCAAAGAGCGCAAAATCAGGTCATCATAGCGGCGGTAACCAGCCGTCATCGGTCTTCGTCTTTGACCGTGCAACCCGTAAGATCATCAAAGAAATTGAAATGCCCGTCTTCTCGGCAGGGATAGTACGAGGGTATTAATTCTATCTCTTCCCGAGCCGTACAAATATCCTCGTGTATTTATCTGTGTAGGATATTTCATGTGTGCCGTCCTCGGTTTCCCATCTGCGGTGCGAAACAGATTGGTCTTGCGATGGTACCCCGCGACCAAAAAACTTCTCAAAGTATTCAAGTAATGTCTTGCGCACTTCAAAGAAACCACCTCCGTTAAGCGGATGATAGTTCACAACGATGGTTCGTACCTTTGCTCTAAGCAATTCAACTCGGATGTAAGCCGGCTCCCCAGAGACTCGGATGGAATCGGATTCGATAAGAGTAAGTGAATCAAGTTTGTTCGTCGTGCGACGCTTTGCAATCTGCTTCATGATGATGTCAACCGAATCCTGCGTCATCCCGATGTGAATCCCTGCAAGGGAAGGTCGCGGGGGGATATACGATCTGCTCTTCTTTGATGAAGCAGAAACTTCGAATGAGATAGCGCAAACTACAAGTACTATGATGAACAGACGTATTACCAATCCTGTACTACTTTCTGGAGCGATGTATTACGAAGTGCAACATACTCTACCCCGTTTCCTTTTGCTTGCCAGCCGAGACGGCCCACTCTGTCATAAAGTGCGGAATGTTTTCCGTTGGCAACGACTGTCATCTTTCCCCTGTCATCCATCGTGATGTATATAATGCGTTTCTCGTCAGGTGACCATGACAGATCAACATACTCTCCGACCTTACCGATAGATTTTCCGTCGAGATATATTTCGTAGTGTTCGCCCTGTGATGCAGTGTAGGCTATACGTTTACCGCTTGGGCTTAAGAACAATTTCCCGACGCTGCGATACGGACCGGCAACCACTTTTCCGTCACGGACTACCACTCCTTTTTTGTCATCACGTTTTGGTTTGCCAAACTCGTTTGGGTCGCTTGCCAAATATGCAATAGTGGTACCCGAAGTATCCATTGCGATATTCGTTATCCATTTATAAAGTGGCTGCTTCTTGTTCTTGAAGATGATATAGGAACGTGCCGTATCAGAACTGGTACCTTTGTAGTTAGTTTTGAAAAGCTCGGCAACGTTGCGGAAGCCAATGTTATAATCTCTGCCATCGAGTATCGAACCAAACATTTTGATGTCCGGTGTGAATGATAGCACTGTCGCGTCATCGCTCGGTAAGTATGGATTCGATGTGCGACGTTCGTAAAGAAATTGTTTTCCCGCTGACGAGATAAGATTCTCCTTTGCTTTTTCGCTGGCGCGGTATGCCCATTTTGTGCCTGTCGTGTCATAGCTGAACATACGTGGCGAGGGTTCACCATGTGCGATGACCTTTCCGTTTTCAACAATAAGATCTTTTTCGCCTTGTTGATTGACGTTGTTCGCTGCTTGCAGTGTTGCAACCCATTTATTAAACTTCGGGAAGAACTGCAGTGAGTTATAATCGGCAGTGAACTTGCCATGTAATCTCAGACCTGCATCAGTATGTTCATAAAGATGCGTTGTCGTGGTGTTGAATCCCTGTGCGTCATAGCTGCGTTCAAGTCCCATCCAGACGAACGTTTTGCCATCGGGAGAAAATTGTGCTGTCGCTACAGGTATCTCGTTGAACTCCAACTCTTCACGTTTACCATTAATGATGATGTTCTGCATCTGGGCAAATTTATCAACGGCGAACCAGTGCTTGCCATCAGGGGTAGCGTCGAAATGAACAATGGTGCGAGCCGCATCGAACTCGTAGATCTTCGTCTGCTTGGTCTTTGCTTCTTTGTATTGTGCACTGGCTGTGAGTGCGAAGAGAGTTGCTATGATGAGGACGTATCTCATATTTTCATCCGAAGTCGTTTTATCTCACCTTCCAAGCTGCCGGAGATGAACGTAAGTTCTCGGGCAAGCTCTTTGGTGATGAGTCGTCTATCATATCGTTCAAGTATCTCTTTTGTTACGGAGGTGCTTAACTCCCAGTTCTTCCATTTAGCATAGAGGTCAAGGATGGCGCGCTTGGTCTCTTCGACATCATCGGGCTCGACAATAACGGCATTGCCATACTCTTTCAAGAGCCGTGCGGCATGGCTACCAGACGGTACTAACCCCAAGATCGGTTTGCGCATCCCGAAGTATTCGTACATCTTCCCCGGTGCTGACATATCATCGGACATTGTCATCCAAAGTACATCGCTTGCCATTGCATGTGCTACTGCTTCTGTATGCTGTTGATAGCCATGCTCGGTAACGATGCGCTCTAAACCAAGTTTCTTTGTCAACTTCTTATATTCGTCCTGCAAGATACCGACAAATGAAAGCTCAAGCTGTGTGCCAAGTTCTTTGTTCTCCGCTATCGCAGCGGCGGCGGCTTGTAGCATCACTTTCGGGCTTCTGCCTACATAGAATGCTCCGCTATAGGTAATGCGGAAGGTATCCTCTCGCTCCAAGAGCGACGCTCTCTCTTTTGCTTTGACGATATCATCAGGGTCGTATCCGTGAGAAAGGATATGGACGTCATTCCAGTCAAGGAAGTCATAGTTCTGCAACAGGACTTCCTTCATGCGGCGGTTGGCGACCGTGATCGAGTCGCTTGCTCTAAGACATTCATATTCCATCTTCTTCGCTTTTGCGCGATGGAACGGCGTTGCATAAAAATTCAGGACTGGGTTCGCAACCCATGCGTCACGATAATCCATCAGGTAGGGGACCTGATACTTCTCCTTCAACTCTCGGGCAATCAGGAAATCGGTGTACGGCGGAGCGGTCGAAAAGATAGCATCTATCTTATGGTTGGCGAATATCTCCTCTGCCTTTTTCATCGCAAATTCTTTCCACTTGACGCGCGAATCCGGCTGGCGGATAGTCTGCACAAGTTTTGAGCGGAGTTGCTGCCAGCTCTGGCGCGGCAATTTCAGGACGTTACCGTCTTTCTTCGCCGCTTTGCCGATGGTCGGGTCGCCGTCAGTTCTATAGATCGTCAGCTTTCCTGCTTCTTCGAGGGGGCGGAGTTCATCTAAGAGCGACTCATCGAACGCATAGTACGGCGTATCGGCGGTTGTGGTCAGGACGATAGGATTCCAGCCGAACTCGGGGAGGTACTTCACGAACTTCAGCGTCCGCTGAACCCCAGAAAGCCCCATCGGGGGAAAATAATATGCTATGACAAGTACAGTGTTTTGCAGAAGGTTACTTTGTTTGGTACGGATGACAACGCCAGTCGTGCAAAAATACGACGGAACGAGGGGGGGAAATGGGGAAGTAGAAATTACTCAATTATCCCTCGTAACTGCTTTATTTATCAACGGACTAATTGTGCACCGTCCCCAAAACCCCTTTAAGCTTTACGCTTTGAAGTTTACGCTTGAGTGTGGTGCACAATTAGTCCGTTGATAAATAAAGCAGTTACGAGGGAAAATTGAGTAATTTCTACTTCCCCATTTTTCCCCCTCGATCCGTCGTATTTTTGCAGAGAATTTG
>JBKJTT010000055.1:0-2508 GCA_046590205.1 Kapaibacterium sp. (SeqCode)
AAGTATACCGCCTGGGGAGTACGCTCGCAAGGGTGAAACTCAAAAGAATTGACGGGGACCCGCACAAGCAGTGGAGCATGTGGTTTAATTCGATGCAACGCGAAGAACCTTACCCAGGCTTGACATGCAGTAGACAGCTCTAGAAATAGAGTCTTCCTTCGGGACTGCTGCACAGGTGCTGCATGGCTGTCGTCAGCTCGTGCCGTGAGGTGTTGGGTTAAGTCCCGCAACGAGCGCAACCCTTGTCATTAGTTGCCAACACGTAATGGTGGGAACTCTAATGAGACTGCCCGGGTTAACCGGGAGGAAGGTGAGGATGACGTCAAGTCCGCATGGCCCTTATGTCTGGGGCTACACACGTGCTACAATGGTCGGTACAAAAGGCAGCGAAACCGTGAGGTGAAGCAAATCCCAAAAGCCGGCCCCAGTTCAGATTGTAGTCTGCAACTCGACTACATGAAGATGGAATTGCTAGTAATGGCGAGTCAGCAACATCGCCGTGAATACGTTCCCGGGTCTTGTACACACCGCCCGTCACATCATGGGAGTTGGTTTTACCCGAAGTCACTGACTCAACCGCAAGGGGAGAGGCGCCTAAGGTAAGGCCGATGACTGGGATGAAGTCGTAACAAGGTAGCCCTACCGGAAGGTGGGGCTGGATCACCTCCTTTTAAGGACAGGTTAGTGGTAGCTATAAGCTAGTCACATAATACCTAGGTTGGGTGAGCTCTATAATACGTGCACATTGTCTTTCTTTTGCTGTCAAATGCAGTTAGTTTAATTGTCAAATGTTCATCAAGGTCTCAAAAAGACCGTCAGTGTCAAATGTCCATTAAATAAAATGTTATCTAGTAGGCCAAAATCGTAAAGATTTGGAAATCTCAACCAAAGATACGCAAGTATCCCAAATTGAGAGCCTCATTATCGGGGGTTTAGCTCAGTTGGTAGAGCATCTGATTTGCATTCAGAGGGTCAGGAGTTCGAATCTCCTAGCCTCCATGTTTTGCACTTGCGGTTATAGCTCAGTTGGTTAGAGCGCGACACTGATAATGTCGAGGTCCTAAGTTCAAGTCTTAGTAACCGCACCACTTACTCCAAGATCTTTGTTCACTTCATTGTTTATAATTACTGTAACGTCTAATTATGACCAATCATGTGAATAAAATCACAAAAAAAGTCTGTTTCATACAGATACGTTTTCTTGAAAGCAAATGATTAAATAAAGAATATATAAGTAATCCTATAAGCTAAGAAATTAGTTAGTAAAGTTTTATAAGTCTTAATAAATTATAAAAATCACTGATGAAAATCGACGCTTGAGGAAATTCTTCTCATTATAAAAAGTGTACGTAATATCTAGTAGTAATACTGGATGATTACAAAAGTAAGCAATTATCGAATATAGCTCATTTTATAGTCTTGTCAAAAAAGTAGATGTAAGGCGCAAGCTGAAGTCTACAAAAATTTTTTTGGTCAAGCTATTAAGGGCTGCTGGTGGATGCCTTGGCATTAACAGGCGATGAAGGACGCGATACCTGCGATAATCTTCGGGTAGCTGGATAAAAGCATTGATCCGGAGGATTCCGAATGGGGAAACCCGGTGGGAGTAATTTCCCATCATCTCTAACTGAATACATAGGTTAGTAGAAGCGACACCCGCCGAACTGAAACATCTTAGTAGGCGGAGGAGTAGAAATCAAACGAGATTCCCATAGTAGCGGCGAGCGAAACGGGAAGAGCCCAAACCAGAGATTTTATCTCTGGGGTTGTAGGACCAATCAAAAGATTAGAGAAACTTAGCCGAAGACTTCTGGAAAGTTGAGCGGTACAGGGTGATAGCCCCGTAGGCGAAAAGTGAACTCTAACAAGATTGGCACCTGAGTAGAGCCGGACACGTGAAACCCGGTTTGAATCTAGGGGGACCACCCTCTAAGGCTAAATACTAGTTGATGACCGATAGTGAACAAGTACCGTGAGGGAAAGGTGAAAAGAACCCCTGATAGGGGAGTGAAATAGAACCTGAAACCAGCAGCTTACAAACGGTCGGAGGCCTATGCCCTTTTTAAGGGAATGGCTGACGGCGTGCCTTTTGCATGATGAGCCAGCAAGTTACGCTATATGGCGAGGTTAAGGGATAACGTTCCGGAGCCGAAGCGAAAGCGAGTGTTAAAAGCGCGTTTTTAGTCATATGGCGTAGACACGAAACCAAGTGATCTATCCATGACCAGGTTGAAGCAAAGGTAACACTTTGTGGAGGACCGAACTAGTAACTGTTGAAAAAGTTTTGGATGAGTTGTGGATAGGGGTGAAAGGCCAATCAAACTTGGAGATATCTTGTTCTCTTCGAAATAACTTTCGGGTTAGCCTCGGACACAAATTTTAGAGGGGTAGAGCACTGAATTCACGCGGGGGCCTACCGGCCTACCAAAGGAAATCAAACTCCGAATACTGCAGGATCGTTCGGGAGATAGACTGTGAGGGATAAGCTTCACTGTCAAAAGGGAATCA
>JBKJTT010000094.1:0-8720 GCA_046590205.1 Kapaibacterium sp. (SeqCode)
CAAATTCGATGCAGCTTCAGTCACTAGAAATGGTGCAGGAGATGCTTCCATTGCCCTTAAGACTCCTTATTCCCGCGCTCCCATAGCAGTGGGTTCAGTAGGTGCAGATATCGCTGATGGGGCATACTTTGCCCAACAGACAGCAGGATTAGCCGGAACAATCAGAGCGCTGGCTTTGAATACTCTCGGCGCTGGTGACGAAGGAACCTTTGACGTAATAGCATACGGCTATGATTCTGCTTGTGTCGACCTGGTTAAATTCCAAAACGTTAATACAACTAAAAGTAAAGCAAGATTTATAGGCTTTAACGTTGACGGTACGGGAACTGCCGCGATTGTTCGTGGTAAGTTCGATGGAACTCTCGTTGATAATGGAACAGGCGATTATACAATCACCTTCGCTCGTCCATTCTCGCAAGTCCCTGTAATAGCCGTTACCGGAGAAGGCGCGTCTCCTGTATTTGCTCGTGTAACTGCAAAGTCAAAGACGGCGATTACGGTTAAGACTTTCAATGCCACAGCAGTCGCGACAGACGCAAAATTCAACGTTCTTGTTCTTGGTCAAGATAGCCAAGACAAAACAGCTAAGATGTTTAAAGCTGTTCGGAACTCTCAGCGCAAACCAATCCTTCATGCATTCAGAATACTTAACACAGCAGGAACGCCATCTGTTCAGATAGGTGGAGTTTTGGGAACCATCACAGACAACGGAATAGGTGATTACACAATCACGTTCACCGAAGCCTTTGGCAAGTCTCCAGTAGCATGTGCATCTTCACTAAGCTCGCTCGTTGCTACTATCACAAGCGTTTCAACAACCGCTATCCGACTCACTCTAGCAACTGACGCAGGAGTAGCTACGGACGGTTCGGTAGATATCTTAATCCTCGGTTCACTCGATTCAACGGAATATTAAGTCCTTAAGAACTCATAAATGAAAAATCTTTCTAAATTACTCCTCCCTCTTTTTCTTCTCTTACTCACTCCAGCGAATTCATTCGCTCAAGGTAAAGCTCAGAGAAATGAGAACAACACAGTATTTTTCCTGAATGAAGGTGGAGTAGGAAACTTTCGTGCAGATCGTTATGGAAACATCGGGACAATAGCACCTACCGATCCAACCTCTGGCCTCTCGCAGTCTGTTATTCCTGTTAGTAATGCGATTGGGCTAAATGGCGTTGGTAGCATCCCTGTTGGATATATTTCAACGGGAACTGATGCAGCGGAGGCCGGTTCTACCGTTACGGTAATAAATGCGGTAGCACATGCGGCTAGAGTCAACGATGTAATTCAGTTTTATGGAGGAGCTGCGGGAAACATCAATGTGTGGTCGCCAGTAAAAGCGGTGACAGCCAATACGATTACGGTAACTAATGCCTTCCCAACGGCCCCGCAAGCTACTGATGGTTTTTACGTTTTAAGACCTACTATTCTCCAAGCCTCATCACCGGCTGTGGGTACTGGTGCGTCCCTTGGCGTGTTTATTGACAGAGTGAATCAAGTCACAACAGCGGGAGGACTCCTAAAAGCCGAAGACGTCGCGTCAGCTAGTGGGGACGCCGGGGTGATGTCATTGGGGATTAATAATAGATCCCGCACATCATTTAATGCAGTTAACGGTGATTATACTCCTATTGGCGTAGGTGATATGGGCAACGTGCTGTCATCTCCTATATTTGATATCAACATAACTAACGGCGCACAAACAATACGACTAGAGGATCAACCATTCGCCGATCAAGATGCCTTGACAATGTCCGGGGGGGTGTTAAACGAAGCCCTAGCAACCTTTTCATCTACTTCTCAAGACATAGTTCCGGTAGCTCTGACACGAGTTGGAAGTGTTATTACAGCGCCAAATTTCGACGCTTCAACGTCCTTGGTAACATGCGCGGGTTGTACTGTTACACAAGCTTCGGCAGATCAAATAAATTGGGGTGGAAAATGTTTAAACCTTGTAGTTGATATGACATCAGCTGGAACAGGATCTGTAACATGCACCATTCAAGGAAAAGACACAGCATCGGGTAAATACTACACAATTCTTGCGGGTGCAGCCGTTACAACTATCACAACAAATCTATACCAAGTTTGCCCTGCACTTACAGCAGTAGCCAATTCGGTGGCTAATAACTTTCTACCAAAAATATGGCGCGTCAATTGCGTGGCCAACAACGCAAACGCAACGACCTACACAGTAGGAGCGTCAATTGTTAACTAAAGTATTTCCCGTACCACTTAGAGGAACAGCGAATACTGCGCTTAACTTTGCCACTAACATAGCAACAACATCTGTTACTTGCTGTGCTCACGGCTACATTTCAGTCAGCTAGGACGGACAAGACCTATGGGATCATTCTGGGACGATCTAACCTCCACCGATGTACTAGCAGCCGCTATTCCATCTGCCGTATCTCTATTCGGTGGACTAATGGGCAACAAGCAACAAGACAAGATGGCGGGCGATCAGCGTGATGCTCAGAAAGAAGCACTCCTTCTTGAGTTAGATTTAGCAGAACTCAAGAACAAGTTTGGCATGGGAGGCAAAGGTGGAGGCGGGGGCGGCGGTGGTGGTGGAGCCTCACGTGCACAACTTGCCCAGCTTTATCAAAACGCTGGAGCCGCCAATCAGGATTCCCGTAACTCTCAAATCACAGCGCTATCAAAACTTGGCGATTCACTTGCTCAAGCTTACTTAAGATAATATGGCAGAACGAATCATTAGCGATGGTCGTCAGACACTAACGCCAGCAGAAGCGAAGAGACGTGAAGGTATTGGCGGTCCCTTGTCAAAACTCTTCGGTAATGAAGAACTTCCAATCGAAGAAGCTGGTACTATTGAAAGTACTCTCGGAATCCCATTACTTCCAGCTATAGGCACCGCTCTAGGCACAGCCGCAGTCATTAAAGGTGGTGCCGACCTCTGGAGTGGTAACAATGATAAGTCTCCAGCAGGGCAAGCCTCGCGAGTACAAACTGGCATTACAACAGGTGGTCTATCAGAACTTGGACGCTTATTCGGAATGGGTTCTTCTCCAGGAACTAAACTAGAAGAAGAGAGACGAGCAAAGCTAAGAGAGAAAGGTATTGACCTCGGACCAGACAAGAACTGGGAGCTAAACGACAAGTTTAAAACATCTCGTAATGAAGCAGACCTTACTGGAAAAGATATTACTAAAGCTGCAAACCTTTACGACGTTTTCGGAGATTCCTACGGCAACGCTAGTGAAGGAAATCAAATTAAAGCAGCAGACGAATTAGTTAAGCTCGCAGCAATAAGGGAACACCATGGAACAATTGACGTACTTGGCGACAAGCTTACAGCCGATAATCGCAAACGTATTGATGATATTCTTAATACTCCTGCTCCTGAAACACCAAATAATTCAGGTGAGCAAAGACAGTCTTCTAGGCAAGCTAAGGGGAATAAGAAGAAAGCCCGCCAGCAAGCTATTGCAGAAGCGTTCCTTCCAAAACCTACGATGCCACAAGCACCAACGCAGTACACACAACCAACCAATTCATACGATTACCAATCACTAGTTAATAAGGCCATGGGCAGATAATGAGCGAAGAAATTAAAGCAAAGTTAGAAAGTATTAAAAGCATGGTCGAAGAAGCAATCTCGGCATGTGGTGGTGAAGAAGAAGAGACTGAAGAATCTGATCCAATGGAGAAATCCTCTGCACCATCAGGAGACAAAGAAAGTAGAAAAGCTATGTACTCCGAAATGTTCTCTAAGAAGATGAAATAATAAATGAGATACATTGAAGACCTGATCACGGCTTCAAGGCGTCTTTCAAATAATGATAACTTTACGACTGACGGAACCGGAGTAACAACTTCCGGCATCTCTGATAACGAAGTCCTCCAGTATCTTAACGACGCTCAAGACCGAATCCAATCATTAATATCTGCAAGCAATCCTCAAACCCGCCCGTTTGTCGTTGACCGCTACATTAGCATCGTTGCCAATCAGCAGGACTATGCAATCCCTGATAGAGTTTTCTTCAATAAGGAAATTGAACAGGTTGAGTATTCCCATTCTGGCCTACTTGAACATTACACCCTCCTACGTAAAGTAGACCTCTTCAACAACTCCACAGCCTCCTCTAGTTACGTTTCTGGTTACTACAGAATGTTTGGCCGTATCTTCCTAGTCGGCATTCCTTCAACATCATCTGGTAAACTTCGCGTTAAGTACGAGCGTTCAATGGACGACTTGGACAAGCGTCGGGGTACCATTACAGCCGTTACAGTTTCAGCCGCTGGTGTTGTAACAGCACTCACTATTTCAGCCGCTTCCGATGACGCAGTAGCCATTGCCGCACAGAAAGATAAGTACCTTTGTGTCTGTAACGCTGATGGCACTGTCAAGGCTTACAATGTGCCGTTTACGGCCTACAATGACGTGTCAGGAGCATTTACGTTAGCAACCTACACTCCACTTCAATCCACAGAAACAGCCGCTGTAGGCGATTACATAACGCTTGGTAAGTTCACAGTCACTCACTCAGAACTACCCGATGAGATGGAAGGATACCTTATCCACTACGGAGCAAAGGAGTTACTTCGCCGTGGTGCTTCAACAGAATTCACAAACCAATCAGAGCTAGTCTCTGAGATGGAAAGCGCAATTGTTAAGCAGATGCGCTCTCAGACGGCAGAACTAAACTACATTCCACAGCTTGATTTTAATGAATGGTGGTAGGTCGTGGCCGAGACTACCTTCATTAAGAATTTCGAAGACTGGAAAGGTTTAGACCTTAAGAGTTCGCCTCTTACTCGCAATCCCAATTTCGCCTTAGACCTTAAAAACTACCAGTTTGGTGAAGGGTTTTCTCTTGAGGGGAGAGAAGGCTATCAGGTTATTGGGCAAGCTGGAAACTTCCTCGGCATTCACAACTATTCATACGCATCAAGACAAGACGGTTCTACCGTTGAGGAACTGCTTGCAATAAACGATCATCTCTGGCGTTTAAAAACTTACTATCTCCGCATTACTCGTGTTGCAGGTTCAACAACCTGGGGCTACCGCGTTTACTTAGACACTACGTCAGGTACGTTCAAATTTGAAATCACTCAGACCGGAGCGGCAACCTTTACTCAAGATGTAGAGAGTGGTTTAGGCACCGATGCCTATACTGTATTTCAACTCTCTGCCGCAATTGATGCCTTAGCAAATTTTACTTGTAGTGTTGTTGAAACAAGTGGCACTGCCGCTAAGACTGCACGTGTTAATGGCGCAATGTCTGGTGTATCAACATTTACTGTCGATGCAGGGCATAACTATGTAGCTGGTGATATTGTTACCTTCTACGATTCTGCCGCTGGTAAACTTTCCTACCGCCTCCTTTCGTCTGTTACTGCCACTACTCTGACATGGAGCTCTGACTACGGCGTTGCTTCAGCAATTGACAATCTTCCACTCGGACCAAGCGCTGCGGTAGCTGCTGGAATTCCTCTTACTAATGGCTCTCAATCTCAATCAACTAGTGTAGCTGATGTTTCTTTCTACAACTGGAGCCCAATCTTCTATGATAATAGACTAGGAGAGAGAGACAAAGGACCGTTCTCCGATTTGTGGACAGCAAGAACTCGTACAGATTTTAGTCCGCCTTGCTTTATCAATTCAGGTGATAGTTGCTACATCGCAACGATGGTATCAGAGGCAGTCTCTGAAGGCTCACCCTATGGCTGGGTATATCGTTATGATGGCGTAGGTATTGCACGGGC
This sequence comes from Kapaibacterium sp. (SeqCode), assembly GCA_046590205.1. Classification (GTDB taxonomy): domain Bacteria; phylum Bacteroidota; class Ignavibacteria; order Palsa-1295; family Palsa-1295; genus DATDEW01. The sequence continues at coordinate 5,737 of JBKJTT010000094.1, forward strand.
AGGCTCACCAAGACACCAAGGACTGTATGTTGAAGCACTTTCGGCTGGCGCCCTTACTGGTAATTATACGTGGCTAGGAACGTTTGTATACAAAGATGCAAACGGAGTTGAATGGGAAAGTAGAGCAATTGAGATTGCTACCAAAGCAATGACTGCTCAACGTTACTCAATGGATATGTGGAACCTACAGATCCTTGCCCCGAACGAAGCGCAAATCTCTGCGATTACAGCTGCAACAAATACAATGACAGTTACGGCTGGACACAGATTCTCAGTAGGGGATTACTGCTACTTCTGGAATAGTGCAACCTCTACCTACATAGCACGAAAGGTTACTGCCATCCAAACTCAATCGATTACGTTTAATGGCGCAGTTGCAAGCGTAACTACGGCAGTGCCTGGAGTACATAAAGTCAGGTTTGGCTTTAACCTTCGAGGAGCAAACGTTTCTGTACTGCCAGCTACAAACTTAAGCACGATAACTGTCGATGCAGGGCATACTGTTGTTGTAGGTGATTGGGTATGGATTAACGATGTGACTTCTGGAGTTACTAAGTCAGTTAAGATTAACGCCATTACAGCAACCACCATAGGATGGGATGCAACTAAATACGGAAGTATGAATGCTGGCGTCCAATGGGTTTCTGTTGGTTACTGCTTAAGAATTTACAGAACTAAAAACGGTGGCGCCACATTCTATAAAGTAGGAGAGAGTCCATTAGGGGAATCTATATCAACTCAGCTAATTGACAACACAGCCGATACTGCACTAGGGGAAGCCTTTGATTTTCCCCTACCAGGTAGCGAACCTTACCTACTACCTAGAGCTAAGTTTCTATGTCTGCATCAAGGATGTTTAATTCTTGCTGGTGACTATGAAAACCCTAATACAGTTTCTATAGCACTACCTGGAGAACCAGAATTCTATCCAGCGGGATCTGGTGCGTTTGATATTGCTCCAACTATCACAGGTCCGGTTACTGCCATTGCAAGTGATTCTCAGGATTCTCTCGCAGTCTTTAAGGCTAATGCTTACTATGATGTGCAAGGAGACATTACAACTCCAGGTGCGTACTCAATCAGAACAGTAACAGAAGGTGACTATGGAATCTCTTCTCACGCTTCAATTTCAAAAGTTAAAGGACTACTTATAGGTGTTGGCCTATTGGGTATTATAGCTATCAGGGATGGACAGCTAATAACCGAACCAGGGGATCTCATATCTCCTGCATTCATAGGAAATACAAACATATCCTTTTCGAAGGCCATTGCGTGTAACGATTGGTCACGCAGGCACTACTCTATATACATTCCAGATTTAACAGCTAACCAGATTACTAACTCTCTTTCTTTTATTTCTGCTTACAACGATAAAGGGCAGTGGTTTAATTGGCATTACTCACTTGGTCAGGAACCGAGTGGAGGTTCCATAGTGCATGATGAACGGAACTATCATCTCTCAAGAAGCTTAAATGGAACTACAGTTGCAAAGGCAGGAAATGTTTTTAGAAGCTTAAAGGTAGAAGAGCTTGGAGCGTTCGCTTACGTTGATAACGCCGTAGCTATCTCATACAACATAGAACCTCAATGGATACACTTAAACGAACCTTCTATTGATAAGCAGATAGTTCAGATTAGAGCGTACTCTATAGTCTCATCTTATGAAGTTTTTGTTCCTTTCACCTTAAATGGTTCAACTTACAGAAACTTTCAAACTGCTACTTTCGATTCAGTCTTCTCCATGCCTTTCTCATCTTCTAGTACCTTCTCTATTATTAAGGACTTAAAACCTACTGCTGTTAAATCACTTCTACTTAGACTTGAATCTGTTGCTTACAACCAACGACCTTTTATCACTGGAATTGAATATGTTCTTCGTGGTTCATACAAGAAAGAATCATTCTTGCCATGATAAAACTCCCTATTCTCAAATCATGGCAAGGGACTCTATTAAGATGGTCTTCTGAACTTCAAGCCTTTAGTCGTGAAGCTATTCCACCACAAGCGCGGCCATGGGATTTGAAGGTTACGCAAAACGGTAGCCCAACATTTACGAGTGTCAACGTTCGTTATGCAGACTATTTCGACTACGGCACTTGGATTGAAGTTGATTGTTGCTTCTCAGGAACGTTCGGGGGAGTGGCTGGACGCTATGTTGATTTTACTCTTCCCGTTAAAGCCAGAGCTAGAGCCGGACAGCAGTCTCCTATGATTGCAAACACATCAGATGGAACAGACCGTATCTGTGGCGTAGTAGTGCCGTCAGAAGGCGAGTTTGCCCGCCTAATTAATCTTGATGGTTCAAACTGGGCAACGGCAGGGGGCATGACATTTCGCATCACGGGGCGATATAGACCTTAGAAGACCTATCTTAAATAACTCATCAACTACACTTAAAGTATGGCCGCACAAAACACCAAACGAACAGAAAAAAAACGCAAGTCCGACAACAGAAAGAACCGTGCGCCTCAGTTAACTGACGAACAGAGAAAGTCTCGCGCTATTGCCGAAACCTTCCCAGACTGGGAGGCAGGAAACGCTGTAGCTGATAACTTCTTTAGTCCAGGAGTCATGGGACGGGTTAATCAAGACCAGGACCCAGCAACACAAAAGTTAATCAATCAGTACTCTGGCATCTCAGATGCTATGATGGCTAATCCGAGAAGTGCCGACACTGCTCAGTATCTTGATAGGTTTAAGTCATCGCTTGATGGTTATACTTCTGCCGAAAATCAAGGGATGCTTGAACAAGCTCGTCGTGGTTCAACACAAGACTATCAAAACGCTATGGGGCGTTTAGCTAAGACTAAAGCAAAGAGTAACGTTCGAGGTGCGGCATCTACTGCCATTGACCAAAACCTTGAGCAAGCACGAGCACAAATGGAAGCCACGCAACAGCAAGACCTGTTTGTTAAGAATGCCGATGAGAAACAAAGGAGACTAGGCGAATACGGCGGAGTTCTTCGAAGTACTGAACAATCTGA
>JBKJTT010000027.1:0-16974 GCA_046590205.1 Kapaibacterium sp. (SeqCode)
CTTAGCTCTTATTGGAGTTAAAGGTGTAATAGTAAATGCCGGAAGAATAAAGTCGTATAAGCTAGCATTCGGTGTAGTGATTGGTCTCTCTGCCATAGGAAGCATCTTCGCGGGCAGAACACTTATTAGAGCCGAAGCACCTAATCTCGGGAGTGTCTTCTATATGGCGGATGGTCATCTCATGCCTTCGCATAAATTAGTAGCAAAGTGGCTACGAGAGCATTCAGATAGTACGACTCTATTTGCTTGCGGTGAAGCAGGACTCATTGGGTATATGAATCAGAAGCTTCGCATGATAGACCTGAATGGGTTAATGGATAAACACATCGCACATGACCGAAAAGATCAAAAGCCATTCGATGTAGAGTATGTATTCAATCAAAGCCCAAAATACATACTTCTTCATGGCTCCCATCAAGAAGGTAAAGAGCGGTTTGATCTTGCTAAAGCAACTGATTATTTTGGCATGATGTCTAACTCACCAAGACTTCATAACGAATATCAGATAGTCTATAAATGCACTTCCTTCGATGTGTATGGAAGAAAATGAGGAAATAGTTACCCTTTCTCCGGCCGCATTGCGGGGAAGAGGACAACATCTCTTATTGAGTCTTCACCTGTCATTATCATCGTGAGGCGGTCAACGCCGAAGCCGAGACCTGCTGTCGGCGGCATACCTGTCTCAAGTGCGCGGAGGAAATCCTCATCGAGTACCATCGCTTCATCGTCGCCGCGAGTGCGTAAGTTTGCTTGTTCCTCGAAGCGAGCGCGCTGATCGAGAGGGTCGTTCAACTCGCTAAAGCAGTTTGCAAGTTCTTGTCCATTGACCATGAGTTCGAAACGCTCGACAAGTCCTTCTTTGCTGCGATGTGATTTCGCAAGCGGTGACATCGAGAGCGGGTAGTCAGTAATGAATGTTGGCTGAATAAGATTGCCTTCGACTTTCTCGCTAAAAATCTCGTCAATGATCTTTCCGGATCCGGCTTTCGGGTCAATGCCGATGCCCATCTGCTTTGCAGCGGCGCGGAGTTCGTCTTCATTCATAGCGCTGACATCAACACCTGTATATTCTTTTATCGAATCATACATTGTGAGTCTGCGGTAGGGAGGAGTAAAATCGATCTCTGTACCGTCCTTCTGTGTGACTTTCATTCCGCCACCTGTAACGACCTTCGCAACTTCTGCGAACATCTCCTCGACGAAATCCATCATCCAGTAGTAGTCTTTGTATGCAATATATATTTCCGCCATCGTGAACTCAGGCGAGTGGTTCTTATCCATGCCCTCATTGCGGAAATCCTTTGCTATCTCATAGACACCTTCAGCAAGTCCGCCGACGATAAGACGCTTTAAGTACAGCTCATCAGCGATGCGGAGATAAAGGTCAAAGTCAAGCGCATTGTGATGCGTAACGAACGGACGTGCGTATGCGCCGCCATATATCGGCTGCAATATCGGCGTTTCAACTTCGAGGTATCCGCGCTCATCGAAGAAGCGGCGAAGCGTTGAGATTATCTTCGAGCGCTTGCGGAAGGTATCACGCAAGTGCGGATTTGCGACAAGATCAATATAGCGACGGCGGTAACGAAGTTCTTTATCGCTGAACGCATCGTGGACAATCTTCTCGCCGGTTGCTTCATCAATTTCTTCTTTGACAACAGGTAGCGGACTCAATGCTTTTGCAAGAATCTCAAAAGTCTCAACATGAAGAGATATTTCGCCGGTGCGTGTCTTGAAGATATAACCCGATACGCCGATAATGTCGCCGATATCAAGCAGCTTCAGGAGGTCGTACTTTTCGCCAAGCTCGTCTGACTTTAGGTAGATCTGTATCTTTGCATCTTCATCCATGATATGAATGAACGATGCCTTACCCATTTTGCGGACAGCCATTATGCGACCTGCAAGCGTCGCTTTTGCATGAGCGTCCGGAACCGATTCATCGAAGAGAGCTTTTGCCTGCCCTGCAAAATGAGTGCGGTCAAAAGTGTAGGGATATGGGTTTATGCCGCGTTCACGCAGTTCTTTAAGCGAATTGCGGCGTTCGCGCTCCTGATCGGAGAGCCCTTCAAAATGCTGTGATGCGATATTCTCCTTGAATATCTGCTCTACTTCGTGAATTTTGCGTGTAGGCGGTGTATTTTCTGTCATATTATCCTTTTCGTCTGCAAAAAAACGCAGGAAGCGGGATTTAGTTGCGTGGAAGTGAAAAAAGCTTATTTCCGTATCTTGGAAAGCAATATCCCATAGATTGCTTGAAAGCTCGATGACTGCTCGGCGAGCATTGCTTCGGCAGTCGCCGAAAGGCGTTTCCTGGTCGTTCTTTCTTCAATAATATCACGCATCACCTTGAAGAACTTGCCATGCAACGATACTTTTACGCTAATCTTTTTGCGATGAAGAAACTTGATATGTTTTGCTATGAGGTCTTCAGCAAAGCCGAAGTCACCCGATAACGCGAAGTAGAGCGTTTCGAGTTTGCGGAGTTCTACATCGAATGGAAGCAACAGACCTTTATCATTTGCACTGAACCCATTATCAATGTGAAGCTTTCCTTTTTCAAGGTCGGATGAGGAGAGAAATCTCTTCGCTAATGTGATCTCTGCTACAGTACGAATTTGTCCTTCTTCTTGCTTGAGATATTGTCCAAAGAACTCATCAACAATAGAATCAGTATCTTTGAATTTACCACAAAGTGTTGCCAGGTGAGCGTAAGAAGAAAGATAAAAGAATTGAGTCTTCATTATCTCCTTCCACTTCGGAATAATATCGCAATAAAGTGAATATGCTTTCGCAAAATCACCCTCTTGAAAAAAAGTGTCTGCTATCTTTGCTCGCAGTAGTGCGGGGTCATGCATTCCAAAATCATTTGGGTATTTCTCTGCAAGCTCCAAACATTGCGCTAAGTAGCCACGCTGTTTTTGTTCATTACTATCTATTACTTTATAGTAATGGGCACAAGCAAGCAAAAATTGCACTTTATGCAATGGAACAACAGTTTCATCTATGAGACTCTCAAGTTCTTGGAGTCGAGATTCAAGATAAAGAAGACTGCTTGCTTTTGTATTTAATGATATTGAATTTGTTATTAATTGTCGGATATATCTCCCCTCGATCATTAGTCTTTCACCATTCGACACATTCGGCGTAAGCTCAAAATATGCATTCATAAACCGTTCTGCTTCAGCTTGGTCAGAGTCTTGATATGGTAGTTGATGAATTGTTTCAAACGCATCAAAATAGAACTTTGAAAGCCGGGTAATGTCATTCACTTTTTTTAATTCACGCTCGCAAAGTGAGAGGTCATGGTAAAGATGACGAGGTAAGTGTTTCAGAAGAAAGAAATCCCAAAGCCCCATCCCATTTGAGGTAAGTGCCCCATAGCATTTCTTGAGAACTATCGAGTTTGTCTTGTCAATATGGGATGAGCTCATCGAAAGCTCTGCTCCGATGTGCTCTTTGCTCGGTGCTGATTTTCCGATATACCTTATATAGAGGTCAAAAAGGTCTTTTTCTTTACCTTTGAGCCCCAAATTGGTGAGCGAACGCAGTTCGTCCCCGATGAGCGTGGCGAGCAGCTCATGTAGATATTGAGTTTTTTGTGTCATCCCAGCAGACTATAACACGAGTAAGAATGCTCCAATTCTTGGGTTTATTTTTCTTTTTTCGGGACGTATCTTTGCATAGTACACAGACATGTAGGGATACGTCTATCACTTTTGAGAGGTGCCTCGTATCTTATATTCTACCATAATTACTTTCATGAAGATACGAATTATTAAGGAAGGCAAACGCTCGAAGTCCTTTATGTCTTAAGATGAGAACTCTATGTTCTCTATCAATGAAGAGGTCGTTTCGGGTTATGAATTGAAGTAATCACATTGCATTTATACAAAATCCCCCATAACTCGTGTTGAATTATGGGGGATTTTGTTATATTTTGGTGGTACCAAATTATTATTTTGTGCTTATTTTTGTGTCTTAGAAGACTGTGCCTTATCATAACTTATCAATAAAACAGAGCAGTCTTCGGAAGTTAACTACGCTTTATCTACGACTATGAGAACTACCACATTGATTCTTTCGGTGATAGTATATATGCTATCTGCAAATCTATTTGCCCAAACGAACGGTAGCGTATCAGCTCGTTCACTCATTCTCACTGATGGAGAAGGGAGAAGGGTGACGCTCATTCCTCAGAAAGATGCTCCAATCGGAGATTATGTATTTGAAGTACCGCTTGTACCAATTTCTGCTTCGACAGGAGAAGGATTAGCGCGTAATACAAATATTTTTAATTCGCAGCATCAACAAGCAGCCACGGATTCTGAACCGTATGTCACGTTTGGAACAGGTTCTACTAAACTCACTAATAATAGGGTTCTCGCTGCCGGAACAGGTATCAGCTTAACAACATCAACTGCCGATAACGGTAACGCTACTATTGCGAATACCGGAGTTGTATCACTTGCGGGGACAGCAAACCAAGTGAGTGTTAGTGCTTCTACAGGTAGCGTGACGCTTAGTTTGCCGCAGAATATACATTCTGGTGCTTCACCGACATTTACGAATGTCTCATTAACATCTGTTCCGTCGTCGAGTACTTTCACAAATATCATTGTTTCAAGCGGTGGTGCCTTGCAAACAAGAACAATTGCATCACTCGGTAAGTCTGATGGGAGCGAACCAGTCCTTACCTTTTCGAGTGATGCAGGCACACTCACAAACAATCGAGTTGTTGGTGCAGGAACAGGCATTGATATAAGTGTAGGTGGTTCTGATAATGGTGTATTTACGATCTCCAATTCGGGATTACTCTCTGCATCAGCCGGAAGCGGAATCGATGTGAGTACTTCAGCCGGAAATGCTACGATCGCAAACACAGGTGTTCTTTCACTTACAGCCGGTACAGGTATAGCACTTACAAATTCTACTGGAAACATTACTGTTTCAAATACAGGCGTTACAAGCGTAGGACTTTCTATGCCCGGCGTATTCACTGTCGCAAACTCACCTGTAACTACAACAGGTACGCTCAATGTATCACTTGCTGATCAGACACCAAATACATTTTTAGCAGGACCGGTATCAGGGGGCAATGCTGCTCCGAGCTTCCGCGCTCTTGACTTCGCTGATTTTGATGCGCTTGTCTGGACATTGCAAGGAAATAATGTTGCTTCAGGTGCATATATTGGAACAACCAATAGTGAGTCATTTGATATGCGGGTGAACAACACTACTCGACTCATTTTGACCGACAGAGTTACAGTTCAGCGTGATAATGATGGCGACCTTCGTGGATACTATGCGACTGACATGCAACCGGTTCGCTCATCATCAAATCAAGTTGCAGGTGGTAATTACTCAACTATTTCGGGAGGTCGTTCTAACCGTGCGTCCGGTATTGGTTCAACGATAGGCGGTGGCGGGTATGATGGAGACGTAGTTAGCGGTAACGTAGCATCAGGCAGAGCAACAACAGTCTCCGGAGGACATGGCAATGAGGCAAGCGTTGATCTTGCTTCTGTCGGAGGCGGTGATTATAATACTGCAGGCGGTTATGTCACAACTGTAGCAGGTGGACAGTTCAATATTGCGGGTGACTATGGTGCAACAGTTGCAGGTGGTATTTCCAATGTTGCAAGTGTTGAACTTGCATTTGTTGGCGGAGGCGCGGAGAATAACGCTTCGGGTGTTCGCTCGGTTATTGGTGGCGGTCAAGGAAATAATGCAAGTGGTGAATATGCTACTATTGTTGGTGGTCAAGGTAACACAGCATCAGGCACTGGCGCGGTTGCAATGGGGACCGGTACTGAATCTTCTGGTAGCCGTTCAATGGCATTAGGTGGCGGCGTCGGCGCAAGCGGGGATTACTCTGTGGCAATGGGTGGATTTGGAAATGCGACAGCAAATTATTCTATGAGTACCGGTTTGAATGCCCTCGCAAATAAATATGGACAGCAAACACATGCAAGCGGATCATTCGCAACTATCGGAGACGCACAGCGTTCGGAGATGGTCGCACGCAACACGACTGCTGATTCAACATGGGTTGAGCTGTTTCTCGACGGAAGTTCTTTAGTCATGACCGTTGCATCCAATACTGCTTGGACGTATAGCATTCATATTATAGGCATCAGTTCAACAGGCGATGTTGGTAGTTATGAGATTAAGGGTGCTATCAAGAACATAGCTGGCACTACCTCTCTTGTCGGCTCAGCGACAGTCACAACTATAGCTGAAGACCTTGCCCCGTGGGATGTACGGATAACCGCAGACGATACAAGTGATAAGTTAATGCTCGAAGCACTTGGTGATGATGGAACAGATATTCGATGGGTAGCTTCGGTGCGTACTACTGAAGTTACTTACTAAACATAATTACGCAGACGTGAGAGAGAAAACCCTTCCGCGCAAGCGGTGGGGTTTTTTATTTTGGGCGCGACGCTCCTCGGAATGGGAAGGTGTATGTTAGTTTGTAGCTTGATGAACTGTTTTGGCGAATGCCTTCGAGGACATTTCGAAGGTCATTCAGATTATAACTATTGAAGTGTTTACCGCCTGTCTTTCGTGCAAGCCAATCGAGCTTATTATTTGACTCATTGCTATAGCTGATGGTAAAAAGAGTCACCTTGAGTGCTTCCGTAAGTTCTTGCAATGTTGAGAGCGTTGTTTTGCTTGCATTATCAGCACCATCGGTCACTAATATCACAATGTCCCGCCTTTCGTCCTTGCTCTTTTGTCGTCTATAGCGAATCTGCTCGAGTGCGGCGAGCAGGGCATCATTGAGCGGTGTATATTTCGAGCGCACTGTATCATAAAAATGCCAAAAGTCTTTGAGCACTTCTCGGTCTGATGAAAAACCTGATAGTGCTATATACATTGTTCCTCTTCGTGAGAGTTCAAAGCTTGGTTTACGTTCAATATCATCGAAGGTAAGCACGTTTGCAATAAATCCATCGGAGAGTGAGTCAATGAATCTATCAGCATAACTTGTGAGTGAATCGTATGTAGAGAACATCGAGCCGGAATTATCGAAGATAAAAGAGATGGCAAGGTCGGATGTTGTTTCTGCTGTTACTTCTTGGCATGATACAAACTCGGCTGTGTCAGAAGAACTTATGACGACGAAATTATTCTCATTCAAACCTTTGATATTCAACCCATTTTTACCGGCAACTCTTATGCTTGCAGAGTCTAATGTAGAGGTGATGATGTGTAGCTTGGCGGTGGTATCTTGTCCGTTCGGATGGACATATATAGTAGGTCCGGACTGGCAAAAACCGACGGAAACCGTGAACATGAGCAGTATGGTAACCCGCAACATCATCATTTTACAAGTCTTGGGGCAGAAGTTGCGTTCCAAGCTCATATTTTCGTCTATTTTCAGTCTTCGAGGCAAATGAGCTGAAAAAATTCGTAGATTTGCAGTTAGAAATTTGAGCATAATCGCCCCAAGAATATGAAGTTTTCCGCACAATTAGCCGATCTAAAGACAACCCTGCCGAAAGTCGCTGCCGTAATCCCATCACGCTCGACGCTGGCACAACTTGAGAACATCCAGCTTGAGCTGAAAGCCAAGAAGTTGACGCTCATGGGTACTGACCTCGAGATTTCCGTTCGCTCATCGATAGATGTGAACTCGAAGACCGAAGGTGTTATCGCGCTTGGCTCGCGCCGTCTTGGTGACATTATCCGCTCGCTTCCTGATGGTGAAATAAGTTTTTCACTTGATAAGACAACTCGTCGCGTTGCGCTCCAGACTGCACAGGGTAATTATACTATGGCTGCTGCAGAGTCGAGCGACCTGCCGGATATGATGCAGGAGTTCAAGCCCGAAAGCTCGACGACAACGACGGGTGCTGCACTCAAAAAGATGATCTCTACTGCTATCTTTGCGGCAAGCTCGAACGAGTTTCGCATTGCAATGATGGGCTTGCTCTTCCAGTTCTCACCTGATGGCACAACGTGCGTTGCAACAGATGGGCACCGTCTTGTACGCATCACAAACCCGGATATTAAGACCGATGCAGAGCGTGATGTCATCGTCCCTTCAAAGGCAGTAAACCTAGCATTGAAATCATTCGATGATAACGATGAGATAACCATCAGCTTCAGCGCTACACAGATAGAGTTTAAGAATGCAAACACGTCTATCCTTAGCCGTGTGATCGATGAACAGTATCCGAACTACGAAGCTGTTATCCCGAGAGAGAACGAGAAGAACATGGCTATCTCACGTTCAGCAGTTCTTTCATCTGTTAAGCGTGTGATGATATTTGCCGACCCTGATACACGTCAGATTCGCTTCCAGATGGCGAAGGATCAGCTAACCATATTAGCAGATAATGCTGACGAAGGTGCAGATGCAAAAGAGACCATCACTTGCGATTATAACTACGACGACTTGCTCATTGGTTTTAATGGCAAGTTCATAGATGATGCGCTTGCACATCTTGAGACTGATGACATTATCATCAAGTTCTCAACCCCAACTCGCGCGGCAATCCTCGAACCTGCAACACAGGGCAATGAGGATATCCTGATGCTTGTCATGCCTGTTCGCTTGAGTTCGTAATGTGCTTGCACGTACACTTACACTGACGAATTTCCGAAACCACTTATCTACAACGATAAGTGGTTTTGCTTCTGGAGTAAATGTTATTGCAGGTCCCAACGGCGCAGGGAAGACCACGATACTCGAAGCATTATCAGTTGCCGCTCTCTCTAAAAGTTTTACAGGTTCTGCTGATTCATCTTTGATTCGCACAAGTGGGACTTCCTACAACGTAAAATCCGGATTTGAATCCTCGCTTGGTGTTGGCTTGCATGTGAGTATCGAATACGTACTCGGTCCACCAGCGAAGAAAACTATTCATCTTAATAACGATAGGTTGCGGAGTTCATCACAACTTGTCGGGAACATACCTATCGTTGCGCTTACACCTGACGATAAAGTTATTACAGGTGGTTCACCGGATCAGCGCCGCAGATTTCTGAACCTTGTTCTTTCGCAATCATCGAAGAAGTATCTTGAAGATGAGATAGAATATAGGAAAGCCGTTCGCCAACGAAATTCTCTTCTTACTGATGCAGTAAAGAGAGGTACACCATTTACACATGTAAAAGAGATACTTGCTCCTTGGACTGAGATGCTTATCAATTTTGCAATGCCGATCATGTTGCGACGAGCAGAGTTCATCGAGGAGTTTCGTCCGTTTTTGCTTGCAAGTTATAGGAAGCTATCCGAAGGGGGGGAAGAGCCGTCATTCCGATATGCACCCATGAATAATGCAGATTGGGATGGGGATAAAAACTTTGAAGCGATGCTTCGCAAGCGTTTTACTGAGCGTGAGGCGGAAGAGTATCGAAGAGGCAGCACACTTGTCGGTCCGCATCGTGATGATATGCTCATTATGATAGACCCTGAACGCACGGCACGTGAGTATGCTTCGCAAGGGCAGCACAAATCACTTCTTGTCTCCATGAAGCTTGCAGAGTTTGACTATCTTCGTGAAGCAACACGCGAGACACCGATACTACTTCTTGATGATGTCTTCAGCGAACTTGATGCAATGCGGGCAAAATGTTTGCTTGAGCTTATTGCTTCGGGTGAGTTTGGACAGACGTTTATCTCTTCGACAACCAGAGAATCGTTCGATGCGATGATAGATTTTTCCGGTGATAAGAACAAGATGTTCGTTGTTGAAAGCGGAAGAGTCGTATAATTCGTGCAAACACCAAAACTCATAGCAAGTCTTTTATCCCGCGTTCTCAAGGAATACGACCTTGCCGAGAATGCAAAACGCTACGAAGCACTCAATAGATGGGAAGAAATCGTCGGTGCGCAAGTTGCAGCTGTTACCACTCCTGAACGAATCTCAAATGGCACACTTGTTGTAAGAGTAAGCTCGTCAGTCTGGCGTTACGAACTCACGATGCGTAAAGCAGAGATACTCACCAAGATATACAAAGCAACCGGCACGAATGATATTACAGAGATCGTGTGGAAGTGAATAATTGATTCCCCGCCGCGGCGAGCTTCTTGGCTCGGTCTGCGATGCGGAGCTGCTCGATGAGACTATCAATGTCTCCATCCATGATGCCTGGGAGGTTATGAAGCGTTAAGCCGATACGGTGGTCAGTTACTCTATCTTGCGGGAAGTTATAGGTACGAATCTTCTCGGAGCGGTCGCCGGTGCCAATCATCATTTTTCGCTCGGCGCTGTACTTTGCATCTGCTTCTTCTTTTGCTTTTTCATACATTCGTGAGCGAAGCACTTTCATCGCTTTGTTTCTATTCTTAAGCTGCGAACGTTCCTCTTGACAGCTAACGACGATGCCTGTAGGGATATGAGTAAGTCGAACAGCGGTCTCAACTTTATTCACGTTCTGTCCGCCTTTACCGCCCGAACGGAAAATATCAACGCGAACTTCATTCATATTCACGTCTATCTCGACATCTTCTACTTCGGGTAAGATAGCAACTGTCGCGGCACTCGTATGGATACGTCCCTGCGTCTCTGTATCAGGTACACGCTGTACGCGGTGCACGCCGCCTTCCCACTTCATTTTCCCATAGATATTTTCGCCTTCGAGTGAGAAGGATATTTCACGAAAACCCTTGAGTCCCGTTTCGTTGTAGTCAATGGTTTCCATCTTCCATCCTTGACGCTCTGCGAAGCGCATATACATACGGTAAAGGTCGCCTGCGAAAAGGGCTGCTTCTTCACCGCCGGTGCCCGCACGTATTTCGATAATGGAGTTACGACTATCATCGGGGTCTTGCGGTACGAGAAGATATTTTACTTCTTCATCGTATGTTGCAAGTATTTCCTCGACCGAGTGCATTTCTTCTTCAGCCATTGCGCGCATATCCGGGTCATGCGTTTCTTTGAGGACTTCTTTTGCGCCTTTTAGGTCGTCAGAGAGCTTCTTATATTTATGGTATGCTTCTTCGATCTCGAGCAACTGTCGTCGCTCTCGCCCAAGCAGTGTCATCTGTTTTTGGTCGCCCATAAGCGCGGGGTCAGAGAGTTTTCCCTCGACCTCGACGAATTTATCGTGTATTGACTGTAGTTTATCAAGTAGCATAAGTGGGCGTGTAAACGCAGAGCGTTTTTAGAACATCCCCGTTGATTACATGCTTCTTACATGGTCTAAGGTACGTACGAGATAATGTTATCCATTTGATCAAAGCGCTGAATTGTATTCAAAGCGTCAAAACCTTGGACTACCTTTCCCCAGATGGTATATCGTGAGTTAAGATGCGGTGTCGGGACGTGCGTGGCAAACCATTGTGACCCCTCGGTGTCTTTCCCGCTCGAAGCCATTCCGACAACACCAACTTCATCATAATAACTATTTGAGACTTCCCGGCGTATCGAATATCCTGGTCCGCCAAAGCCGGTTCCTGATGGATCTCCTGCTTGAATGACAAAGTTTGGCACAACGCGATGCCATACGTTATTCGCAAAGAAGTTTATCTTAAATAGTTTAATCATGTTCAAACACGTAAGCGGTGCATTATACTTATCAAGCCTCACAAAGAGAAACTCCCGTGGGTACTGTACGAGTATCGTATCGGGTGTGCTCTCCAATAGTTTCCAATCTATATCGCTTTTTCTTATCGATGGTACAAGTGGTTTCTCTACATCGGAGCCAAGAGTTTTAAGGGTCAGACGTGTGCTATCTCCAAGGGCTTTATCAGACCAGTCTGTGTTTGCTTTGATATATAGCGCACGGAGTTTTGAGATAAGATCAGGGTGATTTGGCTTGATCCAGCGAATAGCTTGCAAAGTGGAATGCAAGTGGTCCGTAAATTCCTTCGTTGAAAATCTATCAAGATAATTGATTATGTATTGACTTGCTTCATTGAAGAATACTGAGTCCTTAATAATAGAAGAATCTTGAATGTACTCAAGTGCTGTCGTGACCACCGAGGGATCCATGAACTGACTTGGCATTCGTATGAGCAAGTGACGATAAGCATTTGCAAGTTTTTCATCTTCAAGCTGACGCATATATACGGTATCCTTCTTAGCAATTTGCCAGCTTGCATTGAGAGCTTCTAAAGAATGAATGACCTCCTGCTCGGGAGCATGAAACAAACGTATCATAAGGTACTTAAAGAACATAGTGTCTTTTACTACTCCATAAGCTTGTGTTGAGTACACTGCTGCCATCCGATTTCGGTATGAAAAAATGCTTGAGAGCGAAGAATATGTTTGAAATGATGGATCCAGACGCGCAAGGGTTATCATTAGCTGTGCTCGTATGTGTATAGGGAACTGTGGGTATTCACTGTGGTCAAGTCTATAAGTGAGAAGCCATTCTCTAATGGTAATTGAATCAGATCCAGATAGCTTCCCTCCCGATGTCATCGCATCAAGCGCTGTTAGAGCTGTATTCGCAATATGTTGAGAAAAGAGGTCTTCACTCGTGCATGTATTGACAGAACGACGCAAAACATCAAGCAAGTTTGAATTCATTCTTGGCAGGCGAGATAGAGCGTTAAGGATTGACACCTTCACTCTCCATTCCTGCTCACTTCGTGCGGCGCGGACAAGTAGCTTTCCGGCAGAATCATTATGAATACGACCGAGCGCATTCGCCGCGAACATTCGTACTTCCGGTGAGCCGGCATCGCCAAGTGCTTCGGCAATGGCAGGGATGTGCCTATAGAGAAGCGCAGAGTCTTCTGTTCGTGAGAATGAGTATATTGCCTGCCAACGTGTTCTCACGTCGTTTGCCGATGCGAGTTGCGTTACTAACTTACAGAAGTCATCGGTCATTAACTTCCGCAAACTTAGCTCAATGATAAGTATCGTTACTGTTTGCTCTGATACCTTCCTTGCTTCAAGCATTTTGACTGTTGCAGAGTACAGTGTAGCTACATCATCTTTTGGCACAGTTCTGCCCATTGCGCGAAAGACATCGTCAGTTGGGTACTTCTTTGCAACACTAATGAGCGATTGATAGCCTTGCTTTGACTCGCCGAGTACACCGAGCGCGAATACCATCCCACCGAGCGGCGCTGGTCTTTCTTCTTTTGCAATTGCTTGAATGAGTTTAGGTCTTGCGGAGGAATCTTCAATATTTGCTAACCCCCAAGCAGCGCGCCAAGCAATGTTCGGGTCTTTGTGTGTAAGATAAAGTGCAATGCTATCGGTATTGCGCCGTTCATCAGTCCATTGGATTATCTTGCGTTCAAGCGGAGAGAACGTAACTTTTGCATCAGTTTGATGAGCAAACGATATGATCAAAACGAGAAAGACGAAAGCGTTGTAGAGTAATTTCATTCGCTGTGGAAAGAGTGTTATCAACATATTTGAACAAAACCTATGAATCATACAATCAAATTTATTATTTAGCAGTTCAACTTTTCTCTGAATTACTTTAAATGCCCTAAACGTAATGCGAGTCGCTTTACTTGCGAACATAAAACCGAAGGACGTCGATCTCTGGAACCGCACAGCAAGCGGTCTGCCGGATGATACGTATGCCGAGTGGGATACGTTCGAGACCATAGATGCTGTCCGCGCCGCGCTTGCTTCGCATAATGATGTTGAGTGCGAGATCGTCGAGGCAATGCCCGAGATAGCGATACCACGTCTGATGGTTCGCAAATATGACATGGTCTTTAACATCGCCGAAGGCCTTCGAGGTGCAGCTCGCGAAGGGCAATTTCCCGCACTCCTTGAGATGCTCGGTATTCCTTACACAGGTTCAGGTCCATGGACACTTGCGACAGCCCTTGATAAAGCACGCACAAAAGAAACGCTTGCATATCATGGCGTGCCTATTGCCAGATTTACTTCAACGAATGATTCTAGAGCGACATTAGCATCACTTTTACCGGGTAGCGACTATCCCGTAGTTGTCAAGCCCGTCGGTGAGGGCTCGTCTAAGGGAGTAAAGAATTCGTCGTTCGCTCGCAACGATGCCGAGCTTCAGGCAGAGATAACGCGAGTCAACAATGATTATCACGGACAGCCATCTATTATAGAAGAGTTTTTGCCGGGGAGGGAGTTCACCGTAGCGGTTCTCGGCAACGGACGAAAAGCAAAAGTGCTTCCGATAGTAGAGATAAATCTTGCCGACTTACCCGAGGAAGCGAATGGTATCTATTCGTATGAAGCAAAGTGGGTTTATGATACCCAAGAGCATCCGCTAGATATATTCAGATGTCCGGCAGATCTCTCAAATGCTCTAAAGGGTGAGATTGAGAATGTTGTGCTTCGGGCATATCATGCACTGGATTGTAAAGATTGGTCGCGTATTGACGTGCGACTTGATAAGAGCGAGAAACCGAATATCATTGAGATTAACCCACTGCCAGGGATATTGCCGAACCCTGAAGACAACTCATGTTACCCGAAGGCAGCACGAACGGCGGGTATGGATTATAATCAAATGATGCTTGCAGTTCTTCGAGCAGGGTGTGAACGTTACGGATTAACGCTATCATAAGAGTATGAAAGTAGCGATCATCTATAATGAACCTAAGCATACCGAAGCCGATGATCATTGGCTGACCCGTTCGCGCGGCGAATCTGCGCTTGAAGTGGGATTTCGTGACGGCTCGGAGTTCGGTGTGCTCGATGAGATGAAGCTCATAGCAAGCGAACTCGAAGCGGCAGGGTATGCAGTTATCTTATTTTCTGTAAATGATGATGTCCGTCGTCTGATTGCATTCCTCAATGACGAAAAACCAGACGTCATCTTCAATCTTTGTGAATCCGTGATGGGGAAGTCGTCGCTTGAGATGTGCGTAGCGGGTATTTATGAGCTTTACGACATTCCATATACAGGCGCATCGGCGGTCGCACTTGGCAATGCGTTGAATAAATGGATAGCGAAGTCACTTTTCGTTGCTCATAAGATCCCCACTCCAAAATTCCTGCATGTATCAGAAGGCGAAGAGCTTCCGCATCGCCTCAACATGCATTATCCGCTCATTGTCAAGCCCGCAAGCGAAGATGCAAGCATCGGTATTGACAATAACTCTATCGTCAAGTCGAGGAAAGAGTTGAAGACGCGAGTCGAGTTCGTTCATCGGGAGTTCAAACAAGCCGCTCTTGTCGAAGAATACATTGACGGCAGAGAATTGAACGTTGCTCTTCTTGCTTCGGCTAATGGTGAGTTAGAGGCGTTGCCGATTTCCGAAATTACATTTGATACGATGCCAGCAGGCAATCCGCGCATCGTAAGTTATGAAGCGAAGTGGGTTGAAGAGTCACCACTCTATCATACAACTGTCCCTGTGTGCCCTGCAAAGATTGACAAACAAACGGCACAACGTGCGCGAGATATAGCGCTGCAAGCAGCATCAGTCGTGGGCTTGCGTGATTACGGAAGAGTTGACATGCGTATGCGCGAAAGCGACAACGCACTCTTTGTGCTTGAAGCAAATCCGAATCCTGATATTTCGCATGATGCAGGTTTCATGCGCGCAGCGCGAACAAGCGGACGAACACATGAAGAGGCGATCGTAGAAATTTTGGCGCAAGCAGCGCGAAGAAAAACTTCCGCGTGATGCGTGCGAGTAAAAAAAATATTTTATTTTACGCAAAGAATAAATATTTGTTGTATTTTTGTATCAAGAAATATTTCGTTCATTCACAAATTGTAGTAACAAGCGCATCAAAGATTCATGATTAGAGTACTTCATAGTGAAGATCGTGATCAGGTAGTTGAACTCGTGAGAGCTACCGGCAACTTCAATGATGACGAAGTTGCAATAGCACGAGAGCTTGTCGATGCCTGCATCAACGACCCTCTGCAAAAAGATTACTTCAGCTTCACGTATGAAGATGATGAGTCAAAAAAAGTAGCTGGCTTTCTCATTGTCGGACCTACTCCTGCGACAACCGGCACATACGATATGTACTGGATTGCTTCGCACCCTGACTTTTACGGGAAGGGAATAGCGCAGTCGCTCGATAAGAAAGCAATGGAGTTCGTCCGAGAGCGCGGCGGGTATCTGCTTATTGCAGAGACTTCGAGTCAGCCGTCGTATGAACGTACCCGTGCTTTTTACCAAAAGCAAGGGTATGCGAAGTTATCGGAGATCAAAGATTACTACAAGCCGGGCGATGATCTCATCGTTTTTGGCAAACGAGTAGATAGATAAGTGTTCTATCAAAGAAGATGCTTTGCTTCTTCTTTGTTCGTGTACTTCGTTCTACAACAGCCGTGTCTTCCGAGATGTCGGATGCAATGGCACAAAAAAAATAGTCTATGGAATATTGGCAGCAACTTCTGCGCGAAAGCGTAGAATCACAAGAGCAACTCGTCGAACGCTTCAACTTCAAACCAGAAGTTGCAGGTCGTCTCAACGAATTCTTCCAAACACGCATCAATCCGTACTATCTCTCGCTTATTCGCTATAAGGGAGACCCCATTTGGCTACAAGCTGTACCTGATGAAGTAGAGCTTTCGGATATTGATTCGCCGGATGATCCGCTCAATGAAGATGCGATGAGTCCCGTCCCATCCATTACACACCGTTACCCCGACAGAGTACTCTTCCTCGTGACGAGCCAGTGCTCTATGTATTGCCGTTTCTGCACTCGTAAGCGCAAAGTTGGCGATTCGTCGAAGATTTCGATGAAGTACATTCAAGAGGGCTTGGACTATATTGCTGCACACCCTGAAGTCCGCGATGTTATCCTTTCCGGCGGCGACCCGCTAACGCTGACCGATTTCATGCTTGAGAAGGTATTGAAGGGCTTGCGCGAGATTCCGCACGTTGAGATTATTCGTCTGGGGACGAAGATACCCTGCGTACTTCCGCAGCGCGTTACCCCGAAACTTTGCGAGATGATACAGAAGTACCATCCTATATATGTAAATACCCATTTTAACCACCCGTGGGAATGCACTCCCGAGGCAAAACGCTCGACGGAGATGCTTGCAGATGCGGGTTGTCCGGTTGGCAACCAAATGGTGCTCATGAAGGGTGTAAATGAT
>JBKJTT010000044.1:0-3270 GCA_046590205.1 Kapaibacterium sp. (SeqCode)
CATGATGTGAACGCGAAGCAGTTCTTCGGCACGACGATCCCAGCACGTAACACAGCGACAAATACTGAATTTCTCGTGAAGAAGGAAGAAGTCAGAGACCTGATAGATATACTTTTCCAATACAGAGGTATTGAAACTGCACGGTTCATCTGTCGCAAACTTTACCGCTTCTTTGTTTATAGCAATCCTTCGAAGAGTGACCAAGCAGTTATCGATGCAATGGCACAGATATTTGTTGCGAATAACTTTGAGATTAAGCCGGTGATGTCGGCACTTTTAAAAAGCGCACACTTCTTTGATAATCAAAATATCGGGGCGCAGATCAAGACACCTGCAGAGTTCATGATAGGTATGGGCAGGCAGTTCAGCTACACGACGAACATACCCGGTGGGGTGCAAAATATCGATCAGATACTTTTTGATCCGCCAAATGTAAGCGGCTGGACTGGCTGGCATGATTGGATAACGACGAATAATTTCCCGGTGCGTTCATCGCTTTCAACTGCGGCAGTTGCAGCGATGGATAATACAAAGCTTATCGCATTCATCAAACAATTTCCAAATTACGATGACGTTGATAAGTTAGTCCTGCATCTTGGTGCATTGCTTTTGCCACGTCCGCTATCAGCGGCTCGCAAAACAGCATTCACTAATATACTGATCAATAATGGTCCTGGCGTTTATGTCTGGCAGCAGGCAATAAACAACAGCCCGAATGATGCAGCAGGGTATATGAAGAACTTGTTGGAAGCTATCACAACGCTTCCTGATTTTCAACTTTGTTAAGAGTGAAGGAGAACGACAATGAAAAGACGTACATTTCTTAAATCCGCACTCTCTACTGCCGCCGCCGCACCATTTTTACTTGATGGTGTTCCGGTGAAGGCAACAAGTCCGCTCAAGTATCTTGCACAGCTTCCGCAGGCAGCAATAGATGATAGAATACTTATCATCTGCCAACTCTTTGGTGGTAATGACGGACTCAATACTGTTGTGCCTGCTGATGACCCGGAGTATTATAAGATACGTGAACAGATAGCTGTACCGAAGAACCAATGTTGGGCAAAGCTTGGTGATATTGCCTATCTTAACCCTGCATTGAGTTGGGGTAAGTTGGGTGGCGTTGCTTCAATGCTACTCGAAGGTAATCTTGCAATAGTCCAAGGTATCGGATATGATAATCCGAACCTATCGCATTTCCGCTCTACAGATATTTGGCTATCAGGTATCAATGATTCAAACCCCGATGTCCGTCTTGAATCGGGTTGGGTAGGAAGATTTCTTGAATCAAAATATCCTGACTTTCCGAACTCACTTCCCGAACATCCGCTTGCTATCCAGCTCGGCGGATTCTCACTTGCCTTGACAGGCACGAAAGGAAGAATGGGAATTGAAGTCAATAATCCTGCCGGACAGCAAGGCGTCGGGACACTTGATGATGCTCTCGATGCTGATAGCGTCGGTACATCCTACGAGATCGAACATGCCTTCATTGCTGATATAGCAGAACGGTCAAACAAATATGCTCAAGCAGTAAAGAGTGCTTATGCCGCAGGCAAGTCACAATTGAAAGCGACATACGGTACTGATTCATTTGGTCAACAAATGGCATCGGTCGCTGCGCTTATTGCGGGTGGACTGAAGTCGAAAGTCTATGTTGTCTCGATGGGTGGATATGATACACACGTATCACAAACAATACCAGGACCAACAGTGCAGGGAGCACATCCAAATCTTCTTTATAGATTCTCTGATGCAGTTGCGAACTTCATGAACGACATGATACGCCTTGAGATGGGCGATAGAGTTGTCGGAATGTCGGTCAGCGAATTCGGTCGCCGCCCATATGAGAACGGTAGCTTCGGTACCGATCATGGCACATCATCGGTGCAGTTCATCTTTGGTACACAGGTCAATAGTGGTGTCTATGGTGAAAAGCCAAATCTGAAGAACTTGAATGAGAACGGTGATCTACTTCATACCCGCGATTACCGCCAAGTGTATCTCGAAGTACTGACCGATTGGTTTGGCGCGGATCTTCCGGATGCATACACTGTGCTTCAGGCAGAGAAAGATGACTTTGCAACATTAGATGTATTAAAAGCGCAAAAAAGCTCAACTCCTCGCGCTGCATCAATTGATAAACTTGCAATAAAGAGTAATTATCCGAACCCATTCCGAGGTGCGACAAATGTGGAAGTTGAATTGCCTCGTTCCGGAAATGTAACAATAGAGTTATCGTCGTTAAACGGAGGTAACATAACCAAACTCATGAGCCGCGAACTCACAGCCGGAGTGCATCGTATTCCATTAATGCTCGATGTTGCATCGGGAAGTTATCTTTGTATCGTCCGCGCCAATGGCGAGATGGCAGCGAAGATGATACAGTGTGTTAAGTAAGACGAAAGCATAGAAGAAAAAGACCTTTGCTAACATTTGCGAAAACCTTTGCCAACATTGCGGTAAGAAAAAGCGCACTGCTATTACCGTTTGTTGTGGCATTCCTACTGATGGCATCTACTTCATCCGCACAAAATTGCGATTCGATGAAGTGGTGCTCCCATAATGCTATAACAACAACTGTTACCGCCGGTAAACTTGCTCAATACACTGACGTTGATACCAGTTGGCGTATTAGAGCAATTGATACTGCGATCACCTTCGAAGCGTGGCTTAAGCCGCAAGCACAACCCGGCAAACGAATCTATGTCGGTGGACTTTGGGGACCGAACAAAGATAATAACGACGTATGGGTCGTCTATATTGAGAACACGACCATCTATTTTGTTTTAAGTCAAGATAATTCGTTCAGAGGTGATGTAGATAATACCGTAGTTTCAGTTGATGTACCAAATCTCTATACTCGCGGCTGGCTGCATCTTGCCTGTGTATGGGATGGTATCTCGCAAGAAGGACGCATCATTATTGACGGATATGAATTTGCAAGAGCGAAGAATCCTACTTATCCAATAACTGTACTTCATAAGCAAGATAATAAACAGCTACCTTTGCAGTTTGGAAGCTGTAATGCTCTCTCTGATGATACCGTCAGATTCCGCACGTTCAAAGGACAGATGGATGAAATTCGATTGTGGGGAAGAGCATTGTCAGTAAACGAGATTCGCTGCAATCGGAATAAGTCGCTCGAAGGCAATGAAACAAAACTTGAGTTGTATTACCGAGCCAATGACTCAAGCTATTGGTTTGACCTTTGTGATGCATCAGGCAATGGTCATGTTGGTCGCATGCGATCTGGTGCAAGGCATCAAA
>JBKJTT010000077.1:0-12799 GCA_046590205.1 Kapaibacterium sp. (SeqCode)
TATCGGCAACGAGATTCAGCGGATCTATCTTCGCCCCAACCCTGCAACAGACTATATAATAGTAGATGAAGATGCAACGGTGACGCTCTTCACTTCTACAGGCGCAGAAGTGTTCACAATAAGACCAATACAAGATGAGCGCATCGCACTACCGAAGCTTGCATCAGGTGTGTATATAGCAAAGATAGAAACCAAAAGTGGTGTGAAGAGCGCGAAGGTGGTAGTGCAGTAGATTATCATCACCGCATCCGTAGTCCACTTCAGTAGATAATGAGAAATTCGCCTATGACACGTTCACTTCATTCAGTGCAAGATTTATTCATGGGCGAAGGTTCATCCTACATTATTTCTCGCCATAGATAACGATTGCGCTTGAGTCAATAGCGACATTGCCGTCGGGAAATTTCTCGTTCACGAGTTGATATACTTCTCGTTTGATTTTTTCTTTGGTTGCTTCATCAGCATTGCTAAGCGCGGCAACAATCGGCGCGCCTACCTCCGTCATCATGTTCCAATAGACATCGGTTGTTTGTGCATTGAGCTTTCCACTGACTTCTCTTGCAGAGATATTTTTCAGCCCTGCCTGATGAAATAGCTCTGACATAAACCCATCCTTCGCGCATCGGAACATCCCCGGCGCGCCGGGTGGCGGAGCAGGCAGCTCTATATTTTTAGCAATCGTACCCATGATTGCAGTAACCCAGAAATTCTTTTCCGGCACATTCCAAACAGCAGTAGCAATTCTTCCGCCTGGCTTGAGGACTCGTACCATCTCGCTTGCGGCGAGCGCCATATCAGGGAAGAACATAAAACCAAAGCGGCAGCTTATTGCATCGAATGTATTATCAGCAAACGGAAGCTCGCATACATCACAGGCGCGAATTTCGACATTGTGCAATCCTCTTGCGGCGGCATTCCCTCGCGCAACTTCGAGCATGTCTTCGGCAAGGTCAGTAATAACAACTTTCCCACCCGTCACGATTGATGCAATCGTCAATCCGGGTTCGCCTGTCCCTGCGGCAATATCCAAAACGACATCATTGGTTTTCGGAGCGAGCATACGGATAATCTCATCGCCCATTGGTTTGAGAAAATCCATCGTGAGGTCATCCCATTTTTTCCATCCGGAAGAAAATTTATTCCATGATGCTTGCTGCGCTTGGCGGATATCTTTGAGTTGTTGTTCCATTGGTTTGTATGCGTGTGACTATATTGTGCTCTTTACGAGCATACAAATATACACAACTTTTCAGTAAGAGCCGGTATGATTAGTTCGGATACGAAGCAGGCAGGATGTCTGCGCTACTAATCCACTACCGTCAAATTCTTCACGCGCTGTTTGATATCGAGGAGGCGCCATACTTTCTCTTTGTCGAATTCGGTGCGCTTGCCTCGCCCGTGGACATCCACGACGATCTTCCTGACTCCTTCGCCAAGCAGAAGCTTCTGGATCTCCTCGCCGGCCGCGCCAAACCCATAACGTACAACGGTTAGTGGTTCTGATGTGCCTTCGGTGGTGATGATGTTTCTGTATTCTTCGTGCTTGATCGGCAGTTCTTGCCGTATCTTTGCAGACCCACTATGTCGGACATTTTCATATCTTACTCATCCCATGACAGGACGAAAGCCGAGCGGCTTGCCGACGAGCTTGCCACCTCGGGGTATTCCGTATGGATCGACCAATCAGGCATCGGCGGCGCGCTCAACTGGTCGGCAGAGATCGTTGATGCTATCGCAGGGTGTACAACCGTTGTTTTTCTTATCTCAAGCCATTCTGTTACATCGGAAAATGTAGCCCGCGAGATCCATCTTGCATCAGAGAAGAAGAAAAACATCCTCCCTATCATCATTGAAGAGACACAGCTTCCGCGAATCTTTGAGTACCCCCTTGCCGGGTTGCAGCGTGTCAGATATGAGCGAACAAAAGATATTCTTCATGCGCTTGAACTCCTCAAACAAGGACATTCCGTTCTTGAGCAAATGCAGTCATCAACGAGCCGCGTCGGCGATGACGGCTTTATACATCTTGCTGTGCTTCCCTTCGATGATCTTTCTCCGCAGCATGACAATGAGTGGTTCGCTGACGGGATGATGGATGAGCTTATCGGTACGCTCGGCTCGATCGAGAAGCTTCGCGTCCCGAGCCGAACCGATGTGCTCTATTACAGAACGCATAAACCAAAAGTAAAAGAGATAGCCAAAGACCTCGGCGTCCGGTATCTTGTCGAGGGCAGTGTGCGCAAAGCAGGCGAGAAGATACGCATCACCGCAACGCTCATTGATACACAGACAAATCAACAACTCTGGACGAACCGCTTCGACGGCACCTTCGACGACATCTTCGAATTTCAGGATAAAGTATCGAGGGAAATAACCGCATCACTAAAACTTAAACTTACACCGGAGGAAGTGAAGAAACTTGCTGCTGACCCAACACAAAATATAGAGGCATATGAGTTGTATTTGAGAGGTTTGGAATACTACAGACTTGTAACCAAAGATGGATATGAAAAGGCACTGCGTCTTTTTAATGAAGCAATTAAGCTTGATCCCAAATTTACGGATGCAACATTAGCTTCAGCAAATACCTATATTGCATACTATAGAGATTACTCACGAGATCTCACTTGGATAAACAAAGCTACTGATTACAT
The DNA here is from genome assembly GCA_046590205.1 of Kapaibacterium sp. (SeqCode). Classification (GTDB taxonomy): domain Bacteria; phylum Bacteroidota; class Ignavibacteria; order Palsa-1295; family Palsa-1295; genus DATDEW01. The sequence continues at coordinate 2,655 of JBKJTT010000077.1, forward strand.
CCAGAGGTTAGAGTCTGTTGTTGGTGTAACTGCAGAAACACTCTGGATACGAGGTGAAATAGAATGGATTACTGGAAATTTTGAAAGCGCTGAATCAAAACTTATAGACGCATCCAAAATTAAGCCGAATCACTTTGGCATCTACAATATTCTTGGCAACCTGTATTACCACACAAGCAGAGTAAATCTGTCAGTTGAAGCATTTACAAAAGCATTGGCTCTTTATAAGAATACCTCGTCATACTACAATCTTTTATGTGCACTATCTGAGTCAGATCAAAAGGAAAAATTGGCAGAGATTGCAATAGAATCTCTAACTCTATTTGAGAAACAAATGGTAAAATTTCCGGATGATATACAATTACAGCTTAATTACACTTTTGCCCTCATCTGGTCAAAAAAAAGCATAGCGGCAATGCATCAATTAAGCGACTTATTGAAAAAAAATAATCTCGATGGTTTTACTTTATATAACATAGGTGCATCGTATGATGAACTTGGATACCCAGAAAAGAATATTGAGTTATTCAAAAGAGCGATTGAAATGGGCTATAGGGATATAGACAATATGAGAAACTATGTTATCCGTGATCAAACGTATCAACCACAAGTTAATCAGCTCGTAGCCGAACTCGAAAAAATAATTCGTACCGAAAATTCGCAAACGGTAGTTAATTCCGGCCAAATTGACCGGAATTAACTACTTAAGATTTAGTGAACTCTAACCGTGGCAGTAACACCATCCGCTTTTGAATAATATGCATCGAAACCATGCAGGTCCGGCTCCGGATTAAATGTAAGAGCATCAAAATTCACATCCCCATCCCCATCATACTTCACAATAAATGCATATTCTCTTATTGAGGAAGCATTATTATTAATGGTATAAGTACCTCCAGTTATGTACCCATTATCTATCCAATTACCACTTGGGTTCTTCTTAAAGATCTTGAGTCTCGGTGCGGCTGTTGAACCTTCTGGTTTTGTAACTTCAAAATACACTGGCTGATTAGAATACGCGGCAACACTAATAATGATAGAGTCTGTCGGCAACAGTACTACACCAGGGGGCAACATAATAATCGTCCCTAGTCTCCCTGAGCCCAACACACTTGTCTGGCCGCCCTGCCCTGTTGTTCCGCCGCTTCCGTAGGAACTGCAGCAGCAGCATCCGCGTGATGCCATGGAGTGCCCGCCTTTGCACGCAAGCTTATACAAGAGAAAATAAATGCCGATAGCTGACAAGAGTGTAGCTAAAACGATCAAAACGATAGTTGACTTTTTCATATCAATTCAGTTTACGGTACAAAAAATCTATCTCCTAATAAACACACCAAACTCCCGGACGCGAAGCGGTGGGGCACCCGACGAAGTTGAGTAATTGAGGTCCCACTGCCCAGACGGAGTAAGTCCGCTAAATGACGAGAGCGTAGAAGTAATATACGTGCCCGGAACAACCATATTGACATATGAGTATGGCGATGAAGACATCATCGCATGACTTGTGCCGACGTGGTTTACCTCAACTGATACTGGTGCAGCTCCGGTATAGCCGTCAAAGACGAAGAGCGTATGGACATTTGCGAGGGTAGATGTTCCATCGCCTGTAGGTACAATAACCGCATCAGATGGTAGAGTTGTAGCACTCATACCGCCCCGACTCGACGAGAAGGTCGAGAAGAACTGTGTTGGCTTTACAATGCTCTTGAGCCGCGCAACTGCCTTGAATGCATCTAATCTTCCGATGCCGACGACTGGGTCGTTACCTTGCACGTCATAATCAATACATCCCTGTCGTAGAGCTTCGAGTATCTCCGCACGAGGTGCAGTCGGCTCCGAAGCAATAAGAATAGCAACGATACCTGCCACAACAGGTGCCGCGGCGGAAGTGCCGCTAAAGACGGAATAGTTTTCAACCGAAGTACGGATCGCATCAACCCCCATGAGGTCCGGCTTTTGGCGGAAGCTATCTGGTCTGCGCTGACCTGTAGTAGGATCTATCGCTTCATTGACCAGTATAATCTCTGCATCACCACGAGAACTCCAGTCATGAGCTGTTATCATACCCCCGCCCGCTGTCATTGCTGCACAGGCAATAACGTTTGTATCTGTTGCATGTCCAAAGATAGATTTGGATTTCGTCCTGTTTGTCGGATCATCTCCCAAGCCGAGCATCATGACCTTCATGCGTGGTGTTGGATTGTTGAATAACGCTACGCTCCCCTGTCGGACTATCTCCATGCGGTAACCACTTGTACCCCAGCAGGGATTTCCTTCATAATAAAGTATCTCGAAGGGGTCTGCATTTTTTCCGACGGCTTGAATATCAACGCTTGAAGTAACGATCAAGCCCGTTGCAATATCTATCAGGTGTAGATCAAAGTTATTCTCCGATGAACCGTACGCGTCATCCCATTGCAACGTAAACTGTACTGCTTGACCAGGCACAATCCGAAACTCCTGATTCAGATACGGTACTTCGTCGCGGTGAACAGTGCCGGAGACGGGACTCGGCAAGTTACCATAGTGAACATTTTCAACCGGACGGAATGTGAAGGAATAGACATCCTTCGCAAAATTCCCTGCCGATGATATATAGATAATACCCAAATCATCTGTGAGTTGTTTGATCGTCTTCGAGAGTTCGCCGTCACTAAATGCCGGCTCTTCGAGATAGAGGAGATCATCAACAATAATCTTGCATCCGTTATTGGCGAGCTGCTTGATACTTTGTGAGAACTGTGCTAAACCCGTTGTGCCTGTTGCAAACATGAGCTCGGCGTTTGGCGCTATCTGTTGAACAAGCTCCATCATCGCAAGTCCTTCATGTGTTCGGATTTCAGCGTTGTCAATGAGAGCTATGGTATTGCTGCCGAGCACATTATTACTTTTAAGGGCTTGCATCAACCCCTCGGATTCCAGCGAGCCACAGTCATCGCTTATCACACCAACTTTTACATTCCAATTTTCAGGCAATGATGCTACCGCGATCGCCTCCGCGCTATGTACTGCATCCGTTCCTGCCGACCACCGAACAGGATCAAGGATAAATGCTATTTGACGAACATACAGACTTGAGGCAGCATTCTTAAGATTCATTATCGGTATCCAGCACTGGTAAATGTGTCGGACCGAATCGAAGGGACCGAATTCTATATCAAGTCCCATAACACTCTGCATCAACGAACCCACTGCGCTATCAGGATATTGATAAAGATAAATACTTACCTTGCCATCGCTTCTGATCTTAGCGGGTGATGGTATCATCACATCACCTGGAACAATAGAATCTGGGTCTATCGTAAGGGAATTGCCGTTCTCAGTGTATTGCCTATAAAGTGCGAGTACCTGCGTTTGGATTTTGTCTTCGTTGAATAGGGTAGTGTCATTAAGACGTTCACTTATCACACTACGCATAACCTTACCGGTTATATATGCACGATCATAACTGCCGGGCGATGACGGACCGCTGCAACTAAGAATTGCTAATGGTAAGAGAAGTATACAAACAGCGAAAATTCGCTTCATTACGTTGTGGGGATTGTAAGTGAAAGCTTACAAAGATACTACAATCTTTTCCAAAATCCAAATTTCGGGAAAGAAAATATACTTTCTGGTATACCAGATGCTGGGTTACTAATCTACTACCGTCAGATTCTTTACGCGTTGTTTGATATCGAGGAGGCGCCATACTTTCTCTTTGTCGAATTCGGTGCGCTTGCCTCGTCCGTGTACATCAACAACGATCTTCCTCACGCCCTCGCCAAGCAAGAGCTTCTGGATCTCCTCGCCGGCGGCGCCAAATCCATAGCGTACAACGGTTAGTGGTTCTGAAGTGCCTTCGGTCGTGATGATATATTTCTCGGCTATGAGGTCGCTCATGTGCTTTGGGGCTATTCTGTGGATAAATATTGCTATCTGTAAAGAGCAAAACAGGTTATGAGGTTCCCGAATACGGGGAAGTGGTTAGTGATTAGTGGTTAGTGGATAGTGATTCATCCCTAACTAACCACTCGCCACTATTCACTAACCACTCCTCAAACTTCTTCGTATATTTGCACCTCATTTAACAATACATTCTAACCTACACTCATGAAAAAAGCATTACTACTACTAATGATGGGTCTCACGTTCGTCGCTTGCAGCGAAAAAGACCCGATGGCAGAAACAGAAGCGAAGAACCTCGCTGCATTCAAGGGCTTCGATGAAGCAATGCAAAAAAACGATATGGCTTCGCTCGATAAATATGTCGATGCAGGGTATGTTGCTCACCAGATGATGCCCGGACAAAAGCCGGGGCTTGAAGGTCTGAAAGAATCCTGTGCAATGATGAAGGCATCATTCCCCGATACGAAATGGACATATACCAATACATGGGCAGAAGGCGATTTTGTGATTGGGCATTTCCAGATGTCAGGAACAATGACTGGACCAATGGGACCAATGCCTGCCTCGAACAAAAAGTATGACATTTCCGGAGTGGATGTTATAAAATATAAAGACGGCAAAGCAACCGAACATTGGATGTACATGGAAGACAGAAAGATGATGGAGCAAATGGGATGGCTCCCATCAATGGGCGATGCACCGAAAGCTGATAGCGCCGCAGCAGCAGCACCCGAAGCAAAGAAGTAAACTAACTTCGATAGTTTCTATAGTAAGGGTACGCGATAGTGTACCCTTTTTTTATTTGGATTCTCTCGGGATTTGTTGTATCTTTGCAGCTTCACCAACCCACACATATATGAAATACTCTATCACATTACTCATGCTGACTTTACTTCTTATCTCATGTACCGAAAAGAAAGATTTAAATGCAGAATTGGAAGCAAAGAATATACAGATATGCAAAGAATTAATTACAAATCTCAATAGTGGTGACTTCAGCAAATTCGACACATACTTTGACGAAGCATATCTTAATCGTAGACCTAGTAAAGATTCACATGGGAGTGGAAGGGCCGCGTTAAAAGCAGATATAGAGCGTTTTCGCCAAGCGTTTCCGACTGCTAAAGACTCTATTGAACATATTGTAGCAGACGGTGATATCATCATGATGCACACAGGTACATCACATGTTATGGGTGATGGACAAAGTGCTTACGTCCTAAAAATGAAGAATGGAAAAATTATAGAGACTTGGGGGTTTCATTAAGCATTCTATTACACAATTTACAAGGGTACGCGAAAGTGTACCCTTGTTTTATGACCTCTCAAATCTGTAACTTTCCATTCTCTAAAGCGTTTTAATTCTATCAAATAGTACATCTCCTATGAAATACATATTCTCGGTCATCATGTTCGCCCTCTTTGCTATCGGCATCACAAGCTGCGAGAGCCAGAACCCATCTTCAAGCAGCACCACAAAAGAACTTGAGGTAACCCCATCAAAAACCTCCGTTGGTATCTACGAGACCTTCACCATAAAAGCCCGCATGACGAACACTCCGCTCTCGGATGTCTATATCAAAATAGACTACGGCAACGGTCAAGTGAACAATAGTATGAATGCTGGTCAAGAAAGAGGATTTGCGTATGACAAGACAGGCACATATGCCGTGACAGTAACCGCCTTCGATGCCTATACCGATGCGCAGCTTGCATCGAAGACCATTACTATTATTGTTAGTGATGTTATACCGCTTGTGGCATTTACTCGTGATCTTATTGATACAACAGTTCAGAACGACTATGAAGGGCGACTCGTCCGTATATCTTTTCCTTTCACAGCAAATGCCCCCATAAGTAAAGTGCACTATCAATTTGGTGATGGGAATACTCTCACAGTCAGTGATGATGGTATCCGGTCTTACTATTATCAATCGCCCGGGACGCACAAGGTCATTATTGATGTCTATAATGATAAAGGCAACTACTGGGCAAGCGATACGATGATTGTTACCATTCGTTTACCTGAAGTAACACTTGATATGTTAACAAGTGCATATAATGTCAGTGTTGCTTTAGTGGTTGATAGTACTTCATCTACGTATAACCCCATATTTCAACCTCTCACAGCCGGAATCGGGAATCAATATGACTCTGTCAAAAGAATAACATGGACCGGGAATTCATTTGAAGCATATTATATATATAGTACCAGGCAGCATTACAGCATTACAGGTACTCTATCAAGTGACCTCAAAAATGTCGAAACGATCACTGTATCTATTCTTGATTCGATTGGCACTTCGTCTCTCCTGAAATATAGATATACGTTGTCAAATCTTGAACTCTGCGGTATGAATAATAATATTGTTATTTATCGCGTAGCTTACCGATCATTATCATCATTCGTTAGTGATGAATACTTTGAGGACAGAAACTATCCTTTTGATAGTTATAGGATTGGGGATATCAGTAGCACGATGGGAAACTGGTCAAGTTTCTATGTACGTCCCCCCTACGCCTATGTGGTCTTCACGCGGAAGTGATGTATCTTCCGCGTCGCCCATGGTGTAACTATTTTCCAAAAATCAGGTTTATTATGGTGCATTACTAATCCTGACCTACGCGCATGAAGCACTACATCCTCATATTGATGTTTGTCGCCGCTCTCGGCTTTTCGGGCTGCGAGAGTGATACGCCTTCTTCTTCATCGACAACTTCAGAAAAAAAAGAACTTGAGATACTTCCGACGAGTATCACTACTGAACGCTATAGTGAGATTAGAGTAAAAGCCCGTATGACGAATATTCCACTTTCAGATGTGAGGATAGAGTATGATTGGGGCGATGGTAGATCAGATGGTAAGAATTATGCAATAGGTGCAGGTAGTTCATACCCGCATTTTTATAGAGACTCAGGAAGTTTTACAATTACAGTTAGAGCATACGACTATTTTACCGACTCACTCATAGCAACGAAAACAATACCTGCAAGAGTTAACGAGCTTCCCCACATAGTGAGATTCACAAGTGATGCTATTGATACTGCAGTTATAACTGACTACAATGGGAGTTTACCATACATTATGTTCCAAGTTGAAACCAATGCCCCATTCCCTAAACTCGTTTGGAATGTTGGTGATGGGTCGCCTGATACAACCACATATAGTACGAATTGGTATCACTTTTACAAATCGGTCGGCACATACACAGTTACTGTAGATGTCTACGATAATAACGGTACATATTGGGGAAGTGACACGATGCAATGCACTCTCAAATTCCCAAATATTACACAAGCAATGCTTACCGGTGCAAAGCGAGTAACCATTGTGTATGAACCGGATGGAACATCTGAGATTCCTTACCAGCTAAAATATTATCCACGATTCGAGACCGGATTACTTTTTGTAGAAGATGAAGCCACAACATACTCGTGGTATGGTAATACATTCGATGTACGCCGTAAGGTATACTCTGATGGGTATGGAACATCGCTTATGTATGACAACCACATCAGCGGAAAAATATCAACTGATTTTCGACAAATTGATGAGATCACGGTCAGTTACTTTGATTCTATTTCTGCCTGGGATGGTAAAAATCTGAACCGTCACGGATACACACTCTTTGGTCTTGAGCTTTTTGCTGTCAGTAGCGGCATGATAATCTATAGAGCAGAGTATAAACCTCTATCAGAATTTGTACGCAATGAGTACTTCCGAGAAGACTTTTATTCCAGTGGGCACTTTGGATCTCCTGACCAGTATCTATCATCCTATATAGTAGGAAATACTCGTAATCCACCTTATGCATACGTCGGATTCTCTCGGTAGCTATTTTACTTCGACACCAGAACCTTCTCCTCAAACAACTGCGTACCGTTTTGCATGAAGCAGGCAGGATGCCTGCTTCACTCTATCACAAAGTCCACACTCTTCGGCGCTTTTTTGCCGTCAACTATTTCTAAAAGCGGGAGTTTGTATTCTAATCCGCCGGGTATCTTCTTCATCTTCGTTTTACCTTTTGGGATGACAAGATGCGGCGAGATGACACGGAAATAAATGTTGATGTCTTTAATAAAATTTTTCGCCATTTCGCGTTCTTCTTTGGTTTGTTTCTTCTGCTCTTTTTCCATCGGCGGGAAGACATAGCTTATCGTCGTCTTGCCGTTCTTCTTGGTTACCTTCATCGCAAGTTTTTCTGTTTCGCCATCGCCTTCATCAGACTCCATCGTTCGCCACATTGCGCTGTGAAACGGAGGCAAATGTATCGCATCGGTAACGTGCACCGACGAGACAATATGTAAGTTCGTATCAATGATCGTATCGCGCACGAATGACGAGATATATCCGGGCATTGCGCGGAGTGTATCAAGCGAGACAGTCCACTCGCGCCGCAATGAATCAATCATTTCTCTGCGGAATGTAGTTGAGTCGGTACTTCCCGTCGTGTCGCCCATCATCTTGAACGACGCCATCATATCGAACATAGAAAGCCCGAGCGTAACAGTCCGCGATAACGTAAACGTATTATCCGGCTCCTGCACGATCTCTTCAGTAAACGAAAAACATCCGCTAAAAAAGAATGCAAGAACGCCGAGAGCAAGTAGTTTCTTCATAGGGCAAAAATACGAAAGAATACGAAGTATTTATGACAATTCTATGACATTTCATAGTCTATGAAAAAGTAATTTTGTAACGAAGTTAACAACTCATATAACAACAATGAAAAAACTACTTATCGCACTTTTCGCACTATCGGCAGCTATAGCAAACGCTCAAACGGCTGATACTCTATCACACAAGAAGCAAAACACACTCTTCACAAAAGGCACATGGGAGCTGGGGCTTACCGGCTCATTTAGCAGTGTCTCTACTGTTGATGATGAGGATGCCAGGACAATTCTCTCAATGTCAATATCTCCGTCATACTATATTACTGATGGCTTTTTTATCGAACCAGAGTTGGTATTTCTGATCAATTCGCTTTTTGAAGAAGATGATAGCGGATATCAACTACTGCTCAATGCCGGATACACGTTCAAGACAACAAAATCATTCGCGCCTTATGTGAAGGCAGGATACGGAATTGGAAACGTCATGACTCTTCAATATGCCGGTACACAGGGGACACCACTCGGTGCGGTGGATGACGATGAATTACTAAGCATTATTAATGCCGGTATCGGGATGAAATGGCTCGTCGGTGGTACGGCGATGATCAAGACAGAGATCAATTACCGAAACCAAAATCATACTCGTGAAGGAAGCCCTAACGATGAAAATTTACGAAACATAGGGTTGCTACTAGGGTTATCGATAGGATTGTAAAACACCGCCGATACATAAATGCATCAACCTACCGTAGGGGCACGCCGTGCGTGCCCTTATTATTATCCAACAATGCAAGCCGCAACAGAGGAGGAGTTGGTGTAAGGTACTCTTTTTTAATTCTGGAAGGTGTAACAAAACCACCCCCTCGCGGGTCTATGTATATATGAAATATCTACACCTAATTATCATCGCCCTCATCCTGCTCTCGTCGTGTAGCGAAGACCCTGTCGCCACCAATAATGGGAATAATAATGGTACGCCTGCTGTCAAGCCAGCTTTGGTGCTAAAGCCAGATACTCTTTATGGTAAAACACTCACTGTGTGCTGCTTTGAAGCAAGAGTGGATGGGTTTATTCATAATGATATAGACCTTTACTGGTATTTTGGCGAAGGGGACACAGTATATCAGGATAAATATAATCACGGATACGCTTGTCATTTATATAAAAACCCAGGGACATATACGATCTTTGTTAAAGCGGTTGATGCTTTCGCCGACACGGTCATCGATACAAAAACAACAATTGCTGTCATTTCTGATGTCGAGAAGAAAGTAACGATCAGCCCATCTTCAAGTGACATCATCCTAGGCTCCGATATTACCGGTCAATACTACCAGCTAAGCTTTCAGTTCACCACTACACTGCCTACTTCGAGAGTCAGGGCGGTATGGCATATCTCCGACGGCAGTAATGATACGACAACGTATGGCGATAACGGACTATCGCGTTTCGTTAGGCAAAGCGGATATTATACGGCACGTGTGAGCATTTATGATACGAACAACGTATTATGGGCATCAGATACAACGACGATACATATCATCCCGATGGAAGTGACTGCCGACCGTATTTCAAAAATGAACATGGTCTCGGTTACCTTTAAATCTTTAGATCCCATTTTTAACGATCCATACAATAGT
>JBKJTT010000088.1:0-65466 GCA_046590205.1 Kapaibacterium sp. (SeqCode)
CTGCTGCACTCACACTGCTTCAATTTAGTGAGTTCAGCAGGGTTCCAGTCAAGTGAGGTATAGTCATTCGTTGCCGCGACCATCGCGCCACCCATACTGAGCGATCGGGTCCCAGTGCCGAGTTGTGGCTCAGCGAGTCGTATTCCGTCGAGTAATGATTGTGCTTGTAAAGCTACCGGAAGCGAAAGCACAACAGTAGCAAGAAGTATGTAAAAATACTTTTTCATATTGAGTAGTATGCTGTGTGATTACTTCCTGCTTGCGCGACCGCTACCCGAAGAAGAAGAGCCACTTCCTGAAGAAGACCCACCCGATGAGCTTGGTCTTGAGCTAGAAGAGCCGGATGAATTGCCGCCCGAACGAGGGGAAGAATAAGAATCGCCATCATTGCTTGTTCGTGTTGTACGAACTTCTTTCTTCGTAGCAGAATCGTCGGAAGAAGAATTCGATCTGACCACGTCCGTTGATGTTGAACGAGTTTGTGTTTTTTTAACTTCGGTTTTCGTATTCTTCGTTACCGAGCGTGGTAGCGTTGTAACTTTCGTAGTCGTTACTGGTTTTGAAGCTACATTATCCTGCTCCAAAACACCTGTCGTTGATGACTCAACCGGTATTGCAGGTAGAGATGCTCTGCCCGTAGATGAACTACCATAGGGTACTGATCCCGTTTCTATTACAACGGCATCACTTGCAGGTAAAGTTTTTGAACTTCCACGGACTGCAGTGCCGCCTATCGGTGCAGAATTAACAGGGTTTGATACTCTACCATTTGCCGTGCCGCGAGGTCTATCAGAACCCGGGATACGACCGTATTTTACCGGTCTTCCACCGAGGGTCTTTCCGCCATTTGGATTACCATTCCACCCGCCATGCCCATAGCCATAATTTCCGTACCCATAATTTCCGTAATACACCGGTACGTATGGAGGGTAGCCCCAATCATAATATGGGTAGTATCCATAAGGATAGTAACCATAGTACGGGTTATTCCAATGGCTGTAGTACGAAGGGTAGTGTCCCCAGTAGCGATCACACCAATCATATCCGAAACCGAAGGAGATACTTGGTCTCCACCACCAACCCGATGGGCGATGCCAGTATGGACGAGAACGATAAAAATAGTCATCGTCATCGTCATAGTAATAATTATTAATGACCGTTCCGCCCGAAGAGAGTTGGGACTGCTCTGTCAAGCTTGGCTCATTGCCAGCCCACAATCCGTCACCGTTTGCAGTAGTGGTTGTGCTGGTAGTTGTAGTGGTGGTTGACGTTTGCGGTGGCGCATTGTCAACTTGTGTTGTAGTTGTAGTTTCCGTGGTTTTGGTAACCGTACCGCTATAGCCCCACTTATCGTCAGAGGTCTTTAGTTGTGTGTAGCAGCCGCCAAAGAGGACTGCAAGAGCAAGAAGAGGTGTCAATCTACGCATATTCGTAACGAGGATTATTATTCTAACTATACTAACGATAAGCACATACAAAAGATACAACATTCAATATATCAGCATCGTGAATAAATGTTCATCTGTGATCTGAAATTTCCAGTGAATTCTCTTGGGAACGAGTACGATTGGAAGCAAGTTGTAACGGCTCGACTTCCGAAAAACTGGAGAGGTGGCAGAGTGGTCGAATGCGGCGGTCTCGAAAACCGTTATACTCGCAAGAGTATCGAGAGTTCGAATCTCTCCCTCTCCGCTTAGGTTTTCCACCCTCCAAATCATGTAATTTTCCTCTGTAACCCGTTTATTTATCTCAATATAAGCTTGCACTCTCGCCGCCTTTGGCAGAAGCTGAAAGTATCAAGCCGAAAGCGTAAAGGGGATGAGAAACGGATGGTGCTGTAAATTTACACATCTGATATCGGTGGTATGGAGGTATGGTTCGGGAGTGTCATTGCGAGCGACCGGAGGGAGCGAAGCAATCTAAAATCCCTCGGAAAAAGGCAAATGTCCAAACTTTCCCGTACAAAAATAACACATGAAACTCCGTTTTGCAAGATGCTCGAAAAATATTGTTCCTAACTTATTGTAAAATATAGAGATAAAATTTGGGTGATTGGACAAATGCCCATTTGACGCCATCTGTCATAGGCACCTATCGGGTGGGACTTTATACGCCCCAACCCGCGTTCGGTAAATACGCAGAAATTCACGCATGCTAATCTTAAAACGCTATCATTTCAAAGCAGCTGCATTACCTTTGGCTCTTGCCATCGTTCTTGGGATAGGAAGTCTCTACTCCTGCTCCGAGAATCTACCGACTGATAATGGGAAAGATTCATGTGATACGTGCCATACCCCTTGTGATACATGTAAACCATGTGATACGTGTGATACAACAATTAACCCGTGTGATACCTGTGGGATTGATAAGGATTCGGCAGCACACGCTTTTATCTGGACAGAGTATTCAATACCGGGAGAAAGTAATTTAACAGGATGTTGGGTATTCGGCAGAGATAGTATGTTGATCTTAGGGCAATATATCTATTGGTTCAATGGAGCAACATTTACAAAACTTGATCCCCGAGTACCACCGTCAAGACCGATTTCAGGCGGACTTGCAGACTTTACTTTATTTGCTCACTCTCCAACTGATTATTGGATGGTTCACGGCAGTATTGCATTTCATGTTTATGCTGATGTATATGCAGAAGAATATAGACCGGGGAGTGTCAATGCTTGTTGGGGAAAATCAAGTAATGATATGTACTTTGTCGGCAATGGTGGGCAGATACATCATTTCGACGGGACAACATTCACAAAGATGTCAAGCCCAACAACGAAAGATTTGCGTTCTGTTTGGGGGACAAGTCATAGTGATGTATGGGCTTGTGGATTTAATTCCAATACAGCAGAATCGGTACTGTTGCATTATGATGGCTCATCATGGATAGAGGTTGAACTAAATACTGTAGGTTGGATTGGTGTTGGTAAACATGCTTTGCAATCGGTTTTTGCAACAGATAGTGCAGGGCATAAAATAGCGATAGCATCCGGTTCACTCGTATGGAGAAGAACAGACAATAATTCATGGCGGAGTGATAGTGGTTCAGTTCCAAACGCTCTTGGAGGTAATTCGTATATTGGTATTGGTGTACGTGGAAATAATGCGAATGACTTTATGGCAGTCGGAGGTTGGGGGTTTGCAGCACACTGGAATGGTAAGTCATGGAAAAAGTATGATGAGTTGTTTAACTACAGTCTGTCCAATTATGGAGCATCGGGTTTTCACATGAAAGGCAACACAGCTTGCATAGTTGGAGGTAAAAGTGGTTCAAGTTGGATAGCTATTGGGAGACGGAAGTAAATTCCATCACCTGTCATTAATGATAACGAACTTGGCTTGGTTGGATTCTACGTCCACGCCGTTATCGTTTTTTCCGGAAACGCTATAGAGATAGATACCGCTCGGTAAGAGCTTGCCATTATCATCGCGCATATCCCACTCGGCTCCGCCTTTACGGTCTGTGGTCTTGATGCGACGGATAAATCGTTGGTTCATCGTATAGATACTGATCTCGGCATCGGCAGTCAGCCTTGCAAATGTCATCTTCTCATCCTTCGTATGTGCGGGATTCGGATAGACCATCACGTTTGCAAGATTCGGTTCGGTAATGGTTGCACCGACGCAATCACCCTCTGAAGAAAGCGGAATATTCGTAACGCTCGTAATATCACGGATGCAGAGCATGAACTCCGTGCCGAGCGCAACGAACTCGAACCCTTCGGCTACATCAAGATAGAGCGAGTTCGCATCAGCCGCGTCGCGCTCAATGTGGATGATAGTACCGTAGGGCGACATCGTGTAGCGTGAAACATCGAGTCCGTTATCCGACGGCGACATGTTAAAGGTAACATGTAATTTTCGCGGCTCGGCAAAGCGCCACCGCACGATATAGAACTTCTCCTCGGACTTTTTCAACTCATAGGTGAACGTGATAGGTGCGCTATCAAGCGGTGAATTCCATTTGTCGCGAACGCGTTCGTTCATGATGGTGAGCGTATAGCTTCCGCTTGCAGGAAGTGCATCTGCGAGCGTAATAATAACAACGCTATCGGATGCAATTGCTACTGTCGTCGCTTCGGCTCCTGTAATAGCGATACATCCGCCATCAAGCGCAGAGCGGAGTAACGGTTGTGTAGAAGTAGCGCGGATGGTCCTGCCGTCAGATGTAATAGAAGATATTCGCGGCTTCGGATGCACGAATGCGCCTACACCAAGTGCGGGCTTACTTTCAGGGATGTCTTTTGAAGCATCGAATGCGAACACAGAATAAATGTAGCTTGCACCGTTCTCTGCCGAAGTATCGTGATATGACGAGAGCGCAGTTGAATCAATGATCTCGTACTGCGCTCCTTGCTCATCGGGTGCGCGGAGGATAAAATACTTTGTAGCACCTGTAACCGCAGCCCAACGAAGCTCGACTTCATTGGTATCACGCGGCAAAACTTCAAGCCCGCCCGGAGACGCGGTTTGATTCGCGAACTCATCATCACGCTCGAAGAAATACGTAGCATCACCTGCTGTGACGGCAAATTCTTTTTTGCCGTTGCCGTCAAAGTCATGCGAAAGTCCCGTCCGAGATGTAACAGAAAGAGGGAAGTGCCACACGGGGTGAAGAGTATTGCTTGGTGTAACTTCAAAAAGATAAAAGTCAGGGAAGAGCGACACACCTATCTGTGCTTTGCCATTACCAACTAGATCACCAACAGAACCGATGCTTGAGCGCGTTGGTGACGGAGGGCGAGCATACGCAAACTTCTCACTTCGTACTTTCGTAAATGTGCCGTCCCCATTGCCGAGCGAGACCGAAAGAGTCCAGAACGGGAATTCGTATTCGTTGTCTCGGTTCTCGATAAATGACGAACGAAAGGCATACGCAAGGTCTTGTTTGCCGTCGCCATTGAAGTCGCCTGTCGTTATCATGCTTCCGTCAGTTGCCGCTTCGTTCTCTTCGGTGTGGAACGCAGTGAATTTATTAGCACTCGATTCGTCGTAACGATAGACCAAAAGGTCAGCATCATCATCTATGATAACTATGTCGTCTTTACCATCGCCGTTAAAGTCAGCAAAGCGTACGTCAGCTTTGCTATAGTTGTTAACGTTGTATTGCGGTGCAGGGAATGTATTGTTCGGCAATGTACCGATGAGCTCTGTTGTGCTGCTAACTCTACGGCGTACACGAATGACTTCGCTCAATGAGTTGCCCGATTGCACTTTCTCTTTTGTCACTATCTCATCTTTGCCGTCACCATCAACATCACCAAGCCCCATGGCAAAGAAGCTGCCGAGTTCGGTTGTATCGTGTAAGACTATATCGCCGAGAAGTGGATCGATAGCATTTGCTTTGTAGAGTAAATAGTTATTTCCTCCCTGCAAGAGCAGCTCGGGCTTGCCATCAGTCGTGGTGTTGCCAATGCTTCGCGGAACCCATGATCTATTTACAGAGTCAGTTTTTGTAAAAAGCTTTTTCGTTTTATCAAAAGCAAACGTACCAATTGGACCAAAGTCGCTCGATGGCGGGAAAATACTCATGGTAACGAGTTCACCTTGCGGTGAGGTAAGAACAGAATCAAGTGCAAAGCCAAGGGGAAGTGTATATGACTTCTCGTTAAATCCTATCTGCGAGACAGCTTGATTTGGGAGTGTTCCAATTGTTGTATATACTACGCTGTCTCCCATTGCATCGCGCAATACGATACGTATATCAAGCGGTGTGAGTACCGGAGCATCCTTCGTCTCAAGCAATGTGTAATGCTCTTTTGTATATCTATCGTCCTTGCGAGATTTCCACGTTGATGATGTTTGTGGTTTGTAATAAAACGTTGCTGTCGTTAAGGTATCTGCCTTCGCGCGGAGCATGAGTGCTTGTTTCTCATTCACATACACAGTATCAATGAGAGCAAATTTGAGCGTTGGTACTTTCGATCGTAAATCAATATTTATACGTTCTTGAACTGAGCGGCCTTCAGTGGTCTTTACTTCAAGTCGTAATGTGTATGTACCGTTAGTCAATCCGTCGGTAATCCATCTACCAAGTTCTTGATCTATCTTTTGCTCGCTGGATGTGGTAATAGTCTGCCATGAAGCATCATCAGAAGGATTCAATCCCTTTGCGAATGCTAAAGAATACTCTGTCGAAAGTGAATGAGCCGCTGCTCCTGTTATGACGATGGTATCACCAGGATGAAAACCATCATTTGTCTTTGGAGATGAAAGTTTAATTGCGGCAGTACCAGAATACGAAAGAGCGGCATAGGCATTCACTCTACCATTTGCGGCAAGATTATCATATCCAGGCAGTGAAATGTCTTGTGTCGTAGAGACAAGAATGGAGCGGATGGTTCGCGCTGTTAACGACCTGTCTTTTGATAGGAGTAACGCGGCAACAGCAGCCGCAGCAGGCGAGCTAAAGCTTGTACCAGAGATAACTTGATAGTCACCGTCAAGATCAGTTGTATAAATACTTCCGCCGGGTGCGAGAACATCCATACCTTGCCCATGTGTATTGAAGCTATAGATGAAGTCACCCTTGCCATCTTCGTTTACAGTTGTTGCGCCGACGGAGACGCACTCATCAAAGTCAGAAGGGTAGTGATGGCTATTTCCCCCGCGATTTCCGCTTGATGCAAATACGAGCGTACCTTTGCTCGTTGCATAACGTATGGCATCGCGTTGCAATAGGGAAGGGATAATATCACCGAAAGAAAGATTAAGTATCTTTACGTTGTTATCGGCAGCATAGATTATAGCCGAAGCAACATCATCGTCCTCCGCATTTCCGCTTGCATCGAATGCGCGCAGTGCGACCATTCTGCATCCGGGGGCAATTCCGGCAACACCTATTGAATTATTTTCTTTCGCACCAATGACACCCGCAACAGCAGTACCATGTTTGTTCTCGTCGGTTGGCATTGCGTCGCGAATTGATGCGTCGCCGAAGTTTAATGTTTCCTGATCGACAAAATCATAGCCGATAACATCATCTATATATCCGTTGCCATCGTTATCAATTCCGTCAAGATCGCCTTTGACGAGTTTCCCTCGTGCATCTCTCTTCTCTTCGGTGTTCTGCCAAGCATCGAAGAGTTCGTTACCGTTAATATCTTCTTTAGTATTGACTGCAAACTGACCGACGAGGTCAGGATGATCCCACTCAACTCCCGTATCAATAAAACCTATCTTTACTGATGAATCACCCTTCGTTATTTCCCATGCCTTTTGTACTCCAATATTCGGATGTGCCCATTGCTCGCTAAAAAGAGAGTCGTTCGGCGTTTCGGCAGCGTCAATATGATAGATGTAGTTGGGGTGCGCGTATTCAACTTCTGCGAATGTGGCAAAGAGTCTTGATACACTGTCAACCGACATCCCTTTTTTCAGTGGCAATAAGATGACACGCTCTAATCCGTATGTATTCGTAACTGATTGAGGGGTTTGCCCTGACGATTGTTTAATGAATGTTCGCTGCGCTGATATAGGGCTACGGGCTACTTTAGAAGCAAGGTCAGTAATTTGTTTTGAGGGACTAACGAGTGCATCGGACGACCGAAACTTGATGATGATGCTCTGTGCTTGAAGACCGTTTGTCATCAGCAGCAAAGAACAGACAAAAAGAAATAATCCGATATGTTTTATATACTCTAAGTTTGGAAACATAGTTGGATTAGACAACGAGCCGTAACTAATTCGCGTTCAGGAGTATCAGGTCTTTCATGAGGCAAATCGGAATGCTGTTACTTAAAGAAAACGTAATTTCTGCAGAGTACTCCCGAACGCATGACGTAGGTTTTACCGGATACAGTAATAACTTTTTTGCGCATAGCAGTAATTATGATAAGCAATACCCCTTTTTTTGGGAAGCCCGGCGAATAGAGATTCGGCTCGAACGTAAGTGGTTGGACATAGACACTGCCTGTTGCTTTTACCTTGATAGGATATGCATATATCATTACAGAATCTTTTATAGTTGGGTCATATTCCTGACTTTTTTCTGGGTCATAATAAATATAGACTGTTACCTCATCAGTGCCAGGATTATCATGTTTTATAGTGAAACCACTTCTTGAAACAGTATCCCTCAAGTATGCTGGGTATGACATCTCGATAGGATTAGGAGAAAGAATGGAATCGCTAATACTAGGAATCCTCGGTTCAGCTTCTGCATACCACCTGTGATAATCACCGAACTCTACTG
This sequence comes from Kapaibacterium sp. (SeqCode), assembly GCA_046590205.1. Taxonomy (GTDB): domain Bacteria; phylum Bacteroidota; class Ignavibacteria; order Palsa-1295; family Palsa-1295; genus DATDEW01. The sequence continues at coordinate 8,198 of JBKJTT010000088.1, forward strand.
GGTCGATTGATATGTAGAGACTTGTATCTCCGTACAACTGATTACCATTAAGCTGTAGATTTTCTGCAAGTGCTCCTGTATTTCCTTCACAAAATTTTGCAGTAACAAATTGCTGTAGGGATGAACCACCGAAACCCATAGAACGCCACTCTGCTGATTCCATGTAGCCGTGAACATTTCGGAGCGTCGGATCTACATCATTTGTCCAGAGCGAGTATGATGCATCAAGGCAGCCATTGTAATTGGTAAGCGGTGAAGTGCTTTCGGAACATCCGACTACTACTGAAAGGGCAAGGAATAAAATAAATGATACGAAGGGTTTATGCCTCTTCGAGTGCTTCCTCAAGGAGTTGTTTACGGTAAAGGTCATGGTACCATCCTCTCATAGATAAAAGCATTTCATGCGTTCCTCGTTCCTTGATCTTTCCCTCATCAATAACCACTATCTCATCGGCATCTTTTACCGTTGATATACGGTGGCTGATAAGGATGCTTGTTCTGCCTTTCATTACTTCGCGAAGGTTCGAGAGGATTCGTTCTTCGGTATGAGTATCCACAGCGGACATTGCATCGTCTAAGATGAGTATTTTTGGGTTTCGAGCAAGTGCGCGGGCAAGTGATGTGCGCTGCTTCTGTCCGCCCGAAAGTGTAATGCCGCGCTCGCCAACGATAGTCTCATAGCCAAGCGGGAATTCAGATATATCAGTATGTATTTCAGCCATACGTGCTGCTTGGGTGATCTGGGCTTCAGTTGCATCGCGCATGCCAAATGCAATGTTGTCTCTTATTGATTCGGAGAACAGGAATGCTTCCTGGGTTACATAGCCTATGTTCTCTCGGAGTACTTCGAGCGGAATGGTCTTGATGTCATGCCCATCAATATAGATATTTCCTCCGGTAATATCGTAGAGCCGAGGCAGTAGTGTAATAAGTGATGACTTTCCCGAACCAGTTTTACCAACAATTGCAAGTGTCTTTCCTTGTGGGATGTGGAGGTCAACATGGTTGAGCACAAAGGGAAGTTCTTCGCGGTACTTGAAGGAGACATTTCGGAAATCTATCTTCCCGCTGATCTCGGTAATATCTTTGTTGATCTGAATGCCGTCATAGACGTCTGGCTTTGTATCGAAGATGACATTGAGCCGTGTCATCGAAGCCGCGCTGCGCTGAACCATATTTGTTACCCACCCAAGCGCAATGAAGGGCCAGCCAAGCATTCCGAGATAGATAACGAACTGTGTCATTTCGCCGAGCGAGAGTTTACCCTCTATCATAAGCGGGCCACCAAGTAGAAGTAATATGATAACGGACATTCCCATGAAGCCAAAGATAACAGGCATCATAAATCCCTGTACTTTTACAAGACGCATGTTCTTCTTGTAGTAATCTTCGCTTAGTTTGTCAAAGATGGATTGTTCGTACTCCTCACGGACGTATGCTTTAACTACCTTTGTACCCGATATAGATTCCGTCGCACGCGAGGTCATATCGGCATAATGACCTTGCACAGCATCGGTAAGCGGCGCGACACGCCGACCGATAAGATAGACACAAAGTGACATTAGCGGCAACGGCGCAAGCACGGCAAGTGTAATACCGGGCGAGATCAGCATCATGAATGTCAGCGAGAGCACAAATGTTAGGAGTGTATCTGCCGAATACATGACCGCAGGTCCGAGAAAATTGCGTACGGCATTAATATCATTTGTCGCATATGCCATCACCTCACCGGGCGGAGTGTTCTGAAAAAACCGCATCGAAAGTGTTTGGATGTGGGCAAGAAAATCGTTGCGGAGATCGTATTCAATGTCGCGGCTTGCTACAATAATGAACTGACGCACGAGATAGAACAAGTACCCGCCCGCAGCAGAAAGACCAACAATTAATAGTCCATCAGCAAGCAATGAACTTGCCGTAGCAGTACCTTTTTCAACATCATTTACTGCATTGCCGATAATACGAGGGGCGAACGCGGCAAACGTACAGGAAATCACGACAAAGAGAAGTCCCCAGAGGTATCTGCCTTTGTGTTTTCGGAAATATGGGATGAGACGGTAAAGTGATTTCATTGAATGCAGTTACTACGGCTCCCACTAACAACAGTTACGAAAGAAATATATGAGTAAGTCATAAGATTTTCCTGAATCTTAACTCCTTGTATAGCGGTTTGTAATAGCTGTTGAAATTAATTGGAAACAAGCCAGGATGACAAGGTTCTTCTTCGGTATTTCTCTGTTTTTGCTGTTTTGGTGTGCCGATCTATTGGCACAGACGGGCAGTCAGGATTCTGTACTCGGAGGGCAAGTCCGCCCGAGGCGCGAAACCTACATAATTGAATCCTATCCATCCCCCGTCAAGGTTGGTCAGACGGTGAATATCAGCTATTACAACCATAATTCACAAGAGATAGCACTCTTTGTTGTTGATGTGACCGACAAGGTTATTAAAGAGCTTCAACCACGCAAACTCACACCAAATGGTGTGCATAAGTTCGAGTTGCCGGTCAATGGACTTGCCTCTGGTGCCTATTTTGTGCGACTAAAGACGTATAGCTCCACGGGCTCACTCGATCAGGTACAAGATTCACGATTCCTCGTTATTCGTTGATGCAGAAAAACCATCCCCCGACCTCTCGCTTTTTCGCATTTGTTGCGTCGATAGTTCTACTCTTTTCTGCTGTCCATGTTTTTGCTCAGGATGAAAGTGTATTGCTTGACCCTGTAAAACGTAAATTTGCAGAATCCAATGGTAAAGACTTCTGGGTGTGCTTCCCGCAGAATGCGCAGGGAGAAAGTAATAGAGGCGGGCTGAGTTTCCGTCTTTATATCACAGGTGATAAAGCAACGCGGGGAACAGTTGAGATACCTGGTCTTGGGATAAAGAAGAACTTCATCTGTAATGCTTCCGAAGTTATTTTTGTCGAGATAGACTCTACTGCGCAGGTATTCGGAAGTGATGGGATCCATAAGCTCGGTATTCATGTAACCTCTGATAACCCGATTGCTGTGTACGGCCTCTCCAATAGAAAAGCAAGCACCGATACGTATCTTGCCTATCCTGTAACTGTTCTCGGCACAACGTATCGTATCTGCGGCTACTACCCACTGCCTCAAACAGGAAATACATTTTCTACACAAGCGAGCATTGTTGCAGTCGAGGATGCAACAGTTATTACCATCACGCTTGCCGGCGATACACGCGGCGGAAGACGAGCCGGAGAAACATATTCTGTCAACCTTGTCAAAGGTGATGTCTATCAGATTCAGTCTGCAACAGGCATCGGAAAAAAATCTGACCTGACTGGTACGCTCGTTACCTCAAATAAACCTATATCGTTCTTTAGCGGACATACATGTGCGCAAGTGCCGGCTGATAAGAACTTTTGCGACCAGCTTCTTGAGATGGAGCCGCCGATGCCGAGTTGGGGAAGGCAGTTCTTTCTCGGAAGATTTGAAGGAAAGTCAGAATATGCTGTTCGCGTCATTGCAAGCGAAGCGAACACCCAGGTGTTTGTCAATAACAATCTTGTTGGTAAGCTTACGAATCCGGGTGATTTCTACGAGGATAATCATGCAAAAGAGAATGCACTCATTACGACGAATAAACCTGTTCTCGTTGCACAATATGCTCAAAGTTCAACGGCTGATAGCGCGCAGGTTGGTGACCCGTTCATGCTCTTTATCACACCTACAGAGCAGTTCTTAAATTACTACCGTTTTCTCACGCCTGTTCGTGGTGATTGGCATCACTATATCAACCTTGTAGTACCTATTGATGCTATTGCATCCTTGAAGCTCGATGGTCGGGGCGGATTTGGCAAGTATTTTAAGAATATCGGTATCACTCGTTATGCAATCGCACAGATCGAGATTGGCTACGGCTCACACTCTGTTTCATGTGATAAACCATTTGGTTTGTATTCGTATGGCTTTGGAGTAGCAGGTGATAATTACGATTCGTATGGTAATAACGGTGGTCAGCTTGTTGCGACTATCCCTGATATCATTGACACACTTCCGCCATCGCTTGAACTTGTATCCGAGAATGCGAACTTGCCGCTTGCGCTTATTGCTCGTGATGACCGTCTCTTCGATGTCGGTATGAAAAGCGTTGTTGTTATTGATAGCTCAAATTTCCGTTCGCCGGTAACGATACCGTATTTTGATCCGGGCACACCGCAAGTCCCGCTCCTTTTCCGTGTGCGCGATACGAGTACATGCGGCTTTATGAGTTTGAAGCTCACCGATGATAACAAGAACGAATCATATTATACTATCTGCCGAACAAAGGTTGGCAATGAGTGGATGTATCAGCTTATTAGCGGACGCGAGTCGCTATGTCCAAGCTGCCGATCATGGACGGTGCAGTTCGTAACGACACCTTCGACAACGATCTCGAATGTCACTTTTGAGACACCTGACTATCTTGAGGCAAGCGGTACATACAAGTCATTCAGACCTGAACTATCGGGTGGTTTTTACGGAAGTTATATCTTCCCGTTTACAAAAGGTTTTATTATCGGCGGCGGTATCGGCTTTAGTAATTTTTCGGGCACCGCCATATCGCAGCACTCATCGTTCATTCAGGATTCTATCTTCTATGGTGATAGCGCGGGTGCTGGGAAATCAAAACTCGTTGAAGAGTTTGCAACGACCGCTTCGCTAAGTTACCTTACGCTCAATGGGGGTATCTATCATTATTTTGTGCCTGAAAAACTCTATATCTATGGCGGACTTTCTGCCGGGTTCCTCTTGTCAGGGACTTACAATCAAACAGCAGAGATACTCTATCCTGCAACCATTGATTATAATACTGGCGACCCACAACGCAAGAGCACAGGTGTTCGGAAGAAAAATCTCACAAGTGGTAGCTTCCCTGAACCAAACAATTTCTTGCTCGCGATAGAGATCGCGCCGGGTATGCAGTTCAAGCTCAATAAGAACTTCTCGCTCTTAACAGGACTATCTCTTAACTTCCCAATATTTGATGTCGTCAATGACCTGAATTGGCATCTGACAAGTTTTGGATTGCGCTTAGGATTACAGTATAGGAATTAGTTGGCGTTTGATCGGTATTCCTCTATCCCCGCAATACCCTTCGCTTCGACGATATTACATAACGAATATTCGCCAGTCCGGTAGTATCTGTATGTGGGGATGTCGGTCTTTTGTATAGTCGCGCCTCGTGCAACTGCCTTCTCGAAGAACTCCGTATCATCGCCGTAGAGAACGTCATTATATCCGCCAAGCCGCGACCAGAGGTCACGTCGGATAAAGAAGGTACCACCGACAGCACATTCGGATAAGTGGATCTGCGAAGATGGGGCATGCTTATCTGCTACATAAGGACTGCCGATGACTTCTATCCCACCATGAAGGAGTTCGAGTGCAGGTTTGCTCGATAGAATGTCGTAGCGTGAGTCGAGATGGTCAAGAAGATATTCATCATCGGAATCAAGAAACGTAAAGTAACGTCCCGTTGCAAGCGAGCAGCCAAAGTTACGGGCTAATGCCTGACCTTTGTTTGTCTGATAGTGGTAGGTGATACGAGTGTCGCTAAGGTAAGAGAGGACTACCTCTTTGGTATTGTCCGAAGAACCGTCATCAACGATGATAAGCTCCCAATCATCGAACGTTTGAGCAATGACACTTTTAATCGCTCGCTCAATGGTATATGCACGATTAAACGTGCAGAGTATGACGGAGAACATCATATCACTCTCTCATATTCTTTCAAATCTATCTTCCACACTTTTACGCCGCAGTAGCGCGTACCTTCGGGACAGACGGGGCGGACGCTTGCCATATCACGCAACGAACAAGGCGGAAGGAGATACTTCCCAATCAGCGGGTGGACTTCGCGAATCTGGTCAGCTTCATCAACCGATGCGCGCCAAATCTCTTCCTGCGCATTGTAGCATAGGCGCATTGCATGTTTATGATGCAGCGATAGAAGGTCGGCAGATTCGGTGAAACGGATACTCGCCGCATTTGGGAGCATATACTCTGCGAACTCCTGACTTTCTCCAAGTTCTAACAATTTCTGATAACTCTTCCAAGACTCTTTCAGAGAGTTGTGGTAACGCTCTTGCGCTTCATCTGATGCATACGTAATAACAAGCGGTGTTTCATAATCAGGCGTGGCAGGGTCTATTTGTCGGTGCAAGATAGGGCGCGAGCCGGGCGTCATACGGTGGCGTTGATCCTGGGAATCAGCCGCATGAGAAAGCTTCTTCTGGAATGTGTAATGCACATTGTGCATTGCTCGTGAGAGCTTTGTCTGTGTCGTCAGCACCATCGTCTCGCCGAGGATTGTATTCTTCGACGGGTCAAGGACTAACTGGATCGCATCTTCATCGTTAATATCCCATACCGAAAGCCCCATGACTTCGCGAACACTTGCGGCAAGTGTGCGTTCTGCGAATGCTTTATAGTCAACAAGCCGCGCAACACGTCCGCTAAGTTCATGATCGAACTCATGACGAAACTTTGTTGGGTTTGGTTGAAATGTATTGAGATATGCTGTCTCGGGGTATTGGCTTTCAGTAAGTGGCTCCTGCAAGATGAGACGATAGTTCGGATCGACCTTTAATAACTCTTCAACCATCTTCGAGACGAGTGCGAACGTCTCGGTTGGTGTATCATACATCCTTGCAAGGCGATAGTAACGCAAGAGCGTTATACCAGAAACGGTATGGTACATATAAGCCGTCGTCGAGAGCGGAAGTACGTAGCGCGCGACTTCCTGTGCTTTTTTCTTTATCTCTTTGTCATACTCATCAGCTTTTTTCTGGCGATGCGGAAAGCGGTTGAAATATGCTTCAGCAACTGCAGGTGTCAAAAGACCAATCAGAGCTTTGTAATCTTCGGTAATTCTATCCATCTCTTTTTCATAAAGAGACTGCGCTGCTTCTGTCTTAAACTTCGGCACCACCCAACTGCCTCTTTTTACTTCAACGTACCTTTGGCTGACCTGTTCGGAATTATAAAAAGGATGTGAATGCAGAAAACTCCAGATTGCATGACGCGACACGCCTTCAAGCGCGAACTGGAAATGCGCATGTTGGAGCGTTGTATGATGCCCGGCTTCAAAGATACTCTCTGCGAGCGGTCCGTGTTTTTCCATCGTGACCTGTCCAGTTTCGATGATACCCTTTGAGGAGTAACACGTACGGGCGGTAGCAATGGCATTCTTGAACGGCTCGGCGAATGAGTTGACAAGCCGCACTTTTAGCGGCGAATCTATGAAAGTTTGTGTGTTGTTTTCGGGCACTCTGGGTTTTGGCACAAAAATTGAGTCAGGTAGATAACAAATAACGAAACGCTTAATTTCTCTATATTTTCCACAAAAGAGGTGCAAAATGCAAACCCAAAACCGAATTCTGCAAGCTGTGGTGGTTTTAATGGCTCTAATGCTAATAACAGGAATAGCTGATGCACAGAAGAAGAAAGCCAAGAAAACTGCCCCCGTTACCGAACAGACTCAAGATACTGTGAATCGTGCTGTAATTGAGGAAGAGCCGTATAAAAGTGAATTTGTTAGCGTTAAGGTGGAGCCCCATCCAATCCAAGATATACAAAGTCTTGTAGAATATCCGGAAAAGGCTAAAAGGGCTGGTCTTGAAGGGAAGGTAATTGTATCTGCTCTGATCGATACAAATGGTAAAGTTATTAAGGTCGAGGTAGATAGATCAACTAATCCTATCTTTGAAGAGTCTGCCCGTAAAGCAATGATGAAAGCACGTTTTACTCCAGCATTGCAAAATACGAAACCTGTAAAACTTTGGTACACATTGCCAATTGTTTTCAAGTTACAAAACCCAGACAATATCACACGAGATAGTATAATACATATAAGTATTCCCGAAAGTCTTGAGCGATATAATTTTGTTAGTGTAGATGTGGAACCCCAGCCACTTCAAGATATATACAACTTTGTTGAATATCCCGAAGAAGCTAAAAAAGCTGGCTTGGAAGGAAGGGTTGTCGTTTATGCGCTTATTGACACAAGTGGTAAGGTGATACAGGTTGAGATAGATAGTTCGGGTTATACGATACTTGAAGAATCTGCTCGCAAAGCAATGTTTAACGTTCAGTTCACACCCGCCATAAAAGATGACAAAGCAGTAGAATATTGGTACATGATGCCGGTGCTATTTAAGCTATATACCATTGACAAGTAGGACAGACTAAAGTCCGTGCCAACACAAAGTCCGGCGATATTGTCGTATTTTCGCAGCGCTTTCATTATTGCCTTTATGAATACTTGCGAAAGATAGAGTTACCTTCGTCCAAAGTTCAGTGGTTTGGGTTTGTTGCGGGGATTGTCGGCTTTGTCGTTATCCTCCTGATTGACACACCCCTGCATCACATCTCCGAGGGCAGACCTGCCCTTGCCGCCGCGGTGGCGTTCTGGATGGCGATGTGGTGGCTTACCGAAGCGATGCCTATAACCATCACTGCCTGTATCCCGCCGCTTCTTTTTCCGATACTTGGCGTCTTCGGCAAAGGATACTTCCAAGACCTATTCCCAACGATTCTGCAATACCTTGATCCATATATCTGGCTCTTTGCAGGAGGACTCTGCATTGCCGCCGCTATGCAGCAATGGGGACTACATAAGCGCATCGCGCTGAACATCATGAGGTACATCGGTACCGAGCCGAAACATCTTCTGCTGGGGATGCTGACCTCGACGGCATTCATCTCGTTGTGGCTCTCGAACACCGCCACTGCCGCGCTCATGTTCCCGATAGGGATGGCAGTTATTCATCAGATGGAAGTAGCCGGCGGTGGTAAACGTCTCGGGTTTTACGGAATGGCGATTATGCTCTCGATAGCATACGGCTCGAACATAGGTCTTGGTACGACGATAGCGACTGCGCCGAACGCTATGTTCGTCGGCTTCATGGAAAAGAACGGCATGCCTGTCTCATTTCTGGACTTCATGATGATCGCAATGCCGTTCACGTTGTTTCTTATCCCGATCACGTGGTATTTTCTTTGGCGCATTGCAAGACGCGACGAACTCCCTCCGCGTGCAAGCGACGAAGTTATACGCGGAGAGCTTGCAAAACTTGGTCACATGAAAGAGCAGGAGTGGAGCGTACTCTTTATCTTCATGCTTGCGGCAATAGTCTGGATATTGAGCGACCCGATAACGACATTCCTCAAGCCGCATGTTACGGCGTTCAAACTTATAGGCGCTCATGTCGAAGGCGGAGTATCACTTCTTGCGGGAATACTACTTCTTCTTTGGCGAGAGCAGGGAAGGCAAGTCCTCGAAGTAAAACATCTGAAAGGTCTGCCGTGGGGGACGCTCGTTCTCTTGGGCGGAAGCTTTGCAATGGCAAGCGGCATTCAAGCAAGCGGACTCTCGGAATATCTCGGCTCACAGCTTGCATTCATTTCTTCGATGAGTGAATTTATGCAAGTGCTACTCGTCTCGCTGGCAACGGTTGGTATTTCTGCTGTAGCATCAAACACAGCTACCATCGCTATCATGTTGAATGTACTCAAGGGAGTAATATCGCCAAGTCTTCTTCCGACAGTTCTCTACTCGGCAACAATGTCATCATCCTGCGACTTCGCACTCCCTGCCGGTACACCGCCGAATGCCATCGTCTTCGGAAGCGGCTACGTAACCATCCCACAAATGGCAAAGACAGGCGTCATGCTTGACGTAATTGCAGGTGTCATCTCCGCAGTCTGGTGCTGGTTTATTGTGCGGTTGGTAATGTAGTGGGGAAGTGGTTAGTGGCTAGTAGTCAGTGGTTAGTTGGGGACGGACTAAAGTCCGTCCTACTTTAATCTTGAGATTCCATCACTCCGTCGCACGATATCCATTAGTAGCATCTACGAGTGCTTCTGCGTTTTCTGCGTCGAACATTGAGTGACCGGCGCGTGGTGTAACGACGAGGTTTGCATGGGGGAGTACACGTTTTAGCTCCCATGCATTACGCATTGTGCAGATGACGTCGTAGCGTCCGTGAACGATCGTCATCGGGATGTGCGCGATCTTGTGTGCGTCAGTCAAAAGCTGACCTTCTTCGAGAAAGCAGTTATTTTTAATGTAGTGACATTCGATGCGTGAGAAGCTTATGGCAGAATCATCATCGAGCGATTTGTCCTCATTGACAAGCTTAATGATTGAGAACTCCCAATTGCTCCAGCGTCGTGCAGCTTCGAGCATCGGTTTTTCTTCTACGCCGGTGAGCGCGCGATAGTATGCATCAATATAACTTTCGCCCGGATTTAGTGTCACGCCCTTTTTGAATTCATCCCACTTCTCGGGAAATAACTCGCTTGCTCCATATTCATAAAGCCACTTATTATCTTCGTCGCGGCCTAAGAAGATACCGCGCAAAATAAGATGCGTTACTCGTTCAGGATATTTTTGGCTGTAGCTCAATGATAGCGTCGAGCCCCATGAGCCGCCGAAGACGAGCCACTTCTCAACGGCGAGATGTTCGCGGAGTTTTTCGATGTCCTCGACTAAATACCATGTCATGTTATCTTCGAGCGATGCATGAGGTGTACTGCGCTTTGCGCCGCGTTGATCGAAAAGGATAATGCGGTAGTATTTCGGGTCGAACATCTGTCGCATTTCATCGGAGCATCCCGAACCCGGTCCGCCATGAAGCATCACAGCCGGAACACCAGCGGGGTTGCCGCACTCTTCATAGTAAAGCGAGTGTAGGTCGGAGACCTTTAGGAATCCTGTGTTATAAGGTTCGATCAGTGGATAAAGTTGTGCCATAAATAACGAATAATAATATACAAACTTACGTCATTTATTCATCGTTCTTCTCTAACGACAAAAGACTGACGACTACCAACTACTCGAGGGATGACAAAAGACCAGCTTCTATTCGCCTATAAGAACATGCTCTATGCGCGTGAGTTCGATAACGCGCTTATTAATCTTTACCGTCAGTCGAAGATAGTCGGTGGTGTGTATTCGCAGTATGGTAACGAAGCTACTGCCGTCGGGACGGCAATGGCTCTGACAATGGACGATGTGCTCTTCCCGATGCACCGCGATAACGGAGCGCATTTTGTACGGGGACTTACTCCCGAAGAGATGGCAGTGAATTTCCTATTCCGCAAAGGTGCAATGACGCGGGGCACTGACGGTACAGGACATTATGCCGACCCGAAACGAAAGATATATGGCAACGTGTCGCATCTTGGTGCAATGGTGCCGCTTGCATGTGGTGCGGCGTTGGCGCAGAAGATGTCGGGCACGAAGAATGTTGCGCTTAACTATATCGGTGATGGTGGCGCATCGGTCGGGGAAGTGCATGAAGGACTAATGATGGCTTCGACGCTCGTTCTGCCGTTCATCCTCATCATCGAGAATAATCAGTACGCATATTCAACGCCAGTCGTAAAGCAATCACATAATCCAAAGTATTCCGACCGCGCTATCGGTTACGGCATCCCCGGCGAGACGGTTGATGGCACCGATATAGAAGCTGTCTATGATGCAACCATGCGCGCAGTAGAGCATGCCAGAGCAGGCAAGGGGGCATCTATCATCGAATGCGTTACAATGCGTATGCGCGGACATGCCGAGCACGACCCGTTCGATTACGTCCCCAAAGAACAACTCGAAGAATGGGCAAAGAAGGACCCCGTCGCGAGAACCCGTGCACTCCTCCTGAAAAAGAAAGCCACAGAGAAAGAACTCCTCGCACTTGAGCAAACCTGCAAACAAGAAATAGAAGAAGCCGTGAACTACGCCAACACATTACCCCCGCCCGATGACGAAGAGGCATTCAGGAATGTGTTTGTGGGGGAGTGAGGAGTAGCAATACAGTATACAGTACTTGGGGTATTACTCGCATTGACTATTTAGTAAGTATAATGGGTTTTGCTAGGATATCATCCTGTAGAAACAATCTACAGATATAAATACCCGGTGTTTCATCCTTTGCATCCCATTCAATAGATTGCATTCCCAAATCATAGAACTTGCCTGTAGCAAGTGTAGCAATCTCTTTCCCAAGAGCATTAAATATCTTAATAGTTATTTGTTGTGGCTTTACCAAGGAGAAATTAATAATAGTTTTTTGCACAAAGGGATTAGGATAGTTATTCCCAATCTGTGCGGACGGAAGCAAAAGTTGATTTTTATTAACATTGACCTCTGCAAGTGGTCTTCTCCAAATTCCAGACCCATTAGTCCCAGCAAATAAATTTGATCCATCTAAAAATAATGATAAAATACCAGCCTTTGTATCTAACCCGGTGTTAATATATGTCCATTGTGTATCATTTAAACTCATTTTATACACTCCGTTTATAGTACTAGCAAAGATAATTGTATCATATGCGATCAATGAGTAACATGGATTCGGACAACCACGACCAGTATAAATCCATGTATCACCATCGTCACTTGAACGGAAAATACCATCATCTCTGGATACAAAAAGGTAGGGGTCATTAAACACCAGTCCATTCGCTTTTGTTGGGTAATGCCAGTACCTATCCATAGAAGTTAGGCCCCAGCTCTCACCATTATTTGTTGATCGAAACACACCACCATGATTAGAGTTTGCAAAAATCATTGTTCCTTTAAAAGCGAACGAGTTGAATGAATTGTCTTTAGTTGTAGGAGCTACTATTTGATTTTGCCACGACTGGCCATTATCGTTCGACCGAAATATTACCCCATTTTCGTTCCTTGAAATACTATCAAGAATTCGAGTGCCTACCCATAGTACATTGTTTTCCGCACCAATGCTAGTAACTATATACTTGCTAGGAAGTATCTGAACCCAACTTTCGCCCGCATCTTTTGATTGGAACAGCCCACTATTGGTGCCTGCATACAGAATTGTGTCTAATGCACCAATCACATTCACGTTAAGGTCGCTCCTCCCGATATTAAGTTTACTCCAGATGAAGCCGTTATCTTCAGATCGTTTAATAGCTCCTTTATCTGAACAGGCAAACAAATACTTCCCAATTTTAGAGAATCCGTAAATAGGTTCAGTTTGAAGTGAAGGTGTCCATGATGAACCCATATTCGTAGTAAAGTAACTACCGTCTTTACCGGTTACAAAGAGATGTTCTCCAATAACAACAGAACTTGGATACTTATATAAGGGAAAATTCAGTTCAATTTTTTCCCAAGAAGTCCCGTAGTCTCGTGATAGATGAGCAGCACCATATGCTCCTGTTTCAAAACTAAACAGGACAGTGTCGAGAACCGACATTGAGAAAGGAAATACACTTTTCGCTGTAAGTGTCCAAGTAACTCCATTATCAAGTGATCTATGAAACAAGTGTTGAGGTGAGCCGGCAAATAGGATTGAGTCGATGTGCTCGAATACTCTAGTATATCCGTGATAACCGTCTCTATCTACAAGATTTGAACTGGTTTTCGTCCAACTTTTTCCGCTATCATCTGATCTGAATATGCCTTTGACTGTTCCAGCAATTACGAAGGATGCAAAGTTAAACAAACAGTAGACTAAATTACTGTCAGGTGCTCCGGTAGAAGAATTGATCCAACTATTACCTTTATTTGTGGAAAGGAAAAACCCTCTGTAACTTCCTCCGATTATTGTCGAGTCGATTGAAACAAAGCAACTAATACCGGAGGTAATACCATTGTCTGAATCTATCCAACTTATTCCATTGTCAGTTGTACGGATAACCCCATTCCTATTTGCTGCAAATAAAGCATTATCCAGAGTACCAAATTCCATATTCCACCATTGCGTTGAAGTATTGCTATCAGTGACACTTGTATTAATAACTACCCAAGTTTTCCCTGTATCACTTGAGCGTAATATACCATCAGTAGGTGAATATACGTATAGGTCTGATCCGAGTACACCTATTTTGTCGGTAATACAATGTGGTTCTTCTACTCGCCTCCATTGCGAATAGACATCCGCTCCTACAAGAAGTATGAAAAGTATAATAAATGCTACCCGAGTTTTCATAACCTTCTCCTTATTCTTTCTTGAAAATTCTATTTTTTGACGATTATCTTTACCCTATAAATTATAACTTCTTAAATCCAACCAAACATCAGTTAGTAATGATTCCTGAAGTGAGCAAATTGAAGTATATTATAAGTGCCCATGAAAAACAGCGAAACTAGCACAGAAATTCAATGTGGATAAAATGTGAACAGTGTAACATATTCATATAAAACAAGTTAGCATGTCAAGTGTGATTTTACATACGCAGGCACCTTGTTTTGACCTTCAAAATTTCGTATCTTTGTATGTAAAAGTTTGTGAATCCTTCCCGAGCGCATATCCAAACCACCTCCGTTTTCAAATGTGTAAATTTATGACACCTATCCTTTATTGCAAGATTTCTGTAAATACAGCAATCAGATCCTTCGGCTATCGCCTCAGGATGGATGGAGTGTGGTGCACAATTAGAGTGATGAAAACAAATAGGTTACAGAGCAAGAATCAGCAAATTACGCCTAACTTACGAGTTCAAAAACACCCTTCATAACCGTATTCCTTCCAGCCCAATGATTAGCTGATCCGATGGCATCGGCGGTTGAAGCGCCGAGAACCTGCTCGAGGAGATAGACTGCGCCGAAGACATCACCGGAGCCGGTGGTGTCGATTGTGGCTACTTTCTCCGTCGGGACGATATGCTTCTCGCTTCGGGTGATATTGTAGCCGAGAGTGTCCTTCTCGCCACGAGTGAGGATGACGGTTCTTTCGGTATTATCATTTTTCGATTGGTGGCGAATCTGAGAAATATACGGCTCTGAACCTGCAGGAGGGAAGAACAGGGCTTCCTTCTCGTTGAGCTGGACGGAGTTTGCCGCCAACGCCCAACGATGCCAGTCAGTGACAGGAGCGAATCTTCTGCCACTCTCGGATAACTTTCCTAAGGTTAACGCATGAACATCAAGATGAATATAAGCCGAGGTTTTGGAACGAAGCCATTCCATAGTGTCTATAGAAATATCATATCCCGAAATCATATTGACAAAAAGTCCATCGAGCGAAGAAAGAACATCTGTCGCAAGATGCTCTGGTGTTACTTCGGGGAGAATAACGCTGCAAACCTCTTTCCTCTTACCTTCATCCTGATAGATGAGTTGGACACGGTTGGTCGTAGCGTCTTTGCTGCGAGGAGTATGGGAGAAATCAAAATGTTCGAGCTTTGTAAAGAACGGCTCAAGAAACTCCAAGTCACGCTCTGCAATGATGGTGAAGGGGAAGAAGGTAACATCAAGGTTATTCTCCCTTGCGATACGCTCCAGAACGGCATAGGAATACAATATACCTCCAAGCGAGAACCCTGTCACCTCGCCAGAAGGAGAGATTATCTCATCAATACACGGCGCACCGATAATGCCTATCTTTTTCATTGGCTTGGAAAAGAAAAATTACGGCTTTAAGTTCAGGGAGATTTGACTGACAAATTCACAAAAACTTGTGTTAAAAAGACTTATGAAGCAAAAGATACGTATTGCCTCCGGGCAGGGATTTTGGGGTGACTTACCGACCGCTCCGATAGATCAGGTCAAGCTTGCAAGCGATAAGTCGCCGATAGATTACATGATGATGGATTACCTCGCCGAGGTAACAATGTCTATCATGCAAAAGCAAAAGCTCCGCGACCCGAACGCAGGGTACGCCAAAGACCTTGTCGAAGTCATTGATGCTATCCTTCCTGATATTGTCGCAAAGAATATCAAGGTCATTACCAATGGCGGCGGTGTTAATCCCGAAGCATGTCGTGATGCAATTTTTGCTGTTGCTAAAAAGCGTGGTATCAAGATAAAGGTCGGTGTCGTTCTCGGAGATAACATTCTTGACTCGATTGACTCTATCAACGCCGCAGGCCATCCATTGAAAAATATGGAGACAGGCGAATCTCTCAAGGAAGTTAAAGATAAAGTACTAAGCGCGAATGTCTATTTCGGCGCAATGCCTATTGTCGAGTGTTTGAGACAAGGAGCTCAGATAGTCGTTACGGGGCGTACTACTGATACAGGGCTAACGCTTGCTCCTATGATACATGAATTTGGCTGGTCACCTGATGATTGGGATAAGATGGCGGCAGGGACAGTTGCTGGACACATCCTCGAATGCGGCGCACAAAGCTCCGGCGGAAACTTCTCCGGCGATTGGAAGAAGGTCAAAGATTTTGCAAATATCGGCTTCCCGATTGCTGAAGCATATCCAAATGGTGAGTTTATTATTACCAAACATCCGAAGACCGGCGGCATTGTCAGTCGCGGATCGATCGCTGAGCAGCTTCTTTATGAAATTGGCGATCCGAAGGAATACATTACGCCTGATTGCATCGCAGATTTTACATCCATCCAGCTTGAAGACCTCGGGAAAGATAAAGTAAAGGTTTTTGGCATCAAAGGCAGACCTGCAACGGAGTTTTACAAAGTCTCAATGTCATATAATGACGGATTTTCCGCCGCAGGGACATTAACCTACACATGGCCCGATGCTATGGAAAAGGCAAGAATAGCTGACAAGATACTTCGCTCGCGACTTACGAAGGCGGGTTGTGTTTACCAAGAGATGAGAACTGAATACTTGGGATACAACTCCTGTCATGGGGCACTGACGAACACGAAAGAATCGGATGTCGAGGAAGTCGTTGTGAAGTTCGCCGTTAGAGGGCAGGATAAACGCTCGATTGTCGAGTTTGGCAAACATATAGCGCCGCTCATCCTGACCGGTCCGCCAAGCGTAACCGGCTTTGCGGGAGGCAGACCGAAGCCGAGTGATGTTGTAGCATACTGGCCGGCATTACTCAAAAAAACAGCTGTTACACCACGAGTTATTGTAGATGAAGTCTGATGAAAGTACAACTCTTAGATATATGTCATGCTCGCTCCGGCGATAAAGGCGATGCAGCGAATGTCGGGCTGATATGCCGTGATGAGAAGTTCTATCCTATTATAAAAAAGCAAGTTACCTCGGCTGTAGTAAAAAAACACTTCAAGGGAATTTGCGAAGGAAAAGTCGAGCGTTTCGAGCTTCCGAACCTATGGGCATTGAACTTCCTGCTTCATGAGACTCTCGGCGGCGGGGGTACTGTGAGTTTGAAGCAAGATGCTCAAGGCAAGACCCTTGCTTCGGCGATGTTACGAATGAAGATAGATGTTCCACCGTCACTGATGAAATCCAAAGCAAAGAAAAAGAAGTGAAGCAGCTCTTAGCACTTATTTTCTTCGCTCTTGTTGCTGCAGGTTGTTCGCAAGACCCTCCGGTTGTACCCCCTGTGGATACTGCGGCAACGGTAAATTACCGCATTGTTGCAAGAAATATCATCCCGCTACGAACAGGAGAGTACTACTCCCTTTGGGTGAAGGAAGCACCTGATTCAGTGTATAGATTCATTTCTGATTCAGTGCTCCATGTTTATTATCCCTTTGATAGCTCACAGTATTTTGGTAAGTTTGATGTAAAGTATTCAATTGATAGTTTGAAGGAAGTATTGTTGACTATAGAGCAGACAAAGAAGCCGGTAACTCCTGGACTGGTTGTCCTTCGTGGCACAATAGAAAAGCAGTTCAATTCAGTACTTGGTAAAGACAGCATCTATTCTGTACTTGGGAATGCCTCATTTGATTCGATGCTGAATACTTCGGGGATGCTGACATTTACTTCAAAATCACCTGATCCTGAAGCTTATACGAAGGAATTTTACTTCCTTCGATTTGCAGGACCTACATTCGTACCGTCTATAGAATCATTGCCTCTGCCTCCTTTAGGGTGGAATTACGCAACATGGGCGTATGACAACGATTTTTTTCCACCGCATCAGTTTTTATACGGACTCTTTGACTCTGCACGAGGACATGACACAGATAGTACAAATGATGCCTACGAATTCCCCGGAGGTGCGAAGCCGCAGCCACAGGATGTTGGAAGTGGACTCATCATGGTAACACTTGAGCCTCGGTTTTATAGTAATAACTTACGATCAGTCGGTCCATCGCCATTTAGAGTACTGCAATTTGAACGACGAAAGTTCATTGTAGCCGATCAACCTTATGCGCTCACTAATGCGGCTGGTTTTTCGCTTCCGAGAATGTCCATCAGTTTTAAGAAAAAATAAAGAAACAAGAAAACCTCGGCGCTCAAAGAAAAAAGAGGTATTTTCGCTAAACAAACCTTGCCACCTAATATAGTTTCATATGGAACTGCTTTTTGAAGGTACACACGGAGAAGAAATATATGAACTTGGCACGATTTATTGTGTCGGTCGAAACTATGTAGAGCACATCCACGAACTCGGCAATGAAGTCCCTACTGACCCTGTGGTATTTACAAAGCCGTTTTGCTCATTTCGTCAGGGCGCATACACTGCGATAGAGTATCCGCCGGATACCGATGCGCTTGAATATGAGGGCGAACTTGTTCTGCTCTTGAAGGGTAATGGTCGTAATATTCCTGCATTCAGCACTGCTGATATAATCGCGGGATATGCTATCGGTCTTGATCTGACACAGCGCGACAAACAAAATGAGGCAAAGAAGAAAGGGTTGCCGTGGACTTTATCAAAGGGTTTTGACGGCTCGGGGCAGATAAGTCACTTTCTTACCTATGACAATGTACCTTCATTCGATAAACTTGGGTTCTCTCTTTTTGTGAATGGTGAACTTCGCCAACGTGCCTATACCAATCAAATGATATTCTCGCCGGAGATGATGGTAACGCACCTATCAAAAACATTGAGTATGAAGACAGGAGATATCCTTTTCACGGGCACACCGGGTGGGACAGGGAAACTTGAAATTGGCGACAAGATATTTATGCAGTTGCACACACATAACCCGAATGAAATACTTCTTGATTTTCATGCTGAAGTAATACCTTGGCACTAACGCATGAATAATGATGTCGTTCTCATACTTGCCGCTATCTACTTTATTGGCTTGTTATGCTACTTGCCGGGCGTGCTTCGAGCCATTTCATCAAATACTAAGGTTTTTGATAAGGACACATTGCCGTCAATTACAGTGCTTGTCTGTGCACGAAATGAGGAGAATTCCATTTTCAAATGTATTGCTTCACTTGCAGAACTTGATTATCCAAAAGAGAAAATCGAACTTCTGATCGTTAATGATCATTCGACTGACAGAACAGGAGAGATACTTGCCCAATGGGAAGCCAAACTTCCGAACCTTCACATACTTGAAACAACGGATTCTAATACCGGAATGCATGGCAAGGTCAATGCACTTATTCAAGGGTTTGATGTAGCAACCGGTGAGATCGTGGTAATGACCGATGCTGACTGTGTCGTTCCGCGAGGTTGGGCAAAAGAATATGTGTCATGGTATGATAGTGATACAGGGATGGTTGCCAGCATAACATCCATAGAAGGAGGTAACATTTTTGATACTTGCCACTCTATAGAAATGGTGCAAGTACTTGCAATGGGAATGTCAGGTATCAACTACGGGATACCTACATCCATCATTGGGAACAACTTTTCCATTCGTAAGTCAGTCTATGAAAAGATCGGCGGTTATCGAAATGTTGCATTTAGTGTAACTGAAGACCTCGCTCTTTTTCAGGCAGTATGGAATTCGGGGTGGAAGGTACGATCAAAAGCAAATGTGGAATTAGGTGTTACTACTGACCCCACACTCGACTACAAAACATGGTGGCGTCAGAAACAAAGATGGGTACAAGGTGGGAAGTTGATCGGTATTCCAGGGTTAATAATTATTGGTATAGGGTTTATTGGTGCAGCTATGCTACTATTACTCCCATTCACAAGTTCAGTAGTATTCGCAGTGATGATGTTTATGGTCAAGTGTGCAATAGATCTACTGATACTTGCTCCAACAATGACTGCTATTGGAAAGCTTCGTTCACTTGTGTATCTGCCGCTCTACCAATTCTACCTTCTTTTCTTTTTGCTCTGCGTACCGATACTTTATTTTCAGCGTGACGTAAAGTGGAAAGGTCGTGTTTATCATTCGTAATGAAAAATATTTGTTTTGTTCTACTACTTTTGGTGGTTACAGCAACACCGCTATACTCTCAATCCGTTTGGAGACCGCTCTTTGGCTCATTCCTTGAACCGAACCGTTTTACGACCTGCTATGATGCTGATGCAACACGCCTTCGCCTTGAAGCAGGTTTTGGCATGGAGTTCTTGAGATTTCCGAGTGTGGATTTCGGTGCCGAATGTTTTATCTGGAGTGGATTAAAAACATTGGAGGGCTTCCGTTTCCCCGTCGAGACTGCAGACTACTTCTTTGGCTTCAATGCTATCATACCTCAATTCTTATCAAGTCCGTATCTTGTCTCTCGTATCAGGTTGAGTCATATCTCAAGTCATTTAGTTGATGGTACGCAGGATTCTGTTGTTGGTGGTTCATCAAGTCGATATAGTCGTGAGTTTATCTCATTTGAAACACAGTTGGTGCCACTGGCAGGTGAGTTACCTTTTCGAGGTTCTATCGGAGTCAAATATATCTTTCATCAAGTAACGAAGGTAGAACCGGCGATACAATTTCCTGTTACACTCGAATATAGATTGTTACGATGGGCAACTACTACCTCTGATGCGCCAATACGCGGTGGCGAAGTATTTGCATCAGTCTCATCGGCAGGTGGCCCGCAATATCCGATCTTTACCGGTTCACTGGTGTTTCGTATGCAGCCAACGGCACAAACTGCAGTAGATATATATGGGCAGTATTTCGGCGGCGAAACGAAGTATGGAGTTGAAGGGGAGAGAACCCGTTCCGGCATTGAAGTAGGACTACGATATTCAACAATCAGCTTTTAATATAGTGGCAACGCTTGAATCACTCATTGGTAAGCAGCGGATGTGGCTGCATATTACTCTGTTTCTAATAACTTTCTTTACTACAACTATAGCAGGAGTTGCATGGAGCGGACATAACCCCCTTGAATTGGAGAATCTTCAATATGGGCTTGAGTATGCTCTGCTATTATTGATATTTCTCTCAGCTCATGAGTTTGGTCATTTCATTGCTGCGCGGATTCATAATGTTGATGCAACCCTGCCTTTCTATATCCCTTTTCCAGGCACAATGCTTGGTATCATGCCTAACTTCGGAACGTTCGGAGCGGTCATCAAGACTCGCTCACGGATGACCTCGAAGAAAATAGTATTTGATGTAGGAGTTGCAGGACCTATTGCAGGGTTCATCGTATGTGTTGTGATACTTGCTGTCGGCTTTATGACTCTGCCTGGGATAGAATACTTGCAGAAGATACATCCAGGGTATCCTAACGTTACATCACAAGTAGGAAGTGAACTTGTTTTTGGTAAAACACTTTTGTACTCACTCTTTGAATCAGTGTTTGCACCCTCAGGAGCATATTTGCCTCCGATGTCGGAGATGTATCACTATCCAATGCTTATCGTTGGCTGGTTTGGACTCTTCGTAACAGGATTAAATTTATTGCCTGTTGGGCAGCTTGACGGGGGGCATCTTACCTTCGCGATGTTTAGCCAAAAGACACATAAGGCAGTTGGTATAGGAGTAGTTGTCATGCTTGCAGCTATTTCGTTACCCGAGTTATTTATTTCCTTTGCATTATCCGATAACTTTCATGTCCCGGATTTTTTCAACGCACTTGTTGTGCCAGGCGGTTCGTCATGGATATTTTGGGTTCTCATGATCGTATTTATTATAAAGTTGAAACATCCCCCGGTTGATTCCGATGAACCTCTTGATACTAGAAGAATGATCATCGGTTACCTGACGATGCTTATGTTTGTACTTTCCTTTACTCCTTCACCGCTTGTTCTACAATAGAATAAAAGAGTATCCTATTGAGTACCTTTTGCTTGCAATCACAGTATGCTTGCAGTTCTACCGACTTGGAATGGGGGAGATACAGTCGTGGGATGAAGCACTCTATTGTGTCCGAGCGGATGCCTGTTTGAAGTTTGGTGCATGGCTTGACCAAACACAGTATGCCGTTGGAGGGCTTTACTCATCGACGCACCCAACGCTTGGAATATGGGGCATTGCACTCGGGAAGTTTATCTTTGGAGATGCAACATTTGCTCCGCGTCTGTTCATAGCACTTTCCTCGATAGTCTCACTTATTTACGTATATAAACTTGCAAAGTATCTAACATCAGAGAAGACAGCTCTTGTATCAACGATTCTTTTCGGTAATGCACAACTATGGTTATGGTACGGACATCATGCACAACTTGATGTGCCGATGCACACCGCTATTCTTGTCTGTTCGTATTACACAATTCGTTCGTATGACCGAGAGCATAAATCACTTGTTCTTGCCTGTCTTTTCTTTGGCGTTGCTCTTTTGACTAAAGCATTTCAACCACTCTATATACTACCATTTTTATTGCTCATTGGCTATTTATTCTCAAAGGAGAAGTCGTTAAGGAAAACGCTTCAAATAGTTATTATTGGAACCACGATTGCTCTCCCATGGTACCTCATGATGATATTACAGTACGAAACATATCTTGGTAATTGGTCAAGTCTCTTTTCCTCACTCGGATCAGGTACATACCATGAAACTCCCGGAAGGTGGTGGTATTATAGTAATCAGCTTATCAATAGTTATCCGTTTGTATTTATACTCGTTCTGCCTGTAGCAAAGATCATTATATTTATAAAAAATAAAATAACAATAGCACGTGATCAAAAGATATTTATTTGCTCGTTGGCATGGCTTGTGGTTATGCTTCTCCTCGTCTCTGGGATGAAGACGAATATGCCGCATTTTGTATTATTTATATCAATACCAACTATATTCTGTACTATCTTTGCGATAGAGCAGTTATTGAAAAAGCAGAACAAAGGTATTACTATATTATCACTAACTCTTACTGCTATTGCTATACTATGGGGTATGAGTGAACAATTGCGAATGTTCATCAAAGGCGAGTTACATCTCCCATTTGAATACGATCTGGTTCTGCTTGTTGTTTTGAGCATCATTATCTTAATGATGAGTGTATATGTCTGTAAAATAGGGAAAGGTGATGCCAAGATTATTGTAATATTGCTCGCTGTCCTTGTCTTTGGTAATGTATATCGATGGAGTATTAAAAGTGAACGTGTTTATATTAGCGGAGCTAAAGAAGCTGTATCAGCGCTATCGGGTGTCGAAACTATACTGATTATCCATAATGATGCGCCACATGAAAATCTTATGCCGCAGTTTGCCTATTATTCAAAGGGAATGAACCTCGGTTGGCACAAAGATAAACACACCACAACTATGCCATTGAACTCTGGTCTAATAGATTCACTCTCTTCTCGGTTAAAGAATGTCGATGCAGTTGTCTTACACAAAGCATGGGATAGATATTATCAACATGATTCAACAAAAATAGAACTTTTGGCATCAATGAATCTGCTATTATCGAAGAGTTTTAACTCTCGTCTTGTAACTCGACAATATGATGTATATCTTCGGAATTAGAGTTTGCCAATGAATTGATA
Source organism: Kapaibacterium sp. (SeqCode) (assembly GCA_046590205.1). Lineage (GTDB taxonomy): Bacteria > Bacteroidota > Ignavibacteria > Palsa-1295 > Palsa-1295 > DATDEW01. Next base: position 31,643 of record JBKJTT010000088.1, read on the forward strand.
AGAAGTGAGACAGATTCCTTGACTGTATTAACCGGTATTGTGCTAATCGGCTTGCCTTTTGAAGGGAGGATAACCACATAGGGGGTTTTATAAGGCAGCCATTCATTCTTTGCCAAGTAGAACGCAATGATTGGTTTCATTTCGGCACTTGTAAGATGAACGATAGATGTATCCGGAGTAATAACAATACTTGCAAACCTTACAAGAGCTGCCATTTCTTGGGCATGCAACGTCTCAATGTAGTGCGCTCCTGGGTGCTTCATGCACTTGATCATTTGTCGGATAGTATCACCATTTTTTGAAAGTCCGGAGATTATTAGTCCGTATTCAGGAAAGTTAGCTAAAAGGTATTCTGCTAATGCAAAATTATTTTCGATACCCCATTTCTTAAAATCAGGAGCATCAGTATTCAAGAGAATGTATTTACTCTTCGCAATTGAAGAGAGGTAGTCTTTCGTTTGACTAGAAATATTCTCAAGCATCTTATCGTTTATAATAATGCTTGGTCTTTGCTCCTCTACCTTTGATCCAAAATTGATAGTATTAAGCAATAGATACTGCAAGGCACTTACCATTGACATTTGAGTAATATCTGTAGGGAGTTTTACAAGTCGTGAAAATAGCTTCTGATGGCCTTGTTTGCTACTAGCACCTACTGTAGCAGTGACACCGTCGGGAGAGGAAAGACGTGCAATAATAGCATTCCTTGTTTTTTGATTGAACGAACATACGATAACAACATCCCACTGTTCTTTGCGAACTGGTTTTGTTAATTGAAAAAAGTCAAACAAAGAACGTGCAGAGTAATCATATATTACATCAACATCCCGGTCATTATGAATGATACCTATATTCTTATAGCTGCCTGCTACTCCAATCTTGATAGATGGTTTTATTCGTTTTAATATCCTCCACAGCGGAGTTGTAACAATCATATCACCAAGGGCATCATAACGTATAAATAATACACTGTTAACTTCTTCTATTGGTACAGGTCGTAATAGGGTTTTAATACGCAATATTTTGCCAAGAAGACCAAGCGTCAAAAACTTATTGATCACTTCGATTTTTTGTATGATCCCTCTTGAGAGCGGCAGTCCGTCAGCATATTCTTTTTGCTCTTTGTACTTATAGCTATGGTTACTGCTCGCCATTTGGGACTCTAATTAATTGATGGTTCTGACTGAATCAAATGTAATTTACGGTATAACCCATCAAGATTTTTCATTAGATCATCGTGCGTTCCTACTTCACTAATTGAGCCATTCTCGAATACAATAATAGAATCAGCTTTACGGATCGTTGATAATCGATGTGCAATAACAACGGCTGTACGATGTTCTAATAGACGTTCGATTGCTTCTTGTACAAGCATTTCATTCTCGGTATCGAGTGCGCTGGTTGCTTCATCAAAGATAAGTATTGGTGGATCTTTGAGCAAAGCTCTTGCAATGGCAATACGCTGACGTTGCCCACCAGAGAGACGTACCCCACGGTCACCGGCAATTGTGTTATATCCATTTGGCATGGCAGAAATAAATTCATGAGCATTTGCTGCTTTAGCTGCTTCATAGATCATCTCGCGCGAAGCAGTTTTGTTGCCGTATGCAATATTATTATAGATCGAGTCATGAAAAAGGACTGTATCTTGAGTTACGATACCAAAAAGTTTACGACGGGAATCCAAATCGTATTCCCGCATGTCTTTTCCTTCGAGTTTGATTATTCCGGAAGTAGGATCATAAAAACGTACAAGTAAGTCAACAAATGTTGTTTTACCAGCACCACTTGGTCCGACAAGTGCGATAACCTGATTCGGTTCAAGGGTAAGCGATATGTTCTTTATTGCTTGATCGGTTTGATTCTTATAGGCAAATGTGACATCTTCAAATAGAATAGGAGATGTTATTGTACTTGGTGCAGTAAAAGTACCTGAAGGGACGCTTGGTTTTGCATCGAGGACGGTAAATACATTCTCGGCTGCAGCGGTACCTTCATGGAGTCTCGCAATTATTTGACTAAGTGTTCGCACCGGCTGCATGAGATAGATCAGAGAGAAAAGAAATACAAGTAGTTCTTGACCTTCCATCGTCCCGGCAAAGACCTGATTGCCACCAAGCCAAAGAATACAAATAAACCCGATGATTGCTACAGTTTCAGTGAGAGGGCTAATGGTTAGACGAATTCGCGAAAGACGTCTGGAAAACTTAAAGTGTTTATGTGTTTCAGTCTTGAAGCGGTCGCTTTCATAACTCTCCATTCCAAACGATTTGATAACCTTTATACCGGATATTGTTTCATGTGCAACGCCCATGAAGCCGCCAATATTTTCTTGTATCTTGTGTGCATAGCTCTTGAGCGTCTTTCCCATCACATTAATAATGAGAAAACTTGTGACCGCTATTCCAACGGCAAAAAGAGAAAGCAGGGGACTGATGTAGAGCATAAACGATAGTTGTATTACTATCTGGATTGGCTCTCTGATGATAGAAGTAACTGTCGAAGTGATCGCTCCATTGACAACTCCAACATCATCAGTAACACGCAGCAAAAGCTGGCCGCTTCGTCTGTCGTAAAAATAGTCAAGCGAAAGGGAAGTCAACTTTTCAAAAACGGCATCACGCAATGATTTATTGGTGCTCCCTTCAAAGAGAGACATAAAATATCCACCAATGTAGCTAAAAACATTTTTTAATGTATAAAGGGTAATAAGGAATAACGATATTTTTAATAGTCCATCCGTCTTAGATCCCGAAGTAAAATACGATACGAAGCTATCAAGAAGAGATTGTTTGTCAATGATGGAGACGTTGGGAATCGAGATACCGCCGGTTGGCAGTGATGCTTCTTTTGTGATACCCAAGAGCACTGACAACGCAGGAAGCAATGAGATGATACTTAGTGACTCAAGTGCAGCAGAAATAGTGGTGAAGATAATAGATATATAAAACTTACTTCGCGCCTTTTTGGTAAAGGGCATCAATCGTCTATAGATATTCATTATCATAAAGCTGCCTCCATTAGTTGGTGTGTTTTTACAACTGAAGAAGAATATAGCTCTTTGTAGTAAGAAACTACCTCATTTACATCAACTTCTGACAAATTATCCTTTGAGATCATTCTGTATTCAACGCTAATTGGTGTCCAATAATGCAATGATGGAGGAAATGTTCTTGCTATCATCAGCACCGGGATTCCGTATGCAGAGCACAAGTGAACAGCGGAAGTATCGGGGGTGATCACCATCGAGCACGAACGCAATAGCGAAGCATAATCTATAAACGAATTTGTCGTTGGTGCAGGTTTAATCCGAGAGTCATTTGTAATCGAGAGGATCTCTTGGACATATACCTCATCTTTTGGATGAAAATAGAATAATATCTCATTGGTCAACCCGGTTTCAATGATTGCTTTTGCAATTTCTACATTTTTTGAGATGGGAATGTAACGATCAACTGCCCCTGCCGAAAAGACGATTCCGACTCTTCCCTCTACTTTTTTGAATGGGATATCCTTGAGTGCAGGGCGTAGAAAAAGTGTATCCGGATCAATACCGAATGGGGTCAAAAGTTCGGCAATGCGTCGGGCGATATGGTGTTTGCTCTGATCAAGACGCGAAACAAGCACATTGTAACTCGAAGAATTCTCTTTCTCGATCCCTACTGAATATGTTGCACCGATTGCTGCTGTCAAGATAGATGATGTTGCTGAGGCATTATCCTGAAGGTCAATGAGCACATCAATTTTCTTTTTACGAAGAGAGCGCAGTAAACTTATGTCAGAGAAGAGCTTTTTCTTGTATATGAATGTCTCACACTTAATAGGTAAGAGCGGTGCAATGCCTTTATTATTCTCACCCAAGAGCATCATCATTTCGGCATCAGGATATTTTTCATGCAATGCAACAAGCAGCGGAGTAGTGATGATCGCATCACCAAGTCTATCTTGACGCAGAAGGAGTATCTTCGGTTTGGGCGGAAGGGGAAGTGGGCGTATGGTGGTCGCTTGAGTCGAGCGTTTTGATAATAGGGAAATGAAGGCACGGCGCACAGCGAGTTCGCCGCGTTTGAGTATGCGCTGTATTGCTGTTTCCTTCATTTGGTGATAAAACCTCTATAAATGCAAAAGTCGCTTCAATTACGAAGCGACTTTTCACTTAGCTTAGAAAAGCTTACTGACCGTTTCTCTTGAACGACTTGAACGCACTAAATCCGCTCTTATCAAGAGTACGGAATGCGCGAGCTGTCGCTTTGATCTTTATAAAACGGTTGTTATCCGGATCCCATACACGCTTTGTCTGCAAGTTAGGGATGAAACGTGTCTTCACGCGATTAACTGCGTGAGATACGTGGTTTCCTGCAACTGGCTTTACGCCAGAAAGTTCACAAACTCTTGCCATTGTCGTTATTCCTTATTATTTCAATCCTTCAGCAACGAACGGAAGCAAAGCCAAGTGGCGTGCCTGTTTGATAGTATTCTCGACCAAGCGCTGATTTGAAGCACTTAAGCCAGTGATACGATTTGGAAGTATCTTGCCGCGATCATTCAAGAAGCGTTCAAGAATACGAATATCACGGTAATCAAGATACGTAATGCTGCGAAGTTTGAGCGGATCAACCTTCTTCTTTGTCATGTCGCGCTTGTTACGTTGGTTCAAGCCGAACTGACCGCCACGACCGCCTGCTGCGCCGCCACGCTGATTACCTGCTGCACCTGCTTGGGTGCGTTGTGGTTTGAATGCCATACTCGTTCTCTGTAAAAATTATAGTATTAAAGTATGATCGCTTCTCCGCCACCCTCTGGTTCTGCCAGGCGAGTGATGCGATCCTCGAAGCGGTAGTTCTTACCGTTCTTTGCAATACCGATGAAGCGAACCGGTGTGAGCTTTGCGTTCTTACCGAGTTGAGGAACAAATTCGATCTTCTCGACCGACTGTTTCTTCATCTTATCACCGAATGTTTGTTGTTTTGCCATATTCTCGTAACTTCAATATAAGCAATCCCTTATGGAAAAGCTGTTTCTAAAGCCAATAATAAACACAGACCTCCGTTTTGGAGTTCAATAAATATGCGAAATTTGGGTATTTTGGCTAATCGTTCGGTGCGCCACGTAGGATCCACGTCCTAATAGCTTCGATCTCGGCAGCGGGAAGCGCACTTAAACGTTCTGGCATTTGCGCCCCTTCATCTGAACGCGGACCTTTGACCTTTATATACAAAAAGCTCGAATCCGGTTTTCCGGGGACTACTAATCGTGGGTAACGGCTCTTAGCGGCTGTATTCTGACTGAAACTACCTAGTAGCTCATTATATGATGAATCGGGTCTGAGATCAAGCAATGCCTTCGGGAATGTGCCACCGTGACAAGAGCTGCTATTGCAGTTTTTGTCAAAAGTTCGCGTTTGAATGTCGGAGAACTTATCAGGAAGCGGGGTGACCGTTGTAGTTTCAGAGCATCCATACAAAGAAACAATCATTGCGAGAATCATCACAAACTTTATCATACATATTACTTTAGGGTAAATGTCAATATTTTATTACCTTAAGTATGTCAGTACGGTTTGTGCTATGAACATACACGAAGTATTGCCCGGATGGGATTTCGTTCATAGAGAACTCAACCTGATTTTTCCTACCTTCAAATTGTGCCACCCGTACCCCAAGAACATTGATGATCTCATAGCTAGTCAATTCACCATCTGGTGCGCCGCTAATGATAATCTTACCATGAGTTATTGTAGGGCTTACCGAGAAGGTATTTATGCTCTCCTTGTTGATAACTGAATTACGAGGTTGTTCCGTATATGTGATACGCTGATTGACTGGGACGTTATAGTATTTGTCAACTTGACGATGTAAATTCTTAGACATAGGCCACGAAACAATTATTGAATCAGCAACAGTCGCACTCCCTAAACCGAAGTGTTTAACCAGTGATGCAGATGAGGACATCCCTCCGCCGGTGTTAACCTGCTTGAGATGTTTGACGCCGTTTGTAAATACTTCAATAGTTGTCCCGATAGCTTCTTTTGCTGTTGAGATTGCAACACACGTTATATCAAGCCAATTTCTGTTATTTGAAGGGGGAGTTACATTCTTAAAGACACGGAAATCAGCAGTATTTACGCCGGGTGTTCTTCCAAGAGATCCATACACAATATCCACCATACCGTCATGGTTGTAATCAAATGCACATGCCCCTCTGCCGCGTGAATTTACTACAACTCCATCAGTCAGTGTTACATCTTCAAACTTCCCATCTGCTGTCTGGTAGTAGAATCTGGAGGTATCGAGTTCTTGAGGTAGTAGTGCGCCCACACCGATTGAACGAATATACCCATGAACGACAAAGGCATCCTCTCTTCCGTCATTATCAAAATCTTCAAAAAGAGTAGTCCACGTTATATGAGGGGTTGCGGGTACATTGATATCGAGGTTGAGAGGGAAACCGATGTCTTGTGCGACATTCTTAAATATGCCGTTTTGATTCTGAAGCAAGAATACTCCTCCGATGGAGGAATGAAAAAAGTCAAAATCACCATCATTGTCGTAATCAGTTGGTGTGATAGTCATATCAAAGATACGAATATCCGCGCCAATTTCGGCACCGACAGATTTGAATGAAGCAACCCCGGTTTGTGCAAGCTGGTTTTGATATACATGATTTGGTGACACCGCCATACCGAAATCGTTTCCTGTCAAAATATCAATATCTCCGTCAAGATCATAATCCATCATGATACAGACATTTGTTGACCCTGTATCACCAACTCCGTACTGTGCATAGGATTCAGTGAAAGTACCATTATTATTGTTGACATAGAACTGATTTGGAAATCCAGTGAGCACATAATGGCTAATCCCGAAGGAGTCTATCCTTGAATCTTGTGATTTAACCCATCTCCCTACATAAATATCATTATCACCATCACCATCAAAATCACCATACGAGGCGCTATTGGTAGCATTTTCATCAAACGGCTCTTCTATACCAGCTGGTTGGCTATAGTTTGAAAATGTATTGTCTCCGTTATTCCTCCAGAGGAGATCTTTCCGTCGGCATGCCATGAAGATATCAATAAATCCGTCATTGTCATAGTCTAATCCGACACCACCTTGGGTATAGCTATTAAAATTATTATGTTTAGCTAAATTTGGGTCGGTTATATCTTTGAACGTCCCATCTTTTTGGTTCATGAAAAGCTTATCCACCGTCACAGTACCTGGCAGGTACAGGTCATCCCAGCCGTCGTAATCTAAATCAAGAACGACCACACCGGCACCAATATCATTAAGTGGCACAGAGGACTGCATCAGCTTTGCCTCTTCGGTAGCATCTACGAACTTGAACTGACCGAAACATCGGTCATTCATAAGAATTACCGATGCTAAGACTATGATAGATATTGATAATCGTTTCATTGAAAAACCTCTTGTTTGTTAATTTGAATCATAGAGCGTCTTTCCGTCAAGGTAGCTTGGAGTGAACCATGCAAACAGGTTTGCATGCTCACTGGTCTCTACCTTCGGACCAAACTTGTACTCTTTGGTTGTTGGATTATCATAGACGCACGTATATCGAATATACTCATTGACATCTAATTTGACGGGAGTTGCATACGCTGTGAAAGGCGGCTCACCCCAATCATTACTTAAATAGACATTCGCTTCTACGACTGTTCTATCAAACGTGACAGGGTCAATTCTCATCTTGTCAACAATGAAGCGTTTGCCACGTGAGTGGAAGTGTCCGGTCATACCGAGGATATACATAGGGCGCGGTACTGCCGCAAACTCGCAGTTTTTTTGGAAAGTTTGGTCGGATTTGAGCGGCTCTATCTTGATAAGCATATTACGTGCAAACATCATTGATGCTTTTTCATAATTAGCAGCATTTCCTTTGGCATACCAAATATTGACGCTGACCTTACCTTTACTGTTCTTCGTAGATTGAGAAGTTGCATTAACGTAATGGACTTGGAGTATCATCTTCTCATTCTTTTCTAAATGTATGATTGATTGCTTTCCAGAGGGGAGTGTCGGTAAGTCCCATGAAAAAAGTTTGCCTGAAACCTGTGCCTCAATAAGTATATCTGACTCGTTGAAGATGCTTGTTGCCGTGAAGCTGGAGTCATTATACTCGATTGGTTCTGAAGTTTGTTTACCATTGTAGGTAAAGTTTACCGTTGATGTCTTTCTCGATGGAAGTGAGTCGGGAAGATTAAGTGTTGAACGGAAAAGGTTCATGTGATGAGTACCTTCGTTCATTGCAATCTCGATCTTTGAAATATCAATACCTTCCAAATTTGGCAACGTGATGTAAAAATCACGCTGTACCTCAGCCCCGAGTGGGACATCGAACGCAGGAATTTGTATCTGCAAACCTTCGCCGGCTGGTGGCGGCTCAAGAACAGTATTGCCTTCAGCATCAAAAGAGAATTTTTCTGTGACCGGCGCATCAGTCGAACAAGAAGCAAGTATAAAAATCGGCACACAAAGAAGTAGTAAAAAGAGTTTTTTCATTTTTTACAAGTTATAAATGGGTAATCCCTAATTGGTCTATTGGTCACTACCATATATAAGACACGCAAGAGGCAGAAAATATACAAATTATTTTCAAAAATAATTCATGTATTTTCAAATAACAGCCATTTCTATGTTTTTCTCATCGTCTTGGCTAAGTTCTTCTCCAATATACGTATTTTTGTGAGATAATAGATTGTATAACCAGTGAAAAGAACAGCATTTTTCGATAAGCATATAGCCCTTGGGGCGAAAATGGTGGAATTCGGCGGATACGAGATGCCTGTCCAGTACCCAAAAGGTATTATCGCCGAGCATAAGGTTGTCCGCGATGGAGGTGTAGGGGTATTCGATGTCTCCCACATGGGTGAGTTTTCTGTTAAAGGGGTGGATGCCCTTGCATATCTGCAATTCTTGACCGTCAATGACGTTTCTACCCTCACTCCGGGTAAAGCACAATATAGTGCACTCCCAAAACCTGACGGTACGATCATAGACGACCTGCTTGTCTATATGCTCGCTGAAAATGACTATATGATTGTTGTCAACGGGGCAACAAGCGAAAAGGACTGGGCGCATTTTGCCGAACATGCAAAGAGCTTCAATGTCACGATCCGCAATGATTCAGACGCAATGTCTCTTCTCGCAGTTCAAGGCGAGAAATCGATACCAACATTGCAAAAACTGACAGATGTTGATCTTGCCTCCATTGAGTACTATCATTTCGTACAAGGCAAACTTGCTGGAGTTGATATGACCATCTCACGCACAGGTTATACTGGTGAAACAGGGATAGAGATATATTTTTCGTCTGATAAAGATACTGCTTATAAAGTATGGGATGCAGTTTTCGAGGCAGGCAAAGAATATGGCATTGAGCCGATTGGTCTCGGTGCGCGTGATACACTTCGTCTTGAGATGGGGTACTGCCTTTACGGTAACGATATAGACGAAACAACGACGCCTCTGGAAGCGGGACTTGGTTGGGTAACAAAACTTAACAAGGCTACTCCGTGTATAGCCACCGAAGCTCTCAAGGCACAGAAAGAAGCCGGACTTACGCGCAAACTTGTTGGGTTTGTTATTGAGGAACGCGGTGCTATTGCTCGTCATGGGCACCCGATAATTGATGATGCTGGTACGAAGATTGGTATTGTAACAAGCGGCAACATTTCGCCAACCACAGGAAAAGCTATTGCGCTTGGGTATGTACCGCTCGCACTTTCAAAAGAAGGTATGAATGTCACTATTGAAGTTCGCCCGGGTAAGCGAGCTATCGGTACGATAAAGAAATTACCATTTGTTACACCACAGGTAAGGTGAGTTTAGAGTTAAAGAACGTTTCAATGCGCTTTGGCGGCTTGACAGCCGTTGGTGATCTTACATGTATGATTGGGTCAAATGACCTTATCGGGCTTATCGGTCCGAACGGTGCAGGCAAGACAACGGTCTTTAATGTGATAACGGGAGTGTACTCACCGACTGAAGGCGATGTCATTTTTCAAGGGAAGAGTATAAAAGGATTGAAGTCGTGTGATATTACCGCGCACGGTATCTCACGCACGTTCCAGAACATTCGTCTATTCAAAGGACTTTCGGTTTTCGATAACATCCGCGTTTCGTTTGCACCAAAAGCCACCCATAAAGCACTCGGCTCGTTTCTTCGCGTAGGAAGTTTTTATGCAGCCGAGAAAGAGATCGAGCACAAAATAATGTCATTGCTTGAGTTCTTTCGTCTCTCGCATTTACGTGATGAACATGCGACCAGTCTGCCCTACGGTGACCAACGACGACTGGAGATAATCCGTGCACTCGCTACTGATCCAAAACTACTTTTACTCGATGAACCTGCAGCAGGGATGAACCCAACAGAGAAGCAAGACCTGATGCGGCTCATCCGTACACTGCGCGATCAGTTCAACATTGCAATTCTTCTTATCGAACATGATATGTCTCTTGTGATGGGTGTATGCGAACGCATTATGGTACTTGATTACGGAATAAAGATAGCAGAAGGGACACCAGAAGAGATTCGTCACAATCCCCGTGTCATAGAAGCATATTTAGGCGTGGAGGAGAAGAAATAGTATGCTCACTGTTAAAGACCTTCATGTTTCCTACGGGCAGATAAAAGCGATAACAGGTATCTCAATAGAAGTACCATCAAAATCAATCGTTACGCTCATTGGCGCGAACGGAGCGGGAAAGACAACACTGCTTAGGACAATATCTGGGCTTATCAAAGCGAAGTCCGGATCAATGATCTTTGAAGGAAAAGAGCTTTGTGCATTACCACCACACCAGATCGTTAAGCTCGGTGTTGCCCAATCACCTGAAGGCAGAATGATATTCGGTAATCTCACTGTCAAGGAGAATCTTATGATGGGGGCGTATCTTCGTAATGATACTGCCGAAATTGAAAAAGACCTTGACTATGTCTTTGCTATATTTCCACGCTTGAAAGAACGCTTCGCGCAAGCAGGCGGAACACTCTCCGGAGGTGAACAGCAGATGCTTGCAATAGGCAGATCGCTAATGTCACGTCCGCGCATACTTCTCCTTGACGAACCATCGCTCGGTATCGCACCAATACTTGTCCGCACTATCTTCGAAAAGATTGTGGAGATAAATACAACACTCGGAGTAACGATGCTTCTTGTAGAGCAAAATGCAAATCTCGCTCTTGCGATAGCGCACAAAGGGTATGTATTAGAGACAGGGAAGATCGTCTTAGAAGGACTCGCCAAAGACCTCGCCGAGAACGAAGAAGTCAAGAAAGCATATTTGGGCGGACACTAAACCCTTATGCGTTTTTAGTCCGTAAAAACTTAAACTCCAACACAGAGAATATCGCAATGATGAAGAATAGTACGTATGCTATTGCACTTGCATAGCCCATTCCGTCGGCTTTCTCAAACGCATTCTCATAGACTGAATAAACGAGTGTGCTCGTCCTGCCGAGCGGTCCGCCTTTTGTCATTACATAGACTTCCGTAAAGACCTGAAAGCTTTTTATCGTATTTAAAACAACTGCAAATAGAAGAGTCGGTTTGATAAGAGGGAGAGTAATATTCGTAAACTTCTTCCATGACGATGTTCCTTCCAAGTCAGCGACTTCATAATAATCCTTCGGTACGTTCTGCATTGCGGCAAGGAAGAGCACAGTGTAGTATCCTATCGAAATCCAAATATCCATTGCCATGATAGATGCAAGCGCATAGCTTGGTTCAAGTAGAAATCCTTTTTCTGGTGACGGAATACCTACCATCTTTAAGAGAGTATGAATATAACCGTCAGCAGAATAAAGATTCGTAAAAATGATCGAGATAACGACAAGGGATGTAACCGTAGGCAGAAATAGTGCAGAGCGATAGAGATTCTGAAAGCGCTTTACCCATTCAAGCAGCACTGCAAAAAGCAGTGCAAAGCCCATCGTGAACGGTATAGTCCCGACAACGAAGATAAGCGTGTTGATAAGCGACCGAAGAAAGACATCATCAGTAAGTAGCTTCTCGTAGTTCTTTAGCCCTATCCAAATAGTCTCCGATGTTAATGTTTTATACTTCATGAACGATAGATAGAGCGAGTAGAGAAGCGGATACGCCCAGAACACAAGGAATGTGATGATCCAAGGCGAGAGAAGCAGATACGGCAGGTATTTTTTGCGTCCTATCACAATGCAAATATAGCACGTGCGAAGTCACGAAGCGCCAAATAGAGCGAACAAAGTGGTAGACCGACGACATTATAGTAGTCGCCTTCGATGCGCGAAACAAAGACAGCACCGTGATCTTCCTGAATTCCATACGAACCCGCTTTGTCCATCGGCGAGCCTGACGCTACATAGTCGGCTATATCTTTATCGGAGAGCACGCGGAAAGTAACCGATGTCTTCTCTACGAATGAATGCTCTTTACCTGATGTACTATCAATGAGCGCAACGCCAGTATAGACTATGTGGGTATTGCCTGATAGTTTACGGAGCATCGCTTTTGCATCATCGGCATCGATGGGTTTACCGAGTATTGCGTTTTCAAGAACAACAGTCGTATCAGCGCCGATAATTATTCCTTGCTCGCTCTCGGAAAGTTTTGGGAGTAATGCCCTTGCTTTGTCAAGTGCAAGTTGCTCGACATATTCATTAGGAGCAAGGTTACCATCATGTGTCTCATCAATATAGGTAGGGGAGATGATAACGTGCTTCGCTCCGAGCAGCTTTATGAGTTGTGCTCTGCGAGGAGATGCTGATGCAAGATAAAGGGTCATGCTTATAATAAAAAAGTCCTGTACGAACAGGACTTTTTAACACTTATGAATGACGTTTCGTCTTAGCGGAACATCTCTTTTATCATTCCCCAGGTACGCTTCACACCTGATGAAGGACGTGTGACAGAAATCGTCTGTGAGTAACTGACAACTTCCTTATCGTAGTTCATCTTTAAGCGATACTTGAAGAGATCTGCAAGCGGTACCTTTGGATTGTTCGCCGGAGCACCTGATTGTACCATTGAGTTGATGGCAGCGTCACGGAAACGATAGGATGAGTTGTTGCCGGTTGAGGTCAGGGTTGAAAGTTCTTTGAAGTCTGTGCTGTTAACCTCGGCGCGTTCGATGGTATAGCTTTTTACCCCATCTTCACTGCCTGATTGCCATTCAAGGACGATAGCATCGGTCTCGGCATGACCTTTGAGGTAGGTCAGAACCGTTGAAAAACCATACGCCGTAAGCGCAGCAGAGAGGAAAAAAACGATGAAAAGCGACTTCTTCATCAAAATTAGAGTGTTTTAGTATATGAATATACAATAGAAACACGCCAACGGTTCAAAAGTTACCGGAAAAATCAGTCTTTTTCAAACATCGCCCCGATTCCTTGCCCGACTCCAATGCACATTGTAGCAATGCCCCGTTTAAGTCCTTTACGACGCATCTGGTAAAGTAGTGTGCCAACTAACCTTCCGCCGCTTGCACCGAGAGGATGACCAATTGCGATAGCTCCGCCATTCGGGTTTACTTTCTCCATATCCAAACCAAGTTCACGGATGACAGCTAAACTCTGTGATGCAAATGCTTCGTTGAGTTCGACAAGGTCAATATCGTTAATGGAGAGTCCGGTACGAGCAAGGATTTGTCGTACAGCATGAACAGGTCCCATCCCCATTGTTCGAGGTGAGAGACCTTCAACACCTGAAGCGACATATCTTCCGAGTGGTTCAATGCCGAGTTTCTTTAACATCTTCTCACTTACAACGACAACAGCACTTGCTCCGTCATTCAAGCTCGATGAGTTACCTGCCGTTACCGAACCGCCTTTGCGGAATGCGGCAGCAAGCTTCGCAAGTTTTTCCATTGATGTATCAGCGCGAGGTTGTTCATCTTTGGCAATGACAATCGGGTCGCCTTTCTTTTGCGGAATAACGACAGGGACAATCTCTTCATCATACGCACCTGCAGTTTGCGCAGCGATAGCTTTCTGATGTGATGCAAGAGCGAATGCGTCTTGATCTTCGCGTGATACCTTCCACTGCTCTGCAACATTCTCGCCTGTCTCGCCCATTGCCTCAAGAGGGAACATCGCTTCGAGACGATTATTCGGGTAGCGCCAGCCAAGTGCTGTGTCGTATGCAGTAAGATTTCCAAAGAGAGCCGCGCCACTTACATTTTTTGGCACAGAGTATGGTGCGCGTGTCATTGATTCTACCCCGCCTGCAACTATAATATCTGCTTCACCTGCTTTGATAGCGCGTGATGCCTGAATGATTGCATCAAGTGATGAGCCGCAAAGGCGATTGATCGTCGTCGCAGGTACTCGCTCAGGAAGCCCAGCAAGCAATACTCCCATACGTGCAACGTTACGGTTATCTTCGCCTGCTTGGTTAGCGCAGCCGATCAAGACATCGTTAATCTCGTTCGGGTCAATGCCTGCACGTTTTACTGCTTCGGCGATGACGATGCCTGCCATGTCGTCAGGACGAACATCCTTCAATGCTCCGCCATATTTCCCAAATGGTGTGCGGCACGCTGATATGATATAAGCTTCTTGCATTACTCTACTGCTTTCTTACTAAATATTGTCCAATCTTTTCCACCATCACCATCAGCAATGAAACCATCCATCACTTTTCCGAGTGCAGGCATTACCATGAGTGGCGTGTTAGCTCGTTCAGCTTCTTCTTGCATGAGGCGGGCATCTTTGCGAGCCATGAGTAATTCCCATGTTGGCGTGTCGTAGTTTTTCATCATCAGGCGTGCGACTCGTGCTTTCATTGGAGCAGAACCCATCTGTTCAATGAAGTCTGAAATGTCTTCGACCGAAAGACCGAGTGATTTGCCAAGAGTAAATGTGTCGACCAGTCCTGCAGAAATAGCAAGGAAATTATGATTGCCAAGTAGTTTATATGCTGCAGCTATGCCCGGATCTTCGCTGATATTATCAAGTGTACCTGTCATCTTTGCAAGTTCAGGTTCAATTTTTTTAACAACTTCTTGATCTCCCGAGACAAGCATCATGCCGGTACTTTCAAGTGCATTCATTGGTCCCATAAAGACAGGGGCATGGATGTAAGTGATACCTTTTGATTTCCAGTTTGCAACTCGTTCTTTCGTGAGTGTTGCTGATGTTGTTGTATGATCTACAATGATAACATCTTTTTCAAATCCGGGTGATGCTTGCTCAAGAATGCTATCAACGGCTACATCATCAGAGACACAGATATGAATTCGTTGCGCTCCTTTTACCGCTTCGGCAGGAGTAGCGAAAGCTTTCGCGCCGGTCTCTTCAAGTGCTGATGCCTTCGATGGAGTCCTATTCCATACGTTCACTTCTTTGCCGCGTTTTCTCATTGCTCTGACGAAATTTGAGCCGAGTAAACCCATTCCTAAAAATGCTATCATACGTTTCTATTTCTTAATGCACATTAATAAAACTTCTTGCCTGCTTCAGCGTTGAGTCTCAGAAGTGGGGCAATTCGATACCGTTCATGTCCATACTCAACCTGTAATGCTTCGAGTATTGCACAGATTGTATATGCTCCAATCTCATCGCACCATGCAAGCGGTCCTTTCGGGTAGTTCGTGCCGAACTTCATTGCTTGGTCTATATCTGCGCTGGTTGCAACACCCTCTTGGACTGCAAAGGCAGCTTCGTTGATGATCATTGATAACGTGCGCGGAAATATGCCTGCAACAGAGTCGCCTATATTCTCAATATCTTTTTTAAAGAGTGATTTTAACATCTCTTTATTCGACGAGACGTCTTCATGTTGAAGCGGAATAGAATACTCAATCGCTTTTTGCGAGGCAAGTTCGCTCGGTAGCATCGGTATCCCGATGACTCTCTTATATCCCGTAACATTCCTTGCTATTGCCGTTGCCGGAGCAGTGAGTGTATTCGTGATGAGAATAGCATCTTTCGATTCAAAGGAGCGAAGATTTGTGTACTTCTCTTCGAGATCGAAGAAGAGCGTATCAATGACTAGCTCTGCACCGGACGTAACCAACTCAAGTGTCGGATGCGCCGAGAAAAACTCGGTTAGAACTCCGCCATATTGCGGCTCAGATAGTAGTGTTGCTTTCATGTATATCATTACTCATTGCATCCACTTAATTATCCTGCTGCTGGATTTGAATGCAACTCTCTCTATAAACACTACGGGAGTAGAAAACTACTCAATTATTTTCCGTCGGCGTGTATAAAATACCGCGTTCGGGTCATAGTCAATGAGTTGAACTTAGGACCACTCAAAGACGTTATACGCCCGTCGTTTCGGAAGAGACGACCGGTGGAGCTCGTAGCTCAGTGGCAGAGCATCTGACTTTTAATCAGAGGGTCGTCGGTTCGATCCCGCCCGGGCTCACTTTTTTTATTAACTATTTCCAATTAACACCAATGAAACGTTACAGCATACTATCAGTAATGTTCGCACTTATGCTCGGCTTAGTCGTAGCAAGCTGCGGAACGAAGGTAGACGAGGCACTCGTCGCCGAATACAATGCAAAGAAGGCAGAAGCAGAGAAGCTCCTCATCGACGCTGAAGCCGGCAAAGAGAAAATGCACGTCGATCATGATGCATGGACAGTAAAGCTTGATGAAGCATCAAAGATCAAAGGCGTAGATACAGCCAAGATCAATGGCTTCAAAGCAGAGATCGCAAACCATAATAAAATGGTTGGTGACCTCGACCCAACGATCGACAGCATCAAGAACTACGTAGGCGCAAAGACCAGCACGAACGAAGAATTGAAGATGGGTATCGCAGGTCTAACGACACACATCGGCGCTCTTACCTCGAACTGGAAGACGATTATGGATGCACACACCAAACTTGGTGCAGACATCATGGCGATGTTAGCACCGGGCGTACCTGCTGCAGATGCACCAGGAGCACCAGTAAAGCCAGCAATTAAGAAGGGAACAACCAACCAGGGCGGCTCAAAGAAAGACGACGGATCAACACCTCCGACTACATCAAAGCCAGCTTCAAAGAGCGAAGGCGGAGTACCAAAGAAGTAAATCTTCTTCAGATTGAAAATAGAAATGGCGCTCTTCGGAGCGCCATTTCTGGTTTTAGAGGTCTTCCCGCGCTATATGCGCTCGATACTCACCCCGATCCCCCGTAGCTTATCCTCGATATGTTCATAGCCCCTCTCAACGTGATCGATACCGGTTATGATACTCTCTCCATCGGCAATAGCCGCAGCGATAAGATAGACGAATCCCGCACGAAGATCAGGGATGTTGATGTTAGCACCGCGAAGCTTGGTTGGTCCGTTGATTACGGCGGAATGGGGATGGGAAAGGGTCGTGAAGCGGCAGTCCGCCCCACCAAGGCAAGAATTATAAAGCTGGATCTGGGCACCCATCTTTTGCAACTCCTTAACGTAGCCGAACCTGTCCTCATAAACCGTCTCATGAATTACAGATAGTCCTTCAGCTTGTGTCATCATCATGACCCATGGCTGTTGCCAGTCAGTCATGAAGCCGGGATGTACTGCAGTCTCCAGAGCAAGAGGATGCAACTTGCCTTGGTAGTAGAACCTGATGCCGTCGTCAGAGATGTCAAACCCGCCACCAGCACGACGCATTGAGTTGAGGAAGGAGAGCATAGCAGTTTGTTGGGCACCTTCGATGAAGATGTCGCCCTTTGATGCCACTGCAGCGCAAGCGAAGGATGCCGCTTCGATCCTGTCAGAGATAACATGATGCTCCGCACCAGATAGCTTCTCTACGCCTTCGATGATGATGCGTCGGTTGGTATCGAGTGAGATGATAGCCCCCATCTTCTGCAAGAACTTGATGAGTTCGATGATCTCCGGTTCGACCGCAGCGTTGTGGATGATTGTCGTCCCTTTTGCCAGCGATGCCGCCATGAGGATGTTCTCCGTCGCGCCGACTGATGGGAATGGGAGATGTATCTCTGCTCCGTGAAGGGAATCAGCTTTGCAGGTGAAATAGCCGTCAGCGAATTCTGTCGTAGCACCCATCTTCTCGATAGCGTCGATATGGAAATCCACGGGACGCTTGCCAATCTTATCGCCGCCGGGCATTAGTACCGATGCAGTGCCGGTACGATGTAGAAGCGGTCCGAGAAGGAGGATAGGGATACGGTTCAGACCTGCGAATCTCTCAGGGACGAGCGATGTATTGAAGTCGGTCTCTATATTAAGCGAGCCGTTGTTATCGTCAGATAGCTCCAGTTTGGCCCCCATCGACGAGAGGATGTCTTCGGTGATCTCCACTTCACCAAGATGGACAGGGGCATTAGTGAAATGACTCTTCTGGTCAGATAAGGTGGAAGCCACCATCAGTTTAGAGATAAGGTTCTTTGTCCCGCTAATGCGTACAGTACCATTAAGCGGTTTCCCCCCAACGACTCGAAATGCTTCTTGCTTTGTTGAACTCATAGATACGAAAATACCGAATAGTTTTTCGTTATCACTTAATTGTCACAATATCAGCCGTAGTCTTTTTGGCAATATCGTAGAGTTGGATGGACTTTACTCCGGCTGACTCTTTGGTAAGAAGCAGGAGAGTCTCTTTTGGATTTGCAATGACTTCGGATATATCCGATGCAGAAAATACATCAGCAAATGTCGTAGCATCCTTTACCGTCACAAGACCTTGCTTATAAACGAAGATAAACTTGCCATTAGTCGAGACATCAAAACGAGTTGGTAAGATGTCATCAATAGGTTTTACTTGCTCTCCGATAGTTGAAGGTGAAGACATATTGACCGATCGAAGCTCAGTTTTTCCATCACCTGATTCAAGCACAAATAGTTGTTTATTATCGCCAGAGAAGCATACTGAAGCTACTTTTTTGCCGCTAATAGGCATGTAGAGTTGATTACGTTCAGTTGTCTCGATGGTATAGATAAGGACTTCCGATGTGTTCGGTTCTTGCAGTAGGATGCGCTGCTGATCACGAGACCATGCAAGGAGCTTGAAATCTTTATCGTTAGGA
The DNA here is from genome assembly GCA_046590205.1 of Kapaibacterium sp. (SeqCode). Lineage (GTDB taxonomy): Bacteria > Bacteroidota > Ignavibacteria > Palsa-1295 > Palsa-1295 > DATDEW01. Next base: position 50,625 of record JBKJTT010000088.1, read on the forward strand.
AGAATTACTTCAGAAATATTTTGCGAAGCATCATAACGATAATAATCTGTTTTTGTGCCTTTTGCAGAGTAATACACATACTTTCCGTTATACGAGGTGCCGAGCAGTTCATAGTTTACTCCTGCTTTAGATGTAGTAATATCAAGCTCTTCTGAGCCATCATTCTTTATTCGATACAGGTGCATATCTCCGGATTCGGACGCCTTCATAATGATAATGTTTGCTCTCGAAAGTACGGGGATTGCACGAAATACAGGAGTTTCATATTTGGTCACTTCTGTAGTAATGGCGCCTTTCAACTCATATGACATGACATTCTTCACACCATTGGCGTTTGGGGCAATATAGAATATCTTCTTATCATCTTGAGAGAAGTATGCACTAACTCCTTTATCGTCAGAGGAGCTCGGCAGCGTCTGCCAGTATTGCGCATGAACCGAGGTGCATGCGAGTAGGAAAGCAAAAAGAAAACCAATCGTTTTCATAGCACGTATGCGGTATGGAATATCCCGAACGATATACAACAGGAAGTGAGTGCTTTTGTTGCAGGAAGTCAATAAAAAACCCGCTCTTTATGAAAGAGCGGGTTACGGTCATAAACAGAAAACAGCTTATTTCGCAACTGCATCTTTCAATGTCTTGCCAGCAACAAAGCGTGGTACCTTGCGGGCTGAGATCTTGATGGCAGCACCAGTCTGGGGGTTACGTCCCATACGTGCATTACGCTTTGATACCTTGAACGTACCGAAGCCGACAAGAGCGACAGTGCCGCCTTTTTTCAAGGTCTTCGTTACGGTTTCAACTATTGCCGATATAGCGCGATCAGAATCCGCTTTCGAGAGTCCTGTCGTTTTTGAAATTGCTTCAATGAGTTCAGATTTGTTCATAGAATCCTGTATGGTTAGAGAATGTAAAAAAAGTACTTGTAAAAAGATTACCCCTTTCAGATCTTCGACACAATCCCAGATGAGCAAGGAGTCACAACAACCGACTTTGCTTATGCCCCTCACTTTGGGACTGAACCTCTTCAGAACGCTTGCTACAGGCACTTCGAAGATGTATTAAGCACTACAAAGATAACATACTTTTTATGTCAATCCAAATAAAATCATAAAAATTATTTTCATTAAAATTGAACTTCTGCTACAATACGCCCTTCAACTTGTGTATATTCCGCCCGGCTTCCGTCCGAGTGCTGTGTGCTGACAAGCCCGTACCAGCAGTAGCCATAGAGCCGAGTACCGCCATCTGTGGCTTTATCCAACGTAAGATAGATGACTGGTCCGGTGCGTATGGTTTCCTCCTGAAGAGAAAGTGATGTGCTATTGCCTGCCGCGCTGTTTGAACTCCGTGAGATCACAAGTGCTTTGATACCTACTCTTGCAAGGACTGGGAAGTTAGCCGTCCCTGATACAAGATGAAACAGTGATTCGCCTATAACCTCTTGTGTGCCAAGCTGGGGACGAGATGTGAACGCATCCGCATTGAACGACCCCTGTTCAGAAAGTCGGACATCAAATCGTGCTTCGATACCTGATCCAAGTGCGTTAGAGAGTTTAAATGGAATAAAAAAACTATCTCGTATGCTCATACCGCGAATAACATAATCACGAGTGCCGGTCAGGGATGCAGTGGGAAGAAAGAAGTCGTATTGGGTATAGTTTGCAAATACTTCTCCGTAGAGTGCATTGATAATTCGTTTTGAACGATACTCAGCCGTTGTTGAAAAGGTAATAGAATTGATAGCATTGTTTTGAGCACTTCGTTCGCTTTTGAGATAGACCAAATGATTCTTTGAAAGCCGCAGGCCAGCCGATGCCAGAAATGGTGTGCTCAAACGATGCTCATATCTTACGAACGCATGGGCATATTGTTCATCTCTATCGTCAAGGTTATCCGGGCTTGGGGTATCATAGCGATAGATTCGTGCTCCAAGTTCTCCGAAGAACGTACCTCGGTCTGATACAGGCATTGAAGCATTCGCTAATGCAGATGTTTCTTGTGAGGCGAAACTTGATGCATTTAATAACTCCGAAATGTTTTTTATTGTATGTGAGGAGCTGTTGCCGAGTTCGCTTGTTTCAAGGGTGTTATCCTCTGCGCGCTCTCGGTAGCTAATTGTAAGTGATGAATTCAGACCGGATGTACTCTTGGCGGCAATCGGCACAAGATTGAGTACAGCAGTAATACCAAAATCTGACCTTGACGTATTTGAAGGTGCAAGTGAGGTCATGTATAATGTGCCCGTAGTGTTTTGAGCCGATATCTCAAAACCCGGAGAGCGGCGGCGAATAAAGCTTGGGGCGATAAGTAACTCAAGCCTTGAAAGTAATCTGTCCTTAATAATAGGATATCGGGCTTCGTTAACTATATCAAAAAGAAATTCATTGCGTTCTTGTTTTACTACATCATTCGTATCAAGATTGAAAAAGAAGTCTCTGCGCTTGAGCGACGTGCCAACCTTGAGCATGTTCGAGCCTGATTCTCCAAAGTTTGAACGAAGTATGGCAGACACATTATCATTCCTATATACTTCATCTAAATACGAGAATCTTCTTTCGTCAATTTTTAGATTGGACTCAATGCTATTGTCTTCGTCTATTGATGTGGAAGCAAGATTAACTTGTGAGAGTAGCATGGGCCCCGAAGACCTGCCAATATTATTATTTCGTAGCGCTATGCCGCCACCTACCTGTATCGTAAAGACATTCTCAATGATACGCCTTCCGCCGGCTATAGCATACCCATCGGTAACATTTGATAAATTGGCGAAACCGCTTATCGCACTTCCGCTTTTTGAATCATTGTTATATACTGATCCGAAAATGATTGCTTCGGCGATTGTTGTTCCCGCGGTAATAGGGGAGGTTGCTTGGATGATACCGTTGGCTTCAGAGGTGCGAGAGTCAGTTTCTTGTCGTAAACGTGATAGCCCGTCTGCTATAATGGCAACAGATGATTCAAAGTACTCTTTGCCGAAATTTAGCCGAACATTGCTCCCCCAATTATAGAGAGAAAGAGTATGCTCAAAGCCGAGCGTTATCCTATTTCCGGTAGTAGTAAGGTTAAGTGGATCCGGTATTTGAACCGATGACGGCCCTCCCGGCTCCCACCAGGAACGCACCGTCTGCGTTTGTGCAGAGAGTGCAGAGGCAAAAAAACAACAGAATATGAGCAGTACGGTCTTCAACGCTATTAGCAACCGCCGCAAGCGTCCTGACGTTCGGAGAAGTTCTTAGTTAGGTTGGAATTTTACATACACTGTGACGGTATCTTTGGCTGCACTGCCCCAAATGCCGATCCCACCTTTGACCTTATTGAGTGATGACTGAAAAGGAGAGAAAGCGTTTTCTCCATACCCGACCTGGCGTTTATAGTCAACCCAGTTGCTATCAAGGGCAAGTATTGTCATACGATTTGGTCCGAACCATCCAAATAAACGCGAGTAAAGTATAATGCGTGGTGATGTCTGGATAAAGCTATTGCGTACATACGCAGAGGTATCGACAGGCGGCCCTGCTTGCGGGTCGGTAAAGATCTTGCCTACGGTAGTATCAAGTGCGTTGATCTGCATCATATACAATATTGTCGGTTGCACTGGTCCTGCTGTAATCGTGTAAGAGAATCCGCTTGCATCATTGGTATCAAGCGGTAATACCTTATCAGATGGCAAACTTGTCTCAAGATTATTGTACTTGATAGGAAGCGGTACCCGTGTACGAGCATAAATATCATGCTCATCTTTTTTGATGACAAGTTCATATTCTTTACCACCTTCAATGACTAACTCTGATGCTGGCAAGTAATATCGTCCCTTGAGTATCCCTGCAAGCAGTGGATATTCTTTTCCATCAACTCTGACGCGAACATCTGCACCTTCGACGGCAAATTGACTATCCACAAAGGACTTGCCGAATGGTACGCTATAGTGTAGAACAACAGAATCTATCGGTTCACCCGGATAGATGAATCCTCTAACAATGACATGCTCTACATATTCTGATTCGATCGCTCCATCACACCCATAGCAAAAGAATGCCGGGATCAGAAGTAGGTATAGTTTGTGAATACTTTTCATGTCTCTTAAAATTTTACTTGAATTCCAAATGTAGGGAGTATCGGCAGAAGGCGCACATCTTCGCTAATAGGTGGCTCTGAGTCTGTATCAACCCGACGGAACCACACATTCCGATGATTATAAACATTATAAATATCAATATTAAACTCTGCATTTTTCTCGTCGCTAAAAAGCGAAAAGGAATAGGTTGCAGAGAGATCGAGGCGATGATATGGTTCTAAACGTAAACCATTTTTTGAACCCTGAATAGTAACAAGCTTTCCGTCGTAATCGGGCTCACCTGCATTGTAAAGTGCCGTTGTTTGTGAGTATGATTGTCCCGTCGCATAGACGAAGGTACTACCAACCGTCCACCTATCACTAAGTTTATACGTCATCACAAGATTCATATCATTGCGTCTGTCGTAAACAGGCGGGAATGTCTTGCCATTATTGATGTCGGGGAAGGTACGTTTATTGAAAGCAAGAGTGTACCCGAACCAGCCAGTAAGATCACCGATCTGTTTTTGTAGAAAGAACTCTATTCCATACGAATACCCGGTTCCAACAAAAAAAATATCTTGAAGTGAACTACCTGTTACGATCTGTGGCCGTAACTCGACGAGGTTCGTCATATTTTTGTAATAGGTCTCGACTTCAAAGGTAAAACCCTCGAAAGGTACTGTTGATACTCCAAGAACGTACTGGTCAGCACGTGAGGCACTCTGTGTTGAATCAACAGGCAGCCAAATATCAAATGCTGTAAAAAGAGGATTTGATGCCAGCTTCAAATATTGATGATAAATACCCCAACTTGCCTTGAGAGTTACATCTTCATTCAAAATATATCGAGCGGATACACGAGGATCAATGCCTATATCCCCATTCGATGTGATACCGTCGAAACGAAGCCCAGCAGTTACCGCCCAACGTTCGTCAGGTTTCCATTCATCGGAGATATACCCTGCAATGTAGTAAGGATCAACCTTTATATCAGCATTTGGTGGGTTATCTGCCGAAGATATCTTTAAGCGGAAATCATATTTTGATAGTTGAAAGCCAGTTTTGATAAGATTGTTTTCGTCGGAAAAATATTCAAGATCACCTTTGAGTGAAAAGTCAAATATCTGATTATCGAAGACAAAACTGTTATCCCCGATACCAAACTGTAAAAGCGAGTAGTAATGACTTCCGTTAAAGGAAAATTTACTAAAGAGCTTTTCATTGAATAGATGGGTCCATGCGGCAGTACCCGCTTCATTTCCCCAGTCAATGTCAACACTTGAGGCAGCACCACCATTCTCGAAGAGTAGTTTGTCTTTACCACCGTAGCCGGATACGTATATCTTATCTTGCTGGCCAAGAGTTTGTGTGAACTTACCATTTAGGTCATAAAAATAATATTTTGGAAGCTCAAGTTCTTTCTGCAACCCTGTTACACTTAGTATTGCATCTATGTATGTGCGGCGAGCAGAAAGAGTGAGAGCACCATCACCTATAGGTGTTTCTATTGTGCCGCGGCTTGAGATAAGCCCCAGCGAAAGTTTACCTCGTGTTCGATAGAGGTCTCCATCTTTATTCGTTACATTGATAACAGCAGAAAGACGGCCACCAAACTGTGCGGGATATCCTCCTTTGATCAGGTCAACGTCTTTAATGGCGTCGCTATTAAATGTCGAGAAAAATCCGAAGAAGTGATTTGGATTGTACAATGTTGAGCCGTCCAGCAAAATAAGGTTCTGATCTGGTGAGCCACCACGGACATAGAGCCCGGCAGATATTTCGCTGATTGTCTGAATGCCAGGAATAAGTTGAAGGATACGGAACAGATCTTGCTCGCCGGCTTTTGGTATCGAGGCAACTTGAGCGGGTTGGATATTCACTCTTGAGACTTGTGTCGCTTCGCGCTGTTCTTTTTCTTTATCCGTCTGAACGACAACTTCCTGCCCTTGAACTTTTGACTCGTTCATAAGGATATTCTCGTTTCTTTTTTCATCAGCACGTAGCGTATAGGCTCGAGACGTAGGAGTATATCCAACGGAAGTTATATCAACGATTACTTCACGCCCTGCCGGAACATAAAGCGCAAAGTAGCCGCTTTTATTCGTAACTGCACCGCGTTTCAAGTTTCGGATACGAAGCGTCGCACCGATGATGGTCTCACCGGATGCAGAATCTTTCACATAACCGGATATTATTCCATCAAGAGAATCTGGGAGTACATTTTTTGTCTCAGTTGTGAGGAGCTTACCTTCACGAGGACGTGCAGTGCTTGTGATAGCGGTGCAAAGTATAACTAAACCAAAAAGTACCCATCTGGTGAAGGAGAAAATATGTGAGTCCATGTATGTAACTTCAGAACTTAAAGATAGAACATATTCGTATCGAGGTAGGTCATGTTTTTTTCTTCCATGATGACTGGTTCGTCGAACGGATAGAGTAGCCAGCTTTTATTTAGAATATCAATAATAAACATATGAGTTGTATATAGAATTTTAATTTGCGGTATTAGACTCAAAACTGCAACTACTTGTTTCAAAAAAACAATAATTTATTGCAGTATAGGGAGTAATGCGGCGGGCTGTTCTATCCCTGCATGTTCAGATTCCGATACGCTTGATATGACAAGCGGGGTAAGGTCATAGAGGACTTCGCCTCTGTCCTGTGAGGTATGCTTCTCTCGGTTTGGCGAACTCTTAACGTCGGTAAGTTCTCCGATGAGTGTTGCCGAGTTAGAACGGAGGATTCTGACATTGCGATATTCGCCGACTTCTGCATCAATACGTGGGAAGACGACCATCTTGTTTGAATCGGTTCTGCCTTTCCAATCATCTACATTCTTCTTTGAGCGACCTTCGACCAAAATGGTATGCTCTTTGCCGATTTCCGTCAAATTCTTTCGTGCAGATATTTCATTTTGCATAGAAATTATCTCGGCAAGACGGCGAGACTTCTCTTCATCCGGTACATCATCTGCAAGTGTATCGTATGCCTTTGTATTCGGGCGAGGTGAGTAGTTAAACATATATGCGCCTTCATACTCAACTTCTCGCATGATCTGCTTTGTCATCTCATGGTCTTCGAGCGTTTCGGAGCAGAAGCCGACGATGATGTCTGTTGAAAGCGCCGCTTCGGGCATTGCCTTCTTTATCATCTCGACGATGGACATATAGTGAGCACTTGTGTAAGTGCGGTTCATCAACTTCAAGATACGGTCGGAGCCGGATTGAAGAGGGAGGTGGATATACTTGCAAATGTTATCATAGCTTGCCATTGTATCGGTAAGCTTTTGGTCGAAGTCTTGTGGGTGGCTTGTCGTATAACGGAGGCGAACAGTTGGTACTGCCTTCGCACATGCTTCGAGCAAGTCTGAAAAATCTTTTCCTTCATCTTCGAAGGAATTCACATTCTGACCAAGAAGCGTAATCTCACGGAATCCCTGTTGCTCAAGCTGTTTGCATTCATCGGCGACGGATTGAATGCTTCTTGAACGTTCTCGTCCTCTTGTGAATGGTACGACGCAGAACGTACAGAACTTATCACATCCTCTCATTACAGAGATAAATGCGCTAATTCCTTCTGCACGGAAGGGGACAATGTCCTCGTATGTTTCGGTACGGGATAGTTTGACCGCTATGCCGCTCTCACCAGATGAACGGGTAGAATCTATGAGTGCTGGAAGTTTGCGGTACTCATCGGGTCCGACAACAAGGTCAACGATGTTATGAGAGGACTGGAGGAGGTCTTTGCGGAGATGTTCTGCCATACAACCTAAGACGCCCATTACAAGGTCAGGGTTGCGGCGTTTGATGCCTTTCCAGTGATCAAGGCGGTTCCAAATCTTCTCTTCGGCATTCTCACGGATGGCACAGGTATTCATGAATGCAAGGTCTGCCTCATCGAGCGAAACCGTCGGTTCATAGCCGGACTGTTTCAGCACCGAAAGGACGACTTCCGTATCTGCCACGTTCATTTGGCAGCCATACGTCTCAATATATACCTTTTTTCCCGACATGAACCCCTATAACGGATTAACAGCGGCAGGGGTTCGCGTATCGTCTTCGACTTCCAAGTCCTTCCAAACCGGTGTGAATATCCTCGTGCTACTCTTACCGATACTTGTAATGACCAAGTCATCAGTTGCGGGACCTTCGGGATGATACTTCAATAACGTATCACATCCTATTACAACCTGTAAGTACTTCTCATCATTATAGAGATTAACAAAGACGACGTTATCATTATTGAAATCGGGTGACTTTAAACTTGAGAGATTCTTCTCGTCTTTATCTGCCGAAACATACTTATCAGAGACACTTACGACGACACCGGAATCTATCAATGTCTCTTCAACTCGTGAGCGAGCAAGGATGCGGAAACCCTCGCCGCTTTTGATTTGGGCATAGAAAGAGATAGAGTATTGCGTTGCTGTGGGTAGTTCGAGAGCTACACAGCCATTCTCACAAATGTCAAAATACTTTTCTTCAACATGCACGGTCTCAAGTGAAGAGTGTATCCTACCTTTGAGGTTAGTGTGCCCAAGCATCTTAAATCGGTATGGATCACATCCGTTTAAGAGAAATATGAGCGATATAATGAAGAACTTCCTCATTGCGGCCACGCTTCCATTTCTTTTACTCGTTCGGGTGTGAAGTAACGGTCGAAGATGCCTATCGTAAAGCCAAAATAGAACGTATTAAATTCGGTTAGCGATTTTGCGTAGTTGTTGTTAATTTCACTAAATGCAGCGGGTAGATACGCACCGGGTGATCCGGATACATATCCAACCGTGAATCCCATGGTAAAGCCATTGAACATGTTCAACTTTAACTTCGTCGAGATGTTTACCATTTGAGAGGGGTAATAGCTTAGTTCTATTTGTGGCTCGACTGTCAAATCTTCAGCGAAGAGATACTCTCTGTATCCAAACCGTAACGGCAGTACGCTAAATCCTTGTTGGTTGTATCCTGGTGCAAACAACTTGAAAAGCGTTGTGCCAGCCCAAAATTTTCCGTTGAACAGATTATTCAGAGGAAAGTGAGCTGTTGCAAGTTCAAGCGTTACTCCTGTCAGAGGTATCTTAAATGTCGTTGTATCAAAGAGATTTGGATAGCCCGCAGTAGCGTACATGGGCTCGATATTCAAGACGTTAATCTCAACGGCAGAGTGGGCATAGTCTTTCCACTCTCGAACAAGATCGGCAGGTTTATTGATAAAGTCAAGTGCGCTTACTCCAAGACCAATATATGGAGTGGTAATCGTTGGTAAGGCCTCACCTCCTATTGACCGATAGAACTGCCAAGTAAAGCCATAAGCAACACCTGCATAGGCACGTAAGTTAAACCCGCCATACGAACCAAGCGTGAGTTCACCACCGAGATTGATATATGTCGATGGAACAGCACTAATACCAACGAAGGGTGAGAAGATAAGAAATGGCTTTATGTCACGGAGCCAAAAACGTTTGCGAATATAGAGGTTCGCGCCGATACTTGTAAGGAATTTATTTTCGTCGTCATTCTGTGCGATGTTCTCATAAGCACTCATGCCCCATGTCCAGTCAGGTGCATCGTTAAACCAGCGTAGTCGATATTCCATAGGTATGATGCGTAAAATATGCCCTTGGAAAAATGTCTTTTCTTTCTCTCCAATAAGATTGTTGAACATACTTGAATCAAAGAGAGAATAGACGCCAAGGATACCTGCACCATGCCCCGGTCCCGGAGCACCTGTATGCGTTGATGCAAACTCAAGTCCGCCGAAGCGAAGGAATGCGGGGTAGCTTCGGTCATAGGATGAGTCATGCGACATTGTCTCGCGATAGATTCGTCGTGTTTTTGACGAAGGAAAGACAACACCGTTATCTTCCGATGAGCCGGGGTTATTTCGTATCTGCTCGTTAATGGTTGTATCACGAGTCGTGATGGTATAATGGTCGGTTTCTGTTCTGGTTATTTGATACGGAACAGAGCCTGAGCATCCAATAATGGATAAACCAACTACAAATAGACAAATCCATAGATATAGTTTAGATGTCATACTACTTTGACCTCTTGAACACTTTTACAAATTCAACACGCCGTAACCGCATACGATAGAGTTCATCATCCTCATTCTCTCGCATCGGAAGTGGTTCTTCTTCTCCTTTTGAAATGATGCGAAGTAATCTCTTTGGTACACCACGCTTGACAAGTTCTGATACAATGAACGAAGCCCGTCGCGAAGCAAGGTCTTTATTAAAAGCATTCGTCCCAAAGTAATCTGTATGACCGATGACTACTACCTCCTTCAATTCTTGTGTATAACTATTTATAGAAGTAGCTACAATATCCAGCATTATCTTCCACTGCTGCCCGGATTGCGAGCCATCATCATTTATAACAAAGTCATACGGATTGCTGTCATCGTTGAAAGGGAAGTTGATGCGAAGCAGTAACGTATCGGGGATGTTCAGTGTAGGAGCGGTGATAACCGGTCCTTGAACGTCACGAAGGTCAAGACGTTTGATGTCGTAGAACTGCTCCTTGGTTTCTGCACCGAGATCATACTCTTTGCCACGTGGTATGTTGATCGTATAATCACCTACTGAATCAGTCTTTTTTCTGCCCAGTTCTTTTTCTGTCTTTACATCTCGCCAGAAGACCGTAGCATCAGTTGGAGATTTTGTAGTGTCTTTTGCAGAGCGTACTTTTCCCTTGACTGTAATAGGTGATGAATCAGCGGCAATAAGTGCTAAAGCGTCAAGACTTTCAGGGAAGACTCTCGTATCAGGCGGCGTCATGCTTTGTCGTGATGCATAAAGCTCTGCTTGCTTCGGAGTGAGCTTTGAACGCTTTAAGGAAAATATATTAAAGCCACCGTGCTCCGCCGCTCTATTGCTTGTAAAGTAGCAGAGCGAGTCGTTCGGGATAGAAGCCGAGAGTTCATCAAAAGCGGTGTTAATCGGTGTGCTTGCATTCTTTACGTCAGAGAATGATCCATTCACAAACTTTACTTGGAAGATGTCATAGCCACCAACAGTTTGATGTCCGTTCGATGAGAAGTAAAATTTTCCGTCATACGAGAAAGATGGGAAAAGCTCGTCGCAAGGTGTATTTATTGTCGAGGCGGAAGTAGGCTCATTCCAATTTGCTCCGAGTGAACTTCGTGATGATGACCAAATATCCACTCCGCCCATTCCACCAGGTCTATCGCTTGTAAAAAAGAGAGTTTTACCATCGGGACTAAGAGCAGGTTGAGATTCAAATGTATGAAGATGGTTTATTGCGATGATAGGTAGAATCTCTGTTAATGAGTTAGTGCTTTCATTATATGTCGCTGTATAAAGGTCGAAGTCCCCCGGTTCGTCATTTGGTGCTTTGGCGCTAAAATATAACTTACTATCCGCTCTACAGTATACAGGCGTACCATAGACAATAAGTGAATCATCTTCTATTACCTTTAGAGCTTTATCAGAAATTTTATAGATGACTTGCGGATACCCTGCATAGACTCTTTCTCTATCAGAACTGACTAATGCAGTATTAGCATAATGAGATATAGCATACTCATTGCGAGCAGAATTATATGGTTCAGGTAGTTCGTGAAGGGAATAGACGTAGTATCCGGGATACATAATTGCGGTATCAACACCTCCACCTTTATATGACGATGGTTGGCAGAGTGTGAGATTTGGTTCGCAGTTGGATTGAGTCATGTTGATATTCGGTGCCGTACAGCCGAACAACTGCAAGAAAAAAACACTTGCAAGCAAAGCGAGGACGATCTTTTGACGAGTAAAGAACAAACCTTATGCTATCTTTTTTGTAACCAGTGCAAACGGATCTCGCGTACCTACTGCTTCATACGTCCAGAACGGCTCACCGAACTCCGCCCCGATGATCATCCCATAGTGTCTGGCTCGCGCTTCGATCCATTCATAAAAACCCGATTGGGTTAAGAAAGTATCCTGTTCGTTTGCCGCATCAACTCGTTTCCCTGCCATTGATACACCTAACTGTGAGCTAAAGGCATTGACAGCTTTCATCCTATCTTGAAAAACTGGAGAGATGTCTATAATGACACTGGGGTCAAAGGTATAGGTTTGCATAAAGTGTAAGACAAGGAGTGGTCGGTATGGTTCTTGCAATGAGCCATCATCACCCTTTGTCTCTATCTTACGAAGACCAGCAAAGAATGTCGCTTGTTTGGCAAGCTCTGATGCTGCTTCATGGTCGGGGTGACGCTCTGAATGATGGGGTGTAAGTAAGATGGTCGGACGAAGTTCACGAATAACCTTCACCAACCTATTGACATTTTCTTTTGAAATCTCGATGTTGCCATCAGGCAGACCAAGATTGCCACGCCAATCAAGCCCGAGAATTTTGGATGCTTCTTCTGTCTCTTTCGCACGAGACTCAAGATTCCCACGCGTCGAAAGCTCTGCATATGTAAGATCAAGTATTCCGGTGCGTTTCCCGAGCTTCTTTGCAAGCAGCATTGTCCCTGCGCAGGAAAGCTCTACGTCGTCAGGATGAGCGGCGATACCGAGTATATCAATTGGTTGCACGGTCTTTATATTTCCAAAAATAATAAAATGGTAAACCCGATAAGACAAGTACAAGTCCCATCACACTTTGCAAAAATACTCTCTCGCCAGCATTGTATGCTTTAATGTCAGTAATAAGCGTCACAACAACATACAGTGTCGCAAAAATAATAAAGATAGCAGGTACATAGGGGTAACCGGGCACCTTAAAGGGTCTCTCTGCGTCAGGGTTGCGTTTACGTAAGACAAATACGCCAATTGCCATAAATACATAGAGCAGCCAGTTAACAAAAATATACATATCAAGTAATAAGCCAAATGATCCTGTAAAGACAAGGAATAATGCCCAAGCCGCTTGCATCATTAATGCGCCGTAAGGTGTTTGATATTTCGGATGCACTTTTGCCGCATGATGCGAAAATAACTTCTTGGATGCCATTTGATAATAGACTCGTGCATTAGTTAAAATGCCGGAGTTCGTTGTGTCAAATGTTGAGAGCATTATCATTGCCGCAACAAGTGCTCCGCCGGCTCCACCAATAACTTTCGTGACCATTGCTGATGCTACCCTATCTCCTACCGCATTTGCTACTTCACCGATTGGTAGTATGAAAAAGTAGGCAAGGTTCATTAACAAATACAGAGTAATAAATGTGATCGTTGCAAGGATGATAGCTCTTGGTATTGTCTTTTGCGGCTCCTTAACTTCGCCGCCAATATACGATACATTTCCCCAGCCGTCATACGACCAAAATGCTCCTGTTACTGCCGCAGCTATTGCTGTGATAAGTCCCCAACCTGATAACCCCATTCCTTCGGGTGTCACACCTGACCAGTTGACGGTCGAGCCAACATGAGATCCAACGATAAAGGCAACAACAAGAACTGAGATGATAGCAATAACTTTGGCACTGGTTGAAATCGTTTGAAGCGTTGCCCCGACTTTCACTCCTCGGATATTGATATATGTCAAGAGTACTATAATAGAACCGGCGACAAGTTTTGCGCCAATATCATCGAATGGAAAAATATCTCCAAGTAATGGGATATGCATCGGTAGCTGTTCCCATTCAGCGGAGAGATGGGGAAGTGAGACGAACTCACCGAAGTAATTTGCGAAAATGATAGCAATAGCTGCAATAGCACCGGACCCTGCAATCATAAAATTCGCCCATCCATAAAGGAAGCCAATCCGTTCACCATATATAGTATGGAAGTATTCGTAAAGTCCTCCGGTTCGCGGCATTTGCCCGATAAGTTCGCATTGGGTTAGTGCGCCGAAGAGAGTCAACCCCCCTGCAACAGCCCAGATGACAAGCAATGTCGTTGCATCGCCAAGGCCTCGTGCCATACCGGCAGGAGTGGCAAAGATGCCTGACCCGATAACAGCGCCAATGACGATTGCTGTTGTCGGAAAGAGAGTTAAGGCGCGTTTTAGTTTTGGTTTATGCTCCATTCGTACAAAGTTTGAAGAGCAAAGATACCTATTTTATTTCAAAGTCCACTTTATCTACCGTCCAGCGGGGTCGGATATCTATCTCCGTGCCATATTCACCGCTCGGGAATGCAAAGCGGAACGGTGTAATTCTTCCGACATCAAAGAAATTATCGGGGTGTTGTGTTAAAAATGCTCTGACTTGATATTTACCTCTCGGCAGTGATGTAAAACTATAAGAACTTCTTCCTTCCGATAGTACCTTCCGCTCTTTGAAGTTTACTGATGGATTTATCACTTCGACTACAATTCGAGATTCCGACGGATTATAGAGCGAGTCATTGAAGGTTATTGTGCCGGTGATGTTTCCTGTTTGTTCAGTGTCAAAGGTCTTGAACCGTATCGTGTGTACTGTATCTTTGAAGTTTTGAGGATATTCATAGACAAGACTTCGGACTTTGTTTGTCGTCAAGGTTAATGTGTACCACTCATTACTTCGCATCGAATCTACTGTTGTGACAAGCATATCTGTAGCATCTATATCAATAACTTGAATGGGGATGATCTTTCCGGAGCTGTCTTTGATTGATATTGCCTCTTCAACCATTGAGCCAATAGGATTTGAGAATCGAAGACGGACGTTGAGTTTTCTGTTTGCATCGAATGTACTATCGACAATAGAAGCTCCGAGGAACAGTGGCGCGTTAAATGTATCAACAGTATTTCCAGGGACAATAAACTTGACTACCATATTCGTATCTTCGATGATATTTCCTCGTCTATCACTGACAAGTCCAGCTGTTACTTTCAGATAATACTCTTT
>JBKJTT010000012.1:0-16461 GCA_046590205.1 Kapaibacterium sp. (SeqCode)
CCATGGGCACCCTCCGATTCTTGCAATCATTTCCTACTTTTGGGAAGTTTATTTATCCATGCGAAATATCATTCTTTTTCTGGTTCTCTGTGCCGCGCCGTTAGTTGCGTTTGGGCAAAGTAAATATATTGAGGGTATCTCATTTGATCAATCAACCGGACGCACAACAATTCCGGGTTGGAGTGGTGATGCACCGCAATGCGGAGAGAGTTATGACTTTGGCACACACTATGGCAACCAATTCTCCCAGTCAATTGAGTCTGATTCTCTTGACTCACTACTACAATATTGTGGCTACCTCGAAGATAGAGGAAGTCGTAATAGAGTAAGTGAGTGGTGGGAACGCGCAAATGATACACTAAGGCTTTTTATTGAGCAATGTGCCTATTTGGATTGGTCTTATCATTCCTTTAGTGACATTAGCGATGTTGTAGAAAAAAATAAAAAGTTAGACCCAGAACAAAAGTGGGTTGAACTTCGCGAATGGTTAAAGAAGGTATTGTATTATAACCCTGATACTAACTATTATTGTGCTGATGTTGAAGTCATTCTAGTTACTTCTGGGTACTTTGAAGGTCGTGGATATGATGTCTTAGGGTTCGCGGCTATCTTGAAGTATATTCACGAAAGTAAGAAATGCCTTAGCAATTTCATATTTGGCGAGGATTTTGATAAGATTTATAACCAAACAATTATAGACGCGTATGGCTACTGGCGTGATACTGTGAAAGACTCAATAGCTACACCTTTTGATACTACTCTTCCTACTCTCGAAGACCTCGACTTAACAATCCTTCGCGGACCAAATCAAGGTGCTGTATCTGCCACCCACGAACCCCGCCTCGGTGAGCTAATTGCAACTCGGAATCCGTTTGCGGATGTGTTGGAGTTGAAGTATCGGCTTGCTAAGAGCGGGATGGTGCGGATAGATGTCTTTGATCTGCTCGGTAGGTCGGTGTATTCCGAAGGGCAAGGATATAAGCAGGATGGGGAGCATATCCTGTCACTGCAATCGAAGTCGTGGAGTTCGGGAAGCTATTATGTGCGGCTATCAACCCCGAGTGGGGAAGTCAAGACTGTGAAGGTGGTGAAGGAGTAGTAGATTCTACCCTCATCCCCAGCCCTTCTCCCTGCAAGGGAGAAGGGGGCAAGAGTTGCCACCCCCTAACCCCCTCCACATTCGTGGAGGGGGGATGAGAGGGAAATTTACTCGGAATTTGTTGATAAACTGAACTTTTCGGGGGTGTCTGGGTGTTTTGTGCGTCCTTAAATTGTATAGGAAGAAAGAATCATGAAGCGTACTTATCAGCCCAGCCGACGCAAACGCGCAAATAAACACGGATTCCGTGCTCGTATGGCTACCGCCAACGGACGCCGCGTCTTGGCAGCACGCCGCGCAAAAGGACGTCATAAATTGACGACAAGCGACGAACAGCGCGGGTAAGCCGTACTCTCGTTCTCGTAATTAGACATTTTATTGGAGCATCTCGGCTAACGCCGAGATGCTCTTTGTTTTTTACAAGATGAATTCCAAGGTACATACCGCCCCACTTCGCTTAGTGCGCGATATTGACGAGCTTTTCAAGGAAGGTCGTTCGCTCGGTCGTGCCGGGAAGGATACGTCGGTTGTATCGGGGAAATATTTGTTGCGCGAGCTTCCCGAAGCGAACGCTCCGGCAATACTCTTCCTCTACCATGCCCCGAAGAAATTCATCAAGCCCGCTCATGAGCGCAACAAGCTCAAACGCTGGATGCGCGAGGCAGTTAGGATATCGGAAGAAATGAACGCTATCAAAGATACGCTTCACGAAAAGAACATGCAACTACTCCTCCTACTCCGCATCACAACTCCACCAAGTGCGAAGTGTAATTGGGCGCATATTACTGCAGATGTTCAGAAAATGTCTTCTCTTCTAAGTACGAAGGTTACTTCAAGATAAATGACTTAACTTCTGATGGGTATCGACCTATCGTTGTATAATAACGTTTGAGAAAGGAATCGCTAAGATGTATATTATGGTTTTCCGATTTAAACTCTGTACCAAAGCCATCTCTTGATGATGCATGTTGGAATGGACGAGCGTATGCAACTACATAGAGAGTAGTACCTTTTGTAAAAGCTGATTCCTTTAAGAGATTTAGTTCTTGTCCATAAAGGCGGAACATATACTTTGTTCCGATTATAGTAAAGGCATTGTCCCGATAATCTCCGCAACCTCTACTCATAATCCATGTACCTGAATCCGATGAAACATCAGGTGATGTGCTAAAGAATAATACGACGTTGCTATAGTATACAGGAAATCCGTTTTCATTGATGATACTGCCTTCGATGGTAAGCTGAGAGTCACCAACATTAATAGTATCTCTATGTAGTGTGCCGAAGTCTATTGTATCTCCGTGAGGTCCGATTACAACATCTTTGTGATACGTATGAACGTAGGTAGTATCACTGTAATACACAGAATCAATGCTTGCTTTCAATGGTGATAGCGGTACTATTTCAACCCAAAATGTAGCATAGTCAGTATGATGTAAATCATCAGCGTTATGGAAATTGTAATTTAGATTTTTTTCAGTAGAACGCTGCACTCCAAATCCGTCTTTATAAAAGTAAAACGTGTGTTTATCAAAAGGTATATTAGGAAGCTCAAAGTATCCTGTTGAGTCAGTATATGTTTGTAAGTTCGTCCCTTCAACAGTTACGAGTACTCCTCTGCTGTCGTCTGCTTGCCTGTAATTTCCACCAGTCGTATCCATAAGATGCGCAATGCCAGAAGCACTATATGTTTTTTCCGCTTGAGGTTCAACGGCACAAGAGCAAATCAAGCATGATAGCCCGAGCAATACAGGGAAAAGTTTACTTATCGTCATAAAGTAATAATGCTATTTTCATGTCAGCAGTTACACAAGGAGGAAGAACACATTACATTTTTTACTGTTAGAGATACATAGGCAAGGTCAAAAATGCGCAAGATATTCGTCTTTTTCATACGACTATATCAACAGCTTATTTCTCCCTACTTGGGGAGTAATTGTCGTTTCCAGCCGACTTGTTCGCAGTATATGGCAGATGCAATAACGAAATACGGAGTATTCAAAGGGGTATGGATGGGGATAAAGCGTATCGGCAGATGCCACCCGATGCATCCGGGCGGATATGACCCGGTACCTTGAGGTTATTGTTATTGTTGACATTGTAAACAACATCACCCTCAAACGAAGAGTCATTGTAACTGTGAAGGGTGAAGGGGATTTCTTCTGTGAACAAGTAGGTTTAATAGATAGGAGCAATATCATGCAGTACTATAATTATACTATTGTTATCGAACCCGACGAGGATGCCTTCCATGCATATGTCCCTGCCCTTCGCGGTTGTCATAGCTGCGGCGATACATACCAAGAAGCAAAAGATAATATCAAAGAAGCGATAGAGTTGTATCTGGAGTCTTTATTTACAAATTCCGCATCACGAGTTCCATTTCGGATTCTTGCTCGATGAGGACTTCTCTGCCTTTGGAACCGTCGCCGGAGCCAACGATGCCGTAGCGTTCGAGTTCATCGACGATACGCGCTGCGCGGGAGTAACCAATTTTTAATCTGCGCTGGAGCATTGATGTTGATGCCTGCTGATGACGGAAGACCGTCCATGCCGCTTCATCAAATAGCTCATCGCGTTCGCCGTTATCACCTGCTCCGCCTGTGCCACCCTTTTGTTTGAGCGACGGCAGAGTCCAGGGGCGTGAATAACTTAACCCTTGTCCTTGCTGTGAAGATATTGCCTCAACAACTGCTTCTACCTCATCAGTAGAAATATACGGCGCTTGCAAACGAATCGGCTTCGGAGTGCCGCTTGGCAAATACAACATATCACCATTACCAAGAAGCTGTTCTGCCCCCATCGTATCAAGAATAGTACGCGAATCAACTTTCGTCGCTACTTGATATGCGATACGCGCCGGAAAGTTCGCTTTGATAACGCCGGTGATAACATCAACTGACGGACGCTGGGTAGCAAGGATAAGATGGATACCAACGGCACGCGCCATTTGTGCCAGGCGGCATATCGGCTCTTCGATTTCGCGTGCTGCCGTTATCATCAGGTCAGCAAGCTCATCAATGATGACAACGATGTATGGAAGATGATAATGCTGCTCTTCACTTGTCGAGCGAAGTTTGCCTTGCGCTACTTTTGAATTGTAATCCGCAAGCGAACGAACTGCCGCTTTTGCGAGGCGGTCATAGCGACGCTCCATCTCAACTTCCAATGCCTTTAATGCAAGCACTGCGAACTGCGGAGTAGTGATAATATCTTCACCAGCTTCAGGTGATACGATTAAGAAGTGACTACGAAGTGCTTTATAGAGCGATAGTTCGATCTTTTTCGGATCAACGATAACGAACTTCACATCACGTGGGCTCTTTGCATATAATAGCGACGTGATGATGCCGTTGACTCCAACGGATTTACCGGAGCCCGTCGCACCTGCAATAAGCAAATGCGGCATCTTCGAGAGATCATCTACATAGACATCCCCCGATATCGTCTTGCCAAGAGCGACAGGCAAGTTCATCTTCGAATTTGTGAATACAGGATTCTGCATCAGTGAACGCATCGTCACCATCTTCGGATTGTCGTTCGGTATCTCAATACCGATCGTTCCGCGACCAGGCATCGGCGCGATGATACGAATGCCTCTGGCTTTCATTGCAAGAGCAATATCATCGGTCAGGTTACCAACAGCAGAAACTTTCACACCTTCAGCAGGAGTGAATTCATAGAGCGTCACGACAGGACCGGGTGTAACGGTGATGTTCTCTATCTCTACGCCGAATGTTGCAAGCTTATCGCGAAGTAAACGACCCTTCGCAGTAAGCTCTTCGTTATCGGCTTCAACTTCATCTTCCGGTCTTGGTGGAGTAAGTATCTCAAGTGAAGGCGGATGATAATTCTTAAGCACTTCGTTGTAGGGATTCTCGGGCAAGAAAGAACGCTCGTCGGGAAAGAGTGTAGGTGAAGAAATGTCGCGGTCTCTGCGAATCTCTTTTGCTATCTCTTTGCTCGCGATCTGATGCTCGACAACTATACCTCTAAAGTCTTCATCAGCAGAATGCGGAAGAACTTCATTGCTTAAAACTTTCTCATCACCGATAGTAACGGTAGGAATATCTTCCTCTCCTACTGTTGGTGTTATTTTACTCCCTATCGGAATAACAGGAGCAGTGTCAATAACTTCGAGCAATAGCGGTATCTCTACCGGCTTCGGAGTTATCTTCTCTTCTTCAAGATCAGTCGGAAGAATACGAACCGAGCGCGGTGCCGATGGAATGCCCGTTGCACCCGCAGAGAGCTTTGCCAGACGCGCAGCATTGCCATTGCCGAGCATTTCACCTTCCGTCTTAGAAAGACGATTAAGTACAGTTTTCGTATCAACGCTCTTCGGAGCCGGGCGGACTTTTAAGAAGGGTGCTTTGTCATCGGGTTTTGGTACAGATGAATCACGGCGAATAGAAATGATGTCGCGGGCAGGGTTCATCTCATCGCTCTGTGCCGTAGATGTTGCAAGAGGTTCTTCTGTCTCTTGCAAAGCTGGTTGCGCGATAATAACTTCCGGTATTGTAGAAGTAATAGCAGCTGCTGTAACTACTTCTTCCGTCTTCTTTCCAAAAAAAGTTCTTTTCTCTTTTGTTGGGATGACTTCTTCTCTCGGTTCTTCGACTTCTTCTATTACTACTTGCTCTGCTTTGAGTGCACGTTTTGCTTCGCGTTTATCCCAGAACTCCGCAAGTTTCATGCGAACAAGACCGAGCATCTTTTCCCACATCTCTTTGCCGCGCATGAAGGTGCGCTCGACATCAAGATCAACAGAGAAGACAAGCATCACGATAAAACTTGTTGCAAAGATGATAAGCGAACCGATAGAGCCGATAAGCCGCGTGAACGACTGACCCAAGAACTGCCCAACTGCTCCTGCCCACTCTCTTGGGATTTCAGGGAAAGCATTGATAAGCTGCATTGTGCCAACCGTTGCGGAGAAGAGAACCGCTGAGACGAGAATGAACGATGTAGCTATAGTAAGCTTACGACGCTGACGAGTGGTGAATTTAAAAAATGCTAATGACCATGCGCCAAGTAAGAGCGGGAAAATTATCGCTGCATACCCGATGGTCTTATTGATAAAGAAGTCCGCCATCATCGAGCCAATAAGCCCTAACCAGTTCTGAACAGTATCAGCATGAGCATTTACGACCGGATCACTTCGCGTAAAGACTGCCGGAAGGTCGCCCATGTTTGTCTCGGCTTGCGGAGCGTCGAGCGGTGAATAACTTATCACTGATAACGTGATAAGTATCGCACACATGATAAGCAACACCCCGAGTGTCTGTCGTTGCTTGACAGATGTATCGGGCTTCTTTGCTTTCGCTTTTAACTCTAATGGTATCTGTTCGCCGGCTTCTTGTTTTGTGTAGCGGCGGCGGGCGCGGGGTTTCTTCGCCTGTTCATCTATCTCTTCTTCTTCAAAAGCATCAGCTTCGACTTGTTCGGAAAGTTCTTCGGAGAGGCGCTTGGGCATCTGACGCGCATTCCGTGTACGTCGCGGAGCAGCTTCGGTGCGTTCTACAGGTGGAATAGAAATTCGGCGTGAGCCGTTCGGCTCGGGGACGTTAAAATACTCGTCATCAAATTCTTCGGGTACGGCGTAGCCGTTTGGACTATCTAAGTCGTCCAAACGCCGCGAGCGAGATGCTCCACGAGCATTCACCTGCGTACTACCACCAAGATCGATTTCTTTTCGCATACCCCAGCCCGGTTAAGAGAAATAATAGGCATACCCCACTTTATGGGACAATTCCCCACAAATATAACTCTAAAATTTGTTACTCGGTTCTCTGTATTTTTGTGACATGGGAAAAAAGATCATGATCATCGGAAATGGGGGTTCGGGTAAATCTACTTTATCTATCGGGCTTGGCAAAATGCTAGATATCCCTGTCACGCATCTTGATCTTATGACATTCTCCTCAACAGGCGAGCCTGTTGGTCTTGAACCAATGGTCGGCAAACTTCGCGAGGTGCTTTTGCGTGATAAGTGGATCGTTGAAGGGTGGTCATATCAATCAACGATGCAAGAACGTATTAATAATGCCGATACCATCATCTACCTTGCTTATCCGCTGTGGTACTGTTATTGGAATGCTCTAAAACGGCAAGTAAAGTCAACATTTCGCCCTGATCCGTTCTCCCCGATAAGGACCTCACTCTGGAGGAAATCATCATACATAGCAAAAGCAATGTGGCGTGTACATAGAGTTCATATCCCTGAAGCAGAGGACATGCTTTCTAAAGTAAAGGAAAAATATATCTACAAGATACGTTCGAGAAGAGTCTTAGGCAAACAGATGAAGTCGTGGGAGACTAGTAGAGATGCGGGCGGCGAACCACCCGCATAAGATAAGACTATACTTACTGTACACCGATGAGTTCTACATCAAAGATGAGCCATGCATCTACCGGAATGTTGCTTCCCGGAGGCGGCTGTGAGCCGTATGCAAGGTGCGGTGGAATGATGAGTTTGCGTTTGCCGCCAACTTTCATCGTCAGAAAACCTTCATCCCAACCCTGAATAACTCTGCCTGCACCGACTGTAAACTTCAACGGCTCCGGATGTCCGAACTTCGGATCCTGATTCGAATCAAACGGAGTACCGTCAACAAGCTTCCCTGTGTACATTACCGAAACGGTTTGCCCTGCCTTTGGTGAAGCGCCTTTGCCTACTTTGGCATCAATGTATTTCAAGCCCGAAGGATTGATGGTAGTGTCGCCGCTCTTTATCGGCTCTACCGGTGGTGGTGCTGGGGCTGCTGCCGTAGCCGGTTCAGGTGTTGGCTGTATCTGTGCTTCTTCTTCTTTCTTTGAGCAGCTGATAAGCCCGAGAACAATAAATAATGCAAGTGTTTTTTTCATAAGAAATAATTAAAGTAAAATTTGTGTCATTTACATACCACTATCGCGTTTCTTCCGTTCCGCAACTGCTTCTTCATAAATCATAAGATAACTGTTATGCCGCCATCCGGGTATCTTACCTTCTTCGACTGCTGCATAGACAGCGCATCCCGGCTCATGGGTATGAGTACAATTTGTCATGTCGCACTGGTACTGATACGGAGCAAACTCGGCGTAATGAAATTTCAGATTATCCGCATCGAGTTCATGATTGAAAAACTCTCTGACACCAGGTGTATCAATAATAAAAGCATTCACTGACCCGGCAAGAGGTACCATCACGGAGTTCGTCGTCGTATGTGCCCCGCGGCGTTCTTTGCGGGTAAGTACTCCTATCTTCGCCGACTCATCTCCCATCAGTTTGTTGACGATCGAAGATTTCCCCACTCCGGAGCGGCCTGCAAGTACGCTGACCTTTCCTTCGAGTGAATCACGAAGTGTGTCAATACCTTCGCCGCTTTCGCTTGATGTGAGAAACGAACCGTATCCAAGTGATGCGTAATGGTCAAGTGCATCATGAATAAATTCGCGGCGTGGGTCAAGCACTAATAGATCCGCTTTATTGACAACGATAACTATTTCAAGATCGCCTTCAAGACCTGCGACGATATACCTATCAATGACCGATGATAAAAACTGTGGTTCGATAGAACTCGAAATAATAAGCAGCCGATCTACATTCGCGGCGATGACCTGCTCGAAAACATCTTTTCGTTTATGTGCCTTGCGAGATAACTTTGTTCTACGTGTATAAACCGTGCGAATAATATTATCACCGCCTTCAATACCAAGTTCGATACCCACCTCATCGCCGACAGTGACGAGCGTTGAATTCTGATTTTCGGAAGTCGTGCTCTTGATGGTCTTCGCCTTGTACCCCTCGCCTTCGGGAGTCATCAAATGGTAGTAGGCGCTCTCCGAGCCAATGACTCGCGCGCGAAGCAGTGACTCATCGGTTTTCTTCGGCTCTTTTTCGATACGTTCGCGGTGGCGAATATCTTTCTTGCGGACGCGGTCAACATTCGAGCGGCGTATCCGCTCGGTGGATTGGTCTATCGAATCGAGGTATTGTCTTCCCTTTGGCATGAAGTGCGAAGTATAACAAGGGAGAATATGCTCTGGTCACAAATATATTTTACCTTACCTACAGAAAGTAATAACCATTTATCATAGCTTTATTTAACGTTGATACCTTCTCCGAGGTCTTTTAGGTCTTCATCTGCTCGGCTTATGTGTTTTGTTCTTGAACATAGACCGGTTGAGAGTTGGGTTGTGTCTGCATAACGTCTCCGAGCATAGACAAGATAACTTTGGTCTTCCATAAAATAGTACCCACAACTTACTCCATCGCGGGCACATATTATTTCAATAGTATCTTTGACTTGGCCTTTCCATACCTTTTCTACGAGAAAAAGATGTCGGTACAAGTCGTCTGAACTTCCATAATTAGCATGCCGCATATTTGTATCAAGATAGTCGTAGCTGACAATCTTACCGATAAAAACACAATCAGCCCCGATGAGTGCTTCTTTCGGAGGTGGTGGCGGAACACATGAACATGCACCAAGCGGAGAGCTATAAATAGTAAGTGCTATAACGAGAATAGCACTTGCTGTAAATAGAAAATATTTATTCCTATTGAACATTCACCGTTAGCGGTGCGCTTCTTGCGTACTCCACTTTGTCTTTTCGAATCATCATAGATAGGTTTGCAGTGCCGGGTTTGAGATCAGGCGGAGCGGTGAACTCGAGAGCAAGCCCGCCGGGAGCCATTCCGCAACTCTCGACAAAAATTCTCCACTGTTTTCCGTTTTGCTCGATGAAGAGGAAGTTACCAGTCACGACGCGGTCCCAATCTGTCTGAATACGTCTATTGAGCAATGTGTATTGCTCTGATTTGGACATTTTGTTGTAACCGACATTCAGGTCAAGCTCGGTGATAATATTCGTTGGGTCAACCATCGTTGACGGAAGAAATCCTTCGCCGACAACTCTAAGTTTTTCGAGAGGTTTGACAGTACCATCAATACGATGGAGTTTCACTTCTGCCGCAGGAGTAACTGAAAACTTATACGGCACAGACGCATCTCTGTCATTCAAGATAAAAAGTGTCGCATCACCTTCAACAAGTGTCGTTGGTACCATAAAGGTAGCCATTGCAGAATCTCCGAGTGTCTTATAGGAGCCAAGTGAAGTAAATATCTGCTTGCCTTTTTGTTCAATGCGAAGAATTGGTATATCCTGTTTTATCCAGGACAAGAGTTTTTCGGCAGTGCAGCTTGAGCGATCAATGGTTTCTTCGAGGTTCGGATTCTCGAAAATGATAACAGCCATTTGTCCCGGGGCTATCTGTTTGGGGTAAGAATATATCTTCAGTCGTGCCGCAAAAAGTGTAGCGGGGACAACGAGTAAAGCGGTAAGGATACCGAGTACAAATGTACGCATGATCTTCTCCTTTTTTTCTGGGTAAGGAACAACACAGTTCGGTGAGATGGCTCGCGTTAAGCTTAAAAATCAACAGCGAAACCCAAGGAGACATTCCACAATCAATTATCCCCTACCCAAAAACAAAAAGGCAGGGATTACCCTGCCTTTTGATAAATATCCAAACGATACCAGTTACTTTGCCGGAGGTGCTGGAGTCGGAACCTGGACCGGAGCTGATTGCGCTCCCGGTGGCACTACCTGCGGCTGCCCACCAGGCATTGACTGAACCGGAGCCGGACCATCGCGGAGCGGATTAACGATCTGTCCCGTGCTTGTCGGTAAGAAAAGACGGTTTACAGCAATCGAGAACAGCATAAAAATTGCTGCGATAACGATAGTTGCCTTCGTCAGGAAGTCTGAAGCGCGGCGAACGCCGAACATCGTACCAACAGAACCCGGCGCGCCAAGTCCGCCTGCAAGACCATTACCCTTAGCCGCTTGAGCCAAAACAACAAGCGAAAGAAGGATACAAAGTATGATAATAAGTACTACTAAAACTGTAAACATGCGAAAATCTCGTTAATGTTGAATTATCCACAAAAAGGGAGATAGAAAACAAGGATATTGGGAAAGTGTTCCGCGTTATCTGCTTCCTTATAGGTTACTCGAAAAACTCTCGGTGCAATTTCCGGAGTGCCTCTTCAGCTCGCACTTCATCGACAAGCGCAATAATACTTGATTCAACAGGAAAAACAGCACGTACTGGAAACCCACGGAGTGTACGTAGCATTCGTTCGCGGATAGCCGACAAGTCCTGCGATGCTTCGCGGTAACGGATAAGAAGCGAAAGCGCGGCGAGGGGTTTTTCCTCTTCTACTTTATACCCCGCATCTTTGAGCGCGCGGATAAGTCCGCGTTTCTCGTCGCGTCGTATGGAGAGCGTGATCTCCGTATCACTTGCCCAATAATAGTATGCTCGCTTAAATGCGAATGACGGTATTGTCTCCGCCGCGAACAGAAGTGTCTCATCCGAGTGCGGCGCACCACTTAAGTACTCTTCCTTCGGTCGTTTGATGTAAAGTGTTGTGATGTTCGTCTCCAACGCAAGAGCGATGGGTTTTGGCGAACGTATCACTCCGAGAGCTTCGGTGACGATAGTGCCGCGATGTGCTTTCTTGAGCGGTGCAGTTACGCGTATGGTTGCATCAGAATGTTTTTCAAGTAATGGCTTTGCTACCTTCGGGTAGAGAGCTCGAACGCCGCGACGACCCATCTCATCTGCTTCTTCAAACGAAAGATGACGTATTGGTTTAGCAGTTTTTATTAGTTCAGGGTCAGCTGTATAGATGCCAGGTACTGTCTTCCAGATAACTATCTCCTTTGCGCCGAGTGCTGTGCCGAGGAGTGTTGCCGTCAGGTCAGAGCTTTCGCTTCCCATCGTTGTTGTTTCCCCCTGCATCGTCGCGCCGATAAATCCTTGTGTCAGAATGACAGAACCCTCTTCAAGATGCGGGACTAGTTCGGCGTTCGCTCGTTTGGTTATTTCATCGAGATTAGGTGCTGCATTGCCAAATTCACCGTTGGTAATGATGAACTTCCGAGCATCAGCGAGCACGACTTGGATACCTCTGTCTTCAAGAAGAGCAGAAATAAGTATAGAGGAGAATCCTTCTCCTGCGGCAAGAAAACTATCGAGCGTGCGGCGAGAGAGTTCGCGAGTGATAGTAACCCCCTCTACAAGTTTTGAGACATTGCTGGTTATCTTATCAAGTTTGGAGCGGGTGCGAATATAGATCTCATCGGAGAGCTCAAGCGACTCAGCAAGATCAATATGTCGATTAAGAATACGTTGGAGAGTCTCACCTGCGATCAGCGCTTTCCCGTCCTCGGCATCTTCGGCGATGCTGCGAAGTCGGCGTGTCGTATGACCAATAGCAGAGACGACAACGACAAGCCCCGGAAGCCCACGCACATGTGAGCGACGAAGCTTCTTGGATTCACTCTGGTGCGTATCAGCGATGATAGTAACCAGAGATTCAAGTCCGCGAATCGAACGTGTTGTGGCTCCGCCAAATTTATAAACGTACATAGGATAGTTATAACCGCATAGATTAGGGAAAAATTAAATGAGATTGAGGGGTAGTTGGTAGTCGTTAGTCTTTTGTCGTTAGCAAGAAGGAAAGGAGTCATTGCGAGGAGCGACCGAAGGGAGTGACGAAGCAATCTAAAACCTCACAGAGAGTATCACATCTTGGGAATTTTAGATTGCTTCGTCGCTTTAAGACTCGCTTCTTGCAATGACAAGTAAGTTATTATTCTCATGTGATGATCCCAAGACTTCCTTAATTTTGCACAATGTGGAACATTCACCAATATGATGAACTTGCTTCGACGCAAGAACTTGCGCGGCAGATGCTCGAAGCGGGGTCTGCAGGGCATGGTGATGTCTATCAGGCATTGCACCAAACAGCCGGACGTGGGCGATACGGCACGCGCTCATGGCTCGATGAGCCGGGTGAAAATCTGCTCGTTTCCATCGTATTAACTGATGTATCACCTTCTCTTGCAAACACGATGCAATTCCTTTGTGGTGTTGCTGTCGTAAAGACGCTTCGCTCACTTCTAACCGTGCAAGGTACCGACCCTAATGATGTTCGGCTTAAGTGGACAAACGATATACTCATTGATAAACGTAAAATTGGTGGAGTCCTTTGTGACGCACTTTGGAGTTCGAATGACTTACGCGGGATTGTCGCAGGTATCGGCATCAATGTGAATCAGATGTTCTTTGATTCGTCGCTTCGCACTCCGGCAACATCACTTCGGCTTGAAACAAACTTATTCTATCCGCTTGATGAAGTTCGAGCAGAGCTGCTAAAGCAAGTAGAAATTGCGCTTTCTTCTTACAAAACAAGCGAGATGCTCATGAATGATATCCGCAAAGAACTTGAATGGATGAAGACACTTGAACGTTTTGATGCTATCGCTCCCGATGGTACTGCCGAAAGTAACCTAAAATATGTTGGCATCACCGATGAAGGTTCGCTTTGGGCTGTCAATGAACAAGGCGATATGCGAGCATTCCAAAACGCAACATTACGATTATAAATGTTCATAGCTATAGATATTGGTAACACACGCACAAGCTGCGGTATATACGATGGCGAAGTTCTTCGTGAGCTTATTAATTTCCCGACACTTCGCGGTGAAACGAAAACCATCTCCGATGATGCGATAAAACAATTTGTATCTTTTACGGATATACATCATGCATGTATTGCATCTGTCGTCCCGAAAGCGACGTATGCGACAAGCGATGGGATAAAAGAAATATTTGCTGAGATTGAAGTTCGAGTACTCTCGCATGATGATATTCCTATCGACTCATCGTATCGAAATCCCGATGAAGTTGGTACAGATAGATTGCTTGGCTCTCTTGCGGCATATAGAAAGTACGGTAGTGCTGATAAAAAATCTATCATCGTTATTGATCTTGGTACAGCGACAGTCTTTGACGCCGTTGATAAGAACGGCACATATCTCGGCGGAGCTATCGCGCTTGGTATAGAAACAGGTGCGAAGCATCTCTCAACTATTAGTGCACAATTACCAGCGGTGACTCTTGAATTCCCAAAACGCGTTCTTGGAAAAACGACAGAAGACAGCATGCAATCAGGAATTCTCTTCGGTGCACTTTCGATGATCGAGGGGATGGTCAAGCGACTTACTGATGAAGTCTTCGAGAAGGAACAACCGGTCGTCGTTGCAACGGGCGGACTTGCAACGCTACTCAAAGAGCGTGCACCATTTATCACTCATTACGAACCGAATCTTGTGCTCGAAGGTATTCGCATCTCACATGACCAGAAGAAGAAATGATTACTGACCTGATGCGTTCGCTCATAGCGCATGCCCTTGAAGAAGATACCGGACGCGGTGACCCGACGACCGCTGCTACTATAGACCCATCACAAAGAGGGAAAGCACATTTCCTCGCAAAAGCTGACGGCATACTATCGGGCATTGATATTGCCGGAGAAGTATTCACTGCCTATAAACAACAGTCAGGTATATCAGGAGACATTCTGTTTACTACTCTTATCAAAGACTCATCAGTCGTAACAAAAGGCACAAAACTTGCCGAGATAGAAGCTCCTCTTGCTGTTATCGTTACTGCCGAACGTGTTGCATTGAACTTGCTTCAGCGGATGTCGGGCATTGCAACACTTACAAATGAACATGTAAAACTCACTGAAGGTACACAAGCGAAGATACTTGATACGCGCAAGACCGCCCCGCTTCTGCGACCATTTGATAGATACGGTGTACTCTGCGGAGGCGCGACGAACCATCGGTACTCGCTTGCCGAAATGATAATGGCAAAAGATAATCATCTCGCCGCAAATGGAAATGACATCGCGAAAGTAATTGATAAACTTCGCACGTATTTCGATTCGCATCCGAAGCTGCCTGTTGAGATAGAAGTTACTTCGCTTGAGCAGTTTGATGCGTTGCTTGCATGTGGTAAAGGTATTGTCACTCGTGTGATGTTCGATAACTTTGCGTTAGAAGATTTACGCAAAGGCATTGCGATGAATAACAACACATTCGAGACAGAAGCGTCGGGCGGTGTGAATCTTACAACAGTACGTGCAATAGCTGAGACAGGCGTTGATTTTATTTCCGTAGGTGCACTCACTCATTCGGTCACCGGACTTGATATTTCATTGGAAGTTGAGTTATAGAGCTAAGGAGTGCATGAAATCAATTTGCTGACTTTTCAAGCAATTTTTAGTAGTAGTACCGTAATATTGATGAAATTGAGCTGTCGTTATTTCCATTAAATTGCTGTATTTATAAGACTTGCAACTTGCATCTGTTTTTTGCGTAATTCTTTCATCATATTGATGGTTCTTTTCGGTTCGATTTTATTATTATCTATGACATATAAACATTATCAGTCTCGCCCGTCAACTGTAACTCCCGACTTTGTCAGCGAAGAATACTCAAAACTTATCTCTCGCATTGAATCTGCCGAATCTGCGCCGACAGGTGAGCCGTGGATAGAACTCTATAACGATTGGAATGCGCTCAACTCATTTGTTGGAAGTGAAGCAAGCCGCATCAACCATGAGCTAAGCAAGAACATGGCTGACCCCGAGAGTGAGGGAAAAGAAAAATACTTCCGCGAACAAGTACAGCCCGCCGCTGATGCGCTTAATCTTACACTCGTGAATGCACTGCTTTCAAGCAAGTATAAAACGGCTGTCGGCGAACGCTACGGTATGCATCTTCTCGATGTACTCGAGACAATGGTTCAGCCGCTCGCTGCAATCAATAGTGATCTCCGCATCAAAGTTGGTGAACTTTCCAAGAAATATGATAAGCTTGTTGCAGAAGGTGAAGTTGAGTTTCGCGGTGAGATGGTCACGCTCTCGAAGCTTCGCAGTTTTACTTCGTCACAAGATAGTGCTATCCGCAAAGAATCTTTCGTCGCACAGCGCGAGTGGTTCTTACGTAACGGCGCAGAGATTGCAGGTATCTTTGATGAAATGGTAAAGCTCCGCGACCAAATGGGTCGCAACCTCGGGCATACAAACTTTATCCCGCTTGGTTATGCAGGGATGGGACGCACTGATTACGGCGTAGAGGAAGCAAAGAAATTCCGTGACAACGTCCGTAAGTATGTTGTACCTCTGCAGACAAAACTTTTTGAAGCACGCGCAACGCATCACGGTACCGGCACACTCAAGCCATGGGATGCCGGCTATGACCCGACGATGACATTGCCTTCAGGCATTGCACCTATCGGCGAGCAGATCGAGAAGGCGCAGCGCATCTTCGATAAACTTTCTCCTGTCTTGGCAGCGCACTTCAAGCGTATGCAGGATGAGAACCTCATTGACCTTGAGAACCGCAAAGGCAAGCGCGCAGGCGCATATTGCACATCCTTCCCTGATGAAGGACGTGTTGCAATTTTGTGCAATTCAACAGGTGATAGCGAAGACATCCGCACACTCACACATGAG
>JBKJTT010000009.1:0-4982 GCA_046590205.1 Kapaibacterium sp. (SeqCode)
GAGCACCAGGATGTGATAGGAGGAACTTTGCAGTAGCGCTTCAGTGCGCGCGAGAAGGCCGGAGACATTTAATGTCGACGGTCTTTTCGCGCGCACTGAAGCGCTACTGCAAAGTTCCTCCTATCACATCCTGGTGCTCGCAGGCCATCTTCCCGGAATCGGCTTCAACTCGAACTTGATACCCAGAAATCGAAAAACCTGCTCCCACTGCCAAAGCACAACCAACCTCTTGTCACCTGCCTTCATCAGTCGAACATAGTACCTACTGACACCAGCCTCCGCCGCCAATCGACGCTCGGAATAGCCGAGCTTCTTCATCTGGCGCGCCATCAAACTCACAATCTTTTTCTTCCGCACCTTACACCCCCCTGTCTGATGAATGGGTTACCTTCTGCGAATACCTACCACTTCGTCAAACCGAAGTCGAATGCACTCGCCCCGTATGACCTTGTGCACAATCGGGCTATCACAACCAACTGCGCAGACATACAGCTTCTTCTTTATTCCTGTGCGAAGTAGTCGAGCCCGAATCTCCGCACTCTCATGTCCCGAAAACCGGCTACGATTGAGAATCTTCCAACCCTTTCCAGAGTGAAGAAGAATTGCCCAAGGACGACGCCGGTCATGAGCTCGAAGCAGAGTCAACGGAACAGAAGCGGGGTGACGCTTCCTCCACGCCGCATCTTCTTGCGACTGCAACAGTCGCTGGGCTTTCCGAAAGTATCTACGGGTTAACACGGAACTCCTCTGGTGAGATTGTTTAATACCACTCAGGTATCAAAGTAGTATACAAAAAACAGAGCTTAAAAGTAAAGCTCTGTTTCTCCTTACAAAGGAGGCACTGTGAATTTGGCTTGTTACTGATATTCAGTTGTAATTCGATTGTAAGGTAACTATAACTCAGATTCACAACTTATCAGGACAATATCTTTTGCGACAAAACGTTAAGCAAAACTATGAGCAAAGCAAGAGCCCATCCAAAAAAGTGGAAATTCTTCTTAATCAGTAATTGTATTAGTCTTATTGCTCCTAATAATAAAAGCCAAAAACTCAAAAATGCGAAGATGGCAGTTATAAACATCATGGAGGTTTGTCCGTTTAATACCTTTAAGTTTTCAAAGGGCACCGGTCCACCGACGAACCCCCGAGGTTCGAATAAAAATCTAATAAGATTAAAAATCATATAGCCGATAAAACTAGGAACAAGAAAATATAACGGTGAATGTTTAGAAATTTTACCGAGAAGCCCTTCAACTGTTAAAGAATTCGATGATATCGATTTCCCGCCATACCTAGCCAGCCCGTAAAAAACCCAGGCGGTGATAACAATATTCAAAAGTAAAAACGGTGAATCTTTCTGGAATAATAAGTATTCTGGCAGGGCTATAAAATGAGCGAGCAGGCCTGATACAAAAAATAGAAAACCAAATAACGAGCCAACTCTAAACCAACCAATCCAAGCAGCGCTGCCTTCTCTAACCCTCTTTGCTCCGTAATAAGTTAAAGGTACGCCTACAAGCAACGGCAACGCTAAACTGGCTAATAATAAAATAGGGTTATGACTCCCAAATTCGGAAATTGACTTTGCTACATTCTCAAGCGGATAAGTAAAAATTCCGTAAGCAATGAGTAACCAAGGAACTGAGCGCAACAATGCGACTTGCGATAAAGTTCTTTCATCTTCTTTTATTCCTAATATCGGAAAATCAAACCCATCATTCATTGTAATAATAAATGCAAATATAAAAATAGGAAGGGTGAAAAGTAGTTGTGTATCAAGAGAAATATTTTTACCCTGTACCGTTATAATAAACCCTATAATTAGATAAGTAACAAATAGAGCAACTATGGCCAGCCACGAAGCCTCTCCGAATAGTTGGCCTTGTCTTTCATCTTTATTCTTAATTTTAGAAAATATATTGTTCATAAAATTATTTAGCTTTTTAATTTAAAAACTTTCTCGATTGGTAAATTAAATATTTTTGCTATTCGCCATGCCAAACCAAGAGAAGGCATATAGACACCTTTTTCTATGTACACTATGGTTTGCCTTACCACGCCCACCTTCTCTGCCAGCTCTTCTTGAGTCATGCCCTTGCTTAGTCGCAATTCCCTTAAATTAGTTTCGAGTTTCTCCATGCGGGCAATGTAAACTATTTCTAACTTTATGTCAAGTATTTCTTACATTCAAAAACCCTTTACAAAGGAAAAAGACCGTCGACATTGCTGTCTCCGGCCTTCTCGCGCGCATTAAAGCGCAACCTCAAACTTCCTCCTAAGTACTACGGTTGAACCGCAAAACCAACCACCGCGCGGTTTCTTCGCCATCCTTGAGAATGTGAACACGAACGAACCTTCCGTCATATTCACAAAGTTCGAAAACATACTCAACGATTGGCTCTGGTTGGAACCGCTTGAACCAGCTGAACATTCAACCCTCCTTGGGTTCGAACGCTGCCGCGATGCTTGCTGCGGGCGAATGTTCGTAAGCATGCGCCCGAGCTGCGTGAGTTTCGAGCTCGCTTACCCCTCCACCGGTCGTCAGCAAGATACGCAAATACTCCTCGTCTACTCCCTGTGAGTAGAACAAGTTTGCGATATTGCCCCGAGTGTGAGGGTCCAAACAACCCGCCTCGACAAGCATGTCGTCGAATCTCGACCAATCCATTTAGCCCTCCTAAGTGCGTTAAGGAGATTATAGCTAAAACCTTTACAAAACAAAAGCGCGGGAACCATGATGGTTTGTCCCGCGCACGCTTGCGCCGAATGCGCACTACTTCCTCCTCCTTCCCTTTACGGCACCGAGTGGGTACTCCACTGAGGCCAGCTACCATCGGTGAGTCGTCCGCCGACACACCGATACCATCCGGTGTAACCACGAGCGTCGTACTCGTATTCGTAGTTGCCCAGTGTTTGCCATGCGGTCATAACACCCCTCCGTTTTACTCGTACTCCCACATCTAGTGAGTGGAAAACTTCTTACACACTGCGCCCTTGCATCCCCGACCTCAGTTCGCTAGCCCGTTCCGTCCTGTAACCAGAAAGCGCTACCAACACCAACGCTGCCTGAACCACGTAGACGACCAAGCCGGTGCTAAGTCCCTGCATCCGGGACGAGCTCAGTAGTAGACCTACCAGGATACCAGAAAGCGCTCCCAGCAACACGCCGTTCGAGGTCGAGCGTCGAAACGAACCTGCCTTGTTCCAGCCGATTCCATCATGCTTTGCCGCCACGTACGCAAAGCCCAAGTATAGGGCAATATACGTAACTGCGTAGAGTAGCGAACTGACTCGAAACGACTCGATGACTGAGACGATGAAAAAAGTCACCGCAAACGCAAGGCGCGTGAACCACTTCCGTGTCTGCATCGGCTTCTCCTATGAGGGATCAGTGAATATACCAATTTTAATAGCTTTTGTCCAACCAATAAAAAACACCTCTTTCGAGATGCTTTTCTCCTTACAAAGGAGGTGCTGTGAATTTGGCTTCTTACTGATATTCAATTATTAATTTGATTGTAAGGTAATTATGGCAAAACAAAAGAGCCTCGACAAGTTACTGTCGGGCTCTTCTCGCGCGCATTGAAGCGCAACTGCAAACTTCCTCCTTCAATCCTAGCTACCCGTCCGAGAAAGCAACCACGTCATCAGCGAAGCATCGCTTTCCTTTACGGTCGGTATAACCTTTCCCTCGGAAACGATATACCGAGCTTTCACCCCTGCCATGTGTGCGAACTGATATTCGATGGGACGGCTACCTCCATCATCGAGCAAGGCATGGTCATCGCCGACACTAATCACCCTGAACAGAGTGCCGGTTGGCTCGCTATTGAACACTTCCACGGGACGACCCACGTGCAGCTTGAACTCCTCACGAAGACGAGCGAAGCACGCCTCTACAGAATTGTTACGGAAGTGCTGCACAGCAGAAAAAATCACCATTGCAATGACTCCCGCCGAAAAGAAAAGCAGGTCACGCATCTCAAAGCTCCTTGTTAAAGTGGACTATTAGCCCCGCCGCGTTCCGTCGACATTAGATGTCTCAGGCCCTTTCGCGCGCATTGAAGCGCTACTTCAAACTCCTCCTAGTTATCTCTACTCGCTTCATCAATCGCGGCCCTGACCCCCTTCTTGAAAATTTCCAACATAACCTCCGTTGGAATCAAGGAAACCTGGAGCAACAGGACCGCTGCTCTACCAGGCTGCGGAGTGCCCTTAAAAACCAGCGCCCCGACTGGGTAAGCCGTTTCCCGAACACGTGCCTGGACGTAGTCGTAAGCCATCCACTGATGCTCTCGCCAAGACAGTAGTTGCTCACGCTGCATATCCTTAATCCGCTGCGACACTTCGTACTGCAAAATCCATCTGCGAATAAAGGTTAACTCCCACGGATTCATCCCCTTACCACTGGTTGAGAACGCTCGATAGACTGGGTCATTGTCTGCCGACTCAGGATAGAGCGCGGCCACTGCAAACGCACTCTCTCCCATCCCCGAACCTTCCAGGAGATAATTGCTGTAGCCATATCTCCATTCCGGCGGACAGGGACAATTGTTTTGGATGAAAGCAATCAATGTAACTAATTGCTGTTCATACTCGCTTAACTTTTCTTTTGTCATCACTCGGTGTTCAAAGGTTGTCGTTCCACTTGAACGATTATCAAAGATAACACTTTCTGCATAGAAAATCAAGACAAAAAACAAAAGCGCGGGACCATGATGGTTTGCCCCGCGCACGCTTGCGCCGAATGCGCACTACTTCCTCCTATCACATCCTAGTGCTCGCAGGCCACCTTCCCGGAATTGGCTTCAACTCGAACTTCATACCCAGAAGCCGAAAAACCTGCTCCCACTGCCAAAGCACAACCAACCTCTTGTCATCCGCCTTCATCAGCCGAACAGAGTGTCTACTGACACCAGACTCGGCTGCCAATCGACGCTCGGAATAGCCCAGCTTCTTCATCTGGCGGGCCATCAAACTCG
>JBKJTT010000075.1:0-3365 GCA_046590205.1 Kapaibacterium sp. (SeqCode)
TTAATAACGGAGAAGCCGGACTTCCTGAATGGGGTAAAACAATATCTGAAAAATATCCACATTGGAAAATTTATATATCCAATGAGTTGAAAGTTGGAGACCACAGTACTGGAAATATGACATTGTTTGATTCAATACCTGCAAATCTTAATATTCGTACTGTCGAAGAATTACACTTACGCGTCTCATTGAGAGCATATCGTGCGAAAGAACTCTCCCAGTTTGTATCACTTCTTATTGACAATAAGCCAACCGAAGCAAAACAATTGTTAAGCACTAGGCTCAACCATTACCCTCTTTTTATCACAAGGTCACTCGATAACGCTAAGTGTTGGTTGAAGGAAAATCAACGAGGTTCACGCCGAATCGGACTGGTTGCAACATCTGGTGCAAGGCGACTTAGACCTTACGGCTTAGATGTTAAAAGTGAATTGGAAGTAGCCGAGTGGTTCTTAAATCCACCTGATGATGTTCGCTCTTCATTTGCCCTAGAAACTCCTGCGACGGAATTTTCAATTCAAGGGCTTGAGGTTGATTGGATTGGACTATGTTGGGATGGTGACTTGAGACGTAAGAAAAAGGATTGGGATTTCAAAAGCTTTAAAGGCACGAAGTGGATGAATGTCAACCAAGAAGAAAAACAGCGGTTTATATTAAACAAGTATCGCGTCTTATTAACTCGTGCTCGTGAGGGTATGATAATTTTTGTACCAGAAGGTGATAAAGAAGATATTACAAGAAGTACTATTATGTATGATGAAATTTATAATTACCTAAAATCTTGTGGTATTCCTGAACTCAATAATTAGCGAATATTTATTAAGATCATTTTGAACACGATCTGTTGTCTTTCCCTATGAATGAAACAGATGTAGCCTCGTTTATTTCTTATCAGTCCTTAGTCTTCGATGAGGATGGTTTTTGGGACTGCGAACAATACGAAGAGATACTTCCTATACAATTTGATAGAGAAGATGTGCCGAATCAAGAGCACCTTGATGTACTCTTGAAAGCATGGAATAATGTTGACACTGATATGTCACTCGTGCTCGGTGACCAAGAGAACTTTGATGCAGTGGTAAAGCGAGTATTGCATAACAATCAATATTGGCTTGTACGGTGGAGCGGTAATATGGCAGTCCGTGAAATACGAGTAATAGATAAAGCCCAACCTCTGCCTTTCATCATTTAACTAATATGACAAGTGAATCCTAATCGTTTGGCTCGCGCCAGGTTTATGTAATAACCGCCCCCTGTATCCCCCGCCTTCAAAAGGCGGGGGAGCGGAGAAAAAACCTCTTCTTTATTTTCAAGAGCCTGCACTGAGCAAAGCGAATGTGAAGGAGATACAGAGGAAGATTATAACATACATTCAAAGCTATTTCTTCATGTACCCATAACTTCTATCAAATGCCTTCTTGAATCCTTCTATCTCATCACCAAAGATGATAACCGTAAATGCTTTGTCGCCTCCAATTTCATTTTCGAGTTCAGAGATAGACAAGAATTTTCTGCCGTCGAGCGATTCCTTTACGTCAAAGAAGAAGCGACGAGCTATGCCGGTAACTTCTGTTGTGAAAAGATTCTTCCGAAAGTTCTGTACTTTTCGCTCTTGAGCAGCATCACGTCGCACTTTGTTTATCGGTTCTTCTTGCTGTATGCCTCTGCTTGCAGTTGACGATTTCTTCTTTATCAGAAGATAGCCAATAATAATAACAAGCAGTACGGTGACGAAGATATTATATGAGTCCATAACTTAGACCGCTTTGTTCCAAAGAGCGGAGTGCTAAAATACGATTTTGTTCGGCTGTCGCCGATATTATTTAATAACCTCACCCTGTATCCCTCTTCCTTCACTTTGTTCAGGACAGGCTCTTGAAAAGGAGAGGGAGCGGGAGATGTCGGACGGGCACATGTTCGACGCGGCGAATGCCCCTACGAAGCGCAGGGCGGGGTGTGTTAGTGGCACAATAGATATCAGGAATTTGTTTTATTAGAGTATGAAAAAGCAGCTTGCAATCAATACCAATAAGCATCTGATAGACCCCGAGAAGAGGCGGAAGGATGTTCTGCATTCTGTCGTCGCTTCTTCGCGAATCGAGGGTATCGTTCTTTCTGATGAAGACATACGCTCAATAAGCGAGAAGGTAGAGAGCCGCTTACGCAAGCGAACGAAATAACAACTGCATCGGAGCGTAGTTCTTTTCTGCTGCGCTTTGGACAGCAGCAATATACTCCTCCATCCGCTCCTCATTTATTTTTTCAAAATCCAAAGAGCACTTCCTGCTCTGTTTCTTCATCAATCCATAAACACGACTTTACCTTAAGAGGGCACACTGCCGTGTGCCCCTACGAGATCTGATTTGTATGGCTGTCGCCATATTTATTTAATAACCTCACCCCAACCCTCTCCTTGGCAAGGAGAGGGAGTGGCGGAAAGACCCCTCTCCTTCCTTTTCAAGAGCCTGCACTGAGCGAAGCGAATGTGAAGGAGATACAGAGGAAGGTTATAAAATAAAACAATACACCGTTACTACACCGTCAGTACACCGTCACTTCCCATTAGAAGGCAGCTCAAACCCAATCTTCTTTTTCTTTGGTGTCGGAGGGGCAATTAATTGGTTTAGTACTCGAAAGACCTCGGTGAAATTACCGTCATATTTCTTTTCTAAGGAAGCAATCTTCTTGGCAAGTTCTTTATGCTCGCTCATCCATGTTCGTATCTGAACAAATGTTCGCATGATAGCAATATTAACCTCAATCGCCTTCGGGCTATTGAGCACTCCCGAAAGCATTGCTACGCCTTGCTCGGTAAATGCAAAGGGTTTATACTTAGAATGTTCGCCTCTCTTTAAGGTCACAATTTGTGATCTTAAAGATTTCTGTTCTGTGTCGGTTAGCTCGAACATAAAATCAGGTGGGAAGCGCTTCTTATTACGCCTTACAGATTGCTTTAATACCCTGGTTTCAACCCCATAAAGTGATGCAAGGTCAGCATCAAGTATGACCTTCTCGCCCCTGATGTAGTGGATATGTGAAGCTATTGCTTCCTCTTGCAGCTTAACTATTTTACTCATTCCTTTTTAATTTCTTTAAGGTCACAATTTGTGACCTCAAGTGCGAAGTTAATACAACGTAGATTCAAAAATACGACATTTTTTAAGAGGGCACACTGCCGTGTGTCCGTACGAGATCTGATTTGTATGGTGTCCGCCAGATTTATTTAATAACCGCCCCCTGTATCCCCCGCCTTGAAAAGGCGGGGGAGCGGGGAAAGACCCTCTCCTTCCTTGAAAAGGAAGGAGAGGGTCTTTCCCCGCTCCCCCGCCTCTTCAAGGCGGGGGATACAGGGGGCGGTTATTAAA
>JBKJTT010000053.1:0-32360 GCA_046590205.1 Kapaibacterium sp. (SeqCode)
CTTACTCGCTTTGCTCCTGTTTTCTAACACTCTTAGGGCACAAGCGCCATGTCCGACTGATGCCGACGGAATACATCCTCTGTCATATGAAATAGGCTATTCACCTTGGAATAGTGCTGTCATTGTCATACCTGTAGCTGGGGCAGCGCCGCCACCTAATGAATGCTATTTAATTGCAAAGTATTGCTATCGAACTTGTGTTAGCTTTCCGTGTGACCCTGATTCATTTAATTGTACTACCTATCAGCGATGGGTATATGAGGTGCAAGACAGTGGCGATTGTTCTGTTCTGACACCTACTGGTAAAATAAATTTCGCTACGAACTACATTTGGAATTTAAACGCACCTGATACTATACCGCCTTGTGACTATGGGCAATGGCCTACCATGAAGCTTATCAGACCTGCATGTTGGCTTCAGGTGCATCAGACACCTCCTAATGCATACAGGGGTTGCGGAACGACCTTATGTTTTATGCAGTGTAAAATTTGTGATGACGGCTCACAAACAGGACATTTTAATTGTATTTTTCAACTTTCCGAGCAACCTACGTGTAACGAGCTACCTGGTGTAGGATGTTTCATTGTTCCATGTCCGGGTCAGCCATAAGGAGTATTTATGAGAAGATACTCACTTTTACTATTAACAATAATTCTGCACCTCTCAATTATAGGAGGTGCAGAAGCACAGTATAGTTGGTCAATAGTTCATAACAGCACAATTGATAGTACAACCTGTACATTCGTTGATGTATCTTGTTACAAAAATTATTGTACAGCAATAGGGTCAGTACTTGATACCGCTTCGGTAAAGTCTACTCGGTTTTGGAATAGTACTGATGGTGGTACAACATGGAAAGGAGCAGCTCTGAGTTTACCTGATTCACTAAAAAGCCGGAGGTTTAACGCTGTTTCCCGAATTGACGCGGAGCACATATTTATTGTAGGTGATTCTGGTGCTGTGATTAACTCATCTGACGGAGGAGAAACATGGAATAGCAAGGAGATAGTGTCTTCAGATTTGGGGCTTGTACATTTTTCAGACCCACTCACAGGAATAACAGTTGGTGGTTCTTCAAAAGGAAGCAATGTTGCATTTACAACTACCGGTGGAAGTACATGGGATACTATCTCCTTTAATCCTTTCTATAAACTTAGTAGCTGTTTCTCGGACGGATCAGGTGCATTCCGAGTCTTTAACAGATATCGGGGCCCCATATACTCAACCAAAAACAACTGGGCGACAATTGATTCATCTCCGCCTCTATTTGAAAATGATCCGAATAATTTTTTTATTTTCAGCTACTGTTCTTTCTCACACAGTGACACACTTATTATTTATGGGATGAATCAAACAGGAGATTTCCCCACAAATGACTGGAAAGGATTGTTCATGCGTTCAACGAATAACGGAAAAACTTGGGAAAAACATAGAACTACCCCTCCGCTTGATTCTGGTGGAATTACTTGGCTCTATGCGATGACAATTCCAAACAGAGATACGATTGTTGCTGGAGGATCAAGTCAAAACAAACTGCTTATCAGTACCGATAGGGGTGCTTCTTGGAAATTAGATACGCTACCGATTCCTAAGAAACAGATCACCCCTGACATTACTAAATTAGTAATGTTAGATAATGGGAATGTAGTAGGAATACATGTTCAAGATAGGATCAATCCACATGGCGCCGCCTCTCTTATTCTCGGCAAACGAACTCAGTCCGGCATAAAGACTACTACTGACAATAATAGACAATTACGCATTCACCCTAACCCGTCTTCTTCGTTTGTGAAGATCGAACTTCCTGAAGACGTAGTAACGATAGTTATTACCGATGCTCTTGGGCGAGTTGTTGTTTCAGAAAATACAAAGGACAAAGACTATCTCGTTAACACTTCCGTTTTTGCTTCTGGTAGCTATACGGTAAAAGTAACCTCTAAACGTGATACGTATATTGGGACATTTATTGTTACTCGATGAACAATTCTTTCTGAACTTTGCTTGAGGTAGGATGCTTTTCTATAGTAATGAAAAGCATCCTTTTATTATCAATTCTACTTCCTACACTTCTCCTCGGGCAAAGCGAGACACAACTTCGCATCAAAGAAGAGATAGCTAAACATCCCAGTGGCGAGTGGCTCTATCCGCGTAGTGAAGTATTTAGGAAAACAATAGGATACAAACTTAGACAACGCGATACCCTCCTCCGGCAAGCTCAACAAGCAACAGGCGGTAACTATAAAAATGTATCGCTCGATGATTTTGGTCAGGATGAAACTTCGGTTGCAATAAGCAGAACCGATAAGAACGTTATCGTTGTCGGCTCGAATGATGAAGTGATGGACATTCGCTCGATGCCTTCATATACTACGACCGATGAAGGCAAGACATGGGATACCTATCGCATCCCGAAGGTACCCCCGCCATATTCAGCTCTTGGCGATCCGATGATCGTTGCTGATAACGGCGGCGGATTTTACTACGCGCATCTTATCAAAGACTTTGCTTCAAATCTCTCGAACATACTCGTTTCGTATTCATCCGACGGGAAGAAGTGGATGTACACGGCTCCGGTGGTAGAGAAAACTTCTACACATGATGATGAGGACAAAGAGAGCATCGCTATTGACCGCGACCCCGCAAGCCCATATTATAACCGTCTCTACCTCTCATGGCTCCATTTTGATTCTGCGTTTTATTTATCGGGGATACGCATTGCCTATAGCGATGACAGCGCGAAGACCTGGAGCAAACCGATCGTGGTCACGCAAGGCTATCGATATTTTTCGCAAGTGAAAGTTGGTAAAGGTGGGAAAGTATTTCTTGCTTTTAGTGAGTACAGTGAGCACGGAGCAGATGATGATACGACCTATCACTATTTTCTTTCTTCAGATGACGGCGGAAAAACATTCACGACTGATACACTTGCCCCGTACTTCAATTATCCGTTCTATCTTGGTGCAGGGCTTACACTCTTAAAAGGCGCGAACGGATTTCGTTCAATCCCATATATTAGCTACGACATAGACCCGATCTCAAACGTCATACATCTTGTCTATGGTGATTATGGCTATTGGGATCATGCAAATAATAAACGTGCTTCGATATTGCGATATGTTACAAGCACTGATGAAGGTAATACGTGGACATCCCCAATTGCAATTGGTTTTGAAGAGGATAGTTCGTCATTGCAACGAGATAGATTTCAACCGTCACTGTCGGTTGACCCGATGACAGGGAAGCCGTATCTATTTTATCTATCAAGCGAGAACGACCCGAGCAACATCAAGTATCAACCGTATCTGCTTCGTTTAGGCACTGCAGAAAAAGCATTTGCCCTTTCTGATTCGATGTCAAACCCGTTTCAGGTTATCGGCATAAACGGCGATCCGTTCATTGGCGATTACACAGGCATAGATGTTTATGACGGCAATTTCTGCGCTGCCTGGACGGAGAACCCGGACAAAGGTATCAAAGGTGAGATATATGCTTTCATCTCGTCGAATATCGACTCCGTAAAAAGTGCGATCACGCAAACGAAGATCTCCTCAAGCGGATTTTCTATCTATCCGAATCCAGGTTCAGTAAAGCGGACAATCACGTTCGATCTTAAAGATAACGGCAATGTTAGCATAAAGCTTTTTGATATTGAGGGGAAGTTCGTTGCTACGGTGCTTGATGAATACTTTACAGAAGGGGAACACTCAAAGGGGATACAACTTCCTTCGCTTGCAAGCGGCGTCTATTCTCTCGTATGTTCGCAAGGTGAAATTTCTACTTCGATAAATATCATCATCTCGAAATAGCGTCCCCATCGTTTCATATCCCATTATTCCGTATTTTTGCAGTAATGAAAACTCCTTTTGATATCG
This sequence comes from Kapaibacterium sp. (SeqCode), assembly GCA_046590205.1. Taxonomy (GTDB): domain Bacteria; phylum Bacteroidota; class Ignavibacteria; order Palsa-1295; family Palsa-1295; genus DATDEW01. Next base: position 3,874 of record JBKJTT010000053.1, read on the forward strand.
CCAATGCCCGCAACGCGGAGCTGAATTGTTTTCTTGAAGTCTTTGAACCCTCACGCTTTCCTGGCAAAGAGGGGAAGCTCTCGGGTATGACCGTAGCCGTTAAGGACGTGATGGCTCTCGCAGGCGCACGGCTTACCTGCGGCTCGAAATTCCTTGAGAACTTCACTTCGCTCTATACTGCAACAAGTGTGCAGAAGCTTCTTGATGCAGGCGCACAGATAGTCGGGAAGACGAACATGGATGAGTTCGCTATGGGCTCATCGAATGAGAACTCCGCCTATGGCGCGGTGCTCAATCCGTGGGATATTACTCGCGTGCCGGGCGGCTCATCGGGCGGAAGCGCGGTCGCGGCGGCTATCGGAGCATGTGATTTTTCTATTGGCACCGATACAGGCGGCTCCATCCGTCAGCCAGCAGCTTTCACAGGCACAGTCGGATTCAAACCGACCTACGGACGTATCTCGCGCTACGGACTTACGGCATTTGCATCAAGCTTCGATACCGTCGGCACGTTCAGCCGCACACTTGAAGCGGCAGCGAAAGCATTGGAAGTAATGGCAGGGCATGATGAGCACGACGTGACAAGCGCGAACGTACCTGTCGAAGAATATTCAGCCGCACTCACAAAAAGCGCGAAGGGACTACGCATCGGTATCCCCAAAGAGTATTTCGGCGAAGGAATCGAACCCGATGTCCGCGCCGCAATGGAAGAGACGAAAGCAAAACTTGTCAAGGCAGGTTGCACGCTCGTTGATATTTCACTGCCGCATACGAAGTACTGCGTTGCAGTCTATTACATCCTGACGACTGCAGAAGCATCAAGCAACCTTGCACGCTTCGATGGTATTCGTTACGGCGTTCGTGCAAAAGGCACAGAGTCACTTCTTGATACATATGTCAAGAGCCGCTCCGAGGGATTTGGACCAGAGGTAAAGCGACGCATCATGCTCGGCACCTACGTGCTTTCGCATGGATACTACGATGCATACTATAAACGCGCACAGCAGGTTCGCCGCCTTGTCAAGAATGATTTTGTCAGCGCATTTGAAACGTGCGATGCAATCCTTACTCCGACAACTCCGACGACGGCTTTCAAACTTGGCGAGAAAGTATCCGACCCGCTTGCAATGTATCTCAACGACATCTTCACCGTCAGCGCGAACATCGCCGGCGTCCCTGCAGCCAGCATCCCCGTTGGGCTTGATAGCAAAGGCCTCCCCATAGGTGCACAGCTTATCGCACCGGACTTTAAAGAATCAACCATCTTCACACTCGCGAAAGAGGTGTATGTGGATGTATTGGGGGGATTGAAGTAATGCGTAGGGGCACGCCGCGCATGCCCGTCTTCGCATTTTCTCCGTCATTTCAAGCCGGAGCACCCAATAGGAAGTTAATTTTGTACATGGCTGTACCGCAAGTAATCATCAACCTCGTCGCTCGCTTCGAGCGCAACATAGCCGAGAGCGATAATGAGATAGATCGGCTGGTCTATGAGTTGTATGGTTTGAGCAAGAAGGAGATTAAGATAGTGGAGGGGAAGGTGTGAATACTATTGATGATACGAAGCTTAAAGAACAATATAATACCATTAAAGGTATTGTTCTTTCTGCTCAACTTAAGTTAAAAGTTACTAAGCAACTATTCGCAGGTGAAGAAAATGTAGATGTCTTACGCTGGTCGGCAGATTTAGCTTGGTGGTGCATTCAATCGTCACTATATCAATCAATAATTCTTGAGATTTGCAAAATCACCGACCCTGCTCAACAAGGCAAGAATAAGAAGCATAAAAACCTAACCCTCGAAAGGTTAGCAAAAGAAATTGACGAAGTGAAACTGGAAGAGAAATGCGTTGAGTATCTTAACGCGCGAAAAGAAAAATTTGAATCTCTTCGTACGATCCGTGACAAAGCTTATGCTCATTTAGATTTATCTGATCATAAAATAACAAGATTGGAAACAGAGCAAGTTGATGAAGCAATTAAAGCGTTAATTGAGGTGATAAATAAAATTGGTTCTTTCTTAGGCGAGGGTGTAGGCCGTCTATATGATAGTAACAAATATGGGAAAAGTCCTGGTCAGCGCGATGGGCGAGATATTATTAAGCAGCTACGTGCGGCTAAGGCCTCACATATACGTATCATTAGAGGAAGAACTAAATATATTGAAGGTGTCCAACTTCAACAATCGGTGCGTGATAAAGTGCTTCCAAAAGAAAGAACTATTCCTATAGATACGGAGCTTCTCAATCTCGTATATGAACTCTATGGTTTAAGCGATGAAGCTATTAAAGAAGACGAGGACGCTCTGAAAGGGTTTTATGATACTTACTCTGCCCCAAATACATAACAATCTCCGACGCAAGTGCTACCGTTTGAGAACTTAATTGATAGACTCGTCTATAAGCACGGGGAGCTGACCGAGAAGGAGATAGGGATAGTTGAGGGGAAATGATGAATGATGAATTGGGTAGAGCCAGTAGCGCACACTCTTAAGTGTGCGACTTGCGGAGTCAGAGTATCCGATTTGTTCAGCTGCCGCCGGATTTATTTAATAACCTCACCCCAACCCTCTCCTTGAAAAGGAGAGGGGGTAAGAGAACAGGGCACGTGCGGCGTGCCCCTACGAGAAATTACAGGTGCCCATGAAAATCCTCGAAAACAGAGCGGAAACGCTGATTTGGCGACTTTCCAAAGATTATCTTGTTGATTTGCATTGGGTTAGAGGTAATAAGCTTTAGGCATCTTGCAAACGAGTAAATATTTGCGTATATTTGCAGTCCCGAGTTGAGTATTTCGCCCTAAACTCCTATCCCCGTAAACCCCAACCATACAACTATGTGTAAATTTACAGCACCATTCGGCATACTATTTCCAAACAACTTTGTACTTCTCGAAAATTGCGGAAAGTGTAATATTAGTTGGTTGATTTATAAAGGACTTACGGGTCAAGAAAGACTATTTTGAAAGATGATACCAGAGGTAGGCATTGAGGACTAATGAGTGGTCTATTCTGCCGGATTTTATCATCGCGAGGAATTCGTCTTCAGTTACGGTCTCGACATGAATCCTCTCATGTTCATCAAGCGACTGCTCATGTTCTTTGATGCAACCCGTCACAAGGTAGGTATGACATCTGTTTGTCAGGAAGGCAGGGTTGGGGTGGACTGTGCCGATGAGTTCGATGCGGCTTGATTCGGTGGGGACATATCCCGTCTCTTCGCGAAGCTCCCGAAGCGCTGCCTCGCGAGGATATTCCTCAGTCTCGATGAGTCCGCCGACAAGCTCTACTTCATTTTTTTCGGTCCCATGACGAAACTGCTCAACGAGAATAAACTTATCATCGGTGGTGATAGCGACAACGTTAATCCAGTCCGGCGCATCGAGCACGAAGAACGTGCCCGTTCTTCCGGTCGTCTCTTCGGCACGCTGATGTACCTCAAGGCGAAAGAGTTTTGTATCACTGATAACTTGGCTCGATGTGGTTTTGTAAGGCGGAAGGTTCTTCATCAGTTCATTTGCATTATTGATACGGCAACCAACACTGCGATAGCTGTCCAGACCTCGATCTGCTCTATCATTCTGATGCGCCAGAGGATGATATCCCGCGGCGATAGGTCTTCGCCTTCTTCCTTCTCGCTGCGAGCTGCTTCAAGCTCCTTATAGCTTGCGCCAAGCATACGCGATAGTAGAGCAAGAACGATAAATAGCAAAATCTTTAGATGAGCCAATGCTCCCCAAAGAGTTGAGAAATCGAAGAAGAGAAACCGAGTTGACCACAGAAGGACTACGATGCCTGTGATACAGACAGTCCAGACCAGCATCCAGGTAAAGCCGAGGAATCGGACTTTTATCCGTAGCGCATAGTCATAGGTCTCGGTAGGGAAGTACTCAAAGATTGGTCGCGACACGCCTGCAAGGAAGAGTATCCCCCCAATCCATGCCACAGCACCGAATAAATGCAATAGCAACGCCGCCCAATAGATGTAGGTTATCCCCTCAACGGAGGTAGAAGTAAGTAAAGTAGCAATCATTGAAGGCAAAAATACGACGATGTTATAATCAAAATAATTAAAGAACAAATTTGAGATAGTTTTTTACCCTTATTGTGGCTTGTAGATGGAAATGATTCTAAACAAATATCGTTGCACTATGATATGAATGTAAAGCTACTAATACTACAGATATTCCTCTTGCTTTTTCTATGGAGAAGCGAATCGTCGGCACAACGAATTGTGGTCGATAGTTCATTCGGTAAGGAAGGTACTGTAGAAACATTTGGATCATCGGGCTATGCAGATGCATATTCTCTCAAAGTTCAAGCTGACGGTAAAGTCGTCGTATGTGGATCAAGAAATGATGATATCTTACTATTGCGTTATCTGGAAAATGGGAAGCTGGATAGTTCGTTCGGTAAAATAGGTGTAGTTCTAACTGACATCAATAACGAAAGTGCTGACAACGCTGACTATATAGTTTTACAGGATGATAAACGAATTGTTGTAGTAGGTACTTCGAAAAGAAGGACCTCAAATGATAGCTCTTATACTGTATTACTTAGATACCTTGAAGATGGGCGACTAGACAGTTCGTTTGCATCGACAGGAAAAAAAACAATTTTTGGTCCTAAATATCTTTCAGGAGCAAGCGGTCTGCACGTTTATCCAAACAATAAAATCTTAATTGCAGGGTCAACCTCGTCGCGAATAGGATTGAAATACTCAACAGAAGCATTTGTAATAAAAATAAATGATGATGGTAGTGTTGATTCGAGTTTTTCACCAAATGTTCAAGTTGTTAATAGTTTATCAACGAAAGTATCGTGTTCAGATTTTATAGTTGATTTGAATGGTAATATGTATTTAAGTGGCATTATTGAAGGTGATTATGATAGTAATTCCGTATTGCTTCCTGACCAATTTTATATCACAAAACTTTCACCAGATGGTCAAATCGACACAAACTTTGGGGAGGGTGGAGTAAGGTTAATTCAAGTTGTGAAGGAGTATACTAAAGCTAGTTCTATGCGGATAGAACTTCAAGGTAGTAAAGGGATAATAGCATCAACTGTTGAACGTTGTAGAATTGATTCTTTTACAGATAGCATGCTTACTACATTCTATAGGTTTACGTATGACGGCCAGATCGATAGCTCTTTTGCACTGGGGAAGGTTACTCTCCCTCGCTACAACGAGAATTATTCAGTCGTAGGTGCTTTTATGAAGGTATTACCTGATAACAAGATATTAATGATCGGGGCATTATACTCAAAGTACAATGGAAGTCAATCTTATTTAGTAAGACTGACGGCTGACGGGTACATAGATTCCTTGATTCCATCGGGTGTGTATTCCGGCTACAATGGAAGTTTGGATGTTGGGAGTGGGGGCGATTATGCTTTCTCAAACGACGAGAAATTTATATATGTAGAAGGCTCGATTATTTATCGCGATGCCGATCATGTTACTGCCGCTGATATATCCTTGACGAGGTTAAAGGTTCTTAGCAATTTGGGGACAAGGTTTAGTCCGAACAGAGAAAATGCCCTAAAAGTAATTCCTTCAGTTATTCATAGCAATAAACTTACTATCCTCTTCGATTTAAGAGCCCCTGGTTATGTATCTGCAGGAATCTATGATGTGAAAGGAATACTTTTACAAAACCTTATGTCGAACGAGGTGTGTGATAAAGGCAAACAGGAAAGATCCATACATTTAGAAAATATCAACGACGGCATTTACTTCATAAAACTGGTCTCTGATGATGGAGAATCAATAGTTAAATTCATCAAGAACTGAATCCCACAGATAGACCTTTCCTACGCAACCTTCCCCGAAATCCCGTCGTTTTAGGGTTTAATTAGAAGTATATGAATCTTATGAAGAACGAGATACTAACCAACGGCATCCATACCAACGGGCATTCTACCTTTGAGACGAGCCCTGAATACCTTCAGGCAAAACGTCAATGGGAAGAGCGCGAGGCAAAGGGAAAAACGACGGGCTGGAAGCATACGACGCTATCAGGCAAACAGCTGAAGACGATGTATTTGCCATCGGATGCAAAGCCAAGTGAGTTCGTTGAGAAGATCGGCTTCCCTGGTGAATATCCTTATACCAGAGGTATTCATCCCAACGGCTATCGCGGCAAGATCTGGACGATGCGGCAGTTCGCAGGGTTCGGCTCGCCGGAAGACACCAACGAGCGTTTCAAGTATCTCCTTGCTCATGGTCAGACAGGTCTCTCGACAGCATTTGACTTGCCAACACTCATGGGACGTGATGCAGATGATCCGTGGGCAGAGGGCGAAGTAGGAATTTGCGGTGTATCTATCTCGTCGTTAAAGGATATGGAAAAGCTCTTTAGCGGCATTCCGCTTGGAGAGGTCTCAACATCAATGACCATCAACTCACCTGCTGCGATGGTATTTGCTTACTACCTCTGCGTCGCAGAGAAGCAAGGCGTACCATTCGCGAACCTTCGCGGTACGTTGCAGAATGATATTTTGAAGGAGTACATCGCGCAGAAAGAATTTATCTACCCGCCGGAGCCGTCAGTACGAATTATCGTTGACATGATGGAATACTGCCGCGACAATGTGCCGCAATGGAATCCGGTTTCTGTATCGGGCTACCATATCCGCGAAGCAGGTTCAACGGCAGCGCAAGAACTTGCCTTTACACTTGCCGATGGCTTTGCGTATGTCGAGGCATGTATGGCACGAGGAATGGATGTTGATTCATTTGCACCGCGTATTTCGCACTTCTTTAATTCACATATTGATTTCTTCGAGGAAATTGCAAAGCTCCGCGCCGCACGCCGCATTTATGCAAAGCGGATGAAAGAGAAGTATGGCGCGAAGAATCCGAAGTCATGGACTCTCCGATTCCATACGCAGACGGCAGGTTGCTCACTTACCGCACAACAGCCGGAGAACAACATCGTCCGTACTGCGACAGAAGCTCTTGCCGCAGTTCTCGGCGGAACGCAGTCGCTTCATACTAATTCGATGGATGAGACTCTTGCACTTCCTTCAGAGAAAGCCGTAAAGATTGCTCTTCGCACACAGCAGATCATCGCCTTCGAGACAGGTGTTATTAATACCGTTGACCCCCTCGGCGGTTCGTACTTCGTTGAGGCAGAGACAGACCGCCTCGAGGCAGAAGCGAATGCCTACTTCGATCAGATCGATGCCCTTGGTGGTGTAATTAATGCTATCGAAGCAGGATTCTTCCAACGAGAGATCGCTGATGCCGCATACCGCTACCAGCTTGAGCTTGATAAGAAAGAAAAGTACATTGTCGGAGTCAACGAATTCATCGAAGAAGATGAAGTTATTGATATACCGATACTGCGGATATCAGCGGATGTTGAGGTGAAGCAGCGCAAGGAGCTTGCCGAGCTTCGTGCGAACCGCTCACAGCATGACGTTGATGAATCTATTGCAGAGATAACGGCGGCAGGGCTTGGACACACCAACCTTATGCCTGTCTTTATGAAGGCAGCCCGCAACTACGTAACACTCGGCGAAATGATAGACGCGCTGAAAGTCCCATTCGGGGAATATCAGGAAGCGATAGTGTTTTAGGTCAATTTTCTTTCTTGAGCGCATACTTTGGTTATCTCGTCGTATTTTTGATTCGTGACGATACCTGCACTTATCCGACTTTTGCGACCGAAGCAGTGGACGAAAAATCTTTTCGTCTTTTCTGCCTTGGTCTTTAGCCAGCATCTCTTTGAATGGGAATATGCCAGACTTTCGCTTATGGCATTTGTCCTCTTCAGTGCGACGGCAAGTATTATCTATATTATCAATGATATTCTTGATCGTGACCGCGACCGTCTTCATCACAAAAAGAAACACCGCCCGATAGCAAGCGGCGCCATCAGCGTCCCGAGCGCCATCACCACGGCGATCATCGCTTTGGGGATACTCGTCCCGACTGCACTTGGCTTACCTCTGAAATTCGGCTTCTGCCTTGCGATGTATTTTGTGATGAATCTTGCCTACTCGCTTTTCTTGAAAGAAGTTGTTCTTATTGATGTGTTCGTCATTGCTGTAGGTTTTATGCTCCGGGTAGTTGGCGGGGCATACGTCATTGATGTTCCGATAAGCTCATGGCTTATCTTGACGACTATGTTCCTCTCGCTCTTCCTCGCTGTTGCTAAGCGTCGCGGAGAGCTTGTGATGCTTGAATCAGGCAATGTCCAGTCACCGACGACACGCAAAGTACTTGAGCACTACAGCGTTGATTTCACAGAGCAGCTTTGTACTATCTGCGCATCGGGTTTTGTCATCAGCTACGCGCTTTATACCGTGAGTGATAGAACGGTAAAGATGTTCGGCACGGAAAATCTTATTTTTACAACACCGTTCGTTCTTTATGGTGTATTCCGCTATCTCTACCTATTGCATAAGAAGAATCTTGGTGAGAACCCGACGGAAGTAATTCTCACGGATATTCCGATGATACTTAACTTTGTTGGCTACGCTTTGGCAATGTTCTTTATCCTCTATTTGAATAAGTAATGTGAGGAAGTACAGGGTCGAGCTGTTGTTTGTCATCGTGGGAGTCGTCATTGTCGGACTTCTGCTTTTTTTGCAAGACCTTCGCTACGCTTCCTATCACAAAGACCCACTAGCATCTATTATTGGCGTACCTCTTGATGATGTCTATATCCATTGCCGATATGCAGCGAATCTACTGGAAGGGAATGGGTACTGTTTCAATCCCGGTCCGATAGTAACGGCAGATACTTCGCCGCTTTGGATTGTCCTACTTGCTCTTGGCGGACTTTTAACGTCCCAGATACATATTATTGCAGTTGTTCTTTCTTCGTTTTTCTATCTTTTCCTTGCTCCTGCAAATTACCAACTTTCGTTATCACTTGGACTTGATAAACGGTGGAGTATCTTCGTCGGGATCTGCACATTGCTTGCCGCACGGATAGTCTGGTCAGCACCGAGCGGGATGGAGATAACACTTGCCTGTCTATTAACTGTACTTGCTATTAAGGAACACATTGATTCACAGAAAAAAGTGAAGCCAAGAGCGTTAGAAGCAATACTGTTAGCCCTTGCGATTGCTACACGACCGGAGTTGATGTTTCTTGCGGGGTTATGTTTTGTTGATTGGATATTATTTCTTGGTAGGACTAATAAGACCTATAAATCATTAGTACTTCCGTCTGTTTTCTTTTTTCTTGTTGTGTCTCCTGTTTACATACTGCCACTTATTGAAAGAGGTAGTCTTATTTATCATTCAAGCGTAGTTCAAGGTGCAGGAATATCACTACTGCCCAACATTACATATTTGTGGTTCGCTTGTAAGATATTGTTATTCTCAATTGCTCCGCCAGTTATTGTTGCATTGCTTTCACCTGTCCTTCTTTGGAAAGAGCAGAAATGGCGTCTTCTTATCGTGTTTGGTTTGGGATTGCCGATATTGTTATCATTCGTCGCTCCTCAATTCCGTCATCATGGAAGATATTTCTTCCCTGCAATACCAATACTTATTGTTGCAGGCATAGCAGTACTTGCATCACTTTTATCAAAAGAATACATTAAGAAATATGTATGGTGTGTGCAGCTTGCACTGCTATGCTTTGCTCTTGCCGGGTCATGGCATTGGGCGAATAATTATCAGGACTGTGTTGCGAATATCAACGACCAGCATGTTGCTGCATCAGAGTGGATAGAAATGAATGCAAAGGATGGAGACGTTATTGCCGCGCAAGATGTCGGAGCAATTGGATATTTTACGAAGAAGAACGTTATTGATCTTGTCGGGCTTGTCTCGCCTGATATGTACACAGTGCAGAACGATCAAAAAGAAGTATGGAAGAGAGCACGAGCGCAGGGAGCAAATCTTTTCTTCATCTATACTCGACTCAACCCGTCATTCTACAATTATGCAAAAGATTCACTTGAGTTGGTGATGGAGTGGAGAGTCTCGCCGCCTCTGATAGCAAGTGCCGACACAGTCTTTGGTTGTTTCAGAGTCAAAGGAGAAGTCAATGCCCCTCGCTAAAAAACAGGTCAAGGGTTTGACAGCAGCGGGGCTTGTGGTTGCGACACTTGCTCTTCGTTTGCCATTTATGGCAAAGACACTCTTCGAGTTTGACTCAGTTGCCTTCGCAGTTGCTACGTTCCGTTTTAGTCTTGAGCAGGTTACACCGCACATGCCGGGGTATATTTTGCATGTTCTTCTCGGTAGGTTCTTTCTGCTTTTTACTGCAGACCATAATCAAGCATTTGTTCTTCTAAGCGTCGCTCTATCCGTGTTATCGGTCTTACTCATCTGGCGAGCAGGTGCATGGCTCCGCGGGGAACGGCTTGGTGTCATTGCCGCATGTCTATGGATAACGACGCCGCTCTTCTGGTTCTATGGTGAAGTTGCGACGGTTTATATCCATGAAGCATTCTTTGCATCGCTGCTGCTTTATCTCGGAATTCGACGACTTCGGGAAAGTAAGAATGAGACACTGCTCTATTATATCGTCATTACTCTATCACTCGCCGCAGCAGCGCGGCAATCATCGTTCATCTTATTTCTCCCTGCTGTACTTTATCTTTTCAGATCAACGTGCTGGAGCTGGCGAACACTTATCACTGCAAGTATAATATTTATTGTAGTAACCGGCTTCTGGGCTACAATACTTTTATCAGAGAGCGGCGGGGTTGACTTGTATCTAAAAGCATTAGACGGGGAAAGTATCTACCGCTCACAATCCATACTTTTCGGCAATCAGTTAAGCGAACATCTTGCCGTGATTGGGAAGGTTGGCTTATATCTTTTGGTTGCATGCATCCCATTCATACTGATATTCCTTTTCTCACTTGTTCGTTTCAAAAGTGATGTTGTCTCACTTTGTAAGGAGTGTGTGAAGAAACGGTCATTTGTTTTTGTAGTGCTCGTTGCATTACCAGCACTACTATTCTATGTACTTATCTACTTCATGAAAGCAGGATATTTGCTGAATATCCTTCCATCAGTTTGTCTTGTTGCAGCGGTGGTCTTAGATCAGACTGCGATATGGATGGCACGAGAGAAGAAGTCGAAACCTGAGAATAGAATGCTTTTTACAGGCAAACTTATCGTGAAGAATTCTATCTTGCTTGTAGGGTGTGTCTCGCTCTTGAATTGTATCTGGTTCTTCGCACCGCTCCCTGGTAAAGATGAAGCGATAAGTAATGATCTTTATAGCCGAGAATCAATCTTAGGAAGCTCTGATGTCAAGTATGCAGTCGGCAAAAGCGGTTTTGATTATCTTCTCAATAAGTGTTTTGCTTATACTTCATTCCAAGGCATAGAAACAAGTGATAGAATTAATGCACTTGCTATCAAAACTATTGAGCAAGAAAAGAAAAATGGTAGTGTTGTTATCTTAGATAGCTGGTGGGTGAGGTTTTCCTACTATTATATACCCGACGTTCTTTCGTATAATATCCGTTCATTGGGGGGTGATTCCTTAACAGGTATCTATAAACAATCGAAGTACTACTTGACTCGGGATGTCTCGAAGACAGAGCGGTTACCAAAGGACGCGACAACGCTCATCTTCATCCGCAGCGATCACCCTGACCTTGCTCAACTAAAAGCACAAGTTACACTTGTTCCGCTATTGAGTAATGCTTCGCTCGGCATTTACAAAATTACCGATAGCGCCTTTACCTTACAATGGAAAAACTATACGTTCTCTAACGAGTAAACTTTGTGGTATCTATATCCTCAATAGGGATAAATTTGCCTTGAGCGGGATTTAACCTGCCGTACTTATTGACATACGGATCATAGACTTCAAATCTGCCATCTCTGTCATAATCATTAATATTAGGCGAGATGACCTGAAAGTGACCTAATGTATCATCCGGTGTAATAAAGACAAGCTCACCCCAGCCGTTGGGCATACCATGTTCAGTATTGGGAATCAGAAATGCTTGTGTTGATGAATCAATTGAAATAAAAAGCGGACGAACTTCAGAATAGTATCTGCCTTTTATTATGAAGCGAGTAGTATCAGAGCTTCCTTCAAGCCATGCTGATACATTGGTGATGCCTCTTTGCATATTCTGATACATGTGCCGCTCGATATCAACAGGGGAATCGCTTTGTTGATGAATGATAAGCAAACGTTTCTTGCCGGAAGTATCACGAAGCTCGATCTTTTGGGTTAGGTTCAGCGATGGTTCAAATCGCCACGATAGCTCCCTCATGATCAAGAGGGAGCCAACGATGCAAACTATAAGAATTGTAACGGCAGTCGAGACCTTAACCTGCATACTTACTCGCCGCGTGGCGCAGATGCTTCTCTCGGGCGTTGACGGTTGTTCTGTGGTCTGCGACCGCGGTTATTACGGTCACCACCTTCGCGTCTCTCGCCGCCGCCTTCACGACGTTCTCCGTCAAACTCGCGACGCTCACCACCGTTGTTACGGCGATCACCCCCGCCACCGTTCGGTCTGCCGCCGCCTCTGCGTTGTTGATTGTTTCGTGAGCGGTTATTCGAGCGGGAATCTTCTCTCTCTCGAGGTTGCGGTTCACTTGGTAATTGTTTAGCAGCTTGTGCGGCAATGTCCTGATCGTCAATTTCTTTTTTACCCATGTAGTCAGCAGTGAGGTCTCTGCCGTCTTGGGTCATAAATCTGAATTCATCAGCACGCATTTCGTCATCTTGTGCGCCAAGACGAACCTTCACGTGGTACTTACGACCGAGTTTACGAAGTGGTGAGAAGAATCCTTCGCCAAGACGTCCCGCAACGTTCGGATGGACGTTGAGCGTAAGTTTTTCTTTTCCGCCTTCTTGCTGATAACGCTCAAGCCAACGTTCGATCTGGTTATCGACAGTTGATCGGTTTACGATCTTACCGGTTCCGCCACATGCAGAGCATGCATCAGAGAGTGTATCAGTTATTGATTGACGAATACGCTGGCGGGTGATCTGCATCAAGCCAAAATCTGTGAGACCAAGGATAGATGACTTCGCTCTGTCGCGGCGCATCTCCTTCTTCATCTCATCATAGACCTTCTTTTTGTTACGGTCGTCAACCATATCAATAAAGTCAATGACGATGATACCGCCGATGTCACGCAGACGCAGTTGCCGCGCTGTTTCGCGAGCGGCTTCAAGATTTGTTTTAAGCGAGTTAAGCTCTTGCTCACGACGTGCTGCATAACGACCGGAATTCACGTCAATGACCACCATTGCTTCTGTCTTCTCAATAAAGAGATATCCACCCGAGGGCAGTGGTACTTTTCGAGACATCGTCAACTCTATCTCCTCCTCTACTCCTTTTACGTCAAAGAGCGGACGAGTATCTTTATAGAGTTCAACAGTGCCTGCAAGGTTCGGTGATGCCCATTGAACGTAGTCAAGCACTTCTTTGTACATCTTTTTATCATCACTTATGATCTTTGTTACGTCGTAGGTAAAAAGATCACGAAGCACGCTTGATGTAATGTTGGTATCTTGGAAGACGAGCTGCGGAGCCGGGGCTTCTTTCATCTTGCGCTGAATATCTTCCCATTGCTGCAACAGCTTTTCGATGTCGGCGCGCAAGGCAGACTCTTCTTTATTTTCAGCAACAGTACGAACGATAACACCTATCTCACGCGGTTTTAGTGAGCGGATGATGCGGCGCAGACGGCGACGTTCACGTACCGAATAAACTTTTTTACTGATACCTATGCCCGGTTCGAATGGCACGAGCACAACAAAACGACCAGGCAATGATATCCGGCTAGTTACGCGGACACCCTTGTTCGCGAATGCTTCACGTGTTACCTGAACGAGAATATCCTGATTCGGTTGAAGATTGATATTCGAGACTTCAAGAGTAGAAAATGCTTTTCTCGGTGCAGACTGTTGTGGGCGTGGTTTACGCTCCGGCTGTGGCTGCCCACGAAGGACTAATCCGCCGCCGCTGCCACCCTCATCGTCATCATCTTCAAATTCGAGGTCTTCTTCTTCATCGTCATCGTCACGAAGCTCGGCATCAGCTAAGTATGCCATTGAGCCGTCGAAGGAATCACCGACATCGGAGAAGTGAAGAAAAGCATCCTGTCCAAGTCCGACATTGATAAATGCCGCATTCATGCCCGGGATAACTTTTGCGACCTTGCCTAAAAATATCTCACCGACGTGGCGGACAGTTTCTTGGTTTTCAACGAATAACTCGACGAGTCGTCCGTTCTCTGTGATGGCAATGCGCACTTCATTTTCTTTGCGCGAGCCGATCATTATTTCTTTTCTAAGTTGTAACATTGCAGTGTATGCGATGCACTCTATCCGGCAGTTAAGATGTGCCGTGAGCTTTGTAATAAGAACCTGCAATGGAATTCGTAAACGAGAATTAAACTCGAATCCGATGTTGTGGATGAGGGTGAGTCAGGTGCCGGGCGTACAAGAACGGGTCGTGGTCACGAGACCTAACCCTCTGAAATAATAATTGCCGGGTAGCAGCCATGGACAACCAAATCGCATCCCTACACTTGTTCACAAGTGAGGCCGCGAAGGGTGGTCGTGATATAGGATAGATCGGTGGTTCAGTAAGAGGCGTCGTATTACGAAGCGATTTGTTCTCGCTAGAGAATAGCTTGCCTAAGCGTCCAAAGACACCTGCAAAAAAAGCTATTATTGTAATATACGACTGTACGAACACTTTTGGTATCTCTCTATCGGGGTTATCCCAGTTTGGCGACGTGACCAAAGAAAAGTCTGCCGCTATTTCTTCTTGTACGTTTTCTTGCTTCACATTGGAAGCGAAAAGCACCAACTCTATCATCCGGACCTCACGAGAGATCACCGTTCCAGAGCAGTTTTCAGCAATTCCGCGAACTCTAAGCGGTCAGCCGAAACAGGTTGAAAAATAATGAGTTGGTCAAAAAAGACACAAACTCAATAATTACAACCCCAAAGGAGAAGAGATAAATCCTGATGGTTTGGAAGGTAAAAATAAAGAGACCGAGCGACCCACGTCACATCCCGACAATGCTGAGAGCTGCTTCCTTCCGGACCTGACTCGGTTAAGCGTGTCGCGATTGCGTAGGACTCGGTCCCAAACTTGCGTAAATTAAGGACGCATTAAACCGAAGTTTAATGCGTCAGGGTTCCAAGAGAAATTATTTGGTTGGATTATTGTCCCGCTCCACCCATGGTAGATGGGTCACATTTTCTGGATGTTTATATCTGCTGGGATAATAAATTCTGAATCAGGGATAGACTTTGCTTCAAATTTTATGATGTCATTTTGCATCTGAACGGTCTCGCCTTCTTTGATAACAGTGCGGATAGCAAACAATCCTTTTTTCGCAAGGTCTTCAAACGAATTTTTTGCACCTGATGCTGCACTTGAACTTGTAACGCTTGACATAGACTTAGCAAGACTGATTACGATGTCTGTTGGGAGGGATTTAGTCATCCACATTTCCATGTCCATCTTTTCTACCTTGCACGTATAGAGCTCACAGTCATACCCGTTAATTTTGTCTTTCTTTCCTGTTGCGACTGGTACGGGAATGTTCGTCGTCGTCTGTGAGGTCTCTTCGGTTTGCTTCATATCAATTTCCATGCCCATCTTCATTGAACGCATAACCTGCACCATCTTTTTTGCGCCGTTATCAATGAACATTTCCATCGTTCCCACCGGACCCATTTCCATAGTAGTGTGGATCTTATCACCCTTAATATTCATGACCATCGGGATCGGGTCATCACCCATTTGAGGGACTTTCATTGTCATCTCCAATGTACCTTCCCACCCTTGAGCGAAAGTCGAAGAACCATAGAGGAACAGAACCGCGAAAAGAAAAAGAATCCGTTTCATAAGTGTTTGAGTAAGTTAAAATTGTGGACTGGAAAAACGAAGGGTATTATGAATTAAATCCTTCTAATTTATGTATCTATTCTCCGCGTACGCATAAAACTCGTAAATGTTTAGCAATAAAGCCCTCATCCCGATATTCGTCGTCGTTTTTGTTGACCTCTTGGGGTTCTCTATTATCCTGCCGCTTTTGCCGTTCTATGCCCTTGAGTATAAGCTAACCCCTGATGCTATAGGGCTTATCGCTGCAGTTTATTCAGTCTTTCAGTTCATCGCTTCGCCTGTTTTGGGTGCAATGAGTGATAAATATGGGAGACGCCCGCTTCTTATTTATTCACAGATTGGCTCCATGCTTGGCTTTTTGATGCTCGGATGGGCGAGTGCAGTTTGGATGCTCATCGCTTCACGAGTTATTGACGGCATCTCAGGTGGGAATATCACCATAGCAGCAGCGTATGTTGCTGATATAACTGAACCCAAGGATAGGGCTAGTGCCATGGGAGTTATCGGCGTTGCATTTGGTTTGGGGTTCATGTTTGGTCCTTTCATTGGCGGTGAGCTGGCTGCACTTTGGGGAAAGGCGGCTCCGGCATTCGGGGCGGCGATATTCTCCGGTATCAGCGTCCTCCTAACGATATTCTACCTCAAAGAACCGGTCATTCACCGTTCAACAAAACAAGGGAAGAAGGGGCTTGCGATGACAATCGAGTATTTTCGCACAAAGAACCTTCGTACATTTCTGCTGATATTCTTTTTCTTTGCATTGCCGTTCGCTCTCTATGTTTCGATGTTTTCGCTGTATGCACATCTCGAACTTGATTTCACTGAACGTGATGTCGGCAGGTTTTTGGCGTATGTCGGTTTCCTCGGAATAATCTGGCAAGGAGTTGTCATTCGTCCTCTTGTAAAAAAGATGGGCGAGCTATTCTCGGTGCGGTTGGGGATGGTATGTCTTGCAATAGGATTGCTCCTAATAGTTCTTGCCGAGAATTGGCTTCAGCTTGCGCTTGTAGCATTTATCTTCTCGTTCGGAAGCGGAATAACACGAGTCGTGATCTCAAGTCTTATCACTCAAGCAGCACCGCCTGATAAAAAAGGTAGTGTGCTCGGAGTATCGGCAAGTTTGGAAAGTTTATCTCGCATCATTGGTCCGGTCATTGGAGGATATATGATAGCCGGATTGCACCCTAACTACATCGGCTTCGTAGGTGCAGGTATGGCGGCTGTTGGCGCATACCTTGCATTCACTGTCTCATTCGACAGACATGAAGTAACAGGTGAGATGATTATTGACTGATCTTCTCTAACTGACAGATTGCATAAGCCACAACACCTTCTTCGCGTCCGACAAAACCGATACGTTCGCTTGTCGTTGCTTTGACGGATACTTGCTCCGGGGTGATGCCGAGTGCATTTGCAATGTTTGCAGACATTGTATCAATACTATCCCGCAGTTTCGGACGTTCTAACACGACAGTTGAATCAATATTGATAACCTTAGCATTCTTTTGGGAGATAAGATTCGCTACATGCTTGAGTAATTCGATGCTATTTGCCCCTTTGTATTTTGAGTCTGTATCGGGGAAATGTTTGCCAATATCGCCAAGGGCTAATGCCCCGAGAAGTGCATCCATGATGGCATGGAGGAGTACATCACCATCAGAATGGGCGACAGTCCCGAGCGGTGCATCGAGGAAGTGAACCCCGCCCAAAATGAGCGATTCGCCTTCGGCGAGCTTATGAATATCGTATCCGAATCCTATCATATTGTATGGTAAAATGACACAAGCAGATAGTGTCGTTCCCTGATATTCGTATTTTTGAAAAATCAGCGTTGACATTTTTAGCCGGTTTAGCGTTATTTCCCTATTCCGGTGATACATTCTCAACTTCGAGTAAAAATGCTTTTTACAGAAAAGACCATAGCAAAGTTAGCAGAGACACTTGAGGGTATTGCCGTCGGTGCAAAATCCGTCAAAGGCAGCGTTGATGCAAGTGTTCTTATTTTCCATCCGGAAAAAAAGAATGGTGTGCCGCTCGTTGAGTTGGCTTTGATCGAATCCAAAAAGATGTGCCGCACGATGATACAGTCTCCACTCGGAGTTGTAGAACTTGCCGAAGTTGAAGAGGTCAGGGTATCAGTCCCGACAAAAGAAGTCGCTTTCTTTGCTAAAGAGCGAGGCGGTAAGACGACAATGGTAACCGTCAGTTCGTACGGTGTGCTTCAAGTCTATTCGCAGATTTCCAGAAAGCTTGCTGATAAAGACATTTCAAAGATAGACGGCGAAGACCTCCGTGCTGCTATCGCACTGAAAGTCTTTGCAAAGAGATCCAAAAAGAAATGAAGCTGAAGCTTTCGCTTACAGCCACTCCTTCTGCAAAAAAAGTATTTCCGAAGTATCGCGATTGGAAAGCGGACATCACGTCCGTAGCTTCATCTGTTATTTCGACTGAACTTCCGAATATAAAATCCTCTGAGGTTTCTATCATCTTCCAATCGGATAATGAGTTGCTCGACCTCAATAAGCGTATCCTTGACCACGACTACTATACCGACATTCTTACCTTCGAGATAGAACATACCGATACCCGGACAGAGACCGAAATATACATCAGCTTGGATAGGGCAAGAGAAAATGCCGAACGCTTTGGCTCCGATATGCGTAGTGAGGTACTGCGGTTGGTGATACATGGTCTTCTGCATGTGGCAGGGTACTCGGATAAATCACCATCGGCAAAGAAACGAATGCAAAAGCGTGAGCGTTTTTTTCTGTCCACACTAACTGATTGATTATCGAACATTTGCTACAGGGTTCTTTTTAATGAGAATTGATACAAGTTCTGCCGGTGCGTCCAACGGACGTATCCTTGAGATTATTACACACTTACTTGCCGAGATGGGTAACCGTCGCGAGCTTGCCGATATAGATACACGAAAGTTATATGACAAGGGATTCTCCGAAATAGAGGTCTCGACCGCTTGCACATGGCTGATGGATAAGCTTGCACTTTCCTCGATGCAGGCACAGCTTTTCCAATCGAGCACGAAGTATAAGCCGAGCGCAGAGCCGCGTGACCAGTTCCGTCCGTTCCATGAGTTCGAGCAATCTATGTTCTCGGTTGACTCCCGCGGATACCTGTTACAGCTTCGTGAACTTGGGCTTCTTTCTGATGGTGAACTTGAGATGATCATTGACAGAGTGTGGTTCTTTGGCGGACAAAATGTCGGGCTTGATAGCGTCCGTGAGATAGCCGGACAGGTCATTTTTGACTTCAATGATTCGACCCGTTCGCATAGCAGAATGATGCTCGGAACTCACGATACGGTACACTAAGAAAAATATACCCTGAAATCTTTTATAAGGCGCGAGTGGTTATGGAACCCCACATCGCGCTTTTTGCGTAAGGTAATGGAAGCATAGGCATTGTAAATGGCTAAAAAATCACTGGTTATAGTCGAATCGCCCTCAAAAGCGAAGACGATCAATAAATATCTTGGTTCCGGTTATGTCGTTGAGGCATCGGTGGGGCATGTCAAAGATTTGCCCAAATCCAAGCTCGGAATTGATTTCGAGAATGGGTTTCTCCCGCAATACATCACTGTAAAGGGGAAGAAAGATATTATTAATCGTCTCAAGGATCTTGCGGGAAAATCGAAAGATGTCTTCCTCGCAACCGATCCGGACCGAGAAGGCGAAGCCATTGCCGTACATATCCTCAATGAAATTTCCTCGAAGAACGACAATATCAAGCGTGTCCTCTTCAACGAGATAACCAAGTCCGGTATCGAAGAAGCGATGAAGCATTCGCGCGATGTTGATACCGCCCTCTTCGATGCGCAGCAGGCGCGTCGTGTGATGGATAGAATCATCGGCTATCAGGTATCACCATATCTCTGGAAAGCATTCATCGGCAAGAATGCTCAAAATCTTTCTGCCGGTCGGGTACAGTCTGTTGCTCTTCGTATCATTTGCGAGAGAGAAGATTCTATCGAGCGTTTCCAGCCGATCGAGTACTGGAACATGTGGGCTGACTTCACGACGGCTACAACTGAATTCCCGATACATGCTCGTCTTGTTGGTGTAGATACATCAGAGTTTAAAAATCCCGAGGGCAGCAAACAGGATATGCCCGAGGAGATGAAGAGCCGCTTCATCGGTGATGAAACAACTGCAACGGGTTTTGCTCGTGATGCCCAGACGAAAACCTATCGCATTGCAGGTGTTACAAAACGTGAAGTTCGCAAGACCGCTCCGCCGCCATTTATTACAAGTTCGCTTCAGACAGCCGCAAGTTCGGCGCTTCGTTTTAATCCCAAGCGTACAATGGGTATTGCTCAAAAGTTGTATGAAGGTGTTGAGCTTGGTGCTGATGGGCTGACAGGTCTTATAACCTACATGCGTACTGATTCGACTCGTACATCAGCCGAAGCCCGTAATTCGGCGATAGAGTACATTGCAAAGACATATGGCAATGACTACGTTGGTCCCGAGCGCAAAGAGAAGAAAAGCAAAAATGCGCAAGAAGCCCATGAATGTATTCGTCCGACAAATCCGAATCTTGACCCAAAGACCATTCGCCGCTATTTAACAGGCGAAGATAAAGCTCTTGCCGATCTTTATGAACTCATCTGGCAACGATTTATCGCAAGTCAAATGGCTCCTGCAGTGCTTGACCAGACGACCGTTGATATTTCTTCGGATAATAAAGAGGGAAGTACGTATCGTTTCCGTGCATCGGGCTCTGTCATCAAATTCAGAGGGTACATGCAGCTTCTTGAAGACATTGAGGAGAAAGAACCGAATTCTACTGACGAAGATGAGCGTCGCCTGCCGAACGGCATCACCGAGAGTCAAACAGCAAACATCGAAGCACCGAAGTTGACACGCAGCGAGACAAAGCCGCCGCCGCGTTTCTCGGAATCATCGCTTGTCAAAGAACTTGAATCGCTCGGTATCGGAAGACCTTCGACATACGCAAGTATCGTCGGTACTATCCAAGACCGTACCTATGTCGAGCAGCAGGAGCGTCGGCTTTATCCGACTGACCTTGGCAGAAACGTCAATCGCGTTCTTGTCAAGAGCTTCCCCGAAATCTTCAACGTGAACTTCACGGCGCAGATGGAGGGCGAGCTTGATACCATCGCCGATAGAGAGAATACTTACGAGAAGGTGATGAACGACTTCTATGTACCGTTCAAAGCCGTCTTGGAACATGCTGATGAACGTCTCGAAGAAGACCTTCCGAAGTTCAACTGCCCGGCATGTAACTCGGCGAATGTTGAGTTGAAGTCCGGTTGGTTCGGATTCTTTATCGAGTGCGGTGATTGTGCTAAGAAGACCTCCGTCAAATCCATCGGCAAACCACCACCGGAAAAGATCGGTGAGATTTGTCCAGAGTGTAAAGAAGGCGAACTGCTGATGCGCTCAAGCCGCTATGGTAAGTTCATCGCATGTAACCGCTTTCCGAAATGTAAATATACCAGGCAGATCCCGACGGGCATCAAATGTCCGAAGTGTGTCATCGGTGATATCGTCCAGCGCAAAGGCGGAAAAGCAAAACGTACCTTTTGGGGATGTGCCCGCTACCCCGAGTGTGACTTTATCTCCAACGATAAACCAGTTAATAAAACATGCCCGACCTGCAACAATAACTGGCTTGCGACTAAGTGGCATAAGTCAAAGGGTAACTACCTGAAGTGCTCACAATGTAAAGGCGAGTTCACCGATGAGTTGCTCGAACACGCCGAAAAAGCTGAAGCGGCGTAAATCGTAGAAGCTCGCCCGGAGAATATTTAAATCATTTACTATCTATCTTCGGTGCGTTGGTGGAGGCGGTGTCGGATTTTATCACTTCCATCACTCCGTATGGATAGCTTATATGGATAGTGACAGGGCGGAAGGATGTACGTCCGTGCAGTAGCATATCCAGCGCAGGGTACTGCCACTCGGCTCCATTCTCTATCTCATTGACACTTGCCCCCTGAAACTTAATGAATTTATCTGCTGTGAACGAGAAGGTACACATTTTGTCGGTAAAAAGGTCGCTATAGAGATCAACATTCTCAATGTCAATACTCTCAATGCCGTAGACAGACTGATACTTTGCAGAAACCGGAGCTATCTCTATGACAGGCAAAGAGTCACCTTTCATTGATATGTTAATATCTCCGGTGAATGCCGGTAAATTGGAAAGCGGTTTATCCACTAACCCACTCCAGAACAGACGGTTAACAGTATGCAGGTTCTTGAGCTTCGGAAGTATAAGTTCAGCATGAAGGACTGTGCAGGTATCTGACATTGCAACATTTATAAGTGATTCTTCGACAAGTTGTAGAGTATCGAAGAGCTTCATACGCTCTATAAGATCATCAATAAGTTTTTGGCGGAAGGTCTCGGGATCCTTAATGGTATTGCCTTTCCGTGAGTACGCTGCTTCAAAAAATGACGGGTCCAAGCGGACATCAGCGGTCATCACCACTTTTAGGTCGGAGCGAACCGCTATCCTATAGACTATCTCGTAGCATCCGGCAAGCGGAACCACGCCCAAAAGGAGCAGTATAAGAAGGAGCTTTTGCATAGTACGTAGATAAAGCAACAATCGAGCGGAATGACTACATTCCACTAATAGTTATATACCACACTTATTACAACATAGTTTCACGTGCAATGACCTTTAACGACTATCTCAAAGAACTCAACGAAGCATATCTCAAACTTCATGTAGCCAAGGAAGACCTCTTTTGGGAATCCAAAATGGGGTTGACAGACAATGCCGAAGAATGCTCGAAGAAATTCCGCGAAGCGGAGATTACGCTTTCTGCTTTTATTCAAGATGCAAAAAAGCTCGAAGAACTTCGCGCTTACAAAGCACAAGGCGGACTAACTCCCGACGAAGAAATTGCGCTTGGCGGATGGATCACTTTCTTCGAAGCGAACGTCATCGAATCCGAAGAAGGACGTCGCTACGGGAAAGAAGCTATTGAGATGGAAGGCGCACTTCAATATAAGCGCAGTGTCATGGGGCTTGGGTACATTGACCCCGTAACTGGCAAGAAAGTTGAGACAACTTCGACCGAGCTGTCGAACATGCTCACAAGCGACCACGATGAAGCTGGCCGCAAAGCTGCATGGGAAGGACTTAATAGCATCGGTCAGTTCGTGCTTGCGAATGGATTTATCGAAGTTATCAAAAAACGCAACCAACTTGCGCGTGCTTGCGGGTATGAAGATTATTATGAGTTCAAAGTCCAGCGCACGGAAGGATTCTCGAAGAAATATCTTTTTGATTTGCTTGATGACCTCGAGCGCCGTACACGCGATGCTAATAAAAATGCAGTTGATGCTTTTGCAAAAGAGCATGGCGACAATGCAATACTGCCATGGAATTTCAAGTTCTATCGTAGCGGCAAACTTGCAGAGGAGACCGACCCTTATCATCCGTTCGAGTATGCTGTTGAGCGTTGGGTAAAATCTTTCGCGGCGATGAATATCGAGTACCGCTCGGCAACTCTTACCCTTGACCTCATTGACCGCAAAGGCAAACATGAGAACGGTTTTATGCACGGACCCGAACCTGGATTTTTCCGCGACGGCAAATGGAATCCGGCACGTATCAACTTCACTGCGAATGCGATCCCGAATGCAGTCGGCTCCGGCGTAGAAGCGCTCAACACGCTCTTCCATGAAGGCGGACATGCGGCGCACTTCTCGAATATCCTGATGAACGCACCATGTTTCTCGCAGGAGTTCGCGCCGACATCTGTTGCCTATGCCGAAACACAGTCAATGTTCCTTGATGCTGTTATCAGTGATGCTGATTGGCTCATGAAGTATGCGAAGAACAAGAACGGCGAGTCGTATCCATTCGCTCTTATTGAACGTGCCGCTCATGAAAATCAGCCGTTCCATACCCTAATGATACGCGCAATGCTTGCAGTTTGTTATGCAGAAAAAGCATTTTATGAAATGACCGATGCTGAGCTCACTCCGGAAAATATTCAGAAGGTTGTTCTCGATATTGAGCAGAGATTCTATCACCTGCCTGCATCATCACGTCCGATACTTGCTGTGCCGCATATCTTGGCAGGTGAAGCAAGCGCATACTATCATGGGTACGTGCTTGCAGAGATGGCAGTGCGCCAGACACGTGAATACTTTTTGAATAAGTACGGATACATTTCCGACAATCCGAACGTCGGACCCGAACTTGCCGAAGGATACTGGAAGCCGGGCAACAGCGAGAGCTTCATGTCGCTTGTCGAGCGCTTGACAGGCAAGCAATTCAGCGCAGATGCACTTGTGAACTGGGCGACGCGAAGTGAAGACGATGTTATCACCGAAGCAAACAAGCTCGTTGAGGGCGCCAAGAAACGCGAAGCAACAACACAAACAACAGACTTAAAAGCTGCAGTGAAAGTCATTCACGGCAACGAGACCATCACAAAGTTCTCGAATGGTGACTTCACATCAGCGAACGAAGCATTTAAGAATTGGGTGGTGGAGCACTATCCGAAGCAGGTGCATTGACATTCAAAGAACATCTGCTTACGACATTTGACGACACCTGGGATCACAGGTGGGAGTCGTTTGCATTAGTGATAAAGGATGTTGACCAAGAGATGGCTCGGTATCAGCATCCGGTGTATTTATCTCAAGCAGCTACCGAATATAACGCGAAGAAGGGCTCTATCATCTGGCATATAGCACACCTTGCACATTGTCACTTGCAGTATGCAGAGGTTATAACGGGAAGACCGGAAGTGCCTGTCGAGCCGCCATTCCCGAACATTGACTCGCTCGAAGCAGCCCTCGAACAAATAACATTATCCCGCACAAAGTTACGCAGTGCTATTGAATCTGTAAGTGAAGATGAACTCTCTGATAAGGTGTGCGGTGGAGATACTGTCGCCGGTTACGTCCAGACCATCCTACGCCACGACGCCTGGCACTTCGGGCAGATGGCAGTTGTGAAGAGATTGTATAGAAGTCAGTAGTTATTTCTTTCGCTCATACTTCCAATTACGAGACTTTCCTTCTACTAACTGCTCGAGCATTGTTGTGATGCGCTTCTCGCGTGTGGCTTCTTGCTTGGCTTCTGTTATCCACTCGACGTACTCTCTCTGGTGAGACGGTGAGAACTTCTCAAATGCTTCACGCGCTTTCTTATTCTTCCCCAGAGCATTGGTTACAACTTCCGGCACGACGACATCTCCCTTCGGCTCGCGTTTTGGCTTCGGTAACTTTACGCCGAGATCGTTGAGCTCCTTTGCTTCTTCGAGGTAAGCAATCATCTTCGTATCCGAAGGCAGATCCTTCATTGACTCTATTCTCCCCGAATGCCCCATTGAGTTTTCTTCGCGGGCATTATCCATGAGGACAGGGTCTTTCATAAGCGCCGCTTTCCAGAATCCGAAGACTGCATGTTCCTTGAAGGAAGCCATCGAGAAGAACGGTCCCTTATAATCAAAGCTCGGCATCCCCCACTTTATCGTCTCTTGGACGTCAGGTACTTCCTGATGCACAAGCTTCCGTATATGCTTAAGTATTGGCTTCGCAAACGGCTGCGCCTTTGCGATGTATTCGTCGATTCGTTTGTCTTTTGTTGGCATGATTACTTCTTTGGAGTTTTCTTTTTTGAAGCTTTTGCTTTCGGATTGTATTCGAGCGCAATGTCTATCCAGAATTGCAGGTCTTTTGTGTTCTTCAAAGCATCCTCACTTACAAATGCATATCCCTTCATAACTTTACTAGTAAAGTCCATCTCACGAGCGCCTTTTTTCAAAAGTACTTTTTCCTGCAGTTCCGGATCAAAACGCACCATGATCTCATCGGTCATGATACCAATGCACATTTTATCATTCACCATAAAGCAAAGCCCGCCGAACATCGCCTTCTCTTCCAACTTCTGAATATGAGAGAGATGCTCACGAACACGGTTTGCAAGTTGTTCTGAATAGGGCATAGCGTCAGGTTGAGACCCAATTCTCAAGAAGTATTCCGTTCAATCTTGAGAAATGTTTTGTATTGTTCGTAACAAGTGTAAGGTTGTGAGTAATGGCAGTGGCGCCGATGAGTAGGTCAAACTCATCAATGATAGTACCTGATCTTTTTAATCTTGTCTTTTCCGATGCATAGGTATCAAGCGCATCAAAGATGGGTATTACTTCAACCTCTGAAAGAAATGTAGTGAGTGTGGATGAATTTTTTTCGGGGTTGGCACTATTGGCTACTCCGTACTTTAACTCTGCAAGTGTTATCTCTGATATAAATAAGTTATCAGATCCTACATCCTTAAATTTATCTTGAAGGGCGAACATCCCTTTCAAATAGTAAATACAAGTATCGGTATCAAGTAAGTATTGGCTCAAAGCTCTTCAACGGTTCTTGAGAAATGCCTAGAACTGCGTATTCCATTTATGATATCTTCTGCGCTTTCTTCTCCGACCCAGCCGCCATAGGATTCCCAAAACAGATTTTTATCAGTCGTATCCGGACTGTTTGGCTCAATCAATAATTTGGCAATAATATCCTTCTTCCGTTGTGGGCTAAGTCCTTTTAGCATCTCAACGTAACTATCATTCAACCATGTGCTGTTTTGCCCGTCTCTCATAAGAGTTTTCCTTCCAATGAGTATAACGTTCAGCATAAAACAGAAGGTTCTTCACCCGCAACCCCTCGGAACAACAAACTGTTATATCTTGAAGTAAAACGTTATATTACCCAATGGACGAAAAGAGACCTCGGCAGAAGCGTGCAATTCAAGGTAGTGAGGGCGGTGAGCCGCCGATCCCGCATTGCTCATTCTGTTTGCGAAGCGCGAATGAAGTTACGACGCTCATCAGTGCGCCGTATGGCGATGCGTTCATCTGCGATATTTGCACGGCAAATAATGTGGACTTGCTACGTGCACATCTTCCGCAATACGCTACAAAAGCCGGTGCGCGTCATGCAAAACTCACGAGCTTTACGCCGCGAGCGATAAAGAAATCGCTTGATGAGTATGTTATCGGTCAGGAGAAAGCGAAGAAGATACTTTCTGTTGCAGTCTATAATCACTTCAAGCGCATTGATGCCGAAGTGCTTATCGGCGTTGAAGGTTTTGAAGATACGGAGATAGAAAAATCGAACATCCTGATGCTTGGCCCCACGGGTACAGGCAAAACGCTCCTTGCACGTACACTTGCGAAGATCGTTGATGTGCCGTTCGCAATTGCTGATTCAACAACGCTCACAGAAGCGGGATATGTTGGCGATGATGTGGAGTCAATTCTTTCCGCACTTTTACAAGCAGCCGATTATGACGTAGCTCGCGCCGAGCGTGGGATTGTCTATCTCGATGAAGTTGATAAACTTTCGCGCCGTTCTGATTCTGCATCTATCACACGCGACGTATCAGGCGAAGGCGTTCAGCAAGGACTTTTGAAGTTGCTTGAAGGTACTATCGCTGGCGTGCCCCCAAAAGGCGGACGTAAACATCCCGAGCAGCCGCTTGTCTATATTAACACCAAACACATTCTTTTCATAGCCGGTGGCGCGTTCGAGGGACTTGATAAGATCATCATGCGCCGCTTGCATCAGAACCCAATGGGATTTGGCGCAAAGATAGCAAAGAAGAAAGCGTCAGAACATCTCGATCTTTATACACACGTTCAGCAGGAAGACCTCCTGAAGTTTGGCTTTATCCCCGAGCTTATCGGTCGTATTCCCGTCATCGCACCGCTCGAAGGACTATCCGACGAAATGATGATGCGCATCCTCACCGAGCCGCGCAACGCACTCGTTAAGCAGTACCGCAAACTCTTCGCGATGGAAGGCGTCGAGCTGACATTCGAGAAAGAAGCACTTGAAGTTATCATTCGCAAAGCAGTCGAGCGTGGCACAGGCGCGAGAGCGCTTCGCGGTATCATCGAAGAGATGCTCACCGACCTGATGTTCATTCTGCCTGATGATAGCACCGTTGAGGAAGTCATCATCGATAAAGCATTCGCCGAAGGCAAACGCGAACACATCACACTCCGCAGAGGCGAGAAGAAAGCAGCGTAAGGGATGTATAAACTATTTCTCTTCATCTTTCTTTCGCTCGCGCTGACAAGCTGCTTTGATATACTTGAGCATATCGTCGTGAAGCCCGACGGGTCTGCAGAGCTGCGCATGACGATCACACTCGATTCCGGATTTATTCGTATGACGTCAATGGCTGATTTTGATGATACGGTGCGCTCGCTTGCTTCGCTTGGTGATACTGTCGTAAGTCAATTTAAGGATGCGAAGATGCGGTTTGTCTGGTTGGAAGGGTATAAAGATTTTGTGGTAACGTCCTCATTCACCGGTGACAGCACACTTATTGTAAACACAGTTATCGGGATGGATGACGTAATGCGTCTTCCGAAATTCCACAGTGCATTTTGGGACATTGAGAACAAAACAAAAACGAACGACCCCACC
This sequence comes from Kapaibacterium sp. (SeqCode), assembly GCA_046590205.1. Taxonomy (GTDB): domain Bacteria; phylum Bacteroidota; class Ignavibacteria; order Palsa-1295; family Palsa-1295; genus DATDEW01. The sequence continues at coordinate 32,139 of JBKJTT010000053.1, forward strand.
ACATTCCCGATGGTGCTTGATGTCCGTAAGCATAAAAAGAGCGGATATGACTTTTTTTTTTCCCCCCGACCGGAGCTCACCAATAAAAAGCAGAAGATCAACAAGCCAGACACTGCGAATGTCAGTTCGATTAGCGGCAGAATATTTGAGCTACGCATCAGCGCGCCAAGCGTAACTTCCAAAGCGAACAACACCGACACTGCCACAGCATCGTGGAAGCTG
>JBKJTT010000089.1:0-3719 GCA_046590205.1 Kapaibacterium sp. (SeqCode)
CTCTCAAGTGTATATTCTTGACGAGATATACGAAAAGGATCACCTCAAGACTTCCACGGTTCAGATATTTGGAAGGACAAAAGCGATTGAGCAAAACCTCTATCCGAACCACGAAAAGAAATCTTTCGTAAGAGTGTACGACGAAGCGGCAGCTTGGTATGCAAATGAAGTTCAGTATAACTTCAAGACATCGATGTTCCCAAGTCGGAAAGCGATGATTGATAAGAACTCTCAAATCTCACTCATCAAAGACATGCTTATGAACGATATGGTTTTTGTGTCTGATAGGTGTGTGAACTTTCGCACTGAGGTCAAAAACTACAAGACCGATGACAAGGGTAGAGTTCCAAAAGGCAACGACCATTTAATCGATGACATGCGCTACATGCTCGCCCACTTCAACTATAGATTCATTGAAGGTGTTGAGCGTATCCAAACCAAAGTAGAAGCAAGAACGCCAGCACAAGCAATAGCACAACTACAAACTGAAAACGACTGGACAAGTTTCGCTGATGACCCTTTCCTCCATTGATATCTCTCTCGGTCTTTTGACTGGGGTTATTCTCTTCTCTCTTCTTTTTTCACTACTTGGATTTGCTTGCGGATTAATTGCTCTTATCAAAGTCATCGCTACTGAGAAGTCCACCCACAAGATTCATTTTAAACCTATCACCCCAATTCTTCCGAATAGCCACCAGGCACTAAAGGACATGATGAATCCCTCAGATGAAGAATTTGATTACGACGCTCCACTCACAGAAGGTCTTTATAAATAATGGTTGGTTCTCCACTAAGTTCAAGTAACTGGACAAACATAGAAGCTATCTCCGTTCCTCTTCGCCCTCTTTGGACGATTCAGGACATGAAAGACAAAGATGAAGTTCTTAAATGGATGAAGTCTGCACGTCTTGCCTGTGAAGAGTTTTATCAAGGCGTATTCCAAGTACAGATGGATAATCTTCTTATCTACAAGGGGATTCAGTGGCTAAACCAGGATAAGACTTCAAACAGATTCCTTGATCGTAATGGCGGAGCAACACGCAAGTCTCCAAAGGTAGTAATCAATGACATATCAGATTACGTTGAGCAGTGGGTATCAAGACTAACCCGTTACAAGCCAGCCGTTTCAATTAATCCAACCAACAATGAATGGAGCGACGTTCAAGACGCTAAAGTCTCAAAGCACGTTCTCGATCACATCTGGTACGAGAGACGAGTTGATCCATTCTTCCAGGAACTCATAAGACAAGCTAAAATCTTTGGCGAATCTTACATGTGGGTTACTTGGAATCCTCAGCTTGGCGACCTTCACCCTGATTCTGTAGAAGCTAGAAAGACTCAGCAAAGAGTAGCTCTAAGGAATGCAGCAGGCGAAGAGGTAATGGATGCCGAAGGCAAACCAATCCTTATCGATAAGGCCGTTCGAATAGGTGATGTCGATTATACAATTCAAGCTCCTTGGCACGTTTGGGACATGCCTTGTCGTAATCGCCAGAACATAGACTGGTCAATTCGTTGGTACGTCGAAGACATAGAAGTTCTCAAAGCTAAGTACCCAGAGAGTGCTAAAGACATAAAAGGTAATGATTCAACTAACATCTTTGAAACCTATCGTCTTGATGTTGGAAAGTTAAAGAATGAAGTTGTTGTTTATGAATTATTCCATAGAGGAACAGAATTCTTAGACAAGGGCAGATACATTAAATGTACAGAAGACGCCCTTCTTGAAAGCACAGACCTACCTTACAATCATGGACAGATCCCATACGTAAGATTTAGTGATATTGATATCCCTGATGATATTCGTGGAATGTCATTTATTCAAAATGTATTCCCTATAGCGTTCCAGAAAAACGCTCTCTACAGCTTAATTTACAAGTCCGCAGTTCTTACCGCTCATCCAAAATGGATCGCACCAGATGGCGCTGTGGAGGTTCAACAGCTTGCCGATCAATCGACGGTTGTTAGTTATCAAGGTGGAGTCCCACCACAACTCGTCAATACAGGTTCCATCCCAATGGAGCTATTCACTCACATTAAAGCTCTGGATGAAGCGGAGAATAAGCTTGCTGGAATTTACGGAATGTCTCGCGGAGAAGTTCCGGCAGGAGTCAGGGCAGGTGCAGCACTTAGGGTTCTAGAAGAACAAGAAGACAAACGAGCCTATATCCTAAACACTAAGTTTTACGCCGTGGTAGTTGATGTTGCTCGCATGACCTTAGCCGTTGCTGGAGATTATTATGATGATTCCGATGGCAGGATGGCTCGCGTAGTAGGCAAAGGTAATTCCTACCTTATTAAGAGTTTTAACTCAGCTAATCTTTCTAAGTCTTATGACATTCGTATCCAAAATACCTCTGCTCTTTCTCAATCTCCTTCGGGACGCATACAAGACATTATCGACCTCTCCCAATTACAACTCAACGGAGAAGAGGGACAAGGGATCTTCACGAAACAGGAGGTGGTTGATTTCTTGGACTTGGAAGCTAACGAGAAAATGAAAGACATAGCAACCGAAGCAGTTCGGTGTGCTGAGTCAGAAAACCAAGATATTCTTGAAGGTCTAGAAGTAGAAGAACCATTCAAGGCCGAAGACCTCATCGCGCATTGGAGAGTTCACCGAAGGCCGATGCAGAGCCGAACCTACAAGTCACTTGTCCCGCAAGAAAGACGAGATGCCCTAGAAATACACCTTCTCGCTACAGAATATTTAATGATTGAGAAGGCAAGATTAAATCCAGCCTTCGCAGCCAAACTATCCCTTGAATCAGACTTCCCATGTCTATTCGAAATGCCCGATCCGATGATGGCTCCACAACCGCAAATGCCAATGCCAGGCGGACAGGTTATGCCAGAAGGCGGAATGCAAACAGATCCAGCAACAGAAGCAGACGTACTAGAACCACAAGTCTTGGAATCTCAAGACCCAACAGCACCGCCCCCTCTCGCAGAGGAACAACCCGCACCTCCATCACAGTGAGCACTTGCGGGCTTTTAATCGTACCTTATCTTGAAAGTAGAAATGACTGACACCGATATCCCTAGCTCGTCTGCGCTAGAATCTTCCTCAACCGACGCAGTACACCATATCCCCGATAGCTACAGCATGGAAGATTTAGAGTCCATGTATGAACAAGCTGATGCCAAAGAAACCGAAACAGAAACTGGTGAAACGCTCGAAGCTGATAGCGAGTCTCAAGAGGTCAGCGAAACAGATGGGAATGATGACACTCCTAGCAAAACTTACAAAGCTAGAGATGGTGATAAAGACTTCGAGATAAACGAAGATGCCGTAATCTTTAAAAAGGTTGACGGTAAAGAGATCCCAGTCAAAATTAAAGATGCTCTTGACGAGTTTGCAGGCAAAACTGCATACGACAGAAAATTCCAAGAGTTAGACACTGAACGCAAAGGTTTTCAATCAGAACGCCAAGCATTCCACGCTGAACGCGAATCAGTGAACACAAATTTCGGGAAGATCGCCGAAGTTGCAGCAGCAGGACAACCTCAAGCTGCCCTGCGTCTCCTTGCGGAGATGAGCGGTCAAGACCCAGTAGAATTCGAGAAGAGTTACCTAGAGAACTTTGGAAAGATATTCCAGACGTACTTAAAGATGACTCCTCAAGATAAAGAGTTGTACTTTTCTCGTCAGCGAGAGAAACAAGCAACTCAGCAGCTAGAGAAACTAAACACGGAACGAACTGCGGAGCAAAGTAAAG
>JBKJTT010000017.1:0-12371 GCA_046590205.1 Kapaibacterium sp. (SeqCode)
CCGATGATGATACCAGGCATCGGTAACTTTGTATCATTCTATGATACCGAAGGCAACCGTGCAAGTATGTTACAACCACTAATGCAATAAACAATAATGAACAAGATAACACCATTCTTAATGTTTGAAAGCGGTGCAGGGGAAGCGATGGACTTCTATGCATCTGTCTTTAAAAACTCAAAGATCATCAGCAAAATAACAGGACCGGGCGAGATGACCGTCGGCACTATAGAAATAGAAGGGCAGACGATCCAAACCTATGACGGCGGTACGTATTTCAAGTTCTCCGAGGCAAGCTCCTTTATGGTAAGCTGCTCCACGCAAGAGGAAGTAGATTACTACTGGAATGCCTTCATTGCAGGTGGTGGTAAAGAATCAATGTGCGGATGGCTCTCTGATAAGTGGGGCGTCTCATGGCAGATCATCCCGACACGGCTCATGGAGATAGTCGGGCATCCCGACCGCGAAAAAGCAAACAGAGGTATTCAGGCAATGCTTCAGATGAAAAAGATCATCATTGCCGATCTCGAAGCAGCGTTCGAAGGTAATTAATATTTCTTATTCCCCCTCCACAAATGTGGAGGGGGTTAGGGGGAGGCTCTTAACATACCTATCACACATCATGAACAAAGAACCTGTCTTTCAAACCCGAGAAGCTTTCAGGTCGGTGTCTCATTTTTATTTGAGTTAGGCATACCTGGCATGCCAGAAATATGCTTTTGAAAAATTAAATGTAGAATATGTGTAATTTTGTGGAAATTCTGAAGTTTATTACCAGTTGTATTCTATAATCTATTCAAACAACCGCATGAAAAACAGCATACTCTCACGTGCAATTGCCCTTGCACTCTTTACACTTTTGTCATTGAACGCCTTCGCACAGCGCACAGGCGGATTTAGGGAAATTGATCTTGACGACAACGCAGGAGGTATTACCTATCTTACCGCTTTAGGTGGTTCACTTGGTATCAACGGGATGGATGTACTGCCTGACCCATGCGCTATCCTTGATCTTAACAGCACGACAAAGGGACTTCTTATCCCTCGTATGACAGGCGCGCAGGTAAGCGCACTATGTGCGGTGCCGGGTATGCTTGCATACAACACCACAACGAACAACTTTGAGTACTTCAACGGTGGTTCATGGGCTACGATCATCTCGACCGGCGCATGGGGTATCGGAGGTAATGACAACATCACGACAGATGGTGTAGATAACCTCCTTGGTACAATGAATACGTCAGCGTACTATCCGTATCAGCTTATGGTTGGTGGTAATCGTATCGTACGATACGAGATTAATAATAACATCATTGGCGGCAGTCCATCAAATTTTATTGATGCATCAATAGCTTCAAACAGTGTCATTGCCGGCGGACTAAATAATACAATAAATGCGAGTGGTAGTTTCATCGGCGGTGGCGAGTCTAACCTAGCTACGCAGACTACAACTGTAGTCGTTGGTGGATATGACAATACAGCGTCAAACTATGGTGCATTTGTTGGCGGTGGCGGTTATGATGGAGTTGCATTTGTAGGTAACACCGCATCTGGACAAGGATCAGTTGTTGTTGGAGGGCTTGGTAATATAGCCAACGGCGTCGGGTCATTTGTCGGCGGTGGTGGTATCGGTGGTGTCGGCGGCGGTCTTATTGCCGGAAATCAGGCAACAGGTTTGATATCAGGTGTTGTCGGCGGATATAATAATATCGCTAATAATAATCTTACGTTCGTTGGTGGTGGTGCAAATAATACTGCATCAGGGATAAGTTCTATAGTTGCTGGTGGTGTGGTTAACTCTGCTATCGGATATCGCTCTGCAATACCCGGTGGTGCACGCTTGAGTGTAGGTGATAACTCATTCGGATTTAATGGTGAGAATACAGCGGGTTTGGTTACAGATCCACCATCTCTTATCACAAATATTACTGCATTCCCTTTTACTGCATATTTCGGAAATGTTGATCTGTGGATAGGTAACACAACAAGTAGTGCAAAAGCACTTCGTTTTTATGAAAGTAATGCATCACTTACCTATGCAGGTACAAATTATGCAGCGATCAAATCTCCGGCTGCTCTTGCTGCTGACTATACATTGACACTTCCTGGTGATGACGGTAACGACGGTCAAGCACTTATCACTGACGGTACAGGTACACTTTCATGGGGTAATAACCTCAAGAACACAACTGGCGCTGCTTTGCAGATCGGTACTGCGGCAACTGCGAACGGATTTACGGTTCATGCAAGCAACCTTGTAACCAATAATGCTGGCGCAGCACCAGCTCCGGCGAATGGACATTCTGTCTATACATATACCGGCACAGCGTATGCCGGAGCAGCGACCCTTCCCGGCGTAGCGACGACAGGGAAGATCGTAAGCGTCATAAATGGTACAGGCGGGGCTATTTTGGTAGCAGTTGCAGGTGGCAACTATACCATTAATGTTAATCGCGCAGCACAGTTCATCTCGAATGGTACCAACTGGTATCCGCTTTCGAACTAAGGCACAGAAAATACTATTTTTCTCCAAGGCAGCCATTTTCAATCGAAAATGGCTGCCTTTTTATTTGAGTTAGGCGCATCTGGTATGCCAGATTAATGCTTTTGAAAAATTAAATGTAGAATATGTGTAATTTTGTGGAAATTCTGAAGTTTATTACTAGTCGTATTCTACAATCTATTCAAACAACCGCATGAAAAACAGCATACTCTCACGTGCAATTGCCCTTGCACTCTTTACGTTTTTGTCATTGAACGCCTTCGCACAGCGCACAGGCGGATTTAGGGAAATTGATCTTGACGACAACGCAGGAGGTATTACCTATCTTACTGCTTTAGGTGGTTCGCTTGGTATCAACGGGATGGATGTGCTTCCTGACCCTTGCGCATTACTCGATCTTAATTCAACAACAAAGGGACTTCTTATCCCACGTATGACGGGCGCGCAGGTAAGCGCACTGTGTGCGGTGCCGGGTATGCTTGCATACAACACCACAACGAACAACTTTGAGTACTTCAACGGTGGTTCATGGGCTACGATCATCTCGACCGGCGCATGGGGTATCGGAGGAAATGATAACATCACGACCGACGGAGTCGATAACCTCCTTGGTACGATGAATACATCAACGTACTATCCATTTCAGCTTATGGTTGGTGGTAATCGTATCGTGCGCTATGAGATGAACCGGATCATTGGTGGTGATGTATCCAATAGTATTTCCGGTGCCTCAAATTATGCGGTAATTGCCGGTGGCGGCTCACCTGGATTTACGAACATGATCACAGGCGGTGATTATGGTACAATTAGCGGTGGCGGAGCTAATGTAGTGTCAGCGCAAACGGGTACTGTTGGCGGCGGTGGATATAACCAAGCTACAGCATTTCGTGCAACAGTCGCCGGAGGTGCCGGTAATACAGCATCAGGACAGGGTTCATTTGTTGGTGGCGGTGAAACCGGTGTTTCATTAGGTGCCAATAACACTGCAGGCGGTACTAATTCTGTTGTTGTTGGTGGGCAGACCAATTCAGCCAACTCTAATTATTCTTTTATTGGCGGCGGCGTTAGTAATACTACCAATGGACCTTTCGGTTACCATGTGATTTCAGGTGGACTCGGAAACACGATATCCTCTACTGGTGATCACTTCTCGACGATCGGTGGCGGCAGTGGTAACTATATAGATGGTTACGGTGGATATGCAACGATCGCAGGTGGTTCGAGTAATCATGCTTCCGGTTTTGCATCTGCAATTGCGGGTGGTCATACGAATAGTGCACTTAGCAACGAGGCATTTGTCGGTGCAGGTACTTCGAATGTTGCATCCGGTTTTCGATCTGCAATTGTAGGTGGTATCGGGAATAGCGCAAGTGCACAGCACACTATAATTGGTGGCGGCTCTTCAAATAGAGTAACTGACGATCACGGATTTGTAGGCGGCGGTCAGAGTAACCAAGCTGGTAATAATTCTGCTCCGACGAATGATCGCACACATGCAGTAGTTGGCGGTGGACAGGGCAATACAGCCAGTGGACAACATTCAGTTATCGGCGGTGGTCTCCTTAACCTCGCAAGCGGTATCCAATCATTTGTCGGCGGCGGGCAGAATAACAGGCCGACGACGAACAACGCAACCATCGGTGGTGGTGTCAATAACCTTGCAAGCGGTATGGGTTCATTTATTGGCGGCGGCGGATTTGACGGTGCAATTACAAGTGGTAATACAGCATCAGGCGGCGCATCAGTTGTCGGTGGTGGTATCACAAATCAGGCAAGCGGAATCCAATCATTTGTTGGCGGTGGGCAGAATAACAGGGCAACGACCAATAATGCTACTATCGGCGGTGGTGTAAATAATCTTGCAAACGGAATGGGCTCGACCATTGGCGGCGGCGGATTTGATGGTGGTCTTGTTAGCGGCAATACTGCCTCAGGCGGTGGTTCAACTGTTGCCGGAGGACTCAATAATATAACAAGTGGTCTTCAGTCATTTATTGGTGGCGGCTCGGCAAATAGAGCGACGCTCAATAACGCAACCGTTTCAGGCGGCCATGCGAATATGGCAAGCAATCATGGCGCGTTTGTCGGTGGTGGCGGATGGGATGGTACATTCATAGATGGGAATACTGCTTCAGGACATGTTTCTGTCGTCACAGGCGGTCGCAAAAATACGGCATCCAGTTATGCATCGACTGTAGGTGGTGGATATAATAACCAAGCAACATCTACCTATAATACCGTTTCAGGCGGAACCGAAAATAACGCTTCAGGTGCGATTGCCACGATTTCAGGTGGAAGCAATAACACCGCAAGCGGTACTCTTTCTACAGTTGTCGGAGGTTTGACTGCTAATGCTACTCTCTATGGTCAAGTTGCACATGCATCAGGTCCTTTCGCAGCAAATGGTGATGCTCAAACATCTGTCATGACCGTTCGCCGCAGCACAACCGATGCGACAGCGAACGTCGAGTTGTTCCTTGATGGTGCTGTTGCACGTATGTCAATCCCATCAGGTGCAACATGGAGCTATCGCGCTTTGGTAACGGCGAAAACATCTGCCGGTGCATCAGCAGGGTATCAGATCGTTGGGCTTATTGAGAACATCGCTGGCACGACAGCGTTTGTCGGCGCACCAATTGTTACTGTTCTCGGCGAGGACGTTGCGGCATGGGATTGCACAGCAACTGCTGATAATGCAAACGATGCACTCGTGGTAAATGTAACAGGTGCCGCTGCGACAACGATACGTTGGGTAGCGCGCATTGACCTAACGCAGCTTACATTCAACTAAGAAGTAGTTTTCTTCAAATACAAAAGGCAGAGCATTCGCTCTGCCTTTTTTATGTCAAATAACTTTTTCTCGCTTCTGCCGTATCTTTGTATCTCTAATACAAACTACCTGTGCTTGTTACAATACTTGCAATTCTTCTCTCGCTTGTGGGGCTGTTCTTTCTCGGGGTGTATATCATCGGGAATAAGATGCTCTCGGTGTCGCCGTATCAAGGACCAACCAGCGATCATTTCGACGGGAAGAAATTTTTTAACCGGGGTAAACGAGCTGGGGGTTCGTTAAGAGATGTTTTGCGTTGGCAGATGGATAGAAACCGTGTCCGAGGTGAGTGGAAAGTAGTGAATAATCCGCCCGGTGAGAAACCACCAGCTCGTGTTGAAGGCAATGAACTACGTATCACGTTCATCGGTCATGCGACCGTTCTCATCCAGACACAAGGACTAAACATCATCACTGATCCTGTTTATGGCGAGCGTGCAGGACCGTATTCATGGGCAGGTCCGAAACGCTTCAAGCGTCCGGGTATTAGGTTTGAAGATTTGCCGAAGATAGATATTATCTTGCTTTCACATAACCATTACGATCATCTTGAGCCTGTAACTCTGAAACGTATTGAAGCGCGCGACTGCTCTCGTATAATTACATCGCTCGGTGTGTCATTGTTTTTAGAGCAGAAAAACATTACACACTCTACCGAACTTGATTGGTGGGAGATTCATGAAGTATGTAATGATGTCAGAATTCACTGCGTACCTGCTCGGCATTTCTCGGGACGCGGAACAGTTGACCGCAACACGACGCTGTGGTCGGGGTTTGTACTTGAAACATCAGGTGGCAACATCTACTTCGCCGCTGATACCGGATACGATGATCTCATCTTCAAACAAATAGGCATTACCTTTGGCGAGATGCGAGCATCTATTATACCTATCGGCGCATATACGCCGCGTTGGTTCATGTCACCTGTGCATGTTGACCCTGAGCAGGCAGTGATGATACATCAGGATGTCCGCAGCCGCAAGAGTTTGGGTATCCACTGGGGCACATTCCGCCTCGCCGATGAAGGTATGTACGACCCGCCAAAAGCATTGAAAGCATCACTTGCGAAAGCAGGATTAGCGGAGGATTCTTTCCTTGCGGTAGAGGAAGGGGAGTATATATCCTAAACCGCCTATGAATTCATTCGTGGGCGATTTTCGTTTACAATTCGCATTGATTTTCTATTATTTATATATGAACCACCTTCGAGTTGTATCTGCCGTATTTGTCCTTATGCTGGGCGTTGTATTTGTTTCATGTGATTCGGAAGACCCGCCGACTGACGGAAGCACATTGAGTCTTGCTCCTGAAACACTGACCTTTGCAAAAGGTGATACATCTGCCGCAACAACACTAGGTTTAAGCTGCGGCTGCGGATTTACCGTTGTAGTAACATCTGTAACAGGTGGTACTGCAAATGATACCTCACGGCTCAGTGCAGTGGGTAATTTGTCAACGTTGTTGACCGAACATAACATCCGCTTCGCGGATACCTCAAAACATGCAACATCACCGGTTACATTTACCGTGGCTCTTACTGCAACCAAAAAGGATTTAACCTACACGAAGAATGTGGTCGTGAACGTGACTCAATAAATCACTGCCTGAACTTGAAGTAATACTTATTCTTACCGGAGCGGCGTTCATCGCCGGCTTCGTTGATGCTGTGGTAGGCGGCGGCGGGCTTATCCAAATTCCTATCGGTCTTATCATGTTGCCGCAGTATCCTGTTGCAACTGTCATCGGCACAACGAAACTTCCGTCGTTCACGGGCACAAGCTTTGCCGCGTATAAGTACTCCCGTCATGTCCCGCTGAACTTCCGGCATCTTGTGATAATGGCATCTATCGCATTGCCGATGGCATTCATCGGTTCACGAGTGCTGACGCTCGTTGATAACGATTTTATGAAGCCGTTCTTGCTTGTTGTATTGACGCTCGTTGCAGTCTATACATATACAAAGAAGAACTTTGGCGAACATAGCGAAAAAGACCACACCGAGCGCGAGCATATCATCTACGCATCACTTACAAGTTTTGTCATTGGTTTTTATGACGGCTTTATCGGTCCGGGCACGGGAAGTTTTCTTATCCTTGCATTCATCACACTTCTTGGCTATGACTTCATGAAGGCTAGCGCGACGGCGAAGTTTATTAATCTTGCAACGAATACCGGCTCTATCATTCTTTTTGCCATAAGCGGAAATATCATCTATGAGATAGCCATCCCGATGATGGTTGCGAATGGCTTCGGCGGCTTCCTCGGCGCACGTATGGCGATCCTCCGCGGCAACAGGTTCATCCGCATCTTTTTCTTATGTGTTGTGATGGCGACTATCGTAAGGTTTGCGTGGGACGTGTTGAAGTAGCGCAGGTTTCAAACCTGCTACCCATCCCCGATGTGTGAATTATGTAAATTTCTCCCAACATTATGCAATGATTTCTTAGCGCCAATTGGGTATGTTTGCAACTGCAGGAGTCAGTATGAACGATTGAGGTGTAAAAAAAGAAGGGACCTACAAATTGCTTTGCAAGTCCCTATGCCATGATTCTTAATTGACAAAGCGAACTACATAGTTAATGTGACAAACTAACGTTCTTATCACTGGAGCAAAAATACGTAATAATAGGATAACATACAAACGCAAATAAGACGGAACCTTAGTAAACTAGTATTTTACCTGGTAATTTTACTAACTCATTCGTACAAAACGAGATGCGACAGATCGGTCAGTTACTACGAACATTAGATGAAAGGGAGCTTAACTCCTTATCTGCCTTGCCTTTGCAGGGAAAGCAGCGCGAAGTCATGAATGCTTTGATCAGATGGAGAAATGAAGGCTCGATCCTCAAAGGAGACGATCTTGGACTCTCTCCAGTGCATTTTCATCAGATATGCTCTGTCCTATTGCAACGATCCTATGAAGCACTGGCTCCTAAAGGGCTTGTTGATCTCTGCGGCTTTCTAATCTCAAAAAATCTGACAAAACTCCTGTATCATGAATTACGTCACTATGAGGCGAATATCCTCCACGCTCCTCGGCGTGAACGAGAGAAGTTCTACACTATAGCGTTTGAAATGTCACAATGGGTATCCTTCGATGAGTACGATCATGTTCTGATCGATCACTTTGGACAAGAACTTCTGAATTCTCGTTCAGATTCATCACCAATTGATAGTCTATTTGTAGAAATACGAAAACTTCGTACAAGCATACGAGAGGTCTTTTCGGCTCAGCACGCTGCAATCACAGAAAAAAAGGAACTCCGTACGAAACTCGAATATTTTTCAGCAGCGCTTGCGGGTATTAAAAATGATAGCGCTCGCTACCAGCTGCATTTTGCATTTATTGATTACTATGTTTTCATTGAGCGTAATCCGGTTGCAGCGCAGAGTCATATTACTGCTGCCAAAAAATGTATCCAACATTTACCTACATGGCTTGCAACCGAAGAGCAGCATCTCTTAGGTGCGCATTCGGCTGATATAGAGTACATGTTCGGAAATTATCAACACTCATATGAATTATACGAGCACTTATGGAAGAGGACGTCTAAAAAACGCCTCGGATTGAGAGATCACTATCATGTGCTACGATTTGCTGAAGTTGCTGCTATTGTCAGAAAGATCGAATGCTCAAAAGAGATACTCGACATCCCGATCATGGGTGGGAAGAACAATCTCGCTTTTTGTAGTAAAATGATACGTCTGGCGGTACTCTCTTTGCTTGAAGACCGCATCTCTGAAGCACTCGCGCTTGTGCAAGAAGGATATAGATGTAACAAAGGCAAGTCAAATACGCTCAATGCAGATATCCGATTGCGTTTTCTTGAAGCAGTATGTGCATATTTAATGGGTGACTGGGATCATGCAAGTATTCTCAATGTCCGTGCCCTTCAATTCTTGCAGAGAAAGAAGCTCGGGCTTGCAGACAGCGATTTTGGTTATTATTTTAAGTTTATAGAAGCAGTGATGGTCCAGCATGAAATAGGGAAGCCTATTCCTGATAAAGTACAAGCACACTATAAAGCCTACTCTGAAGGACATTTCAAGTTCTTCGGCCTTATTCTGGAAAAAATGCTCAAGTCAAAAGGTCCCAACGGCTGGCTCCCCCCGGGTACAACTGATTGGTGTCAAATAAATGCTCTGAAAGAATCACCCAAGAAGGTGGTAAATGTGTGAATGATGTAAAAACTTTCCTTATTTATGTAATAATTTTTGCGGATAGATAACGTATCTTTGTAGCGAAGATTAAGCGCCCCATGTCGTACAGAAATATGATTAGAGAACATGTGTTAGGCACATGAGACCCTCTTATAAAAATTTGAATTGATAAGGCAAAATACCTCACCCGATCTTCAGCTCACCGTGGAAGTACTGTTCATGCACCACGTAAAAAAGACATGGCAAAAATACAAAAAACCGCACCCTTGAGGTGCGGTTTTTTGTTTTCAAGACGTTACAGTTTGCTATACCTTGAACCGAGCACGTATCTTATCGACCGGCTCTTTGATAAGATCAGCAGCCAGATCTTTTGTTATTTTCTTCCGCAGACTCGCTTTCATCTCGTCGAGTACGATATTATGAATTGGTTTAGGAAGTGAGATATAATAAAACTCTGCTGGTGTATGACTAATCACACCTTCGATGTCATGCGCAAGATGCTCGACTATTTTTTTCTTCAGTTCACTTTTAAGATTATGTGCTTCACCCGAAGACTTTGAGTTTGTACGTGCATCACCCGAACCTCGGAAACGCCCCGCGCGATCGCTAAGAGTATCACTTAACTTACGGTGAGCAGCTTCATAACGAATTTGTTTGACAAGTTCTGCCTTGCGTCTATGAAGAGTTGATGTTTCGGCGATACGATATGCCTTGAGCGTACCCGAATCTGCCACAATAATAACATGAGTATTTTTCATACAGTAGATTGAGTGTAAATGAAGGGAGTTTTCCAAGCAACTCTTCATCAGGGAGATATGAAAAGATGCTAATCAGATGTTGTATATCAGTAACTTGAACACGACAGTTAGGGGAAGTATCCCACCGAGCTAACGATGCGCTCCTTGCCCTCACTTTTTTGACGTGTGTGAATTATGTAAACATCATCTGAAATTGCGCTTTTTCAGACATTAGGTTGACAAAGAATTGGTAATTGCCGTGTTTTAGTAACGATATTGTTAACCAAAAATTATGAGTTTGGTTGACAATCGGCTAGAGCAATTTTCGAGAATTATCTCAAAACATCAAAAATACCCATAATTTGTTGATTTAGTATAAATTAGCAATATAATTTCCCGATTTTATACCAGTTGGTAGTAAATTATTATAAATCATCTCGATTACCCATCCCTATTAAAAAAGAACTAAAAATGCACTTTTAATGGTTGAATACTCAATGCTACGAGTGGGATAGCCATTTGTAATTGTTACAAATGAAATGTTTCATCCCTTCGCCCATTCGGGTACAAGGTTTCTTAGGCAAGTCTCACTCTGGCAGGTTTTATTAATTATTTCGATAAAGTATTTTTAATTTGGTCTTTGATTTTGATGCCGATTCATAGCCTTTGCAAATTCTAGTTCGAGAATGCCATGTTCAACAAGAGCACGATACTTTGCAAGGATATGCTCTATCTCTTCATTTGTAGAATTTGGATTATCTTGTTTTGCAGCAATTGTAGCAAGTATTCTTAATATAGTATTTAAGAATGAAGCATTAATTTCTATTGCTTTTGAAATCTCTTCAAGTTTTTGTTCGATGCTAGTCATAAAAGAAGATGAAATGTTGTATCTGAAATTCACGAGAATTCTCTACTTATAAAGCTATTTCTTCTTTTTTTTCTTAGACTTTTCAGCCTTCAATTTTTTCATCTCGGCATTAACTTTTTCTACGAGGTCAGGGTCGAACATGGCAGATACAACAGAATCAAAAGATGCACCATCCTGAAGGGTGATGTCCGGAAACTCACTCTTGGTAGTGTTTTTCTTTTGTGTTTTTTTCTTTGACTTCATAAGATGCCCTATGTTATTCAACATAATGTTTATTTGGTTAGTTAATAAAAATGTGCTTGTTTAAAACTCAAAGCGGACCATTTGGTCCGCTTTATTCTCCGTAGATAAAAGGCTTTCGTTCTTTAATATCCTTCCATGTGTATTCTATGCCATCAGCATTTTTAAGGAAATTATCAAACCTTTCACTATTCTCCGTATGTCTTGTTGATTGTCTTTCGGCAAACTCACTGCAATATAAATCAAGATATTTTTTAGATACAGAATGGTGAGTAATAAGGATGCCATTCTTAACTATTGACCAGAAGCCTTCGATGGTGTTTGTATGGACATTAACATTTACTTCTGTATCAAAATATCCCCATTGTGGAACTTGCTCTTTTCCTTCAGGATATGTGTCATACTTTCTTTTCTTATAATCAGCATGTCTTACCTTTTTACGCTTGTATTCAGTTTCAGCTAAATTATAAACATTACTATCATCTGTTAAAAGTAATGCATTTCCATCAATATATTCTCTTGCAATTTTAAGAATCGTTTCTGATTTTGAATTATGAGCAGGTACAGCAATAACTCTTCCATCTCTTTGAACCATGCCAATCATGACCTGCTTTGTTGTTCCTTTTCCTCTTTTATTTTTTTTCTTCCCATCTCTTCTTCCCATATACGCTTCATCCATTTCAACTATGCCCGTCAAGACTGAATTGTTTTTTAGATTCTTCATCACTAATCTTAACTTCATTTCTAAATGCCATGCTGTTCTAATTGTGATACCAAGGTCTTTCGCCAATTGAGTTGATGCATACCCCTTCTTATGAGTGTAAAGAATGATGATAGCCAAGAACCAAGTTCTTAATGGAATCTTAGAATTTGCGAAAATTGATTTGGAGGTGATGGAAAAACTGCGATTACACTTACCACATTTGTATCGCTTATACTCTTTAATTTTATATATCTTATCATGAGAGCAATAAGCACACTTAACTTCGCCAGACCACCTTAGCTGAATGTAGTTCTCTATACATGACT
>JBKJTT010000034.1:0-31873 GCA_046590205.1 Kapaibacterium sp. (SeqCode)
TAGCTTATAATCCAACGACCGTCTCCTCACAGATATAATCTACAACTTTACGAATATCTTTCGTTTTCTCCCATACAGCTATCTGGCGGTCTGCGCCGGTGCCGTTATCCATCACGAACTTCACGCCTTCCTCAATGTACTTGCGCGAACCGAGATCATCAACGACATCATCAATGAACTCCAAGAGTTCTGCGATAAGCAGACGCTCGTCTTTTTCTTCTTCGAGACCAAAATCAACAAGCTTGCCGTCAATGCCGTAGCGCGATGCGCGCCACTTGTTCTCCATGATGAGGGCGCGGCGGTACTGTCGGTAACCAAGATTTTTTGCTTTGAGCTTATAGAGCTTCGCAGCAATTGCCTGAATCAGTGCAGCTATAGTAACCGACTCCGAATACCGAAGCGGTATATCACAGATGCGAACCTCAAGTGTCGGGAAGACCGGATGCGGGCGGATATCCCACCATATCTTTTTGCCTGTATCAATGCAGTTTGTTTTGACAAGCAGTTTTACTAAGCCGTCAAACTCGCTCCAGCTTTCGTAGCGGTCGGGGATGTTCGTGCGCGGATATCGGTCAAAGATCTTTGTACGGAAACTCTTGATGCCCGTATTCGAGCCAAGCCAGAACGGCGAGTTCACCGAAAGCGCCAGCAGATGCGGCAGAAAGTATCTGAACTCGTTCATGATCTGTATCTGCAAGTCGCGGTCCTCGATGCCGATATGCACGTGTAAACCAAAGATGAGGTTAGCACGCGCAAGCAATTGCATTTCCTCGATGAGCTTATCATAGCGTTCATTCGGAAATATCTTCTGGTCGCGCCAATCGGCGAACGGATGCGTACCCGCAGCAGCTATCTTCAAGCCCTGCGCTGTGGCAAGTTCGTTCAGAAATTGACGGAGCGCCTTTACTTCCTTCTCCGCGTCCTCGACGGTATTACAGACACCCGTCCCGACCTCGGCGACGGATTGGTGAATTTCGGGCTTGATGCGCTCGGCAAGGATAGTCTTGTTGCCTTCGAGTATCTGCAGGATATGCGACTTCAGGTCGCGCGAAACGGGATCAATAAGCTGAAATTCCTCTTCGATACCAATCGTCAGTGCCGGTGCTTTCGCCATGCGTGTTATATGAAAAATATACCTAAATATATCCCAAAAAACAAGAGGTTAGTTCGGAAGAAGTCATGCACCCTTCTCCATTCGAGGGAGAAGGGCTGGGGATGAGGGTAAAATGCTACAGGATTATCCTACTTCCTATTACTTACTCAAAACCACCTTCATCTCCTCCGATGAAGCGCTCGATGTTATCTTTACCGTGTACATCCCAAACGGAAGATTCTCTCCGTAAAAGACCACACTATGCGGACCTGCATCCATCACCTCATTAACTAATACCTGTATCTTTTTTCCGAGAATATCAAAGACTTCAATAATGACCATGTCGCGTTCAGGAAGAGAATAACTGATGGTTGTTAAAATTGTGAACGGGTTTGGGTAAACTTTGCTTAAAATATTAGATGCAGGCAAGGGTTGAACAGAATTCGTATTTATCATTTCGGAGAGAGGGCGGCGCCAAATTCCATTACCAAGAATTGATACAAAAAGATTAGCATCAATTACTTCAAGAGACTTAATGTAAGTACTGGTGTTCGAGCTCGTATCGAATCCTGAATTGACAGGGGTCCAAAGCAAACCACTATCAGTTGAGATAGTTGTGAGATACACACCACTTCCTTCTGTACCTGCAAAGAGATTCGTACCAATTATCTTAATTACTGCTATTTGTTTTATAGGCAAACCTTCTCTCGCCCCAGACTCAAACCAAACACCTCCGTTATTGGTCGAATAATATACTTTACCACCCGTAGTTCCTGCAAAGAGAGTTGTACCAATAACTGCAAGTGTGTTGACGGCAGAGTCTCTTAATCCGTTGTTAATGGGCTTCCAATTTAGCCCTTTTTCAGTTGAAATGTAAACACCACTGTGGCTTGCTGCAAAGAGAGTGTCACCACTAACTTCAATATCTGTTATTGATGGAAATATACCATGTCGTGTTGACCAAGTTGTTCCATTATCCGTCGAAAGATATAACTCATTGATTGCAATTGCATATATATCCGTTCCACTTACAGCAAAGTCCGAAAACTGATAGTAAGATCCAGTACCGGGGGTCCGTAAATTCCAGCTTGCGCCGTTATCGGAGGACATGAATACACCTCCTCCGTATGTACCTGCAAAAGTATTTGAACCACTTGTAGCGAGAGTTAATACGTGATAATCCGTCAATCCATTATTGACTTCATCCCATTTTTCTCCAGTATCGGTTGACAAGAAGACACCTCTATACGTACAAGCAAATAGGTTTGAGCCGCTACTCGCTATACACTCCACCGAAGTACTTGTTAACCCTTCGTTTTTTTTAGTCCAGCTTATTCCGCTGTCAGTTGAGAGAAAGATTCCCTCTCCATATGTCCCGGCAAAAATGTTTGTTCCGCTTTGTACTAAAGATCTAACATTGTCGTATGACAACTCACCAGCTACTGGCGACCAACTGATGCCATTGTTAGTTGAGATAAAGACACCATCTACAGTCCCGGCATAAACATTTGTCCCGACCATCACAAACGTAAAAACTGTTGAATCAATCAAGTCTGAATTTATAGGAACCCAATTTACACCATTATTACTTGAAATAAAAATACCATTACTAAAACTCCCAGCTAGAAGGTTTGAGCCAGCCACTGAAATGGTCATAACCCTTGAGTCTGACAAACCAGTATTAGCAGGGGTCCAATTTACTCCATCATTAGTTGTAAAAAATATACCATCTCCATAGGTACCTACAAATAGATCAGAATCAATTACAGTAATATTACTAACCCCAGTTTTAGATAAGGCTAACCCGATTAATTTCCAACTTGCTCCTTTATTGGTAGTGAGAAATACATCACCATCTGAAGATCCAGCAAATAGATATTCGCCTCTTGTAGCAAGTGCAAAATAATAACTCTTTGGTAAGTTAATACTTATTGAATTCCAAGTATTTCCTCTATCTTTGGACATAAAAACCCCTGTGGAAGTCCCAGCATAAAGGTTATCCCCAATAGCGACAAGTGAGAAGACGTTACGGTCGGATAATCCTGAATTTGCTGCGATCCAGCTCGTGCCATTGTTAGACGAATAAAATATTCCGCCATATCTCGTACCTACAAACACATCTGATTTAATTTTAGCAAAGCTAGTTACAAAGCCTCCATTAGGACCATTTGTTTGTCTCCACTGTGCATTGCCTCGCATGCTTATGCAGAGCATCAAGACTATTACAACAATAGATAAACTGACGAGTCTTTTCATGAAAGTGTTTTTTGTGTATTTACTCCGAGTTATCCAAAGATTGCAACCATACAATAAATAGATAATTCCGTAAAAATCGGTGGTCGCTCCTAACAGAGCTGGGAGGGGACGGGCACATGCGATGTGCGCCTACGGGATGGGAAGCAGATCGGAGACCTGCGGTACGTATAGGTGCCTACCAGAAATGGCGAAAATAGGCGGGAAACGGCGATAATTGAATTACCCAAAGATTATCTTGTTGATTTCTAATGAGTTATGTGGTATTTTGGACAGGCATCTTGCAAAGGGGTAGTTGAATTTCGTATCTTTGCACGTCGGAGTTTGGACATTTCCCTATTTCTGAGGGATTTTAGATTGCTTCGCTCCCTCCGGTCGCTCGCAATGACAACCCCCAAATACCATACATCCATACGCCCAGATTTCACATGTGTAAATTTAAAGCACCATCCCAAAACCATACGTCCATACCACCATCCGACCATACCTCAAACATAGTGTGGTGCACAATTAGAACAATGAAAACAAACGACTTACAGGTCAAAAAACGAGTTTCTTTTTGATGATGGTCTGCTCGAGAACGGGGACGATGGGGACGGTATCTATGGCGGCTGCAGTGCGGATATCCTCCTCGAAGCCGAGAGCGATGAGGGTGGCGCCATGGTCGCTGCCACGGAGCGTAGCAAAGAGGTCTGAGCCGTACTCTTTATAGAGTGAGAGGGCTGTCTTGGCTCCGTCGGTCAGTTCTATCTGGTTGCCCTTTGCAGCCAGCTCCTGGAGGAGCATTCCGGCGCAGACGGCATCTTCGAGCGAGAAATCACCACCTCTGCCAGAACAGATGATTGAAAGCGAAGAACGCTCGGCTTCCGGAAGTTCGATGATGGCAGAAATGACAGCCGACATATTGACGAACGAGCCGACAAAGCAATGCTTGGCATGTTTTGCTTTTGTCAAGGCAACCGAGCCGTTGGTCGTCGCGAGGATGAGCGATTTTCCTTCGACCACTTCCGGAGTATATTCCGAAGGTGAGTTACCCAGATGAAAACCGTTGATTCGTTTCGAGCCACGTTCGCCGCAGAGCAGGGTGGAAGTCGAGAAGAGGTTACCCACGATCTTCATCGCCTGGTCAACCGTCGCGACGGGGATTATCTCCTTTGCTCCTGCATTCATCGCATAGCAGATGGTCGTCGAGGCGCGAAGCACATCGATAACAACGACGGTCTTCTCGCGAAAATCGAGATCATCTAATGTATGCGGATTGAAATATACTGTTGCCGTCACAATTGCAGTAAAATGAGGCAACATAACTGATTCATAGCAAAGGAGGTTCGGGGATAAGATTTTACCACGAAGGAACTACATATACCAAACCTTCATTTTTCAACACAGTATATTTTTATTGTCATTGCGAGGAGCCGAAGGCGACGAAGCAATCTAAACTTTTGAAGTACAGACAACTTACATATTTTAGATTGCTTTCCTCGATTCCTCGGAACCGGACTAAAGTCCTTCTCGCAATGACACAACTAGAGTTTATGAAAAAATCTTTTGTTTTATTAATCTTTATCAGTTTCTTGATCAGCTGCTCGAAAGAATCTGATGCACCGAAGACGTCGAATGATTCATTGTTGCAGAAGCCGCTCGACCCGTTAGTTGATACGGTGAAGATGGCAAAGCCAAAACCGGAAGAATGGTACATTGATTACCGCCGGATACGAACTCCCGAGCATCTTGCAACAATGAAACGCTTTACTCCGACTCAGGTACGCGACGTTTATCATGATTTCAAACCGCTTCGTTCGGTAAAGGCAAGTACCGAGTCAGATGAAGTTGTGAAATTCCTTGAAGCGAAAAAGATTACGCTGGGAGAACTCAAGGCGATTCTCGAAGAAGGCGACCGCCTTGGCTGGGCTACACCGCAGAAATGACCGGGAAACATTCTGCCAAAGGTTCGCTCCTCATTCTTACCGCCGCACTCTTCTGGAGCACCGGCGGATTCTTCATCAAGTCCATCGAACTTGATGCCTACAGCATCTCTCTTTGGCGGAGCAGCTTCGCAGCGATAACGCTTGGGATATTTTATGTCTTGATGGTTGGGAGAGATGTTCGACAGCATTCATCATGGTTCAGCCCACAGATACTTGTTACATCGGTTGTCTATGCCGCACTTCTTGTGCTCTTTGTACTCGCTACAAAACTCACCACAAGTGCGAATGCTATCTTCTTGCAATTCACAGCACCGATCTATGTGCTCTTCTTCGAACCTATAATCAATAAAACGAAACTCAAGTCGGCAGATATTATCGCTGTTCTTATTACTATCGGGGCGATGGCTCTGTTCTTTGTTGGGCAGTTCGATGGCAAATCTGTTTTAGGAAATATCCTCGCCCTAT
Organism: Kapaibacterium sp. (SeqCode); assembly: GCA_046590205.1. Lineage (GTDB taxonomy): Bacteria > Bacteroidota > Ignavibacteria > Palsa-1295 > Palsa-1295 > DATDEW01. The sequence continues at coordinate 5,740 of JBKJTT010000034.1, forward strand.
CGAGCGGTATCTTCTTCGCCTGTTACACGCTACTGCTTAAACATGAACGAACCGGCGAAGCAGGTCGGTGGCAATCGGTCATTATCGGACATATTCTCATCGTTGTTGCGATGGGTATCATGGCAATGATGGGTACCATTGACCCGATGCCGCATTCATCAAATGAATTTCTCATGCTGCTCTTCTTGGGTGTATTACAAATAGGAATACCATATTCGCTCTTCACGGTCGGCATACATTCCGTCAGCGCTTTGGATGCACTGCTTTTATCTATGGTAGAACCAGTCTTGAATCCGGTTTGGGTATTTATCGGAATCGGCGAAACGCCGAGCGTCTATGCTTTGATAGGAGGAAGTATCATCCTTGCAATAGTCGGTATCAGAGCATGGCTTGCATTTCGTGCAAGCCGCGAGACGATCACCCTTGATACTTAGATAGAGTCCTGTCTCGGGGTCTTCATATCTTGCTCGACGACCTGATATCCTTTGGGTATTTCAAAATATTTATTATCGAGTTTTTCTTCGACCATTTCTGTCATCTCGCTTGTCATGAGGTCTTTACCATTGATCTTCATCTTCATCCTGACAGGTACTTTTCCTTTTCCGGCAAATGGCTGGAAGACTGCCATAAGCTGCTCTAACCCGCCTGAACCTGTCGGCTTTTTCCCGATGATGGCATCACGCATAACATCATAGAATTTTAAACGCGGGTCGGTAGTGATCCACATTTCCATGTCAAATTTTTTCCCGTCTTTATCAATATGAGTTACATACTGCTCACAGTCAAATCCGTTAATCTCTTCCTTTTTGCCTGTCGGTTGCGGAGCCATCTTTGCAAGAGAGTCAATAATGTTAGTTGATTCGAGCGAGTCATTAATTTCTTTGCGGTTCGCATCAAATTCTTTGAGGTCAGCTACATACGCTTTTTTCTCCATTGATGAAAGAACGGTCAGCTTTCTTGTCATTGGGTCAATAATGCTTCGGAAGGAGAATAGTCCGCCAAGCATAGACATTTCATATGCTAATTTATCGGCTTTAACATACATCACGACATCTGCCTTTAGCGCAAGGCCACTCATCATAGACTGTACACCTTGTTGTTGGCTTCCGGTCGAACCCGAATCAGCAAGTTCGCCAAATGCTGCTGCATTGAATGTCAGCTTCTGGATAATTCGTCCTTCAAATGCCTTGCCGGGCATTGACGCTTTATCAGCACATGATGCTAATGTGAAAAGCGAAAGAACCAGTAGTGAGAGTATGCTGCGAAAGTGAGTCATGATCGTAATAATTTGTAGTAGTAACGCTCTAACGAGAAAATTGTTTCTATCTTGTGTTTGCCGGTAGCTTGATTGTAGCGGTGAACTGCCCTTCGCTACGAAGTACGGTAAACTTTACCACATCACCGACTTTTCTATCAGCAAGGATGCTTTGCAAATCTTCAAACGTTCGTACTTTGTCGCTATCAATTCCAATAATGAGGTCACCGGGCTGGAGCCCTGCCCGTTCGCCGACAGTATTACGATAGAGATTTGTTACGACTACACCTTCATCTGCATTGATACCTATATACTCTTTGAGTTCATCATTAAGCGTTTGTCCCATAAAGCCAAGGTTGCCTATGTTTCTATCGATCTTTTTACCGGATTTGAAATCGTTAAGAATTACTTTTATCTTATTAATAGGAATAGCAAATCCTAACCCTATAGAACCTGCGCCTTGGTTTCCTTGCGTGGTTGAATAGATAGTTGCATTGACTCCAATAACATCGCCATTTGCATTCAATAGAGGTCCACCTGAATTGCCGCTTGAAATTGCCGCGTCGGTTTGAATCATATCACGAAAGTTCTTGCCGTTTTCGATACCGAGGTTCACTCCTGTATTCGAGATAACTCCTACAGTAACAGTTGGTTTATCATTTGTTCTGAAAAGTCCGAATGGGTTGCCCATCGCTATTGCCCATTCACCGACGGCAAGGTCTTGAGAGTTGCCGAGGTTTAAGTATGGAAGATTCTCTGCATCTATCTTCAATAGAGCAACATCTGAAACAGCATCAGTTGCAATGAGTCGAGCGTCATACTGCTTTCCGCCGACAGTTGTGATAATGATCTTCGACGCATTGCCGGCAACATGATCATTGGTTATAATATATCCATCGCTTGAAATAATAAATCCCGAGCCAAGCCCTTGAACTTGATACCTCTGTACATACGGGCTACTACGACGATTGCCAAAGAACTGCTGAAAGAACGGATCGTTAGCCATCGGGTCATAATAACGTCGTTCTTTAATCTCTGTAACATTAATACCAACCACTGCCGGGCTTGCCTTCTCGACGGCACGAGTGATAGCATTTCTCCGCGAGCCGGAGATAGAGTTTGCAAGGGAGTCGGTATTCCTGATACTAACGGGTTTTGCATCAGAATATATCTTGCCGTTAAGTTTATCATTTTGAGCACTTGCAGTGAAAGGTAGAGCAAGTAATGAAAGAGCTACTAATAATGATCGTCTTTTCATCATAGAAAATTGTGATATTCACGCGACTTAATCGTAACGAAGGAAAGAGGTTCTTGTTTCAGCTGCGATTGGCGCCGAGGTACTCCTTGAGGAGCTTGAGATGGCGCAAGAGGATGATAAAGACCATTATTAATAGCCCTGACCGTAGAGAAAACAGAACAGGGTGTGTATCGGGGATAAGTCCGAGTGGACTATAAAAATATGCAGCCGGAAGGATAGCGATAACAAAACCGGACGCTATTGTTGCAATGGTGGCATTGAGATGAACATTCTTTCTTACAACTGAGGATAAAAAATACACTTGTACCCAAATGATCAAAGCGAACGGTTGAACGACAAGTGAGATACCCGCTGACGGAGCCAACCCCCTCCCGCCATGAAAACGCAGCCATATAGGATAGCAATGACCGAGAATAAGAGCAACAATGGCAACGGGGATATGATCGGAATACCCTAACTTTGAAAGAAGCACCATTGGCAGAAGACCCTTGAAAAGATCAAGCACAAGAACAAGAATACCGATCTTCTTTGAGTTGGTTACTTCGAAGGCGTTACGCGTCCCGATGTTTCCCGAACCTTCGCGGCGAAGATCTTTACCCGTAGCTCGGTGGGTTGCGATATACGCAACAGGTATAGAACCGGCGAGGTATGCTGCTATGATGATGAGAAGTGTCATTCGTGCGATTGATAACCAAATCAAAGCGAAGCGTGTTCAATACACCTATATGAATAAAGATCAGGTATCAGAATTTCTCGTTCTTGCCAAACGTCTTGCACGCGAAGCAGGGATGTTTGCACTTTCTGCACAAAAAAGTGAACTACGTATCGAAGAAAAATCGAACGAGTTTGATCTCGTTACGCATGTTGATAAACATAACGAAGAATTCATCAGAAGTGAAGTAGCAAAGGTATATCCCGAGCATTCGTTTCTCGGAGAGGAGGATGGCGCATCAGGCGATGGTGAGGTGAAGTGGATCGTTGACCCGATTGATGGCACGATAAACTTTGCACATGGTCTGCCGATATGGTGTGTCTCTATCGGAATAGAGATAGCAGGCGAACTTGCTTGTGGAGCTATCTACGACCCGAACCGCGATGAAATGTTCACTTGTCAAAAAGGAATTGGAGCGTATTTGAATGACGAAAGAATTAATGTATCCTCGGTAACCGATCCAACAAAGTCATTGCTCGTAACCGGGTTCCCATACAATATCAATACGAATCCGAATAAATCTATTGAGCGCTTCGGTGCTTTTCTTGAAAGAGGAATACTTGTTCGTCGCTTAGGCAGTGCGGCTCTTGACCTGTGCTACGTGGCTTGCGGAAGATTTGATGGTTTTTTTGAAGGATCGCTATCCCCTTGGGATACCGCAGCCGGAGCATTGCTTGTTCATGAAGCAGGAGGGGTCGTTACAAATTATCAGGGCGAAACATACAGCATCTATAACAAACCAATTATCGCATCAAACAACAAACTGCACAACTTCATCGCGGAAGTTGTGCAGTCGGTATAAAAAGTATTAGTTTAGGTTAATGTTTCCAGTTGGATTTGATAGTCCGAACATGGTCATCATAATACCACCCAAAACCATACCAACGAGCATATAGACAACGATAAGAACCACAATCGTTACTATCATGTAGATAGCAACCTTCTCTTGCGGTGTCTTCATTGTGTGTGGTAAGCCGAGATAGATAAGATAGATACCATAGAGCCCGAAGAGCGCACCTATCATCCCAATAACAGGCACGATATTGAGTATTCCACCGATCCATGCAGGCGTTGAACTATAGATAACAAGTTGCATTGCTCTGCCGCTGTTCTTCTGGCTTCCAAAAGAAGGAGCAAGTGCATCAACGACAAAGCTCGTGATATATATACTTGCAAGCCCCATCACGATCGTCATTATTGCATGATACAGACCCCAGTTTATACCCCAAGCAGAGGCGATGAATCCATACCCTATAAGTGATGCCGCTGCTGAAAGTAGGATAAGCGGCAACGCATATCCGGTTACCATTGAACCGCTATTAGGTTCTTCTGCTGCGATCACAGCCCATTCTGTCTTCGGAGACATGATTATATTTTTTGCTCTCTCAACAAGTGCCATAGAAAATACTCCTTTTAAATAGTTAAGTTGGTGAAAGTCTCTCACGCGAATATATGACATATTTGGGCTAAATCCAAATTTTATTTTTGTTATTCTTTTGGGTGGCAACTTGCTCCCTTACCATTTCGTTATTTCCTACCAATGTTAGAGACTACTTCTTACCGAACCCAAGAGCGGACTTCAAAGCTCGAAAGTGCACTGGCAAAGCGACAACCGACGCTTGCCGTTGTGCTCGAGAACGTCCACGATCCGCATAATATAGGAGCCATCCTGCGTTCCTGCGATGCAGTTGGGGTAATGAAGGTGTGTATGGTCTATACCATTGAGGAGCCGCCAAAGCTTGCAAATACACCAGCCGCATCAGGAGTTATCAAGTGGCTTGAACTGGAGCGATTCATATCCATCAAAGCATGTTTCGAGAAGCTTCGCGGTGAGGGATTCCAGATACTTGCTACAAAAGTAGATCCTGAAGCAAAAGGACTCTATGACTACGACCTATCTATCCCTACCGCACTTGTGCTTGGTAACGAACATCGCGGGATTTCCGAGGATGCGGCGAAACAATCCGACGGACTTCTCTATATACCGATGATGGGTATGGTTGAAAGCTTGAATGTTTCGGTAGCAACGGCGGTCAGTCTTTTCGAGGCAATGCGTCAGCGCATGGCAAAGGGGATGTACGACGCGCCGCAACTTCCGCCCGAAGCAATGCGTTCAACACTTGCCGAGTGGCTTCAAAAATAAAAAACTACTTACGATTGGACGGTCTTTCCTTACAACTTGATTCCGGTAATATTCTTCTGCTCTTAGCCGCGATTGCGGCAGGGGTTGGCTTATCTATTTGGACATATCGCCGCACCGTCCCAAAGACCTCAAATACAAAACGCAGGATTCTCATTGCACTTCGCTCAGTAGCAATAGCCATTGTTATCTTCACGATATTTCAACCTATTCTTTCCCTCACAAGTACTTCAGCACTTACACCCGAGATTGCCCTTGCTCTTGACCGTTCTCGCTCTATACAGTTACCGCAATCAGGTGATGATACTTCCGAGTCCAACTCGCGTCGCAATGCAATGCTTGAAAGTATCAAGCAGATACTACCCGATGAAGTACTTGCAAATAAGGAAGAGATTGTCGCATTTGGATTTGATGAACGCGCTGATATTATCCCCACGTCTTTTGATTCGTTAAAGACAATTGGTGTTACGACAGATATTTCTACTCTGTTCTCATCGATTGCAGAAAAGACAAAGGAGAAGAATTTTGGAGCTATCATTCTCTACTCCGACGGAGCATTTACTGCCGGAGCAAATCCTATCTATGCCGCAGAGAAGCTCGGCGTTCCTGTCTATGCCGTTGGTCTTGGTGATTCAGCCGAACGTCGCGATGCGGCGGTTACCGATCTTTTTACAAGCGAAGTTGCTACAGTCGGCGTTGCACAGCCAGTCGATGTGAATCTCCGCATCACTGGTGCTTCACAAGGCGAAAAGGTCAGGGTTACATTGACAAGCGATGAAGGTATCATCGACGAGGAAGATGTTGTCTTTCGCGACGGTCAAAATGACTATACCGCAAGTTTTCAGTTCACACCAAAAAAAGAAGGCACAGTAAAATTAACCGCGAAAGCAAGCAGCTCGCTCGGCGAAACGACAGAAAAAAATAATCTGCGAATCAGTTATATTCGTGTTTTAAAGAATACATTTCGAATCGTGCTTCTTGCGGGTGCGCCATCAAGCGATGTGTCGTTTATTCGTAATTTCTATTCCGGAAGAAAAGAGATTGAGCTTGTGACCTATATAGGTAAGCAAGGTGCAGAATTTTACGAAGAAAAACTCTCCCCGGAGAAAGTAAATAGTGCTGATCTTGTCATTCTTATCGGTTACCCGATTGCCGAGACGACTCCCGAGCAGATGAACATCGTCAAGCGGCTGCTCATTAGTGAGTCACGCTCGCTCTTATTTATTCCATCCCGTCAAGTTGACTATACGAAACTCAAAGAATTTGACGATGCACTTCCATTCACACTTGCAAATACTCGTATCTCGACAAACGAGATAAAAGTATCAACAGCGCTCAACCCAGCAAAAGCCGATGATCCTATCATGCGCTCGGGAAGCGATAGAGGTGAAGAAGCAACAAATTGGGAAGGACTTGCGCCTCTTATCAAAACCGAAACCAATTTTGCTGCAAAGCCCGAAGCAGAAGTTCTTGCCGAGGCATCTATCCAAGGTGTGAAACTTGGGCAGCCGCTTATCTTATCACGTCGATTAGGACGCTCTCGACAGATTGCATTTACCGGTTATGGAATGTGGCAGTGGAAGCTTGTATCGTTTGGTAGAGAGAAAGCATATCGTTCACTTTCGCGAACGAAAGACTCATCATCTACATTGAGTGCCTTAGATATTTTCCTTGGTAATGCAACCCGTTGGCTCGTGACTCGCGATGACCAGAAGCGAGTTCGTATTGCTCCGACACGTAAGCTTTATGAAGCAGGTGAGCGCATCGAATTCACAGGAGAAGTGTATGATGAAAGTTTTCTTCCTGTTGACGGAGCAATCGTTTCGACAAGGATTGCCGGTGGTACGTTACCTACACCAATAGATATAACACTTGAGCCACTTGTCGGTGGGCGATATGCAGTTCGTTTGCCGCAAGGACTTCCTGCCGGTGATTATGTCTATTCAGGCGAAGCAAAAAAAGACGGGAAGTCGCTTGGTACCGATGGCGGAAGATTTAATGTGGGCGAATACTCAGCCGAATTTGCCGAGCCTCGTATGCGAAGCGATGTGCTCCGAGCACTTGCCGAAAAGACAGGCGGGAAATTCTATACCCCTGAAACTGCAGATTCACTCCTTGCGGACATCAAAGCGAATCCTCGCTTCCGAGCAAAGGTAGTTGAGGACAAGACCGATTATGAAGCTCGAAATACTTGGCAATTGCTTTTGATTGCCGTATGTTTGTTCGTGACCGAATGGTTTATTCGCAAACGCGTTGGAATGTTGTAATAAAGTCCGGAGTGCAATGTCTGGAGTCCGGGGTCAAGACATGAAAAAAGTTTTCTTTATATTTATACTATTTCTTATAGGGTTTGCTTTGCAAGGTAAAGCACAGTCTGATTCGCTTGCCTCGAAAGATCCGTATCGTCATTTCATTATGCCGACTGCAAAACCGATACAAGGCGGCTTTGTAGGAGTCTATGAACTTGCATTTCTACAGGCGGGATATGGCTTTGGTGACTTTCTTTCGCTATCGGGAGGAATTACGCTACTACCAACAGTTGCGTTCAGATCGCAAATAGCATTCCTACAGGCAAAAGCAACATTCGCTCAAGAAGAGGGCATATCATTTGCGGCAGGATTAAATTTTCTTCGCATGACAAGTAAACACCCTTACTTTCATGGGTTCGCTTCGGCAACTGCAGAATTTCAGGATGAAACACGATATACTGGATTCATCTTCTATAAAATATCAGGTGAGGTCTATCCGATTGTAGAAGTAGATCCGTACGGAAGATTTTCATTTTCTTATACAGGTTCTCTTGGTGCAGGGATAGGGTTTGATAAACCTATCAAGGCACTCAAAAACATTCGTCTTGTTGCAGAAATATGGAATCATGATCTAAGTTCAGCCAAAAACATTGCAGTGCTCGGTGCTCTTCGGCTTGAAACGAATGAATTCAGTTCGGACTTTGGTTTAATGTATTTTTCGGTTCCGCTTCTTGTGCCAGTGGCAAGCTTTGTAGCCCGATTCTAACTAATTATTTCTTCAACCACACCTTAGCAACATTCGAGCTTTCTCTATCAGAGAGTTTAATGTAGCGGACTCCCGAAGCTCCGTGAATTGGAAGTTGATTCGAGATCTTAGTAATACCTACAGGAAAGAAGATAGGTATTGTTTCGGTAAGAGCACCTCTTTGATCGTAGATAAGAATACTACAATCATCCGTATATGATCCAATACGCTCAATCGTTATAGCTATATCTCCGCGAGTAGGATTTGGGGAGATGCTAGTTATCTCTATTGACCGTAGTTTTCCTTTCAAGGCAGTTGTCATAATGCTGTCGCCACATTTTTCTTCTGTCGAGAACGTGAGCGAACCGGAGCCAAGTGATGATGGTGTACAACTTACTTGTCCGATACTATCGGTTGCGGTAACGGATGTAATTGAAAACTCACTTTGCAGTGTATCAGTAAGATATGTCTTCAAGTGGATTTCAGCAAAGCCGCCAACCGAAAATATCTTCGGGGTGTCGTAGAGAATTCTAACATCAAATCCGCTTGCTGTTTGATTCTCGATTGTCGGAGTGCCGCTATAGGATGAAGTAACAAACCACGGTTCAAGCATATCAGTATTGCATCGTACGCTGAGTACAATTTCTTTAACCGGAGAGCTATTTGGTGTTGAAACTTCTATCGGAATAATAATCTCATCACCCGCAGGTGCTGATACACTAGTTATTGTTAATGATAGTACAAGCGGATTTGTCGAAATGCCTGTTCCTGCAAGTGGTACACTTACACTCTTTGACTGACCTGTAGTTGTGCGGAAGTAATATGTGAGCGTTGCATCGCGCAGTCCGCCTTGTGATGGGGTGAACAACCCGATTCCATTTGCCGAAGCTCCAATTGAAAGTGACGTGATCCCTTGACTATCAAACTGATAATCTGATGATGCGATACCTGTAATTGAGACAGAATCAAAAATAAGTGTGTCGCATGTTGTGTTCGAGACCGTCGTAATAAATACGGTATCTTCACACGTCGAGAGTGTCGGGATACTTGTTGACGAAAGCGACAAGATGCCCGGGTCACTTGTGCCGGTACCTTCCAAGACCACATGACGCTCGCCAAGCGATGTCATTACTCGTAGTACTGCCCCTGTCGTACCGGTAACCGTTGGTGTAAATCTGACAATAACGCTGTCAGTTTCTCCGGCAGGGATGGAAGTATTTTTGAGTTCTTTAATGATCGTAAAACCAGCCAATGTGCTATTTGGTATCGTTGAATCTACTATTAGCGAGGCACACCCAATGCTGCGAATCTGAAATACAAGATCTTTATAGCTACACAATGATACTGTATCAAACTGAAGAGTTGAAGGAGTAATGAGTATGTCAGGTGTACCATCTACCACTTCACCGCTCACAAAGAGAATAGTATCAAATCGTACTCCTCCGGTCGTTGAATAAACTTGAAGTTCTCGCGAAAGTGTGCCGATAATATTTGATTTGAGTTTGACAATAAATCGCAACGATGAATCGCTGCCGAGAAGAGTATTCGTTACACCATTAGGAAGTGAGAACGGAGGTAGCACAAGCAATGAATCAATATTAATAGGAGCACAGGAAGTATTATGGAGGACTACTTCAACTTCCGTAGAGTCACAAGCCATTGTTTTAATGACCGGTTGAATTAATTCAAGTCCTCGTGATCCTTCAATCCCGACGCCAGTCAGTGTTACAGAGTCAGCTCCATTTGAGGTTGTAATAGTAAACTTTCTATTGAAAATCATTGCGACGTTTGGTTTGAATCCGATGAGAAATTGTCGCTTCTCACCCGGTCCAAGTGTGAACGGTTGAAATGATGATTCGAGTGAGAATGGAAGTACCGTTGATAAAGAACTGACTAACATATCGGCGCATCCTGCATTTGTGACGGTCACAATGCGAGTAGAATCTGCGCCGCATGTACCGACATTACCAAAGTCAAGTGATTTGCCTGCTCCTGCCTCTACTACGAGCGGCACATCTTTCGCCGGAGTGCCTTGAATAGTGATAGTAATAGTCGTATCTTCAAATGAACCATCAGCATGTCGAAGACGAAGACGGAGACGTTGTGTTGAAATTCCTATCTTCGATGGCTTATAACGTACGGTTACTGTATCAAACTTCGTACCACCTTTCCCAAAGTATCTTTGAGAGGAGACCTGCCCTAACTCGCCATCATTATCATCAATAAAATACACTTGACTTACTAAAAGAGTATCACAATCCGAATATGTGAGGCGAAGCTTTAAGTCATTGCTATCACAGACAACAGCTTTGAGCGTATCTGATGGGATGATCTGGGAAATCGTTGTTATCGGGAATACAGAACCTGTGAGTTTTCCGTCGCCTCCGTTCGTTGTTTTCCAAACCTCACCTGTTTTACTAAACGCATAGACTACTGCCCCACGTCCTGTAACTGCAAAACGAGTATCACTGGTATTTGAGGGTCCGCCGACTGCAACCCAACTCACTCCACCATCAGTCGAACGCAATAATCCATGAATAGCATCTGCAGTATCAATGCCTTGCCCCTGCACATAGACGATACTTGAGCATCCTTTTGGTCCGGCTATCCCCCCGGTGATAGCATCTGCACGAAATGTACGCCTTGTGTCGAAGGTCTTCCCCGAGTCCGGTGTCAGTGCGATAAATGACTCAAAGCCTTTCGGCTTATTATCTTTTTCGCTTGCATAAAATATTTTTCTTGTTGCCGGGTCAGCATACGGAGTCCATGATTCATGAAATGTAAGAACTTCTTCCCATGTGTTTCCACCGTCAGTTGTTTTATGATGTGGTGCTCCATTGACAGCCTCTCCCGTTGCATAGCCAACATTATCATCAAGAAAATCTAATCCAAGAGACCCGAATGCAGTCTTGACGGTCTGAAATGTCACTCCATTATCGACAGAGCGTTTTATACCAAAAAATCTATCCGTAAAAAATATACCGCGCTTAGTTTCTCGGATAGCAACACCAAAATCTGCTTGGTGGAGTAAGTCCCATGATAATCCTCCGTCAAGAGTTCGATAGACACCGCTCCAACCTTTTTCTATTCCTTGCTTGAGTAGTGCATAGCCAACGTTTCTATCGCGAAACCAAATGTCTGTAAATTGTCCTGTGATACTTTGATTTGGAAGCAGTGAGCGTGTCCAGCTTCTTCCTCCATCAGTTGTATGATATATTGCTGCAGGTGTACCGGTGGAGACATAGATACCTGTGCCTATAAACCCTATATCCTCATTGAAGAAGTATCCTGACGTTACTGTCGTAGGTGCAGTAAAAACCTTCACCCAGTTCTGCGCAGCAGCAGAAGTACTTAGAAGAATAAGCAGTATGACAAATATCTTTTTCACTTGTTCACTACCACTTTACGAATTGCATTACTTGTGATGATAGTATAAATACCATTCGGCAGCTTCGAGAAATCAAGTGTATTCTCTCCAACAAATAACTCGCCCGAAAGCACCTCGCTTCCAAATACATTTATAACAACGTACGAAGTTTCACCGGGCGATGCAATATAGAGTATTCCCCGAGTTGGATTAGGATAGACAGAATACGATAGCTCGTTCTCTTCGCTTACTGATACTATTGGGTCTTTATACCCTGTACCTGTCAGCGTTATGAATGTCCGACCGAGATTTGTCCAAAGTGCGGCAGACTCAAGGAAGTCACCTTCGCCCTTCGGTATGAATTCGATACCGACACCAATATTCTTACCGGGAAGTACATGTATAGGATAGGTCTTCTCTTCAATACGAAACAAAGCCGGAAAACTTGACTTGAGCGAGTCGATACGCAGCGTATCACAACCTATATTCACAATGTAGAGAGTATCTTTTTTTAGTACATCTACTTTTATACTTCCATACGAAAGTAATTCTTTCGGCAATGAAAGCACAGCATCATCAGATATTCCTTCGGCATAGAGAACAATTTCCTTCGACTCCTGAAGTCCGGTATTGGTTGAGTGATAGACAAGCCGAAGCAGCGCACTATCAGTGCCGATATACTTCGCGCGAAACGTACCTCCAAATGATACTTCCGTATCAGAGATAGTTTTTGGAGAGGATGAGAACGTAAACGCCACACTTGGTTTGCGAAGCACGAGTGAATCAATAACGATTTCATTGCAAAGATCATATCGCACTTTCAGATCAAATGTTGTTGGCGCAGAACCGTTGCAAACGGAGTTAGTAACCGCACTATCTGCCCTAAAGAGAACATAGTTAGAAACGGAGTCAGGTATCGTCCCATCACATCCATCACGCGAGACAGAAAGTATCCCGCTTCTATCAAGCCAGAAGAATGTCGAGCCCCTATCGAGTATCACACATTTTACATATCGGTAGGATGAAAAAATCGCGCTCCCAACTTCTTGTAGATATTTTCCTTGCGATGTGGAGCGGTACATCTCAAGATGTTCCGAAGAATCAGGTCCTATATAGAATGTACCGGAGCAATCCTTTGTACCGAAGATAGCCCCAGATGTACTGAAAAAGAAGATACTTGTTATCGGTAAAAACGTTTTCCCGCCGTCAAGTGAGCGTAGCGGGAGCTTTGCACCGATATACAGTATTGCATTTGCTGTATCATAATAAAGCGATTGTCCTATACGAACAGTATCTATAACAACACTCCAATCTTTGCCGCTATTATCAGATCGGTACAAAGTATTCTTCCCAAGTGCATACGATGTTTGAGCAGATACGATGGCAACATCACGTACTGAATCTGATGCAGGGATACCAGATGATTGTAGGAAGTTTCCACCTGACCTATACCAAACATCCAAACCTCGTGAGATAAAGATCTGCTCGTCGCGAGCAGTAATAACTCGTGAATAAACAGCATCTAATATCTTAGTCCACGAAGACCAACCTGTCGATGATTGATAAATACCATCGCCTTTGATAGAGGCATAGGCAATATTTTTGTCTTTTATGACTATGGAATTTACTTCGCCTGTGGGGATAAGTACGCCAAGGAATGTGCCGTTATCCCATTTGCCGAGGACGCGGGCTGCATCGTTGGTGGCAATAAGCCCGAGCCGCGTCGTGAGCATATCGAAGGAGCTGACCTTGCGGTCCTCGATAATGCTCCATGATGCAGTCGCGCGAAGTGCGAAAAGGCTTAGTATGAGTATAAGTAAAGACCTCACTACTAATAAAACGCATATCTGCTAAGAGAGTTACCGAAGAATACTAATTACCTATACCTCGATCATTATCGGCATTTCGGCATAGATAATGTTAGATTTCTCGCTTTTGTTACCGGCGAGGTCGTAAGCAAAAATATAGTATTGGTATCTTCTGCCACTCATTGCGAGGTTATCGGTGTACATTGACGTGCCGACGGTGTAGATATGATCGAATGACTTACCGTTATTTTCCGAACGCCATATTTCGTACCCTGCGACCTTTTCATTGTCAGTTGCTTGCTCCCAATTGAGGCGAATTTGGTTCGTTCGTACTAATACTTTGAGTGGTTCAGGGGATTTCCACTTCGGCGCTTCGGTATCTTCCGAGTACGGGGCATGCTCGAATTCCTTCGGCCATAAACCGCAGACAACTTTATGGAATGTCTCATCAAGCGCCTTGCAGACGTTCCAATAGATACAGGTTACTATCGTATTCCGTTTGCCTTCTTTTATCTTCTTGATGATATCCGGATCGGCGAGCAGACCGCGAGCCATTCCGATGAGGTCGCCCTTACCTTGCTGCAACGTTTCTTCTGCCTGTTCGGGAGTTGATATTTTTCCTGTTGCAATGACGGGTGTATCTAGCCCTGCATTTCGGAGTGCCTTGCGTGCAGCTTCCGGCATGTGAAGGTTATATCCATCGGGGTATTCGGCAGGGGGCATACATCTATCGCCGGAATATCCTGTATAAGGATAGAGAACTTCGCCATCCTTATGAACTGCATCCTCGAACTTTCCGCCAGCGGAGAGCGAAATATAATCCACACCTGCTTCTGCCATACGGACTGCTATCTGTGCTGATTCAAGCGTTGTATATCCTCCCTTAATACATTCTTCACCAAGGAAGCGGACACCGATAGGGAAATCATCGCCGACCATTCGCTTGACTTCTTTCACAACAGCAAGCGGAGCGCGTAAGCGGTTCTCAAGTGATTTACCGCCAAACTCATCTGGACGTTTGTTCTTCTTTGATAAGAACGAACTCATCGTGTAGGCATGAGCCATGTGCATCTCAATTCCGTCATAGCCGCATTCCCTTGCGCGAAGTGCTGCCTGTCCGTACTGCTCGATGATGAGCTTAATATCTTCTTTGGAAAGGTCCTCTATCTTCTGTCTCCAGCCGGAGCGGGCGATCTTCAGGAAGTGGATGATCTGCGGCATGACCTTCGAGTCGCTTGTATCATGGACTCGTTTTGCAAGGTCGGTGAGTCCCGGCTTGAAGGTATCATCGCTGATACGAAGGAGCGGGCCGGATTTCGCGCCATGAACTGCCATCGCCTCGACAACGATAAGCCCAACCTGCCCCTTGGCAAAGCGGACATAGCGATCGGTGATTTCCTGATTGACCAAGCCATCCTCGCCTGATAGGCGCGTCACCATTGCCGGTACAACAAGCCGGTTTGGTAAGGTCATCCCTTTTATCTGGAATGGAGATAGAAGTTGTTCGTACATAGGGAGGGTATAACCCGTTTACGGGAAGTTCTATTTCTGATTTTTATTGAGGGATGGCTTCTTCTTGTACCTTCTTCACCACCACTGAATTCGCAAGTATATCATGAATCGCTCTGCGACGTTCGTTGCCAAGCATGGTGATGAGTTCAGCAAGCGCCCAAATACCAACTAAGTTATCAATTATTCGTAATACAGAATCTTCATGTACTATCAACTCATCACCTGAACCAAATATAACTATCATGTAAGCAATGCCTATGCACTCTGCTATAATATAGGGAAGATCGCGAATTACAGCTCGTTTTATACCAATAAAGTTTTGTTCGTCATCACCGTCTAAGACAGTAATTCCCATCGCTTTTTTACCAAGTGTTCCACCATGTATCCCTGTCAAATATACAGAATAAACAATATAGATGAGTGGACTGATGGTCGACAAAATTAGAGTAGAGCTTAGAAGACCTTTGTTATATGACTGGAGGTAAGCAGAAAGAGATTTCTCGCCTATCCCAACATGTTCGTATAAGAAAAGATAGTCGAGAGCGAAAATAGGTATTGAAATAATAATACTGTCTATAATACTTGCCCAAAATCTGCGCCAGAAGGTTTTGTATTTTTCGTGAATTGCATTCATATTGTTATTTCCTTGCACTTTCTTAAAAATTACTACTGAACCTGAAAGGTTATCATGTGGGCCTTTTCCTTTATTATCTGACTGTGTGGTGATTATTAGAATAATCAGCCAAAGACAAGTACCCGATATACTTAGTATATCTGCCGTTTTTTCCGCCTGTGATTTGCCAAATATCCAAGTAGTCATATCTGCTACTTGTAGCATCATCTTATCCTCAGAATAAAACGTGATAATTAGATATAACAAGGGTATCAAATTGATACCCATAGGAATCAGTTCTCTTTTAAATGACTGATAGAGGGTTAGCTTTTGAACTTCATCATTCTCAAGTAAGATAATGTTAGTTGCTTTTTTCCCCATGGTTTGTCCAACTGTCGAATGTGAGAAAATTCTGTAACAAAACCATGTCGCAAAACTAACAGAATAAAAGATTATTACAGCTATGTATGAATGGGGATTTGTAAAAATCAGCTTATGAATTATAGTAATAGGTACGACTATAATTACTATGTCTATCATGTATGCCCAGAAACGAGGCCAGAGTGTCTTGTATTTTGGGTCAACAGCTTCCATGTGAAAGTATTGCGTTAAGTAATGAACTCAAATATACGACAATTTTACTACTTAACAAGAATGAAATGAGGCAGGAGGTTAAACTCTATAGCCCTTGAAGGATACAAGGGCTATAACAAAATACAAAGGAAATTACATCGGGCATTCGATGTGATTCTCGCGGACGACACCACTTAGCAAGTTGTAGTATGCTTTTGCTGTGGTGCGGGCGGCTTCGATGGCGCGCTCTTCATCTTCAGGTGAGGTGATTAGCGTTGCGAGCATATCGCGCTCTGCCTGACGGTGAAGCTCATCTGCTTCCTCATGGACGCGGAAGAATGCCAAACCGTAATCGCTCTCGACACCATAGAACTTCTTGAGTCCGTCGATCTTCGTCTTCGAGACTTCCGGAATCTGAGACTCATATCCGTAAAGCGCTGCTACACCTTCGAGCGTAGAGCCGTTACGTGCAAGGTTCATCATCGTTGAATCAAGCTCGGATGTTTCTGGGTATGGAGATGAATTGCGAACTGCGTCGCGGTCGCAGCCAAGTGCCTCGGAAAAGCGAAGCCAAAGCTCTGGGTGGTTCTCATTGCCCCACTCTTCTTCGAGCAAATTCTCAAGAAGCTGCTTGCGGACTTCCGGGTTTTCAGCGCCGGAGTGAACTGCACTAACGTAGCGAGGGAAGTTGCGCTCGAACTGGTAGTACTGCTTTGCGTACTCCTGAAGCTGTGCATTCGTCAGCGTTCCGGCATTCCATGCTTGATAGAACGGATGACTTAAAACGGCATATTCACTAATGATACCGTCAAGACGGCTGATAAAATCGTTTGACATAATCGTACTTTCTGTTAATAAATCTAATGCAAATATACGAGGAAAAGTCAATAAAGTTTATGACTTATAATTTTATATGTCATAAATTCGGAATGGAGATTGCAGGCGAGGCATTCATTAATGTCTGATATGAACTTTACGGCTACCTGTCCTATCCCGGGCACGAAGATATGTTCAAATCGCATCCGGAGGACTATTGCACCAAAACCATCAATCAATTCAGCTTTTTGGATGATTCGTCGTGCTTTGTAACCATTATATGTCGTATCCTCACCTAATGAATACACTATTGTATTCGATGAGCCGCTTCCGACGATAGGAAGTATTCCAGTTGATACCGTTAGTGGATCAAAAGCAATGAACAGTTCAAGCGATGAATCTATAACAGGGTCGGAAACAACATCTATTTGTTCATCATTGACAGGAGAAAGGTAGAAACTACGTAGTTGGTATGGTTCGTTGAGTTCTACTTCATAGAGTGATTTACCATTACTGCTGCTAAGATCCTTGACCGTAACGACTACTGTGTCTCTTTCAACAAAACCGCCTCTGACAAATCGCTCTCGTTCGTATCGCCACTCGTTGCCGACGGCAAGCGGAAGTACCGAAGAACCTACCCGTTCATCAATAAGGGCAACTTCATTCACACACTTCAATGATGTGAGTGATAAAACAAGGAGCAATATATAGTATCGAATTCGCACTTCTATTTTACTACCCTATCCAAAAAATCCACCATTGCCGTTACGACCTTGATGCGGTTCTCGCGTTTGGAGAGGCCATGGCCTTCATCAGGTAAGAGGATATACTCGACGGGAATGCCCTTCTTTTTTACTGCCTCAACTATCTGTTCGGATTCAGTATGTGGGACGCGAGGGTCATTCTTACCCTGATAGACAAAAAGTGGTTTGCGAATTTTGTCAACATGAGTCAGCGGTGAAGTCTGCACAAGGAATACGGAGTCCTTCACAGGGTCGCCATACTCGGCAATGCGGTTCTTCTGCCGCCATGCGCCGGTATTCTTTAAGAAAGAGTGGAAGTTCGCTATGCCGAACATATCAACCCCTGCCGCCCATATTTCGGGCTGCATTGTCATCCCTGCAAGAGACATGAAGCCGCCATACGAACCACCATAGACAATGCGCTTTGTCGAGTCAACATCTTTTTGTTTTGCAAGCCAATAGGCAGCGTAGCGCATATCGTTGACGCTTGTCATACGTTTGGTGGCATTATCTGCAAGAGCATAGTCTTTGCCGTAACCAGTCGAGCCGCGAACATTCGGGACAAGGACGTTATACCCTCGTGCAAGAAAATACTGTATCTGCGAATTGAACCACGGACGTTCCTGCCCCTCGGGTCCGCCATGCATATAACAGATAACGGGTTTTTTTCCTTTGACCTTGCTTTCGTAATAGAGTGCAGGTACCATCGCTTTATCAAACGATGGGTAGCGTATTTGTTTGCATGTGATAAACGTATTTGGGTCAAGCCCTGCGTAGTTCGACTTTGTTATCCGCTGCATTGTCCCCGCGGAGCGATTGAAGATATAGATATTCCCTACCTCGATCGGCGACGTATAGTTAAATGCGATGATATTCGCATCATCGGATATCTGAATATTGTTGATGAAGCCGCCTTCGGGAAGTTTTGGTCCGGGCAGAACCTTACCTGTCTTAAAATCAAGTATCGTCATTTGACTGACACCCTCGACATTGCGAGTAACAATCTCGATCTCTTCATTTTTTGATACAACGATCTGATCTATCTCCGCCTTGCTTACTTCCCGTGCTACAACTTTTGACTTCGTGTCCTCAAAATCAATATATGCTCGGTACTCGATGTCTCTGCCTTCATTGGTCGTTAAGTAAAGCCGTTTCGAATCGTTCGAGATATGACGGATAAAATAATTTGCATTGCCTGTATGCGGCGTGAGTAGTCGCGGCTCGGCATCGGCATCCTGCGAGCGGAGGTCTTTGACAAAAAGCCAATCATTGACTGCGCCTTCTTCGCGTGAGATAAACAAGTAACGGTTATCAGGGCTGACACCTGCAAAGTGATCCTGCTTCTTAGCCCGGTGAAGTACTTCAGGATTGCGGGTCTTTACATCCACCCGCAAAATATCGGTAAATGCTTCGTCGCGTTCGTTGGAAGTATAGTAGATGAACTTTCCGTCCTTCGAGTATCTTCCGTTAAAGATAGCTTTCGGGTTTTTGGTTACGCTGTCAACTTCACCGCCCTCGAACGGAATAATATAGAGCTGTCCCTTTTCGTCGCCGTTATTATCCTTCCGGAAAATGATGCTCTTCCCATCGGGCGAAACCTGCGCCGAAGAGACAGGGTCACTAAAATAGGTAAGCTGCTCGGGCCAGTATGCATTGCCGTCAGGGGTTGCTTTGGCAGGTATCTTCCAGAGTTGCGATGTACCCGAAACGCTCGAAGAAAAGAGTATCCATTTGCCATCAGGCGATATGGATGGTGTCCCCGCTCCGCGAAGGTTCAAATACGGTGCAAGCGAAACCGTTGCCTCCTGTGAGTGAACAGTTAGGGCAAGTAGTAGAAGCAGTGATGTAGTAAAATATCGTAACATGGATAGTATACAACATTATGGAGGAAGGATAGTTTAAGGTTTATTCTGAAGCATTGAGGGGTGTAATGTACGTAATTTTCCTCTGTAAGTCATATATAAATCAACATTATCACTGTGCACTCCTCCGCTTTTGGCGGAAGCTGAAAGTATCAAGCTCAAAGCGTAAAGGGGATGGGGAATGGATGGTGCTGTACATTTACACATGATTGTATAGTGGTGTGGAGGTATGGACGTATGGTTCGTGGGTTGTCATTGCGAGCGACCGGAGGGAGCGAAGCAATCTAAAATCTCTCAGAAATAGGAAAATGTCCAAACTTTCCCGTACAAAAATAACACATGAAACGTAGTTTTGCAAGATGCCTAAACAAAATACACTGTAACCCATTAAGAATCAACAAGATAATCTTTGGGTATCTCTAAAATTGCTGTTCCCGCTCGGTTTTCGCCAATTTCCATAGGCACCTATGATTTCCCGTAGGGGCATGCTGCGCATGCCCTCTTTCATCGTAAATAAAGTGAAAATAATTGGTACAATTTCCTGATTTTGTGCTTATATTTGCACACGGAGTGTCCTGCGACTTTGCCCAGAATCATCGAAGCCGTTGGTAAGAATTCACCACTGCCTGTTACTCCTAAGGCAGTATCACCATATAATTTAGCTATGAAAAACTTAAAGAATTATCAGGGGGGGGGGTAACCTTACCGCCCCAAAAGCGTTTTACTTATACGCTTTCATTTTCCTTTTCTTTTGCACTATGGTTACAACATACAACTCATTCGCACAAACGCCGAACATTATTACCTATCAAGGTAAACTTACTCATCAAGGCAGTGATGTATCAGGCGAGAGGACAATAACTGCTCGGCTCTACGCAAATGCAGAGGGTACGGAAAAAGTATGGGAAGGTACATACAAGACATACATAACCGACGGCATCTTTGCCGTAACACTCGGCGCAGGAAAGTATCCCCTCCCTGCCCCAACAAAACTCGATAAACAACTATGGGTAGGCATCACCGTTGACGGAGTAGAACTTCGTCCCCTAACACAACTAACCTCATCTCCGTATGCACTCAACGTAGCAGATAAGAGCATCACCAAAGCGAAACTGGCGGATGAAGTGTTGTTCGGCACAATCGGAGGACAGAATCAGCAAGCTGTTGGAACTACTGTTTTACTTGGTGGTAACTTATATGATAGAGCACCTGGCGTTGAGTACATTGGCTCAAATAGTTCAACTACAGGTTCAAAACAGGTATGGTTTAAGACTGATGATGTTACAGCATTAAGGTTAAGCCATTCGACAGCTACAAGTGGAACGCCTAACATTATTGGGGGGTATTCAGGAAATGTAATTGATTCTGCTTATAAAGGATCCGTCATTAGTGGTGGAGGAGAATCTGGCAGTGTTAATACAATCCTAAATGATTTTGGTTTTATAGGAGGCGGAAGACTCAATACTATTGGAAATGTATCTTTGACACATGTAGGGCAAGTGATTGGTGGCGGAGAGACAAATACTGCCATAGGAAATCTATCTTTTATTGGTGCAGGTGAAGGAAACACCACCTTTAACGATGCAGAGCATTCAGCAATAGTCGGAGGACATTCGAATGAAGTACGAAAAGCAGGCTCATTTATTGGTGGTGGGTATGAGAACCATGCGTATTCTTTGTACACAGTAATTGGAGGTGGCTCTAGTAATGTTATTACAGGACTTTCGGAAAACTCTGCCATATTAGGCGGCGCATTGAATAATATTGACGCATACTATTCAGCGATTGGTGGAGGAGATCGTAATAAAATCGGTGCAGGTGGTGGGTCAATGCCAAAATGGACTACGATTGGAGGAGGGCTACAAAACGAAATATTTTCTTCCGATTATTACTCCACAATAGGTGGTGGGTATAGCAATTATATTGACAAAAGTGGCAGTTCAGTTATTTCTGGTGGTTATGACAACTACGTTAATCAAGGACATTTTAGTGTGATTGTCGGAGGTATAAACAACACAGTAGAAGACAGTTATAACACTTTAGTCGGTGGAAAGGGCAATTACATTGAAAGCAATCTAATCAGCACTGCCCATCCGTTTGAGCGGAATAAATATTCATTCTTGGGTGGTGGTCTAAATAATAGAATAGTAAAAGACCCTGACCATGATGAAGATACTTTAATTGGAATAGTATTAGTTGGTGGGTATGACAACAAAGCTGCTGAAGAGGGTACTTTTGTAGGGGGCGGAGCGAAAAACTTTGCAAAGGAAGAGTTTAGTATAATTTTAGGTGGCACACAGAATGAAGCGAATCTTGACTATGCTACTGTACTTGGAGGAAAGGAAAATATAGCTGGTGCTGACTATTCTATTATTGCCGGTGGAATTAGTAATGAGATAGTCACATATTCAGATGCTTCTTCCATTTTAGGAGGCGAGGACAATAGAATCAGCGGGAGTCATTCTGTACTTTCAAACGGCAAAGGAAATATTATAGAAGCTTTGTACTCGTTTATAGGATCAGGGAAAGCCAATTATATAATAAACCTTGTACAAGAAACATTCTCTTCGATAGTAGGAGGGCAACAGAATTCTATTTATTCCAAGTGGTCATTTATCGGTGGCGGTGGTAATAATACAGCTTCTGGCAACCTTTCATTTATTGGAGCAGGAGGTGGTCTTAGCTCAACAACTCTAGGCAATATAACAAATGCTTCAGCATCCGCCATCCCTGCCGGAATTGGACTCGTCGCCGATGGAACAACCCAAACAATAATGGGACATTTCAATAAATTCTTGGGTAATCCGTCTGTAGACTACTCCTTATTATTAGGAGAAGACAGGTTGTTAATTATCGGGAATGGTATAGATAACGCTCGAAGAACGAATGCATTTGAAGTATCTGAAAACGGACACTCTATTGTCTATCACAACAACACACTTAATACTAATCCCGCAATTAAAGGGGCAAGGTATATAGATAATACAACTGTGTCTTGGGGTCATGTGCTTGGGAATGGAGTCGTTCTGTCAGGTTTCGCAGCTACTGTAATATTCGCAGTACCAAACATTTACACCGTTACCGTAAATTATAGAGACCCATATACGAATGCAATTGTACCCATTATTAATGGTTCTGCTATAACAGCAACACTGATAGATAATGGTACAAGCGGTGATCCACATTGCGGATTTATTACTGTTACACCGATAGTATTTAACGCCCTAACAGGAAATACTTTTACTGTCCGGACATGGAAAAACAATACTGACTGTGACCCAGATCCTAGAGATTTTATGTTCCAAGTCGTAGGTAGACCGTGAACAGTATTCAAGTTGAGAGAGAGGATAATACCATGCCGTACAAGGGTGCGGCATGGTATACTATTTATTCTACAGTGATATTCCTTCTCTTAGTAACAATTTTGACTAAAACTGAGACATCTGCATTCGGACAATGGAGAAAAATTTATCAATTTGATAAACCTGTAACTTCAGTTTATTTCACTTTATTTGATTCACTACCAATACATGGGTTTGTGAGTACTGATGGATATGAAGTTTATCGAACTTATGACCGTGGATTCACATGGACAAAATCAATTCTTGTGCAATCTCAAGTACCCCCGTTTGGCAATTCATTTTCATTTACATTTAAGAATAATCTTGAGGGTTGGTTCTGTTCAATACGTGATGCAATAGAGTGCGTCTCGAAAACAACTGATGGAGGAGTAACGTGGTATGCCCTTCCAAATACAGATTACAATACAGCTATATATTATGTGCCTTCTACGAATTTATTGATTAGCCCATATTTTAACCCTGGTAATCCTAACTTGTCAATTAGCGTTTCTCTTGACGGCACAAACTTTACCAAATCGAGTTTACCTGGAATTTCTTTGAACCCAACAATAGGCATAGCTTTTTCAGATGAGTATCATGGGATAATGACTACAGATCATATATATGGAAAAACTCTTTATACTACTAACGGCGGTCTAAATTGGGAACAATCCCAAATGATTGGAGAGAGTTTTCAACCTATTGCAGTAAAAGGATCTTTGACCTTTTACATGATTAGAGAAACCTCCGCTTATGATGACGAAGGTTCATTCTTTAGATCAACCGATGGCGGTATAACATGGACAAAGATATATCAATATAATGGTACTAATAACCCTCTCGCTGTAACTGGCACAGTACAATATGGGACTGACCATGCTCTATTTTTCCAGACTATTCAAAGTAATAGCGAAGGTATTATGATGTCTTTGGACTCAGGTTACACCTTTAATTCACTATGCGGACCGACTAATACACTAGACACACGTTTCTATGTACGCGACAGCTTCATTTATGCGGGCGATAAATATGGCGGTCTTTGGCTCAACACAACTGGCATTGGCTCTAACTCAAAGCCGATAGTATCTACAGATTCATTGCGACTTATACAGACAAACTGTTCGTCAACTTCAAACATACTCACTTTTACTTTATTTGATTCATGTAACGGCAGACAAGCTGATTTGCTAAGTACTTCTGTAAGTGGAAGCAGCAGTTTTGCTATTACTTCTGGTGATAACCCGAGAAAAATCCATCCTGAAGATAGTATAACCGTCTCATACAAGACATCAAATAGTAGGGACACAGGATTATTGCATTTAAAGTTTAAGCTCGGTTGGAAAGAGTTTGATACGGTAGTATCGCTGATTGGTTCCTACGAGCCGCCACGAACTGTGTTTCTCCCGAGTGTTTCGGATACTTCCCTTACGTTAGAGTCATCTCTGTGCTATGGCAAAGAGCAGTTCGTGCATTACTTGTTGAGTGATACCTGTCTCGGCACACAAGGTGAACTGCTATCGGCAACAGTTATTGGCTCTACTAATTTTCAAATAACAATCGGTACTGATTCCGTCGGAGTTATCTATAACGGAGCAGGATATGATACAGCAACGCTTACTCTGAAATTCCGCATCTATGAGTACGAGTATGATACAGTTATTACTCTCTATGGAATTCCTTCCCCAAGCCGCGACTCTGTTTCATTCACACCTCGGTTCGCGGAGCAGGATGTGACGGCTGGTGGGGTGACGAATCTTGTTATCGAGCCATCGAAAGCTGTTTTGGGCAAAGGGCTATCGGAGATAGAGATGTCCGTCAGCTATAACGGTGACATCCTTGAACGAGTAGCTGAAGCAACACAGATACCCGGTGCAAGCATTGCGGGTATAAATGAGACAGTAGCAAACGGCATAACCACAACAACGCTCCGAATTACCGGAAGCGATCTATTACTCGACCCATCGCAAGCCACAGCAAACATCCGCTTCAGAACATATCTTAGTGATACGACAATCACTCCCGTCACTGTTACAACAAAGCTCAACCCTCAAGACAGCAACTACGAACGCTGTACACTTTCGGCGAATACATCTGATACAAACTTTGCGTTAACGCTCCTCTGCGGCGACTCCCTCCTCTCGCGGCATCTCGGAGGTAAACCGATACTGACAATCATCTCGGTCAAACCGAACCCTGCCAGAGATGAAGTAACCGTAGAGTTTGAGCAGAGTGAAAACGGTGATATGACCATCGAGATATATGACATGCTCGGGACGAGTGTTCACCGTGTGGTAACGCATTCAGCCAAAGGACAAAACACAAAGACGCTTCACTTAGCCGACCTTCCGAGCGGGAGCTATATCCTTACGCTCCGCACCCCGAGCGGTACAAGCTCGAAGCTCTTTACAAAAGAGCGGTAGAAATAAAAAAGGGCACACCTTTGGCGTGCCCTTTTGAAACATAGATGTTGATTCTCTTACGCTACTACTTCTTCGGCAACCATGTCGGGTGCGAAGAGTACCTTTTCGGCGTGCTCCATGAGGTTCTTGATGTTGTCCTCATCGAAGGGTGAGCGCATACCAACTGCCTTGAAGATATTGAGCACGGACATCGTACCGCCGATGCGGCATAGCTCGATGTATGACTCGACGATCTTCTCATGGAAGTTCACATCACTTCTGCCGAGCTGCATTGCGCCTGTCTCTGCGATGGCGTAATCAATGTAGTAGAACGGCATACCGAAGATGTGTCCCTGCGAATACCAACGTGCATGTTTATACTGCTCGCATCCTGTGAAGTCCAAGCCGGGCTTATAGATATCCCAGATACGATCCCATGCGGCGTCGCGCTCAACAATACCGGAGTTCGGGTTTTCATAGACCCAATGCTGGAATTCATCAACGATGACGATGTAGCACATCATCTCGACTGCATCGCGCCAGCGGTTCATGCGGTACTTTGCGGAGTTCTCTGCGTCGAAGTATTCTTCGATGTAGCGCATCGAAAGGAATTCCATTCCCATCGAATGAATCTCACAAGCATCGGATGTCGGCCACTGAAGATCAACTGATTCAATCTTCTGTGATTCCCATCCTTGGAAAGCATGTCCCATCTCATGTGTGAGTGTGCGAATGTCTTCG
>JBKJTT010000026.1:0-3378 GCA_046590205.1 Kapaibacterium sp. (SeqCode)
TACCAATGGCACCGAATTGACTACTAGTACACCGTATACACCGCGCTTGAACGGAATAGTGGAACGTATGAATCAGAAGCTAGCCACGATGGTACGTTGTATGTTAGCCCACTCTAAGGCACCACAAGAATTATGGTGTCAAGCCTATCTATATGCTGCACATATACACAATCGTGTGTGCCAGCCATCTGTTGCTGGTTGTGTCCCAGCATCTATTATGTTCCCCACGCGGACATTCAATCTAGATAGAATCCATGTATTCGGCTGCGATGTTGCAGTACTGATTCATGAGGACAGGAGGGGTAAATTACAAACTCGAACCAAATCAGGTATTTTTATTGGTTATAATGAGCAGTACAATGCTGCCAAAGTCTTATACCAAGACAATCTGGAAGTCACCAGAATTAGTCGCAATGTTTCATTTAATGAAACAAGCTTCACCAATATGGAATCAGCATCTAGTGCTATTTCCAGCTATGCTGCAAAAGTAGTTACCAACCCGGACACTGAGTATGTGGTTCAATACATCGATGATGAGAAATTGGACGAATATGGTACACTCCGTTATAGGGTTTATTGGAAAGGATGGCGTGAACCAACATGGGAACGTCTATCAAACCTAACCAATTGTAAACCTATATTGGATAAATATCTCCAATCCAAATCACAACAACATGTACTCACCGCAGTTAGCGCAACCCATTATAAAATTCCTCAATCATATAAGGAAGCGATGGCGCATCCTGATCGAGCACAATGGATGGTTGCAGTTGAAGCTGAAGTCGCCTCTATGCGACAGCAGAGGGTATTTATTCCCGCTGCACTGCCCACAGGCAGGAGGGCCATTCCTTGTCGATGGGTGTTCACTGTTAAGCACAATGAACAAAATATAATCACCCGGTATAAAGGTAGAATTGTCGTGAAAGGTTTCCACCAACGTGAGGGAATCGACTTCGATTTGACATTCTCACCAACTGTCGGATCCAAATCAATCAAACTAATGTTAGGGCTAGCGGCTCAACAAGATCTAGAAATTGATCAATTGGATTACGAAACAGCATTTCTCAATGCTGGGATAACTGAGGATATCTATGTTAAGATTCCCGATGGTTATGGTGATACCAATGGTTATCCAGTCCTCAAGCTCAATAAAGCTTTATATGGACTCAAACAAGCGCCTCGAGCGTGGTGGTTGGAATTGGATAAGTTCCTCCAATCATTAGGTTATACTGCTTCCGCTTTGGATCAATGCCTGTACATGAAAGTACACGATGGCCAATATATATATCTCACATTACATGTGGATGATACGCTGTCTATTTATCCAAAAGCACTGTTATCAATATGGCTAGCCGATAAGGCTAAAATTGCTGCCAAATATGCTATCAAAGATTTAGGGCCCTGTAAATGGATTCTGAATATGGCAATAGAGCGCGATCGAACCAAGCGAATCATTTCGCTATCCCAACAAGCCTATATTGAAAGCGTATTAGCCAAGTATCGAATGGACCAATGCAAGCCTGCAAAAACTCCATACTGTTATCACGACCTTAGTGTCGTACCAGAGAAAGTAGAAGCAAGGCTATTGGACAAGGCTGAACACGAATTATATCAACAAATTGTTGGATCACTCCAATATGCAGCTATCATTACTCGTGTTGATTTAGCCTATATTGTGGGCGTGCTGGCTCGATACACAGCGAAGCCTTACAATTTCCACCTAACTGCTGCAAAACACGTACTTCGATATCTATGTGGTAATCCAGACAAGAAACTGGTATTTGGTTCAATAACTGAATATTCACCTGGAAAACCCAATATCACCATATATACTGATTCTGATTGGGCCCAAGAGCGTCATGATAGGAAAAGTGTTGGTGGTTGGATACTTTTATTTAATGATCGTCCAATTGCATGGCAATCTAAGAAACAGCGCACTATAGCCCTGTCTTCTACAGAAGCTGAATATTATGCATTGGGTGAAGCTGTCCGTGAGGCCCTATTTATACGCCAGTGGTTTAAGCTGTATGTTGGTCTATTAATTCCAATACATATTAAATGCGATAATCAAGGAGCTCTGGAAATTGCTGATCATACCACAAATCATAATCGTACCAAACATATCGATATTCAACATTTCTTTGTTCGAGAGTATGTGAATGATAAGACTGTGATTTTATCTTATGTTCCAACAACGGAACAGTTGGCGGATATATTAACCAAGGCAACAGCATTTCCCATATTCCAACGTATGCGAGATCAACTGCTCACCTGAGTTAAGTTACTATCTCTACAACAGCCCATTATTAAGGAGGGTGTCACGAAAATATACGTACGTCCATGATCCTGGAATCACTGGTTGGTACTCTATATATTTGTCTGTGTTTATATATAATGATCTTTATGTAGTTATATATTCTGAATGTGTTGTGATTTTATCATATCTAGTTCTTTGTATCTTTTGATCTGAACTTTGTCTGTTTAGACTCTGCTACCTTTTGTGTTGCTTGCACTTTCTGCATTCACTCCTACTAGCTGCATACATACTGTTTGTCTGTATATCGTTCTTCACAGAATGATTCATTCTTTCATCCTACATCGTATCTGTCCCAGTAAACCTCTGTGTGCTGATCTATCAGTATCCCTGCGTACACCCAGCCTAGCAATAGGTTATGAGCCTAACAAGTGTACACTGATATTCGATCTCCAATACAAGTTCGCCTATCTACACGCCTATCTACATCTAGACTCCTATCTACATCTAGATCCACCTCCTCAATGCTCCCTTCCACTCGTCGCAAGACGATAGCCAAACGCTCCCCGCCAAAGCATTACCCTTTGAGCCATGATGATTCTTCAATCATCGCCGATACACTTATTGATAGTGATATCGATACAGCATCCGAAGTTAAGTCTTCTACAGCTGCTGTGGCAGCGACAGAATCGAAACATAACGATTCTATGGCAACTGTACCGCCTACATTACTGAGGCCAGGTACTAAAGGAACTGAGCGTAGACTGGAATCAATGCAGAGGCAGTTGAATGATATGGCACAGTTACTGCAGCAAGCGTTAGTGCCTGTTCGCACTGTACAATCGAAAGGAACAACAGAGTTCGCTGGTATTGCAGCCGCTTCTGTTTCTACACCCCTGTCCTATACAACGGTACTACCTACCAGTCGTGAAATAGTCGGCCTACCAGTAGCTTCTGAGGATATGGGTCATACAATACCTACGTCTGCATCTATATCGAACCAGCCTACCAGTCGACACGTAAGTGTGATCGGCCTACCAGTTGTTGCCATCGAAGATCAGAGCCGTTCTACATCTACATCTACATCGAACCAGCCTACCAGTCGACAATCTACATCATTGATC
>JBKJTT010000040.1:0-9829 GCA_046590205.1 Kapaibacterium sp. (SeqCode)
CAGCTTTAATGCTGATGAACATTTGCTTATCCAAGAATTACATAGTGAAAGAATGAAAAGCAAAGAGTACCTCTCTCCGAGATTACCAAATGATTTATCAGATGAACGAACGGATGATCTTTCTGACTTCTTTTCGATAGCAGATACACTCGCTGGATTTTACCAACGAAAAACGTTAAAGTACTTACGCGTCTTGTTCTCTTGCGCCATGCTCGCAACGATGCTCTTCGAGTTTTATGCTTACATTCTTATTAATGAGCCGTTCGTCCTCGTGATTCTATTCTTGAATCTCTTCGTCGCATATTGCCTCTATAACTTTGTCGCTAAAAAACGATTTCAGGATAAATTCCAAGACTATCGTGCCCTTGCTGAAGGGCTACGCATTCAATACTACTGGAAGCTCGCTGGTATAGAAGAATCTGTTGCAAATAACTACCTTAAAGAGCAACGCAGCGAACTTGACTGGATACGCCATGCACTGCGGAGTTGGTCAATCCCATTTTATAAAAAGGGGCATGTTCTTCAAGACTTATCAGTTGAGAGAAACAAGGAACGTTGGGATATAATCATGAATGGATGGATCAATGACCAGTACAAGTACTTTGCAAAATCATCATTCAGAGAGATAAAGCGGCTCAAAAAGATTAACAGGGTTGCCAACTTCCTTCTCATAGGAGGTTTCACGCTCATTGCTGTGAACATGATCTATCACTGGTTCATTGGAAATAGCCAGCATGCTCTTATACTCTATATTGCGTCTATCTTCCCTATCGGAGCAGGTCTTCTGTTTGGATATGCTGAAAAGCGTTCGCTTGCAGCACATGCAAGACAGTATGAAAAAATGTCTGCACTTTTTGCAAAAGCTAAACGACAACTCGAAGAGAGTCTTTCTCGAGATGGATTTGCTGATGCGCAAGAGATCATTTATGAGC
This sequence comes from Kapaibacterium sp. (SeqCode), assembly GCA_046590205.1. Classification (GTDB taxonomy): domain Bacteria; phylum Bacteroidota; class Ignavibacteria; order Palsa-1295; family Palsa-1295; genus DATDEW01. Next base: position 933 of record JBKJTT010000040.1, read on the forward strand.
TTGGAAAAGAAGCATTAAAAGAAAATGGTGATTGGGTCTTAACACATCGCGATAGACCGATAGAAGTGCCACTTGCATAAAACATGCGTTATACAACGAAATATACTCCCCCACTCCCTTCTGATGATAAAACACCAGAGATACGTATCTTCATTTCCTCGACGTTCCGTGACATGCAAGATGAACGTGAGTACCTTATTAAATATGTCTTCCCAGAACTACGAACTGTTTGTCGTGAGCGCGGTGTAGAGTTCACAGAGATAGATTTACGATGGGGTGTAACGGAAGAAGAAGCCCAGCAAGGCAAGGTAGTAAAGATATGTCTCGATGAAATTGATAAGTGTCGCCCGTACTTTATTGGCTTGCTCGGAGAACGGTATGGATGGGTACCATCGCATGAGGATATCGTTAAGGACAAAGCACTCAATGAGGAGTATCCTTGGATCATAACCTCAGTTGACGAAGGAACAAGCGTCACTGAAATAGAAATGGTCTATGGAGTACTTGATAACCCGGATTTTGCAAAACACTCCTATTTTTATACGAGAGATGTTAACATAACAAAACAAGAGTTTAAAGATACTAGTGAAATTGCTATTCACAGACAAAATGCTCTTAAAGATAGAATACGTCAATCTGGTTTTCCTATCCGTGAGAACTACACCTCAATTGAGTCATTAGGTGAAAAAGTTCGTAGCGATCTACTGAAAGTAATTGAAGAAGATTTCCCGATCGCAGATGCACCATCACCATTAGAGCAAGAACGCAGAGTTCATGAAACATATGCTCTTACTCGACGAAGGGCGTATATTCCCCGTAAAGAAAATATTACAACTCTTGATTCGTTTGTATCAATTGAAAAACAACCGTTGATTGTTACCGGTGAATCCGGTTCGGGGAAAAGCTCACTTGTATCATATTGGGCACATGATTACCGAAAACGACACCCAGAGAGCTTCATCGTCACTCATTTTGTCGGGGCTGGTTCCTCGGGTACAGGACACGTTGGTATCATCCAGCGTATCATGGAAGAGATCAAAGACAGGTTTGATCTCCCTGATGATGTCCCCACAACTCCCGAATCTATTGAGCGAGAGTTTCCGAACTGGCTAGCACAGGTTCAACGTGAAGAGATGATCTTGGTTATTGATGGCCTTGATCGCCTGCCTCAAGAGTCACGGCACTTACGTTGGTTGCCAAAGTACTTCCCGCCTAATATCTCTGCTTTTTTTTCTGTAGATAAAAGCGATACACTTGTAGAGTTACAAGAAAAGGGATTTACAACTCTCGAAGTAAAACTTCTTGATGAAAGTGAAAGAGATTCTCTGATCGTCGGTTACCTCGGTCAGTTCCGAAAAGCTCTAAGCTTTGATCAGCGTTTAGTGATCATTGAGGATCCAAAATCTGCAAACCCTCTCTTTCTGCGTACCCTTCTTGAAGAATTGAGGATCTTCGGTTCATTTGAAGAATTGGATAACCGTATTGCTCATTATATTTCTTCACGGAATACCAGCGACCTCTTTCAACGTGTCCTCGCAAGAATGGAGAATGATTATGGAAAGGATAGACTTGAAAATATTCTTTCGCTAATTTGGGCATCTCGGCATGGTCTCTCCGAAACTGAATTGCTGGAAATTTCAGGTTTAAGTCGTCTTGAACTTTCACTTCTTCTGCATACCCTTGAGTACCAACTCATGCGCCATGACGGACTCCTTGGCTTCTACCATCAGTTTTTGCATCATGCTGTTGATGAACGTTACCTTTCCGAAAAAAATGAGCGGGAACGTGAGAAACAACAGCGTCTTCGTATTGCAGATTACTTTGAAAAGCAGGATACTTCCGCAAGAAAAGCCATAGAGCTTCCCTGGCAACTTCAAACGATTGGAGAAAAAGAACGTTTGCGTAAATGTCTAAAAGACATACCAATGTTTTTAGAGTTTTCTTCTGATGACAAACATTATGAACTTCTTGGGTACTGGCGAGATGTTGGCGATCTTGAGCTAATGGAGTCTGATTACCAGAACGAAGCAACTACCTTCTTCAAGGACTTCCCTGATCCAACTGAGGAGTCAATGACCTATGATTGTTTAGGGAGATTCTTCCATGGGAGTGGAAGGTTCCAAGTATCTGAAAATTTCTATCGAATCACACTGCAGCTCAATCAAACTATTTATGGTATAGATCATCTGACAACTGCAGAGACCTCCTACCTTTTAGCGATGCTGCTCAAGGACAGAGGAAATTACAAAGAAGCAGAACCGCTTTATCTTCGCTCCTTTGAAATTCGGGAAAAAAATCTTGGTCGAAATAAGCTTGAGGTTGCACAGTGTCTATTTCACTTGGGACGAATCCATCAAGAACAAGGAGATTATCTTAAAGCAGAATCACTATTTAGGGACGCTCTAAATATACTGCTGTCATCAGTTGGGGATGATAATCAAGAGACAGCCAAGACTTACAATAACCTTGCAATACTTTTACGTGAGCAGGGCAATTTCAAAGAAGCAGAATCCTTTTTTAAAAAATCGATTGACATTGCAAGTAAATTATTGGGCAAAGATCATCCCTTGCCAACACAATTTAAGATGAATCTTGCACAATTGCTTCATTTGACGAAGAAAATGGATGAAGCAAAAATTTTATTCGAGAAAGTTCTATCTGTTTTTGAAAAGACATTTGGCAGGGAACACCCTCGAACAGCTGAGGCACTAGATAATCTGGCTATTTTTCTCAGAGATATCGGTAACTTTGAAAAAGCACTTGAACTCTATAAAGAGACACTTGTGATCTGGGAGAAACTTGTAGGCGATAATCATTTATACACTGCTACAACCCTTAACAATCTTGGCGAAGTGTTGATGGATATAGGTAATTTTGATGAATCTGAAATTTACTATACTCGTTCTCGGACTATTTTTGAAAATCTCATCGGTAAAGGACACCCATATACTTCCCATCCAATTCATGGGTTGGGACTTGTGAGCAGGAAAAAAGGTGACTTCAAACGTGCAGCAAAATTCTTCAGGCGGGCATACGAAATACGAGAGAAGACATTTGGTGCTCACCATGAAACACTTGAAGCATTGAATGATTATATCTCAGTAGTTGAAAAACTTGATGAACCTAACCTATTAACTACTCTTAATGATCGTAAACTTGGGATTGAGGAACAACTTGTCAGAGACTCTTAAAGTGGTCGAACGGCTCTTTGCAATCAAGACATTTATATAATGCCTTACATGCTGTGGAGGCATGGTGAGCGATTTCTACCGTATTTTCAGAACCGCATAAAGGACAAAGTATCACTTCTGATTTACCTGCGAGTAACTCTATTTCGATTAATGGCTTTGGTGGAACGATGCCATAAGAATTCAGCCGCTCCCTTGCGGCAGGGTTAATCCAATCTGTTGTCCAGGCAGGGGAATATACGAGCTTTACATGCACATTGCTGATTCCCTTTTCAAGCAAACTACTCTTTATGTCATCTTCTATTACCTTCATCGCAGGGCAGCCGGAATAGGTTGGCGTGATAGTCACGGTACAAGAATCACCAAGGACATCAACATTTCGCAATATACCAAGATCAGCGATAGTGATAACCGGAATTTCAGGGTCAGGAATTACTGAAATGATAGAATATATTTCCTCACGTGATAGCATTACCACTTTGCATCAGGGTATGCACGCGGGAGGTACTGCATCTCTGATAATATGAAGCCGAGATACTCGCTGTGAATCCCTTTCCTGCTACCTGTCTGCATAAAGCCATCTGTGGGACGTTTAAGAGTTGAAGCAACTATCGTCTCACCGACTCGCTCATTCCATTCTGATTTCAGAACTTGTAGGTCAACAGCAATCCCTCCCTTGATAAGGAGTTCATCAACTTCATCCATCTCGAAAAGCTCGTCTGTGAACATCCAGAGTTCATCAAGTGCAATTTGCGTTCGATTATGGCTTTCTTCAGTACCATCACCTAAACGATACATCCACTGCGTTACATGGCGAACATGGTACTTCGTCTCCTTGATAGCTTTTCCGGCAATACCTGCTATGGTAGCATCACTCGATTTTGTCAATGCTTCATAAAGAGGAAGGTCGAAAGATGAATAAAGAAGTTGACGAACTATCGTCGTTGCAAAATCTCCGTTCGGTTGCTCGGTAAGTAAGTTATTATAGAAGTTGCGTTCGCTACGTTTGAAAGCTAAGTCATCCTCACTCCTTCCTTTGCCCTCAACTTCACCTGCATAACGAAGCAATGCATCAGCTCGACCAGTCAGGTCAAGAGCAATGTTCGTCAGCGCAAGGTCTTCTTCAAGATACGGAGCATTACTTGACCACTCTCCGAGTCGGTAGCTCAAGATAAGAGCATTGTCACCAAGACGTAACAGATAATTGAATAACGCTTCTTGCTGTATCATCTTAAAGACCTACTGCTCCTTCAGGAAGATGATAGAATGTCGGATGGCGATAGACTTTGTCGTTTGCAGGGTCAAAGAATGAGTCTGAATCGTTAGGGTCAGATGCGACAATCTCATCCGCACGCACAACCCAAATGCTTGTCCCCTCGCTGCGGCGCGAATATGTATCTCTCGCATTTTGCAATGCCATCTCTTTATCAGAAGCATGAATGTTACCGACGTGCTTATGAGGGATGCCCGGATTCGCCTGCACGAATACTTCCCAAAGTGGTAATGACTGTTCTTTTGCTTGACTCATTGCTTATGCCGCTAATTTTTCTCTTCTAGTTTGTTTCTCTGCGTAGGCCATCGCTGCTTCACGTACCCATGCGCCTTCTTCGTGCGCTTTGATATGATGAGCGATTCGCTTTTTATTACACGGTCCGTTTCCGGCAACAACGCGATTGAACTCATCCCAGTCTATTTGACCAAAATCATAATGTTCGCGTTCTTCATTCCACTTGAGGTCAGGATCAGGTATTATTAAACCAATGATATCTGCTTGTTGGGCAGATTTATCAATAAAACGCTGGCGAAGATCATCGTTTGACTCACGCTTGATTTTCCACTTTGCTGCTTTCGATGAATGTGTTGACTCTGCATCATGCGGACCGAACATCATGATGGAAGGCCACCACCAACGATTGAGGGCATCCTGTGCCATCTCTCGCTGCTCTGGTGTGCCTGCTGACATGTGAGCCATTATCTCATACCCCTGTCTTTGGTGGAAGCTCTCCTCTTTGCAGATACGTATCATCGCGCGAGAATACGGACCGTATGAATTGCGCTGAAGAGATATTTGATTGATGATTGCAGCGCCATCAACAAGCCAACCAATAGCACCCATATCTGCCCATGTTAGTGCAGGGTAGTTGAAGATACTTGAATACTTTGCCTTACCTGTTTGAAGTTGGTTAATAAGGTCGTCGCGTGATGCGCCAAGTGTCTCGGCGGCACTGTATAGATACAATCCATGCCCGCCTTCATCCTGTATCTTCGCAAGGAGGATAAGCCGAGCTCTCATGCTTGGGGCACGGGAAAGCCAATTTCCTTCGGGCTGCATACCAATTATTTCGCTATGTGCATGTTGGGATATTTGGCGGATAAGATGCTTCCGATAATCATCCGGCATCCAATCCTTTGGCTCTATTTTCTTATCGGCTGCGATAAGAGCATCAAAACGTTCTTGAAGTTTTACTATGTCTGACATAGTCGTTGTTAAGATTTTTATACAGCACGATAAAACACCGATTTGCCTATAAAAAATCTGATATTTGATGATAAACCCCGATTACATCGCCTGGTCGTAGTCAACGACAAGCGTATCCGTTAATGGTCTTGATTGGCAGGTAAGGATAAATCCTGCTTCAAGGTCATGCTTTGTCAGAGCAAAGGATGTCTTCATGTGAACATTGCCCTCAATGAGCTTTGCTCGGCAAGTAGCACAAGTACCGCTTTGGCAGGAATAAGGGGCGTCAAGCCCATGACGCATAGCCGCTTCAAGAACTGTCTCATTCGGCAGCATATCTACTTCATATTCATCGCCGTCTTTGGTAATAATAGCATGTGCATTCTGCGCTAAGACTACCTCTTCTTTCTTCTCCTCTGTTGTGGCTGGTGCACTGAAATACTCAATATGGATTCGCTCTTCGGGAATTTGCAATTTCTTGAGGACGGTCATTGCATTATCCATCATCGGAAGCGGACCGCAAATAAAGAACTCATTATCGAGGTTCAGCCCTACATAGTTTTCGACGAGCCCCAAGAGTTTCTCCGTGGTCATAATTCCTGTCAGAAGGAGAGGATGATCTGCCGGTGGCTTATCAATGACATACAAAACCTTTAGCCGCTCTTTGTGTGCGATAGCAAGCTCATCTATCGTGCTGCGAAAGATAATTGACTGCTCGTCGTTATTTGCGTAAAGGAGGGTAACTTTGCTTTCCGGCTCGGCGAAGAGGACACTCTTGAGAATAGAGAGCATTGGTGTTATACCACTGCCTCCTGCTATTAGAACGTAATGCTTCTTATGGGCAGGATTCATCTGGGAAGTGAATGTACCCATTGGAGTCATTACCTCGATCATATCGCCGAGAGTGGTATTCTCATTGATAAAGGTCGAAACACGTCCGCCTTTGACCTTCTTTACCGCTACTCTAAGCTCCCCAATCTCGTGTGGGGCGCTGCAAATGCTATAGGAGCGACGTATATCCTCCCCATCGAAATGGAAGCGCAGAGTAAGGTATTGTCCCTGTTTATACCGGTACTCCTCGGTAAGCTCGGGAGGGACAACAAAGCCGATAGAAACGGCATCTGCCGTCTCGCGGGTAACATCTGTAACCTGTAGGGTATGGAATTTCGTCAAAGTTCTGGCGCCGTAAAATTAGTGGTGCTATTAACAAATTTCCCGAAAAAAGGTTAGACGGGAAATATCCTGATTCCCAAGGGCAAATGTCTATTGGTATGGTATTTTTGAGCTACAAACAACTCAATGACAAAACGACTCGACGCAATACGGCTTGGTAGTATCATCCTTCTTGTCCTTACCGGAGCGAGATTCCTTTTCCATATACTGACCGGCTCCGATGCCCACACATACCTTGTAACTGACGACTTCTACTATTATTTTCTACCAGCGAAGAACCTCGTTTCTCATGGTATTTCGTCTTTTGATGGAATTACAATTACCAACGGCTACCATCCGCTCTGGTTTATCAGCAACGTTATTCTCTATACTATTAGCGGAATGAATGACGGCATGTACTTCGTACTTATGGCGGGGCTATCGGCTATATTGACGTACCTATTTCTCATCAAGCTCCGTGAACTTAGTACTCTCGTCTTTGGCGAGCACTGGCTATATGATGTTCTGCTTGCTTTCGTAGCCGTCATATACGTAGGTCTGTGCTTCATCGGTATGGAGACAACCGTACTGTTGCCAATACTTACAACACTGCTCGTATCTCTACTCAAAACAAACTTTGAAACTGCCCCGGCAAAGCGTTATGTCTATCTTGGCTTACTGTCTTCACTGGTTATTCTCTCGCGACTTGACACTCTACTCCTAATTGGGCTACTATGTATTGGCATCTTCTTTCTTATCAAAGGACAAGTATTCTTGCGTCTTATGAACCTCGTATGGTTTGGGATTGGTATGATACTCCTTCCAATCTATTTCCTCTTTAACTACATCTCGTATGGCGAATTCCTTACTGTATCCGCATTAGTTAAGACTCTTGGAGCAACAAAGGAATTGAACCTCGATACCATTGCTCTATATCATCACAAATAGGGACTCGGCAGGAGCTCTCTTCCTTGCGCCTTTGGGATTAATCGCACTACTACTTACAAAAAATATCAAACGAGAGCCAAAGGTAATTCTGGGCATTCTGCTTATCTTCCCTTTCGTCTTTTACCCAATCATGCTCTACCAAAGCAGTTGGTTCTTGAACAGGTGGTACCTTTACCTACTCCCGATGGTGTCATTGGTATCAGTATTTTGTATCATTCGCTATTTCAGCGAACGGAGAGGTTTGGTTGAACAGCTTCGGAAGTACACAACGGTGGCATCAATACTTACAACATCCTTCATGGTTCTCTTCGGAATGTATTTCTTTCTTCGTGATACTGTTCTCTTTCAACCCGACCCTCATTCTGTCTATACACATGCAAAACGGATGCAAAGCTTTGTTGCTTTGCATCCGGGTGTTTATGCAATGGGAGATAGAGCGGGGCTTACTGCGTACCTCATCGGTCAGCCCGTCATTCAACTTGAAGGGCTTGCATGTGACTTCACTATGGCTGCATTTATGAAGCAAAAAACTGATCTCGCTATCGTACTACGACACTACAACGTGGACTACCTGATCGAGACTTCTGATCTTGATGGACTTGATGTTATTAATGGCTGTTATATTGTCGAAGAACCTCATAAAGAACAAGCAGGGGGAAGTGCTCCAAAAATGACTGCAAATCTATGTTACAGAGCAATTTATGAGGACTCTACGGTGGCTGGAAGCTATGGAGTGCGAACATATATCTTCAAGCTGAAATAAATATGGCACGGTTTCGAGCAGTATTGCTGTTAAAATTAAATGGATTTTTTACACTTAAACCTTTACATATTATGAAACAGCTTGTTCAATTTCTTTCTCTATTAGCGTTCACTGCTTTTGTTAGCGGGTGTACGGTTAATAAAGATTTCTCGTTCGATATTGACTATGATCTCTGCGCTAATGAGATGAATAGTACTACCTACAGCACAACAAAAACGGTCTATGGCAAGGACTATAGCTCTGATTTTGATAAATACAAAGCTGACATTAGCAATGTAGATGTCGAGTCTGCTACATTTACTATCCTTAGCTCTACAGTTACATCTCCTTCTCAGGAAATATTAACTGCAACTGCATCTGCCGGTGATGTTTCAGGCGGAGCTCCGGT
>JBKJTT010000005.1:0-38838 GCA_046590205.1 Kapaibacterium sp. (SeqCode)
TAGTTGTTTTCGGTCCCAAAATCATATTGATTTAATCCTTTTCGCTCAATAAACCGAAAGCGAAGCTGCTTTGTAACATCTGATTCAAAGAGATAGATATCTTCTTGGATGAATATATTAGCGGAGAGGGTAGATGAATCGTTAAAGATGGTATTCCACTGAAAATAATCTGCTAATGACGGATCGGCTAAACTCTTTCTTTCTATCTTTAGCGAGGTCTCGCTGGATAAGTACCCGAGGAAATCTAACGCAGCAGGCAATACAAAATATGATGGAGACAGCTTTAATCGAAAACCAAGGTTATTTGTTGTTGTCGGAAATAATGAAACTGTTGGTCGTGAAATAAGAATATAGTTAGCTTGATCAGCATAGCGCGCTATCTCAAATTCACTTGGATCTTGAAGGTTATTTGCATTAAGGTCACCAAGATACCGATAACTACCGTAACCAGGTTGAGTAAGGATAAATACCTTCTCTATTCGTGATGAAAGTTCGGAAAAGATGTCAATCCTTGCATCGGTATTTATTGCATTATTTATTGCCCTGTAGCGAGGTGCTACCGAAGCATAATAGTTTGTGAAGTCTCCACGCGATGTTAATTTTGACAAAGAATCTTTATATCGTTTTTCAAGAAGTGATATAGAAGCTACCAGCGAAAACTCCTTCGAGAATGCTCCGCCAAGCTGAAGTTGATATTGATAGTTGTCACTAATCTTTGAATACGTTGAGCTGCGGAGGCTATCCTCGCTATAGTATCTCGCTTCGAGTTTGCCACTAATGCTACGTGCATCTGCGAATAAGAACCCGCCATTGAAGTTTCTTAAGATAAAGCTTCCTGATGCCAATGTGTTTTTAATTAAGGATTCTTTCTTGGTATTATTAAATCCGATAAAAGGTGTTATAGATAGTGTTGTCCCAAAGCTTTTTGAAATGCTGCAGGATATAATATTCCATAAGGAAGATACCGAGCCATTATGTAGTGTAGTCGGGATTCTGGAGTATGAAACGTTGATATTTGGAATGAACGCAGAGTCTTCGCTAACTGCGACTGAAGTACTGATATTCTCCCCTTTATACTGTGTAGAATAATTCTTATAACTTCCATACCTCCCAGAAATATATATATTATTATAGTTAAGGTTAAGATTTGCGCTCTGTTCTCTTTCTTGCGAAAGTTGTGATTGTGAATAAAGAGTTGTATCTTCAACACCATAAGAACGAAGTGACTCTGTAGGACGTGTTCTATCAAGACTCTTGAATAGCGAATCTTGAAACCGCTCTTTTGTCGAAATTGCAATTGATACATCGCTTTTCTTAGCATAGTAAAGCCCAATAATGTATGAATTCCCTTGACTGATTAGATTAGGTGCAAATCTGTTGGCTTCATATATTGAACGGGTATATTCCGTAGTGATTACAATGGAATTATCAAATAGATTGGTCGCTAACTGCCCACCAACTAGTTGGGTAATAGAAGGTATCGGTAGAAATGAAACAGTATCATAATCGCCCGATTTATCACCAACAAATGAGTACTGATTTGAGCTAACTCTCTGATAACTACCATTTCTGCTACCTACATAACTAAAGCTAACTACATAGAGAGCATTGCTGTCGCCAGGTGCATATCGATAGAAAGATTGTAAGCCCCCGACAATAGTATCTGTTCTTACGTAGACACCTTTTGCCCTGCCACTTGAATCACGTCCTACAAATTGTACTCCGCTTTTATATGCTTTGCTGGGATCATTACCAGCTGCAGCAATGATTGATTTGTCTTCATCAGATAGGGTAACGTTTCGTGGTGCATCCTGATTATCTCCTTCTCGTATGTAGATGCCACGCACTCCAAATTGTCTATCTCCCGTGAGACCACCTGCAGAACTACTAATGAGGCTTCTGCTATACTTTTCGTCGGTATATTGAAAGTCAATAGTAATACGGGATACATTTGTAATGATTTGTCTTGGTTGGAATCGTATTTCAGCTGTAGAGTAATCAATGATATAATCATTCTGCTCGCCTCGTTCTTGAAGCAAACCATCAATATACACTTGCTCCGTACCGGCAATGATAATGATATTTCGTTCGCCGCTTGGCGCATAAAGACGATACGGTCCTTGAAATCCATTCTCGCCTTGAAAGTAGTTTGAATAATATTTGCCACGAGTAGTAGCTGCTCCAACTTGTCCGAAGAGTAAATTGGATTCTGCAGTGACATTTGCTCCGAGAACCTTACGCTCAATATTAGCATAGATCGGAGCAGGGAAGACGGTTGATGCAGAGTTGTAGACAGGCACTGAACTCGACATATACATATCACCGAGCGATACTCGTATAGAATTCAGATAATCGAAGTTAATGAATATCCTATCGAGATCTCGTAATAATTGAGTATTGCCTTCGGGTTGAATGACGCTTGACTCTTCCGATAGTGCTCCTTGAAACGAAAGGGATTTATCGACATTACCATTGAAGGTCAAGTTAAAGCTGCTTTGTGTCGTAACACCCTGATTAGAACCGACGGTAATACCTCGAGTAAATCCCCCACTATTATTAATAGTAATAGAACTTTCAGATGCAGTAGATTCTCTAACAGGTATCTGATATGTAATCTGCTTAACCATTTGATTCGTATCAACTTCTAACAGCATCGAGTTGAAATATTCTTTCCGAAGCCGGAGCGGTACTATTGAATAGAGTATATTAAGGGTATAAGAAGCATTAGAAGTATCTGACCCACTTAGAAAGAGTAGGTCTTTCGTAGCAGTAGTTAGTTTTAATACATTGGAATTCTCATCAAATTGGTAATCCTCTCCAAAAGTTAACGGTACCGACGAATCAATAAGTATCTTCAATGACGATGAAATAATGAAATCTGAACCAAGCCAAATGCTATCTCCACTTGTTGCTGTAACCGATACATTCATGCTACGCCACCGGTTCGGCTGCGCTATTGAAGCACAGCTAATTAGTAGTAGGAAGAATATCGCAGCATATTTCACAGGTTAGTAACACTTCAAGCTATCTACTTTGCTTCCCAACATAGGTCAAAAATTAAGCTACTTTGCACCTTCAGCGACGATGACAAATTCTCCCTTAAAGGGATGCTCCGCAAAACACTCCTTCGCCTCGGAAGTCACCATGCGATATATCTTCTCATTATGCTGTGTAAGGTTAGTGCAGATGGCAAGTTCTCGGTTCTTACCAAGCCCGTCATTCAGGTCGTCAAGAAGATTCGGTAAACGGTATGGTGCTTCAAGAAAGATCAGCGTCGAGCGTTCTCTGGCATATCGCTTCACTTCGCTTCGCCTCGCAGCTTTATCCCTCGAAAGAAATCCGACAAAGATAAACGAGCTAAGGTCAAAACCACAGACCGTCAGCGCTGCTAAGATACTCGATGCTCCCGGAACAGCAGTCATGATAATCCCACGATTAACGCATTCCTTAACAAGCCGTTCGCCTGGGTCAGCAATGACCGGTGTTCCGGCATCGGAAATAAGAGCTACGTTCTTACCGCTTTCGAGATATTCTATTATCTCCGCAGTCAGTTCCTTTTGGGTATGTTCATTATATAGAATATAGTCCTTCGTGAGATTCAAATGCTTCAAAAGGGCATTAGTCGGCTTCCGCTCCTCGGCAAGAAGGATATCACATTCGGTAATAATACGGATAGCTCTTAAGGTAATGTCATCGGGGTTGCCGATTGGAGTTGATACCAGATACAATATTCCGTACATTACCCTTCAGATTTTGAAATAAGAGATCGTTGATATTCACGAACAAATTGTAAAATGATACCCGCCGTCGGGACTGCGATAAGCATCCCGATAAAGCCCAAGAAATATCCAAAAAGGAGTATCGAGACGATTAGCACTAAGGGTGGTATTCCGACGCTTTCCCCGACAAGCTTCGGGGCAATAACATAGACCTCTATAACGTGAAGAATTACGATAAGCAGCGGAGCCATCAAGACATTCCAAATAGTAAGAGGCATTGTTACCAGTATGACCGATTCGACGATTACGACGCTCATTATTAGACCAATGAACGGGATAAGGTCAAGCAATGCTATGATGACGGCAAGCAGTCCCGCATAAGGTACGCCAAGCATCCAAAATGAGATTCCGGCTAATGTCCCGATGATCATTGCAACGGTCGATTGCCCTTTGATATAAGCATAGAATACGATATCGATATTACGGAATATCTGAAGCCAACGTGGTCGGTCATTGACAGGGATAAGCCGCGTAATGAATGATGTCAGCGATTCCCAATCGAGAAGGAAGTAGAAGAATGCTATCGGGATAATGATCAAGTTCAAAAGCTGCGTTAGTATCCCGGGTATCCATCCTAAGATGCCGTAGAGGAGCATTGGGGCATCGTTGAAGAATTCCTTGATCTTCGGAAAGAGCTGTCGGCTAAGGTGGTCATTGACGTAACTCTCCGGAATTCCCATATTAACGAAGAGGTCATGTAAGCCCTGCTCGTCAAGGGTATAGGTTGATGATTCGAGAAATCCTTTGATGTTCGTGCCGAGGGCTTGGAGTTGGGTGATAACGATTGGTGTAAGCACCCAGATTGCCGTCCCGACGATAGCTACAAATGACAACACCACGATAGCGGCACTCCAAAAACGCTTCAACCCTCTTCGTTCGAGAAGATGGACTACCGGGCTAAAGAGATAGGCAAGGATGAAGCCCATGATGAACGGGAAGAGGATATGAGCTGTCTCCATCAAAAACCATAAAGCGAAAATAACGCCCATCGTAATAAGTATCGCCTTCGCCGAGCGGTAGCCGCGGAAAGGGAAGACCAGCAGCGCTATCGCAAGAAATAAGATGAACGGCGAAAGCACTGGGCTTACCACATACGTAAGAGCTACCAGCGCTATCGCTCCGAGCGCTATCGCTATTCCGTCATATCGAGATGTATCTTGGTCGGGCACGTTACTCATCTAACAACAAAATTACACAATATCACTCGTATAAATGCAAAACGGTAAGATTTTCATCTTACCGCCTGCGAAAAACTGGAAATGAACGCTCTTACCGAACTGCATAGTTCGAGCTCAGAAGTCTATCCTGAACACCTACGTACTGCTTAAGGTCAGTAGACATTTGGATAGCAATGTCATCGCTGACGATCTCCATACGAACCTTAGCAACGCCGCTATGAGCAAAATCAAGTTCATGGGCAGCTGCCTTTGATAAATCAAGCATACGGTTCTTAATGAACGGACCGCGATCAGTGATCTTCACGAAGCATGACTTACTATTATTGAGGTTGGTTACGCGGACTATGGTGCCGAAGGGAAGCGTACGATGCGCCGCCATCATTGCGTTCTGGTCGAACTTCACGCCCGATGCCGTCTGCTTATTATGAAAGCCGGGACCGTACCACGATGCAACACCGACCACTACCTCGTTCAAGCCGCGTATGTCTGCAAATGGGTCGCTGCTCTTTTTATACTTTGCATACCCGCGAGACCGCTTTGACTTCTTTTCAGAACTCTTCTCTTTAGCAATTGCCACACCCGGAGTAAGGTTAGCGCTGATGGAGACAAGACCGGAAACCACAAAGAAGACAGAGGCGAGGATCATCCTGCCTGTTGTCTTCAGCTTCAAGCGAAGACGCTCCTCGGCAGTGATAACCGCAAGCGATACATCGCTCACGCCACGCTGTGCAAGCGCAATCGCGTCGTGAGAAATTATCTTTATGTAATCTTTTGACATCATAGACTCATCTAATACTTTTTTACACCCTAAAAGTTGCAAGAAAAATGCTCGAAAAGTATATATAGTATATAAAATAGCGTTTGAGGAACGTATGGATGGTTATATCTGAACATAAAAAGTGGTCAGTGGCTAGTGATTAGTGGTTAGCGGGGAAGTCGGAAATTATTAGCGTGTCATTGCGAGGAACGACCGAAGGGAGTGACGAAGCAATCTAAAATCTAAAAGTTGTCAGACATTTCAAATGTTTAGATTGCGGAGCCTGTCCTGAAGGATGAAGGATCGGGCTAAAGCCACTCCTCGCAATGACACACCAAGACATCAGACATTTCCCAACTATCCACTATCCACTAATCACTAACCACTTCCCCCTACGCATACTCCAACTCTCCCTCTTCTACAAGCTCTTCATGGTACGCTTCCTCCTCTTCTTCCTCGTCAACCTCCTCTTCTATAACGTCATCGAGCGCAACCTTGGATAGGTGCCCGTGAGCAGGGGCTAAGTTGTTGATTTCTTGGGCAGGTAAGTTTGCAAAAACACCATCTGCGGTCACCTCTATCTCTGAATGTTCTGCCACTTCTTCGGCAACTTTTACTTCCTCTTTCACCTCGGCAGGTGCTTCCGTAGTTGCAGCTTCCGATGCGGGCACTCCCTCCGCGGCTTTTGCCTTAGCTGCGTTGTAGTTTGCAGTAAGGTCAATGATCGAATCGGTGATCGCCGGCAGCTTACCAAGTCCTGTCCGATTGATATACCCTGCCTTCACCTTCTCGGGGTTTGCCTGTGAATAGACATAGACTCCTGCATCGAGCGTCATGATAAGCCGCTGTATCATAAAGATAAGCTCCTCGCGGAAGCGGTAACAGCTCGACGACATTTCCCATGAGTTGATAACGAAGGCAGGGCGCGCTCCTTCTGGGAGCGTGTATTGGATTCGCTGAAGCGTCCGAGCAAGGTTACCGGTGCAGACATGATAGCTTGAGAAGTTCGCCTTCTCGGTGCCGATGGCTCGCCGTTGGGTAGCATAAAACCGCCGATTATCAAATGCGACATTGATATAGAAAACATGCGTAAACTGACCGCACCGTTCAAGCACAGCCGCCTGCTTCAAGCTGACGCCCAAGTTAGCGAACGAGGACTCGCCAAGAAAAATAGTAAGCCCATAAAGCGGACATCCCGGCGCAGCCGCCCGAGCAGAAGTTGGAGTATTCATATTGCGTATACGTTTATGGCATTGGTGCCTGTTAATACGCAAATAATATAATACAATTTGTCCCTTTTGATGCCAATTATTTGAAAAGATAATATTACGGGCACCTATCGTAACGCAGGAATCCTTCCTGCTCCCCCGACCCAAAACCCATCACACCTTCAAAAAACCCAATTCATAGACCATTGGTTGTAGCTTTTAGGTTAATGCTTTATATGCCGCTTCAAATGATCTGCTTCTTAGAGTGCTTCGATCATGATTGAGATGAAGACAAAATCTCCGCCGACTACGACCTTCGGCATTTCGGAAAATGCCTGGCTTTCATAGTCATAGCTCAAGGTAAAACAAAGCTGCTTACCTTCTGATGGGGGGATATTGAAGATGAAATTCGCTTTATCTTTTTTTACACGTACCGATTGTGCAAAAAGTATCTCGTTCGCTTGATTGGTCACTTGAAGCAGGAGCGGCACTTCTGGATACTTATTTTCTACTGCTGCACGAAAGAGATAGTCCGTGTCGCGCTCAATGCTTTCGGTAAAAATAGCCACTGCACCACGATGACGTTCGCCGCCCATCACTGCACGATCTTTGCCGAAATGTACGCTGATTACCGAATCAAGCTGAAGGTACGAGCCCTTTGCAGGGATCGGATTACGTATTGAAAAATCAAGTCGTTCTGCCATTTCTTCTCCTTCGTAAAAAAAGTAATAGTTTACACCTTCAAAAACCCCAATTCATAGACCATTGGTTGGAGCTTTTCGGTTAGTGTTTTATATGCTGTTTCAAACTCCGTAAAGCTGACCGGTGCGAAATCACCGCTCTCGTTTCGCTTTTGTAATGCTTTGCGTATCTGATACCAGCCGACATCAGCACGGTTCAGCTTCAGCTCCTCACGCACGGTATGCACATCCGTACTGGCAAAGTACGCCTGCCAGAGTTTCTTGCCTGCTTGCAATACGTCGTTCGCTTCTTTAGAGAATGTTTTCCCCTTCATGTATTGCACCATAAAATCACTCTCGAAGCGTTCAGGTGCATTCACTTCCTCTTCGGTAAATGGAATAAAGTGATTGACGATGCTCCACTTCTTCGAGTTCCATTCTAAATCATTCGCACTGGCGGTGAGGTTGCTACCGTTGAAGAGCATCCACATCAAACAATCATTCTTAAATTCGTCGCTTAAAGGTTCAGTTGGTTGCAAGAATTGATCGCGGTCGTTGAGCCAAGTAGGTTTGATTAATCTTCTTGCAGAAAATATTGATGCGGCTTGCCAAAAATTTTCAGGAGTGATAAAGAAACCACCCGAATGTCCTATAGAATGTACCGATGAAAACACTGCCGTCATCGTACCAGAGTGTTGGAGATCATTGCTGTCAGATAGCATATGCCCTATCGCACCATCACACCATTTCGTTCTTCTAACACCGTTTATCTTTGTAGTAGGTGTTATAGCATTAATTAGAGGCAAAGCATCAACATCATTGTGCTTTTGTCGCTTTATCCAGTTGGTAAGTAGTATTTGATTTGGTAAGTTATAGAATTGTTTCTCTCCTATTGGCTCCGCAAACTTATTTAATACGACAGTCGAAATAGAATCAATAGGGGTAATAGAAAATGTACTATGATTTGTTGTCCAAACCAAGAATCCAATCGGAAACTCACCACTTAATCCATCAAAAGCCTTGCTATGCACTACAAAACCACCCTGATATTTAGCATTCCAAACTTGTCTAAATTTTTCAAAATTTGGTGCGTTAACATACTTTAGAGTGCTAAACATTGCCAGTGTTGCCGTTGGTATTTCCTTAGAAATTCGTGCAATAAACTGGGTAAATAGCTCTCGTGAAGCATACCCATAATCGTCCATAGTCTCAGCAATTCGAGTCGTTGCAATATCGGTTTTTCCCTCATTGCCTAAATTATTCGCCGCTTCCGCATACGGTGGATTCATCAATACCAGTAACTTCTTGCCTGATGCAATTGCATCTCTTAGCTTTTGCGGTATTTTGTTGGTGAGGGAATAGTCTATGTTGCCATCGTCGGTTATGTCGTCGTTGAGGTAATCGTATTGGAAGCGAGTGGCGGCAACGCAGGTCTTCGTGGCAAGCATCACATCAACATCTGCTTGGTCGAGCGTGCTCATAAAGACGTTGCGCGGGTTGCTGTGCTTTACTTCGAGATTTCCCACTCCGCAGCACATATCCCATACGATGTAATCCTTCTGCCAATTCTTGCCGAGCGTTTCGGTGAGCTTGTCGTATGCCTTATCCACGACATTCAGAGGAGTATAGTATGCACCTTTGAAACTACGTTCATCGAGCGGGATAAGCGAGTCGCGCCGTTCGAGCAGGTAGTTGCGATATTCTTTTTCGGGTGGTTTATGATAGATAGACCAGAACCGACGGTATCCCTCTTTGTTGCCGAGTTCATAGAGCTTCCCGCCAAGCGAAAAGACAGGTGCAGTATTTTTATGCAGTAGTTGGGCAGTGAGGTTATCATGCGTAGCGTTGGTGCCATCGTGCATGATGTCGGCAAAGAAGAGGAGTGCATAATCATCTTCTGCGACACCGTTTATCTCGCGCCCAATCATCTCCACCCATTTATCAAATACTTGCTTTAGGTTATCCGGCGTAATCTGAATGCGAATGATGTCGCCTTTTTGTATTGCTTCTTTGAATGTCTTTATGAACTCTGCTTCCTGTGTCTCGATCTTGAAGGAGACAAGGTATGTGCCGATATATGCCGAAACCGCTTCAAGAGCTTCGGGAGTAATTTTACTGGCATTTTTTCTGTCAGCCCATTTGATGGTTTTTTTTTGAAGAAACGGTATCACATCCGTACTCTTCATAATTGCGGCTTTGTGCGTATCTACAACTGCCAAAAATGGCGGTACGTATTCGCCTTTGTTTAATGCCTGCTGGACATAATGAAGTAATTGGGTGTACATTGCGTACGTGGAGACGGTATGGGTAGCTTTTGCCTCAAACCAAATGTGCTCTGTTTTAATATCTATCCATCCTTCGGATACATTCTTCAATCCGAGCGTTTTGATGTAAATAGCTTTTACATCTTCTTCGCTTTTTGCTTGCTTTAGCTTCTCGAACAGGGTCATGAATAATAGATGGAATTACGTCATATTTGAACAAGCAAGTCAGTCAAGAAAATTCTGATACATTGGTAAATCTGATGGGTATATTCAGGGCTGGAGTTTACACTGAGTGAAGCGAACGTGCCCTGCGCTACCGACGTTACGCTCCTAACGGAGCTAAGAGGGAGATGTGTTTTTTGCATTTAGCTCCGATAGGGGGCACACCGCGCGTGCCCGTTTCTCGCAAAGAACTATTGTTCGTCAATAGTTGTCCAATTAGTATGACAAGTTATACACTACCGGCTGATGAACTTAACGAGGCATTCCTCGCAAAGCTGCGTAAGAGTTTCTCTGGCAAAAAAGTTGAGATAACCGTTACGGAGTTAGATGAAGCTGATGAGACCGACTACCTTTTACGTTCGCATATAAATCGCGAGCAACTCCTGCGGTCGATTAAGGATGTTGAAGAAGGAAAGAATCTTATCGAAGTTGACATGAATTCGTTCAAGTGAGGAAGGTTGTCTTTCACAAGGAAGCATTTGCATCACTCATCCTATGGACTGAAAGAGAACCCAAAACTCTACGACGTATTTTTGAGATTATTAAAGCAATTGATGCAGACCCATTCAGAGGTATTGGTAAGCCGGAACCGCTCAAGCACGAGTTAAAAGGATACTGGTCTCGCAGAATTACCGATAAAGATCGTTTAGTATATTCGGTAACAGATGATACTATTACCATCATTGCTTGTATGTACCACTATGACGATAGGTAGTACCGCAGGCATCCTTCCTGCTCCTCGAAGTCCCGCAAGGGACTACCGACATTAGCCCGCCAATTCATTGGCGGGAGAACTGTTTCTTCATCAATTTGCTTTATTATAATATGACAGCGAATCTTACCATACCTGATGCTCTTGATTCGGCTCTTTCTGCTTTCGCTGCAGAAAAGGGCATGAAGAAGGAAGACGTTATTCTTGAAGCAATCGAGAAGCTCGTTAATGTGCCTCTTACCCATGCGGAGATACTCGCCAAACGCCGCAAAGCATTTGGTATCTGGAAAGATAGAGATGACCTTCCTGATTTCGTAGCACTCCGTAAGTCAATGGATAGAAAGCTCAATTGGGGCGATGATCGTTGATACGAATATCGTTATAGATTTTCTTCGTGGGTAGACGGAAGCTGGTGCATTCTTATTCGGTGGTGATACTCCAATTTCGATTTCAGTAGTTTCAATCACAGAGCTTCTTGCAGGTATCAAACAACAGCGCGAGATTGATGACATTCATGACCTACTGGCTACGTTCACAGTCCACCCTGTAACAAGAGAAATTGCAGAAAAAGCGGGAGAACTCTTACACAAATACGACAAGTCCCATCACATTGGTATTGCAGATGCACTTATCGCCGCGACATCTGTCTATCATTCCGAGCCGCTTTCAACGCTGAATATTAAGGACTTCCCAATGCTCGTAAATGTCTTAAAACCATATTAGTACTCACCACGCATTGCAACCAACGCTATGAAAAAGAACTACATCGGTTTCTTTATTTTGCTTGCCCTCTTTGCAGGCTGTAATTCCGCTACGCAATCTCCGCAGAGCGTTGATGTTATCATGCCGCTTGCTGTGGGGAATGAGTGGTATTGGGATGTGGAGTATTACGTACCGGATGGGACGGTGGTTGGTAACGAGAAGGATTCGCTTCTGATAACTTCAAAGCGTAGTGTTGGTGGTGTGGAGAGGCATGTGCTATGGACTGGTGCGGATATATTTTATGAAGGCACCGCTCTTGTTACATATGTCGGTAGTTTAGGTCCATTTGTTTGGGTGAAATATCCGATGCCATTGCTTGTTCCTGATGTCATTTCGACGTTTGTGTGGACAACGGAGCAATCACCTGACCCTATTGAGGAGGCCGAAGAAATTTTAACCTACCTTGGAAATGGTTTTTCAGTAAGTACACCATCGGGTAATTATAGCACGCTGAAGTATCAGTACGTTACAACCGGTACACAAACGGGTACAGATTATTTTAAGGAATACTCCTATTTCGTGCTGAATGTCGGTCTTGTTATGAAGGAAACATACATGCCCGACTCTGTTACAAATCAACCTTATTTAATAACCCGCAAACGACTGACTA
This sequence comes from Kapaibacterium sp. (SeqCode), assembly GCA_046590205.1. Taxonomy (GTDB): domain Bacteria; phylum Bacteroidota; class Ignavibacteria; order Palsa-1295; family Palsa-1295; genus DATDEW01. The sequence goes on from JBKJTT010000005.1 coordinate 12,173, forward strand.
AAGTTGTTCTTAAATAGCGAAGAGGGCATGCCAGCGGCATGCCCCTTCGTGATACTTTCCCTTATACTTCCTTTTCCCCAAACCTATCATTGGGCGCGGATTGAAACCATGTTGCAATCTGTTTTACCCTGCGAATAATCAGGAAAAACACCATGTTATCCCCAAAGAAGCTCACGTTTCGTGATCCGAATCTACAACCAATCTGGGAAAAAGTCCGTAATGGTGTCCGCCTTACACTCGAAGACGGCGTTGCGCTCTACGGGACTCATGACCTTATCGGACTTGGGCGTATGGCTGATGAAGTCGCGCGGGCGAAGTCGGGCGATGCTGTCTATTTTGTCTTGAACCAGAAGTTCGAGCCGACAAATATCTGCGTGCTCTCGTGCAAGTTCTGTGACTTTGCCGTCAAGAAAGGCGACCCCGATGCTTACGCGCAGACGATAGACGAGATGCTCGCAATGCTCAATCCTGACATCCGCGAAGTGCACATCACAATGGGCTTGCACCCTGATTGGGAGTGGCAGCATTACATTGATATGGTGCGCCGCATTAAAGAGAATTTCCCGCTCATCGATGTAAAAGCATTCACTGCAGTAGAGATAGATTTCTTCGCGAAGAAATTCAAGAAGACACATGAGGAAGTGCTGCGCGAGTTGAAAGAAGTCGGTCTTCGCACAATGCCGGGCGGCGGCGCGGAAGTATTTTCCGAGCGCGTACGCAAATTACTTTTTAATCAGAAGATCGGCGCGAAGACGTGGTTCGAGGTTCATCGCACCGCGCATAAGATGGGCATACAGTCGAACGTGACGATGCTTTACGGGCATGTCGAGACGATAGAGGAGCGGATAGAGCACATGATAAAGACGCGCGACGTGCAAGACGAGACGGGCGGATTCCTGACCTTCATCCCACTTGCATTCCAGCCGGGCGATACGGGGATCAAGACAAGAAATAATTTTACGAGTGCGATTGATGACTTAAAGACTATTGCCGTCAGTCGTCTGATGCTCGATAACATTCCGCACATCAAAGCATACTGGGTGATGCTGACGGCGGAAGTTGCGGCAGTTGCGCTGAACTTCGGCGCTGACGATATGGATGGTATCGTCGGGCAGGAGCGCATCGCGCACGATGCCGGCGCGACAAGCCCGATGCAGCTTGCAAAAGAGAAGATAATCTCCATCATCACCGAAGCAGGCAAAGTCCCGATAGAGCGCGACGTGTTCTATAATCCATTACAAATTTATCCTGCGAAAGATACGACCATCGTCTCGAAGATGCCGTACCTGAATTCCGTGCCGTTCTACTCTGCATACAGTACACACTCTGCCGAGCTAAAGCTCGTGCCGCTTGTGCCGCGAGTTTTTGGCGAGTTCGCGAAGGAGGGAAAAATCGATGCAGGTCCTATGTCGCTAATGGATTATGTTGCAAATCCCGAAGACTTCGAGATGATGCCATACGGTGTTGCCGTTAGTGGTAAAGCATATTCGGTGCTTCTGTATTCACATCACGAGTGGAAGAATCTCGAAGGTAAGAAAATTGGCATCACCGCCGAAAGCTCGACGAGCGTTGAACTACTGCGTGTACTCCTCGAAAAGAAATACGGTGTAAAGAATGTAACCTTCGAGCGTCTGCACTTATCGAGCATTCAAAATGATTATACGAAGTATGACGCCGTGCTTCTTATCGGTGATGAAGCATTGCGTCGTCATAAGCTCGGTGGACTTGCGAGCTTCCTGAATGTCTATGACCTCGCAGAAGAATGGTATGACTGGAAACAGATGCCGTTCGTTTTTGCTGTGTGGGCTGTGCGGAATTCCGTACCCGCCGCGCTTCGCGATGAGATCGAGACAGCGTTAGCTCGTTCGCTAAAAGAGACGAAGGGGCAGTACGCTCTCGTCGGCAGAGAACATGCGAAGAAGCTCGGGATGACGCGCGAAGAGCTTGAGACGTATCTCGGCGCATTCACCTACGAACTCGGTGAACGCGAGAAAGCAGCAATGGATGAGTTTTTGAAAGAAGTGTACGTAACGGTATAGTCAGTAATGATACAAGACATTAAGACAAAAGTTTTTGCTAACGAACGACTCACGCGTGAGGAAGGACTGTGGCTCTTGAAGAACGGCTCGCTGCTTGACCTTGCCGAGATGGCAGAACATGTTCGCTACCGTCACAACCCGAAAACGGAAGTGACGTTCGTCATTGACTCCAACCCGAACTACACAAACATCTGCAATATCGACTGCATCTTCTGCGCGTTCTATCGCCACGAAGGTGACGCTGATACGTACACGTACACCGTTGATGAGATGATTGCAAAGTTTAAGCAAGCAGAAGCGCGCGGTGTAAGGACCGTACTTTTGCAAGGTGGTGTGAACCCAGCAATTCCATTCGAGTATTACCTTGAGATGGTTCGCCGGACACGCGCCGAAGTGCCGGGCATTCATCCGCACTTCTTCTCGACAAGCGAGATCATCGGCATGAGCGAAGTGTCGGGACTGTCACTGACGGAAGTTCTTGCAAAGCTCAAAGAAGCTGGACTCAACTCCATCCCCGGCGGCGGAGCGGAAGTGCTCTCGGATAAAGTCAAGAAAAAAATATCCAACAAAAAAGGCACGAGCGAAGATTGGCTGAATGTCATGCGCGAAGCGCACAAGCTTGGCTACAAGGCAACAGCTACGATGATGTACGGACATCTTGAAGCAGATGAGGACATTGTCGAGCATCTTGAAGTTACCCGCGCACTGCAAGATGAGTATCACGGCTTTACTGCATTTATTCCCTGGAGCTTCAAGCCGGGCAATACGCCGCTTGAAAAAATTATTCCGCAATACGCTTCAAGCACACGCTACCTTGAGATGATAGCATTCGCACGTATCTATCTCGATAACTTCCCACACATCCAAGCAAGCTGGTTCTCGGAAGGGAAGAAGACGGGACAGATGGCGCTGCATTTCGGAGCAGATGATTTTGGCGGTACGCTCGAAGATGAGAACGTACACGCATCAGCGAACTTCGTCCATACGACAACGATTAAAGAGATGGTCGATCTTATCCGTGATGCGGGGTTCATGCCCGTCGAGCGTAATACGCTTTATGACCATTTAGCCGAATACAAAGAAGGTGAATACCCGAAAGGCGCGCTCGACTCTGCACGTCTTCATCAGCACGTCAATGCCGACGTCATCATGCCGACAATACCGGCACAGGTGTTGTCGCAATAAATACATGAACCACCGGAAGGAATCGATAGCTACAAAAATAAGGAATGAAAATCCTGTTGATCATAATCGGTATCGGACTTATATTGTTAGGATTCTATCTTACTTTTGGGATTTTGGTGTATTCATTTAAAGAAAAAGATAATGATGTAATTTATGCCTTTTGCATTAGTGCTGGAATAATTATCATTGGGATTTATAGTATAGTAAGAGGACGACAAATAGCAAGTATAAAAAAGGAGCGCACATTATGAACGAAGTACAAAAACCGCTGCCCAAATGGATACTAATAGTATCAGGACTAATTGCAGTGATGGAGCTTATCGTAAGCGTATCATTATGCATCGCGCCGGAATCAGTTCTGGAGAGCGTTGACCTTAGCGCAAAAGGAGTTCAGTACGTAATCTATATGTGGGCTGCCCGACAATTTGCGCTTGGTGTTATCTTTGCTTATGCCACGTTCAAACGATCAAGTCCTATGCTAACGCTTGCATACATTTTCTTTCTGGTAATGTTTGTCTGCGACTTTGTTATCGGGATTTTGCAAAACGAGAATTCACTCATCATCAGTGCTCTGGTAATGTGTGTTATTTCATCAGCAATGCTATTTGCAATAAATAAGAGGAAGTAATTTTTATGAGAAAGCTCGTTGCAGGGATAAATATGACGCTTGATGGATTCTGCGACCATACAGCAACTATCGCAGATGATGAAACCCATGAGCATTACAACCAACTGCTGCGTAATGCCGGCACTATGATATGGGGGAGAACGACATTCCAGCTTATGGAAAGCTATTGGCCATCTCTTGCGAAGAACCCGACTGGTAACAAACCAACAGATGAGTTTGCGGTATTAATAGATGATCTTGCGAAGATAGTCTATTCACGGACGCTGAAAAGTGTTGATTGGAGAAATACAACACTGAAGAACAAACTTAGTAAAGAAGAAATAGTAGAACTCAAAGAGCAAGACGGTAAAGACATTTTAGTTGGCAGTCCGAGTTTAATTGTTGCCTTCGGTGAGCTTGGCGTAGTTGATGAATACCAACTTTGCATTCAACCCATTATATTGGGAAACGGCTTGACGTTATTTAAGAACATACAAAGTAGAATTGATCTTACCCTTATAAAAACAAAGACATTCGGCTCTGGTGCAGTTGTGCTTTACTATCAGACGAAGGGAGAAAATCATGACGGCTGAAGAAAGAATGACACGAGCATTTAAGATGTCGTTTGCAGGTGTCTATCCGCTATATATAACGAAGGCGGAGAAAAAGGGACGCACAAAAGCAGAAGTTGATACCATCATCTACTGGCTGACGGGATATGACGAGAAGGGACTTCAAAAGATTCTTGATAATAAAACAAGCTTTGAAAACTTCTTCGCCGAAGCACCCAAGCTGAATCCGAATGTATCAAAGATCACAGGTGTCATTTGCGGATACCGCGTAGAAGACATAGAAGACAAACTAATGCAAAAAATCCGCTACTTAGACAAACTCATCGATGAACTCGCAAAAGGCAAGGCGATGGAGAAGATATTGAGGGGGTGAGGAGGGAATAGTGCAATGAGGAGTTGAAAACATAACCCAGATGACAAACACAGGATATGGAATATATAACAAGTAGAGGGTTTGAATTACCAATAGACCAAAGTGAAATGGAAAATCACGACTGGTTTAATATGTGGAAAAACAAGCAGTTCCCATACTACGAGCTGCTTGTTGGTGATACGCTTTACTGGTTTGATACGACAACTCAAAGATTAGTTTGGAAAACAGAAGTTCTGGAAGTTGACCGTTTTCCCTATACTGATAAACAAGAAGTATTTGACCGTAATCCAAACAGCTTGGTGTCAAAGTACTATGATAGTAGGGCTGGTAGCGGATATTTTGTCGGCTATAAAATCAAAGTGTTAGAGAAAATCGAACTTAGCAAACCGTCTGGATTTGTTTTTCCGCAACTTGGTTGGTTACGGGTTGACAATGAAATTGCTTCAACTTGGTTTAACAGACAACCGACTGAAGATGCAAACGTACTTGACGATAATATCCCGGATGGCAAAGAGTCAATAACACAACTGCTCGCCTACTTAAATGAAAAAATGAGAAATGTTTCACCGGAAAGAGTTGAAAAGCTTGTTTCTACTACAATTCGTAAAGACACAAAAATAATTAACGCATTAAAAGAAGCTACCGACTACAAATGTCAATTTCCAAATTGCGGACAAAGGATATTAAAAAAGAATGGTAGCTTTTACATTGAAGTGGCACACATAAAACCAGTATCGCAGAATGGGCAAAGTATTTTAGGTAATCTAATTGTTCTTTGTCCAAATCATCATAAAGAATTTGACTTCGGTGACTTAAAAATACTAGAGCAGACAAATAGTAAACTTGCAGGACATCTCAACGGAAAAAACTTTGAGATTGAACTTACATATCACTTGTAATCAACAATAAACTGCCAAGCAGACATCGCATCTGAGTTCGTCACAAAAACTCTAAATTTACTATATCAACTCAAAATCCCCGACATGCGGGATGATGCCATTCTTTTCGCCGAGGGCGAAGAGGAGGTTTAGGGCTTTTCTTCCGTTCTCGCCCATGTCGTAGGTTACGTCGTTGACGTACATCTTCACGAACTTCTCGCCTGTCTCGTTATCAATGCCGCGTCCCCATTGCATTGCGTAGGGTATAGAACCTTCGGGGTCGTCGTAGGCATACTTAATCGATGCTTGTAGCGCGATGCGAACTTTCAGCGCCATTTCGCGTCCCATATCTTTGCGGACAAGGTCAAGCCCGAGCGGCAACGGAAGCCCGCCCGTTTCTTTCTCCCAACGCTCGCCGAAATCAACGAGCTTATTCAAGCCGTAATCTTTCCACGTAAGCTGACCTTCATGGATAAGCAGACCTGCATCAACTTCATCATTGAGCACAGCATCAATGATCTTATCAAATGCAACTTCGACGGAGTTGATATGTCCGTACCATGACTGAAGCAGGAGATTCGCCGTCGTGAGTTTTCCCGGCTGTGCAATGGTCTTGCCTTCAAGCTCTTCGATAGTCGTGTACTTCTTTGAGACGATGATAGGACCATATCCTTCACCCATCGATGCGCCTGTCGTCATGATCCAATACTTATCCGATACATACGGATAGGCATGAGCACTGATAGCCGTAACAGGAAGCTCGCCCTCCATAGCACGGACATTCAAGCTCTGGATATCATCAAGCACGTGATCAATCTCGTAGCCAGGAATAGTTACTTTTCCGGAGCCGAACCCATAGAACATAAAAGCATCATCAGGGTCAGGCGAGTGGCCTATTTTAAGCGAGATAGGATTTGTATTCAATGTAATTCTATTATAAAATTTTCAACCTGTCATTGCGAGGAGCGACCGAAGGGAGCGACCCTTCATTCTTCAGGACAGGCTCCGCAATCTAAAATCTCGAATGTAGTACCAATCTCAATAGTTTAGATTGCTTCGTCGGGCTAAAGCCACTCCTCGCAATGACACGATAATTAATTCTGACGTCCGCTCATCATCGCTTTATCAGGAAAGAGAACGATCTTCCCGACCTTTTTCGGCGTCTCTATCATAAGCTCGAATGCTTCTTTGTAATCTTCGAGCGGCATCTTGTGTGTTACCACTGGTGTAACGTCGAGTCGCTTTGAAGAAAGAAGATTAGAAACGGTAAACCACGTATCGAACATCAAACGTCCGTTGATGCCGTAGAACGTACCGCCGTTAAAGACGATGTCGTTGAGCGGTGTAGGGACGAGGTTATCTTTGTAGATACCAAAGAAACAGAAACGTCCGCCGCGGCGAAGCATTGCGATACCGTCCTGCATTGCCTTCGGTGCGCCCGACATTTCGATCACGACATCAGCACCAAGTCCGCCTGTAGCTTCTTTGACAATATCGATTGCGTTCTCTTTTGTAACATTGATGAGATAATCCGCGCCCATTTGCTTACCAATGTTCAGACGGTACGGCTCCATGCCAGTAAGGAATATCTTCGTCGCTCCGGCAGCGCGGGCAACACCGACTGCGAATAGACCAATAGGTCCATCGCCAAGAATAACAACTGATTTCCCATGCACCGGCTCGATAAGCGTTGCATGAACTGCATTGCCGAGCGGCTCTTGGATAGAAAGATATTCAGGCGGAATGCTCGTGTCGTTTTGCCAGACAACCGTATCAGGCACTACGAGGTACTCTGCAAATGCGCCGTCAGTATCAACGCCGAGAATCTTGAGGTTATGGCAGATGTGCATCTGTCCTGTAAGGCATTGTTTGCAGGTCATGCAGGGGATGTGGGTCTCGACGGAAACTATGTCGCCTTCTTTTGCACGCTTAACGACGTTGCCTGCCTTGACGACCTGACCTGTCGTCTCATGCCCGACGGTATAAGGGACAGTCTTAATGCGGCTTTGCGCCCATGAATCCCATTCATATATATGTACGTCGGTGCCGCAAAGACTCGATGCCTCGACCTTAATAAGCACTTCATTGGGCTTAATCTGGGGTATTGGTATCTCCTGAAGCTCCGCACCACGCTCGCGCTTGGTCTTGCGCAGCGCCATCATCATTTCTGCCATGTATTACTAAAAAATTGCGAACGGCATATAACAAATGTGGTAGGTGCTTAGTGCTACGGGGATAGTCCGATGTCTGGAGTCATTATGGTTGTCATTGCGAGGAGCGACCAAAGGGAGCGACGAAGCAATCTAAAATCTCGATAGTGTTACGAATCTCAGTAGTTTAGATTGCTTCGTCGGGCTAAAGCCACTCCTCGCAATGACAATACAGAAACTTCGGACTAAAGATTGATAACTAAAAACTGATTTATATCAGCTATTGTCTCTTCGGTCAGTCCGTGACCAACTTCGTAGGTCTTAGCAGTAACACTTGCGCCTTGTTGTTTTAAAAGTTCTTTTGCGGAATCAAGTGCTTGCGGGGGGATGAGGTCGTCGTAGAGTCCGTGCGAGATGAAGATGGGGAGTTCGTCGAGTTGTCGCGCTGATAACTTTGGTCTTACATCAAGCGGGATATAACCCGAAAGAGCGATAACAGCTTTTAGATTTAATCCCAATCCATGAAATGCTTCGTTTGCCAAAAGGGAATAACTCATTGCCGCGCCTTGGCTGAAACCTATGAGGATAACATCACCAAGTTTATCCGCTTCTTTTTGTCTGCGTAAGAAATCAACTAGCTTCTGCTCGCTTTCGATGCGCGAAGGATCATCCCCATGAAAACCTGTGATAGTTTGTGTTAAATGATACCATGCAAAGCCGCCCCAATCAAGTTCTATCGGAGCTTGAATGGAAATAGCATTGTAGTTGCCCTGAAATTGCTTCACGATAGGAAGCAGATCATATTCATCTGCGCCATAACCGTGCATGATGATAAGAGTGACCGCGGATTCATCCGGATTTACAGCGGCGGTGGTTGCGAAATGTAGCGGCACTTAATCTATCTTTGCTTTTGTCGGGTTCTTGAGTCCTTCGTATTTTGTAAGGATAACATCAATGTTGCCAACGACAACTTTCGTCGCCATTTTTACAGGCATTTGATTCGCATCATTGGTAAGCCATACTTTTATCGAACCTTCGTTCTTGAAAAGTCCGCCTTCGACGACAAGCGGCTCGACGACAATACAATCAAATGTACCTGCATCGGTTTCAAGCTTCTGTCTGCCAAGTATCACTATATCAAGCGGATGCGTTTTTCCGTTGTAGAAATTCTGTAGCTGTACTTTTTGTCCCTTTTTATATCTTGAGAGATCGATCGTACGAACATAATAAAATGCGCTCAATATGTCATGGACATATTGTGGTATCTTATGCTTTTGGTCACCAACTTCTGCTACAAGTTCTTCATGGTCAAAGAATGCAGAGTAATCTTTCGAGTAATTTCCTTCACGCACATGTTGCTCGAAACGGTGAGGGAAGATACCCTCCACGTCAAGATATGTTGAGTACTTATCGCGGACTTTGAATATCTTATCAAATGATTCTGTGCTGACTGCATACGTGTTTATCTCAAAGGTCTTCCGTCCGTTGAGATATTTATAGCCCGGGATGGTCATCACTGCACGTCCGGCAGTTACAAAGCCGTAGTTTATATCGAAGGTCAGCCGTTCGCCGACGGTGAATGCGGTATTGGGGAAGGTGCGGTACTCGTCCTTTGATGACTGTGCAGCCAGTTGATTACTTGTCACGGTTATCGCGACAAGTGTAAGCAGTGTTGATATAATAGTTCTAATCTTCATTGTGTATGAGCGTTGTCGCCGCATGAATAGCTTGGTCTGTTGTAATGCTTGCCATGCAATCACATGTTTTGCAGGCGGGGCATTCTGCTCGTGGTGCTTTCAAAGGTTCAAGATTGATCACCTTTACCCCTCTGAACCCCCAACGTTCTTTTGAAAGTGCAGTTGCACGTTGAAAGAGTCCTATCGTCGGAGCACCAAGAGCAGCCGCAAGATGCCCGGGACCTGTAGAGCCGGAGATCACAAGCGATGCCTGCTTCAATAAACCTGCTAATTCAATGAGCGTTAACTGTGTATGTATATGTACTGCAACACCCAATGGTTTCAATTCATCGGCAATTCTTAATAAGAATTCACGGTGTTTATTCTCGCCTGTGAGAACAATTTCTAATCCCTTTTCTTTCGATAGCCAAATAGCTACTTCTTTAAATCTCTCGATGCTCCATGAATCGGCAGAACCACCTGTAAATAGGTGGAGTACCACGTAAGACTCATAGGACGAATAAGACTTGTCGGTTTGAGATGGGATAGCTAAATTAGGCAGTGGATAATAATCAACTGTAACTCCAATTGTCCGAAGCATCCTGATATTATACTCTGCCTCATTATGCTCGGCAGTTTTGCGGTGGTCGTATATTTTCTTTGAGAATAGAAAAGAGTACCATCGGTATCCTGTCCCAACGCGAATTGGAGTGCGTGATAGGAGTCCTGCAAGGACTAAGCGGAAAGACGGCGACGGAATAAAAAGAGCATCCGCTTTAGCTTCGCGGATAACCCTTGCAATTTCAGAAGCTGATGAATCGGGGTTGATTGTTGCTATCTCATCCACATTTGGACAGCATTCTACGATTGGTCTTGTATATTCACTAACACCAAAAATGATTTTTGCTTCAGGAAGGTGCTTGCGAATCACGGCAGCCATCGGCAATGTCAAGACCATATCACCGAGGCGGTCACTACGCAGTATGAGTATGCGTTTCACAGGTCTTAGCGGAAATCGCGAAGCACAAGCTGCGGAGTTACTTTGCCGTTGTAATCATTCTCATCAAGCGAGAAGACGATCTCTAATTCCTCCTTGAGTCCGCCCGACTTTGAAAATAGCTCTTCTAACTTATTCCCCAAGCCAAATCCAATACCATCTATTGCAGCACCGCCGACAGTAAAGGGTACATTGTTCGGAGCCAATGCACGCACAGCTTCACTTTGAAATGAAAGTTTATCTTTTGAACGGATATTGCACTTCAAGTGGCTTGTCGTTTTGCCAACGGTACGCGGATAGCCAACAACTTGCACATCTTTTGCATAAAAAAGCGGACGGTGATTATCCGGACCAAAAGGCGCAAGCTGACGGATGATAGCGAAGTAGCGCGGAGTAAGTTCGTTAATGTCGATTGGAGTATCAACAGTAAGCTCCGGCACAAGCATATCTTTACTGATGCTCGTATTTGCAACCAAGTTCATAGCTTTTCTAAATTCAAGAACTCTATCTATCTGGATAGACACACCAGCCGCATACTTATGCCCACCAAAAGTAACGAGCATGTGTTCACAGCTCTTAAGCGCAGAGTGAATATCAAAGCCCATAATAGAACGTGCACTTCCTTTGGCAACACCATCCACGGTTGTCATCAAGACAACAGGGAGGTGATACCGCTCAACCAATCGCGAAGCAACAATACCGATAACTCCCGCATGCCATGAGCCGTTATGAAGAACGATGATACGGTCTTTTGTTTTATCGAGATAGTCATCAACGAGAATACATGCTTCTTGAAATGCTTCTTCATCAATCTTACGACGATTAATATTCTCGCCCTCTAAGATTGCCGCAATGCGCTGTGCTTCTTCTTCTGTTGTTGCCATCAGCAGATCAACAGAACGAGCACCATCACCGAGACGACCGGCAGCATTAATTCGCGGAGCGATGCCGAATACTATCTGCGTGGTAGTTATCTTCCCAAGCTTTAATCCTGCACCAATCATCAGTGCTTTGATGCCGGGCTTCGGATTTTCATTTATCTGCTTGAGTCCGAAGTAAACCATGATGCGGTTCTCGTCGCGTAACGAGACGATATCAGCAGAACTCGCCATCGCGACAAAATCTAGATAGTCGTATGCCTTTTCTTTTTCGCCGTAGGTTTCGGCTAATGCCTGGACGAGCTTGAATGCCACGCCGCAGCCACAGAGCTGTTTGAAGGGGTATTCACAACCTGGGATTAGAGGATTAAGCGATGCGAAAGCATTAGGGAGCGTATCACCGGGTTCATGGTGATCGCATATAATGACATCGATGCCTTTATTTTGCATATAGGCAACCGAGTCAACTGCAGTGATACCGCAGTCTATGGATATAAGAAGGGTAACAGGTTTATCCGTTGAAGCAAAAAGCCGCTCCAAAGAGGGTATGGTCAGCCCATATCCTTCAGTAAACCTATCAGGAGTGTGTGATGCAACTATCGCCCCTATCGAACGCAGATAGAGAGTCATCATTGCCGTGCTCGTTGTGCCATCAACATCGTAGTCTCCATATACGCCAATGGTTTCGCCCGCTTCAATAGCAGCGCGAATCCGTTCTACGGCGCGGCGCATATCCTTTAAAAGATACGGCGAATGAAGTCGTTCGAGCGAAGGGCGGAAGAAATCTCGCGCTCCGTCAAACGTTGTAATACCACGGGTAACTAATATGGCAGCAATAGACTCCGGTACATTGATCGATTGCGATAAATTGCGTATAACCTCATCACCCTCCGGACTTTTGTCCGGAAGACGCCAACGGTAACGCACGAATACTGTCCTTTCATCATTATTAACTGGTACGAATTTACGCAAGTTTAGTCAGTATGTGTCATAAGTTGTGCTGAATTATTTGCTAACCATCTGAAAAGAATAGTGTTATATTAATAGTAACAGAGAATTAATGTACCGTCTGTCCTGCCTTATACTGTTTCTTTTCATGTCTTTAGAGGTTATTGTCGCTCAAACAAAACCCTCTGGAAGTACCGCGCCTTCTATAAAGCCCAAAACACCTTCCGTTATTCCAATAGACCCGCCCAAAGAGTCGGATTCATGGAGTTCACTCTCGCTTGGCGTCTGTGGGGTGGATGTATTTCAGAAGCAAAACCCAACCTATGACGGCAGGGGTACCATCGTTTGTATCCTTGACGATGGTGTAGATATTGGCATAGCAGGTCTCTTAAAAACTAGCGAAGGGAAGACGAAAGTATTTGATGTGCAGGATATGTCGGGTACAGGTGATGTAATATATAAAGAAGCAAAAAGAGAAGCTGACAAAATTATCTTCGGCGGAAAAGATGTGCTGCGCGGACTATCAACACTCAACATCTCATCAATAGATGGCAAGTATTACTACGGAGTTCTCCCTGAACTACGTTTTCAGAATGGACTCGATGATCTGAACTTCAACGGTAGTGATTCAGACTCCTTCGGTGTGCTCGTCTATCAAGACAGACCAGATCATTATGTAGCAGTTGTTGATGGTGAGGGCGACCATGATATTTCAAATGAATCTGTACTTACGACGTACCGCGAATCACAATCAACATTTCGCTTTCGCGCAGCTAAAGATGCAAAAAAAAGTGATGGAAGATATTTGACAGGTGCTGTCAACATCCATTCCAAAGAAAACCGTATCAACCTCTATTTCGCTGACGGCGGACACGGCACGCACGTTGCTGGTATAGCCGCAGGGTGTGGTATCGGCGGACAACAGGGATTCAACGGCGTTGCACCCGGCGCAGAATTTGTTGCATTGAAATTCTCCGATAACACGATGAGCGGCGTTACCACAAGCGGCTCAATGAAACAATCGTATGAATATGTTATCACACTTGCTAAAGAAACCGGTAAGCCCGTGATCGCGAACATGAGTTTTGGTATCGGCTCCGAGATCGAAGGGCAAAGCGTGATGGATCAGTGGCTTGATTCTGTTCTTGATGCAAATCCTGACGTAACAGTGTGTATATCCGGCTCGAATGATGGCCCCGGACTATCAAATATTGGTTTGCCAGGTTCTTCGCGCAATGTAATCACAAGCGCGGCAATACTTCCCGATGATACAGGTCGCGATCTTTACGGCGTAAATATGTCGAAGTCAGTCGTATGGGATTTTTCTTCTCGCGGCGGTGAACTCGCCAAGCCCGACATTGCTACACCCGGCACAGCAATAAGCACTGTTCCTGATTACGTTGGCAATGACCGCTACAATGGCACAAGCATGGCATCGCCATACACAACAGGATTTTGCTCTGCGCTCATCTCGGCAATGATACAGAAGTATCCTGGATATAAACCGAACGCGTACTTGGTCAAACGTTCGTTGCAGTTAAGTGCGAGACCTATCGAGGGCTTGACATTCCTCGATCAGGGCGCAGGTGTGCCAGATCTATCCACGGCATTTAAAATACTTTCCGGCTGGTACCTTGGCAAGGATGCACCAAAAGAATATAAAATTGATGTTCAGATCGGCAATACTTCGCAGCACGGCTCGGCTGCTTATTATCGTAACGGTTTCTTTCCGAAAAATGGCGATCGAACAGTATTTACTCTTACCCCGATAATTTCATGTCTTGCAAATCGTGATGCGATGGTTAGTTTTAATGCGTATGTCCTCAAAACAGATGCTCCGTGGCTGTCTACTGTTCAATCAACTGTCTATCGTCGCGGCACAGGTAGCTTTGCAGTGAATGTACATTATGATGAGTTAAAACTTCGCTCGCCGGGAGTCTATACTGGCAAAGTTATCGGATATCCGAAAGGAAAGAAGAACTCCTATCCGGAATTTGAGTTGTGGAATACGGTTATCATCCCGAATAGATTTTCTCTTGAGAATAATTATAAGGTCACAACTTCTCCGATAGCAATAAATAAAGAACATATCCACCGTCAGTTTTTTGTGATCCCCCCGGCATGTATCGGGTTGAAAGTTCAGTTGAGTGCTAACTCCGACGGTGCATCAGCCGACGCTATCATCGTTAATAATGACGGACGCACCTTTAATAGAGTATCTCTGAAGAAAAACTCACCCGATCGTTCTGTTGCATCTATTATCTCGCGTGATAAAAATCTCGAAGGCGTAGTTGAGATCGTTCTCAAGAGCGGACTTACCGATGATGATGCACCTGATGGCAAGGTGGAGCTTAGCGTTGAGCCGATAGTATTAGAAGTTAGAAAAGATTGGATAACAAAAGGCAACGACAGCTCTATAACAATAGCCCTGCATCTTGTCAATGGCTCAAAAGAGCTGACATTTACACCGGAGTTCTCTATCAAAGGGTTTGAGCGCTTTATTGATACACTCCTGGTGAAGACAGACGAGTTCACATATCCTTTTAAACAGATAGCTTCGGAATCAGGAGCGGCATTCTCTTTTACACTTGAGAGAGAAGGGTATAATCAATATACTGATATTGGCTTGCAGATATTGAAGTCGTCCGGGAGTTCTGTGGCTAACGGCGCATTCGATGAGCGTGAAAGTGCGACTCGTGTACTATTTTCGGATAAAGACACGAATGTATATCGTCTCTACTTCAAAGGCGGGCTTGCTGATCCCGAACGAAGTAATACCACTCGGTTGAACATCCAAGAGCTTCGCACAGTAAAACAAAATGTTACCTCTGCGATCACACCATCAGGTAAAATAACACTTTCGCCTGAACAATCAGTTGATATTCGCTTACGTTTTAAAGACACCCGAAATCCAGCACTGAATGTACTTTCAGGTGTAGGTGAGTTAAAGTTAAAGATTATTGGTCTTGCAGAAGAAGTTGTGATGCCGATCCAATTCTAAACCGGGTTACTTAATAATAGCAAATGGGAGCAACGCTTTCGACCCAGAGTTCTCTAAGGTAAGAATATACGAACCTGAAGCCATAGTACTATTTATAAAGCAGGTATTATGACCGCTCTTCGATACTGTCGTTTGTGATGTTACTATGCGTCCCATAATGTCTGATACGATCAGGGTAACATTTCCGTCGGTTGCCGATGTGTAGTCTATCCCAACTCCATCACTCGACTTCGATATGCTCGTAATGCGTAGTGCGTTCTTATCATTAAGATATGAACGAATATAACTATCACCACATCCATCATCGACGGTAAGCACCCCTGCGGTAGAAGAAAGAGGAGAGTGATAGCTTGCGTAATAGTTGTCAATACTCAAAAGTGATGATTGGTCTTTTGCAAGATATGTCCGCAGCGGCAATATCAGATATGAATCTGCAGAATCTATTGCGATCGGGTATGATTCAGAACCGGCTATAAACTTCAGTTCAAGCTTACCATTTGCTAGTATTGTCGGACGTATAGAATACGTACAGAGCACAGAGCCCGGCGAACACGTAATTTTACTCGTGATAAATTCTATCAGGTCACTATCATAGTTGAGAGTAAACCTTAGTGTATCAAGGTTGATTGGATTCGGCTTCGCTCTAAAACGAAGTACGATACTCCCTGTATCACCGAACGAACCAACCTTGCTCGAATCAATCCACACGTGAATACGTCCGAATGATTGTGCCTGTACGTTCAGTGAACCAAGAATAGATGTTTCACCTTGAAGGATGAACTTCGCATTATAATCCCCAAGCAGCGCAGAAGAAAAACGAACGGTAATCTTCTTTTCTTCAAGCGGCTCAAATTTCATTGAAGGAAGCGACACAATGATCTCTTTCGTATTTCCGTTTGAAGTGATCGATTTGATCGTGATAGGTTTAAGATTTGGATTTCTGAGTGTAAGTGAAATGGTGGAATCCGCGGGAGCTTCGTTTCTACCAAAGTCAATGACATTTCCTGAAAAGATAAGAGGCTGGATGGTAGATGAATCTTCTGGTGGAACGTAGTACACAAATCTGGTACTCTCATTTCCGGCAGAATCTTTAGAAGTATATAACGCATATGCCGACAACGCCGGATTGATAACCTCAAGAGAGTCGCTCGCTTGATATGGATAGTTACTTTTAATTGAATATTTGGTAAAGTTCGATAACGTTGTCGCGCCGAACGCTTGTAGTCCGCGTTCACACGGGTAGTTCTCTTGGGCTCGAAGAACTCTGGAAGTATATGTCGGCGAGGATGACACTATCACAGGTGCAATCGTATCATTAGGAGCAGGGGGCGTTACATAACTATGCCATTTTGTCTGATGCATGTTCTTGTAATCAAGCGTAAGACCGACCGTATGAAGTGTATTCCACCCACATGGTTTATTTGTGGTATATCGAAGCATACAATGTTCTGCTTTGATATGTTCGGCGATACGCTTCATATAATGTCCAAAGAGCAACGTATCAACGGCTTGATAGTACGTCCCGCCCGTTCGCTGCGCGAGAGCAAAGTTCGTTGGCGCGTTCTCCTTTCCTGTTTCCATGACAAACGCTTTTATTCCCGCACGAAATATCTGGGTGCCAAGAGAATCCGGAAATAGTGTAAAATCATCAGTAATAAGTACGATAATCTTTTTTGGCGCTCCCGAAGCAGTAAGTTTTTTTATTGCAATAGGAATAGCTGCATCAACATTTGTATTACCATAGAAGACAAGAGACCTTACTGCAGTGATACAGTTGATACTGTCTTGCGCGCTGCCTTGTCTATAATATTCTTCAGACGTTTGTACTTGCGGGTAGTTTGCTGTGATAGAATCTGTATAGGGCAGTAAACTATACCGTGCGCCGAAAGGTAACTCACCGATGAACGTACTGATAGATTCATAAAACTTCTCATATATCCTTGCTCTATCCCCAACAATACCAAGCATCGAAGTGCTATGATCGAGAAGGATAACAATATCTGCAACGTTGCTTACTTCGCAATCATAAATTTCAGTAGCAAGTGTATCGCCGTCTTCGGTAAGTGTGAGATGACCGCTCGTTAATCCTGTCGTTGGAAGCTCGCCGTTCTCGCCGAGGATAACGGACATACGTACAACAGGGTATTCATCAATGTTCGGATCGGAAGTTAAAAAGTCAACCTTTTGCCCAAGCGCAATGCACGGTAAAAGTATAAGGCAGAGATATAATAGGCGAAGTGAAAGCAGAAGACGATTGGGGTAATCAATTGCTGTATATAAAGAACCCCCGAATTGCTTCGGGGGTTACAGAATTAATTCTCAAAAATGGTGCCTTGTTTTGGCGGAGGCGGTTCCTTCTTGCCGGTACCATTTCCCGTATCAAGTGATTCGAGTGCTTCATCTTCATCAGCAGGGACATTCGCAACTGCAGCAACTCTATCCCCATCTGCAAGACGAACAACTCGCACACCCTGCGTATTGCGTCCCATAACGCGCAACTCATGAACATGCTGGCGAATGACCAAGCCGTCCTTCGTTACTACGATGAGATCGTCATTATCAACAACCTCACGGATAGCAATGAGCTTGCCTGTCTTTTCGGTCGCTTTCATGGTGATAACACCCTTACCGCCACGTTTGGTGAGGCGATAATCACTGATGTCACTGCGTTTGCCATAACCTTCCTCCGAGACAACAAGAACTGATGTTCCTGTACGCTTCGGAGCAATCATGCCGATAACAACGTCACCCTTATCAAGAGTAATGCCGCGTACTCCGCCGGCTGTGCGTCCCATATCACGGACATCTTTTTCATTGAAGCGGCACGCCATACCTTCATGTGTACCGATAACAATTTCTTGTGTACCATCTGTAAGGCGTACATCCACAAGGTTATCTTTTTCATCAAGTGTAATCGCCTGAATACCTGTGCGGCGAACATTGCCATATGCACTAAGCACTGTCTTCTTAATAGTACCTTGCTCGGTGACCATCGTTACGTAGTGCTGGTCGTCAAATACTTTGACATTGATAAACGCAGTTATGTGCTCATCAGACGGCTTCTCAAGTAAGTTTGCGATCGAGCGTCCCTTCGATGTTCTGCCGCCTTCAGGGACTTCATGTACCTTCAACCAATAACATCTGCCCTTATCAGTGAAGAACATGATGTAATGGTGCGTTGAAGCGATGAACATATGCTCTACAAAATCGTCTTCGCGTGATGCCGCTCCGGTTACGCCCTTGCCTCCGCGTCCTTGACGGCGATAGCCCGAAACAGGGAAGCGTTTGATAAAGCCGTTATGAGAGATCGTTACGACGACATCCTCTTCGGCAATCATGTCTTCTATCGTGAAGTCCTTCGTATCAAAGATGATCTCTGTGCGTCGCTTTGACGAATACTTGCTCTTGACTTCGGCAAGTTCATCAGCGATGATCTTCATCTGAATATCTTTTGAAGCAAGAATAGACTTTAACTTTTCGATAAGCTGGATAAGCTCACGGTATTCTGCTTCTATCTTATTACGCTCAAGACCGGTCAGACGCTGCAGGCGCATCTCAAGGATCGCTTTTGCTTGTATCTCCGAGAGACCAAAGCGCTTGATCAAATTCTTCTGCGCTGTATCGGTGTCTTTCGACTTCTTGATTACCTGAATGACCTCGTCGATATTATCGAGAGCAATAATATATCCTTCGAGGATATGTGCGCGCTTTTCTGTCGCTTCGAGGTCGAACTTCGTTCTGCGAACAACGACTTCATTGCGGTGCGCTACATAATGTTTGAGTATTTCATTGAGTCTAAGAACTTTCGGGATGCCTTTAACAAGTGCAAGCATGATAACGCCGAACGTCGTCTGCATTTGCGTATGCTTGTATAGGTTATTGAGCACAACCTTTGCTACTGCATCACGCTTGAGGTCAACGACAATGCGCAAACCTTCTTTATCGGACTCGTCATTCACGCCCGATATACCATCGAGTTTCTTATCACGCACAAGGTCAGCGATCTTCTCGATGAGTGATGCTTTATTGACCGTGTACGGCACTTCTGTTACAATGATCTTCTCTCTGTCGTTCTTATCGGTCTCGACCGTTGCACGTGCGCGAAGGATGATCTTTCCGCGACCTGTCGTGTACGCATCGCGTACCGTGTCATAACCGTAGATAAGTCCGCCCGTCGGGAAGTCGGGGGCGGTGATATGCTTCATCAACTCTTCGTTGGTGATGTCATTATTCTTGATGTATGCCAAACATCCGTCAATGACTTCACTGAGATTATGCGGCGGCATGTTCGTTGCCATACCGACTGCAATACCCGTAGCGCCGTTGACAAGAATATTCGGATACCCCGAAGGAAGAACAGACGGCTGCTGGAGCGTATCATCGAAGTTCGGGACAAAATCTACGGTGTTCTTCTCAAGGTCTTTGAGCATCTCCATCGCAAGCGGGCGCATACGGACTTCTGTATAACGCATAGCTGCCGGGCTGTCACCATCCATCGAGCCGAAGTTACCTTGACCGTCAACAAGCATTTCGCGCATCGAGAAATCCTGCGCGAGGCGGACTATCGTATCATAGACCGATGCATCACCATGCGGATGATACTTACCAAGCACTTCACCGACGATACGAGCGCTTTTTTTGTACGGACGGTTCGGAGCAAGTGATAACTCGTTCATGCCATAGAGCACTCGGCGATGAACGGGCTTGAGTCCGTCGCGAACGTCAGGGAGGGCACGACTGACGATAACGGACATGGAGTAGTCAATATAACTCTCTCGCATCTCGTCTTCAAGCTGACGCGGAAGTATTCTTTCTGTAGTTGTTGCCACGTAAAATCTGTTGGAAAAAGTGAGTAAAAAATACTAAATTTTCACGAACAAATTAAACAAAAAAACACCCAACATAAGTCCGCCAATGTGGAGAATAATGGGGAAATAATCGCCTATTCTGAATGAAAAACGCCGAATTAGGATAAAAAGACGGGTATTCTCGCAATCAACTTTTTAGTTAGGTATTTTGCATTTCTATAAGCGAATCAACGTAGTGTCCGTTGCCAGAAGCAGTTGCATATTCTGCCGCATCATAAACGGTAGTTCAGAACACATAGTAAGTGGCAGTTCATAAAAATAGTAGTAATTTTGCATTAGTCCGGAAAGGATGACGGTGTTTTTTGATACTACTATATTTATTACATTTGAGCACGCGCATGAGAACATTACTTATTCCTCTTCTACTATTACTCGCGATTGTTGTGTCAGTGGATGTATCTGCGCAACCGGCTACCGGCAGGTTTCGTCTCGAAGGTAATTTGATATTCTCAATGTTTCAGCAACAGGTCAAATCAGAGATAGGGGAAGACCGTGGCGAGCGGCTTGTCTTTGAAAGGGAGCTTGGCGTGAATGTTTCCGGTACCTATGGGGTACTTGATTTTGCATCGGTCGGCATGTTTGTTCGCGCAGGAATTGGCAATCGTGAGAATGCTCAATATGACGGCTTCGATGACGAAGGAAAAACGCAAGTTAAGAACCAACTTGGCGGCTCGTATTCCGAGATTTGGATAGGTCCTCTTGTGCATGTACATTGGAAACAGTTTTTTCTTGACGGGGGGTATGCGCTCTATGGCAGACGTATTGATAACGGACGAAGTGATATTCCTTCAAAGACAGGTGACATTACAAGCTCGTTTCGTACCAGTCCGTCATTTGCATGGCTCATCGGTGCCGGTGGAAATCTGCCTGTTGCAGACGACCTGTCTGTTGTGCTTAAAGTTGATTTCTGTATACGTTACTACGACCAGCGCGGCGGCGAACCACTTGCAGGTGATATTGTTCACGGTACACAGAGTCTCGCCCCATCTATAGGTATTGCCTGGACACCTTAGTCCGTTCTATATTGTGCTAACTACTTACACCCTAAACGAACCCCGAAACCCTCTTTCTGTCTCTCGCTCATAGCAGCATTAACCGCAAAGCCAAGCCCAAATGAAAGGATAAGCGCAAGCGTGATAAGTGTTTTCTGTTTCATTGGTGATGTGTTTATGAGTAGAAGAGAACAAATCAAGCGGAGAAACTTTCCGTCTCTTGCAAAGCTATAATTGAAGTTATTTGATGTATATCAATCTCAATCTTCAATTGCTTCCACACCCGTCTCCTTCATGCGTCCTAATCTTGCTTTCTGGGTGCGGTATGACTTGGTTTGGTTGCCGGATTAATGCGTCACATCATTTCATTTTTGGTTACGAACACGCATTTAACTGATAATCATAAACATCAAACCTCCCATCATTTCTTTTTCATCAATGATGGGAAGTTCTGCAAGCCGTTCACGAATTTCGTCTGCTTACTTTTAGCTGAAATCCATTCCCATTTTACTTCATAGAGTGAAGTCCGATTTTGTTTCCTTCAGTGTCTTCAAAGTGAGCCATGAAACCGTTTTGCCCGATTGCGGTCTTTGGTAAAGTAATTTTACCTCCTGCATTTTCAACTCTTGATAGAACACCAGTCAAATCATCGCCACCATTGAGGTAAACCAGCGAACCTTTATTTGTCGGTTCGTAACCTTGACCTTCAATGATGCAACCTCCAATGCTACCGTTTTCCATGTCGGCAGGAAAGAAAGCGGACTTCATCCCCATTGCCTCCATTAGTTGCATTTCTGCACCTAGAATTGATTCGTAAAAGGTTTTTGCTTTGCTGAAATTTTTTACTGGGATTTCAAACCAGTTGATTGCGTTTGCCATTTATGTTTGAATTGTTTAGTTTGTGAATTAATTAATTTCTGCGTAAGATTTAAGTCCCCCGAAGAATTTCTTTATCCCGTCGTCAGTTTGTTTTCGTATCATCAAAGTGTCAAGCAACTTGCCAAGCAACCCGAACTTAACAGTGTATTCCATTACTTGTTTCACTTTTGTTTGATTGCCCACTTTTTCAAAACTGTAACTGTGTGTAAGTCCTTTGATAGGGAAAGAACAATCAGTGAGTTGATACGTCAGTGCTACGTTTGGTTTGCATACAGTTACTTTTTCTTCAAACCAGTTTTTCCCATCAAGCATGGATACCTTTCGTTTTGCATCAATGCCTGTTTTCTCTATTGATATTAAAGTTGACTTCTTTACAGTCGGGTCATACTTCTCTAACATCTCAAGGTCTGCGAGAAGTTGCCATAGCTTATCTGTGCCTGCGTTGATTGTGATTTCGTTGCGAATAGTTGGCATATCTATTTGTTTTCTGCTATTAATTTAATGTTTGAAAGAATTTGTTGTTGAATTTCGCCCATTTTTCTTTTTATCATCAAAGCATTCATAATTCTCACCAGCAAGTTGGCAGGATCGTAATATGATTCATTGATAATTTTTGTTTTATTGTCGTCAATTTTTTCAAGATAGAAACAAAATCTTGGCTCAATGAGCATCTTGCCCATTCCCATTGAATCATTTTCAATAACCCAAACTGTTTTCTGTTCGAAAATGAGATCAACCAACTTTTCTGTCATCGTTCCTCTCTTACCTCTATTTTCCATTTCACAAGTTCTGGTTTCGCCTTGTCTATCCATTCGTCCTGAAGCTGTTATGACGCCTGGATTAATTTTGTCGAGCAATTTAATATCGGTTATTATTGCCCAAACGCTGCTTATTGGGGCATTGATCGTAGCCTCGTTTCTTGCTTGTAGTTTGCTCATTGTATTTTTTCTATTCAATTGTTGTTAGAATAACTATCGTGTACAAATATAACACAATCCACTTGTAATTTCCAAGTATTCCGTATTTTTGTAACATGAAGAAAATAGAAATTCCCTATAGAACTGACTGCCCCATTAGCAAAACTCTTGATATTCTAGGAGATAAATGGTCATTACTGATAGTAAGGGATATGATGTTTAAGGGCAAAAACACCTATGGTGATTTTATGAATGCTGGCGAAGGAATTACAACAAGTGTTCTTGCTGATAAACTTGCCCTTTTGATAAGTGGCGGCATCATTTCAAAGCAAGTTCATCCTCAAAGCAAAGCGAAGATTCTATACTCACTTACTGAAAAAGGGATTGATTTGGTGCCTGTTTTGGTCGAAGTTATTAGTTGGAGTGAAAAATATCACAACGTGCACCCACAGGCAAAAGCATTTGCTATTCAAGTTAAAAAAGACAGGCAAGGTGTCATAAGAAGGTTAAGGAATAGTTTGAAGAAAAAGTAGTATTTATCTCCTTTGAAGTGTGATCTATACGTTTTTTTGCTTAATCCTCGATCGCCTCTATGTCTTGTTCATTCAATCGCACAAGGCTAGACTTCATTGCCCGGAGTTGCTCTGGTGTGTGCCCTTGCCAGTTGGTTACTTCGCCTACAACTTTTAGTGTGTGCTTGGTGCGGTATGACTTGGTTGGGTTGCCGGGGAATTTCTTATCAGTGAGGTTGGGGTCGTCTTCGTAATGACCAGTCGGCTCGACGATATAAATCCTGCCGCGCCCCTCGCCAAGTCCAAGCTCCGCTCCCCACGTAGCAGCATCGAGCGTTGCAGAAAAATAGACATACTTCGCCTGCCTGCCCGAGCCAAAGTTCGAGCTAAACCCCGCTTCGAGATGTTCGCCAAGCGTCAACTCGGCTTTCGTGCCGTGGTAGAATATCACTTCCGTATCACTCATACGTCATCAACTCCTTTTCCTTTCAGTATAGCCGGTGTGTATTTCTCTATCCGCGCCTCGCGGGTTTTGGCTTGTTTGGCAGATGAGAAATAGAGGAGGTATCCGCGCTGACGGCCCGGGGTGAGCCCGTAGAATGCCTTCTTCAGCCGCGGCATCTCGCGTAGCTTGCGCTCGAACTCTTCGGACATCTTGAACTCCGAGGTCTTCTTCAGCTCAACTTTCTTTCCCGCTTTCTCAACTGCGACAGCATCCTTGATGTAACCTTTCAGCGCAGTGCGGAGCTTGGTAATCTCTTTTACTGATGTAAAGCGTATCTGTCGCGTCGCCTGTACGTTCTCGCTCTGTTGGATGAGTATTTCCTTCGGGTCTTTTAAGAGCGCGCCATTAAAGAAGAGCAGGGCGCAGTACTCTTTGAATCCGTGAATGAGCACGACGTTCTTTCCGTCGAGCGAGTAACAAGGGTTGCCCCATTTGAAGTCTTCGTCAAGACCGGATGCAAGAGCTACCTCGCGCATAAGCGAGAACTCGCTCTTCCACCGTTTCTCCCGCGCAATGTATGCGTCAACTTTCGGATTGTTCATGAAGTAATTCAACGAGTGAGGGAGCGGGTGGGTTCTGGGAGAGAAAGGTATGTAGCACCACTAATGGGATTTTTTAGTTTATAATAGTGTTCGGAAATCAGTATATGTATTGATACAACCTATGACCGATGACAAAACGATAGAAGCATTAGAGGATAAGTTTCCTTCATTATCAGGAAGCGCTTTTTCAGCTGCATACCGCGAAACCTTGAAATCAGGGCTAAGTGTGATGGTAGTAGTCGGCGATAAGATATATGAAGTGTTTCCCGATGGTCGCAGAGAAGAGAGAAAACAAATAACTCCACCGACCCATGTCGAAATGGGTACAATGATAACACTGTCTTGATGAGCGTCGCTCGTATGCGCATGTTTGCGGGTCCTAATGGGTCAGGAAAGAGCACACTAAAGACCGTACTTCCACCAGAACTCTTGGGCGTGTATCTCAATCCTGACGACATAGAAAAGTCAATATCCTCAACTCATATTCTCGATCTCTCCACTTATAATATTACAGTCGATACCTCGGAGGTTAGTGATTATTTTCGCAACTCTGTACTTTTCCGAAAAGGAGAGACCACTGCTCGTGCACTGCCTGTGCTCATTGGGAATATTATTGAATTCAACGATGACCATGAAGCGGAGTATCAAGCCGCGTCAGTCACAGAGTTTCTGCGTCAGCAGCTCGTTCGGAAAAAAGTATCATTTACCTTCGAGACAGTAATGTCTCATCCGAGCAAGATAGATTTTCTTCGGTATGCAAAGGCAGAAGGATTTCGTACGTATCTATATTATATAGCAACAAGTGACCCTATTATTAATATCAACCGTGTGAACAACAGGGTTCTGCTTGGTGGGCATGCAGTAACTGAAGACAAGATACGAACACGGTATGAACGTTCGCTTGGACTACTGGCTGATGCGATACGCAATACTGACCGTGCATATATATTTGATAATTCTATTGAGTCGGTTAATGCAACCTCACCGACATGGATAGCCGAGATAACTGGTGGTAAAGAACTTATATTAAGGTCGGATAGCCAACCTGCTTGGTTCAAAGCCGCAGTACTCGAAAACTTCTAAATACATTTGGCAAAAACGAAATCACAGTATGTGTGCAGTTCATGCGGGTATCAATCGCCGCGGTGGGTAGGGAAATGCCCCGAGTGCAATGAGTGGAATACATTCATTGAGGAAGTCGCTGCCACCGAGCAAAAAAGCCGCGGGGCGGGGATAAAAGCATTTGGCATAGAGCAATCGGCTACCCGTCCGCTGAAGCTCAAAGAAATTACGCATACCGACGAAGACCGCATCCCGACTGGCATAGATGAACTCGATCGAGTTTTGGGCGGCGGCATCATGCGCGGCTCGATGGTACTTGTCGGCGGTGACCCGGGCATCGGGAAGTCAACGCTGCTCTTGCAGATGGCGCGAAACATGCTGACCTCCAAGACGCTTTATGTATCGGGCGAGGAAAGTCCGCGGCAGCTGAAATCACGAGCCGAGCGCATCGGGATGAAGAACGAAGACATAAGCTTTTTTGCCGAGACGGACATCGAGCGAATCATCGAACAATCTGATACCGATAGACCTGATGTGCTTATCATAGATTCGATACAGACGATGTACCGCCCGTCAATGGAATCTATCCCGGGCAGTGTCAGCCAAGTCCGCGAATGCGCTTCGCTTCTTCTGCAATTTGCAAAGACGCGCAACATCCCTGTCTTTATCGTCGGTCACGTTACCAAAGAGGGCTCGATAGCTGGACCAAAAGTACTTGAACATATCGTAGATGCAGTTCTGCAATTTGAAGGCGAACGGACTCATGCTTATCGCATACTGCGAGCGATGAAGAACCGCTACGGCTCGACAAATGAGATCGGTGTATTCTCGATGACTTCCGGCGGCTTGCAGGAAGTGCCGAACCCTTCGGAAGTATTCCTATCCGAACGCCAATACGGCGCAAGTGGCTCTGTAGTCTGTTGTGTACTTGAAGGAACACGACCCGTTCTGCTCGAAGTGCAAGCACTCGTCTCGCCGACACATTATAACTCGCCGCAGAGAACGGTAACGGGCTATGATTATCGCCGAGTTGCAATGCTGCTTGCAGTCATCGAGAAGAAGCTCGGTGTACGTCTCTCGCAGCA
>JBKJTT010000025.1:0-58467 GCA_046590205.1 Kapaibacterium sp. (SeqCode)
CATTCTCAACACTGTATGGTATTGAAGTAAGTGAACTTGCACCAATCGTAACTGTCAAGATTTTTGATATGCTTGGTAATAATGTCCGTACTCTTATTGACGGTGAATCTGTAACAGCAGGTGCACATAGCGTCAAGTGGGACGGTCGCGATAATAGTGGTCTACAGGTTTCAAATGGTGCATACTATTACCAGTTGACAACCCCAGACTTCACGAAGTCAGTAAAGATGCAGGTTATCAGATAATTGTTTTGTTAGCGGAGCTTGATTTACGTATCAAGCTCCGCTGACACAGAGTTCATTGAAAAAATGGTCAAAAAAAATATATCGTGCAGTTGGCTTCTATGTCTGCTGCTGATATGTTTCTTGAGTGCAACCCCAACGTTCGCACAGCCGCAAAAGAATATTCTTCGTATATGGTTTGATACCATTACGGTCAAGACTCTTCCTGCGCAGGTTGTAATGAACTGTTGGTTCAAGATAGAAGGTACGAAGCCGCATGATTTTCGTGGCTTTCAAATGCCTTTTATCTATGAAGCGCATCAGATAACTCCATACGGGTACTATTTTTCAGGTACTGCGAGTGAATACGCCGGATTTCATGTCGGTAATCATAACTCTCAAACAGGTACCGGAAGTGTAGTCGTGTTGGGATCGTCGGAGCTTGACTTGAAAAAGTCGTTACTCTTTTCAATTGCTTATATTGCTCTTCCTCGTTTGAACGATACGGTTTTTAACGACTATATCGGATACATGGAAGTAGATAGAAAGCGATTCGAGCTAAGCATTGATAGCGGAATTGACTCTGTTATTATTGCCGATGGTTGGATCAAGTACGATAAAGTCATCAAGCCACAGCCGGAAAAAAGAGCAAGTATAACTCTTTCTTCTGACTCACTCATGATGGAGGATGATTCAAGTGCTTGGTTATCGATACGGACTTCGCTTCTTGATAGTGCACGTATTAAGCATTCAGTGCTCTCGTTTTCAGTTGACACATCCATTGTTGTATTTGATACAGCGGTAGTTGGGTCTGCTTTTGGGCAAACTGCTACTCTTACTATCGAGAACAAGATCACGAGTGTGAATGTATATCTCACTAGTATTGATGACGAAAAAGCACTACTTGGCAGTGGCGAGCTTTTGAAGATGAAATTCACAGCTCGCAAACGTCAGGATACAGTTGCTACATACTTGGCAGACAGCGCATACTTTGCTCTCAATACAGATAACTTGTTAGATACAGTTCGCTATGAGCTTTCTCCCGTTATCGTATATGGTAGTAAAGATACTCTAAAGTCAGTTAGATCGGACTTGACTTCGGATAGTCATTTTACGATAGTGCCGAATCCGGCAAACAACTTTTTAACGATTTCAGGTAGCATGCAAGAGACAAGACTGGAGATATTTTCGCTTCTTGGTGAAAAAGTGTTCGAATCTTCATTTGGTGGCAGCATCACTTTCCAGACGCAAGCGTGGGCTTCGGGTTGGTACCAGGTATTGCTTACCAGAGGTAAGGAAAGAGAACGATCGCTTTTACTGATACAACATTGACCATTTTTATGCACTTTTCAATGGAAAAGTGTAACAAACAAACAAAAGTTTACTTAGTGGTACTAAACGACCTATGGAACTTCAAAATATAAACCGTAAGGAGAAGAAGGCAATGCGTAAGCTCTACAGCTATGCGGTCATGGGATTTGTAGCTCTCGTCATGATGATGAGCGCAGGCAAGTCGTATGCCCAGCTCTTTAATTATACCCCGTATCCATTTATCTCTATCAACCAAGAGGATTATTATGGCACGACAGATCCAAAATATCTGACGCCTGATGCTCTTCCTGGCGGTGAGAGAATATTCCTCGTACCAGTTTTCGTCTATAATGGCGTTGATGTGTCAAGGAATCCTAACACCCAAAATGGTCTCCCAAAGACAGACGCACAGCGCATCTTCGGTGTCGATGGTCAGTACCTTGAGCCAATTCGTAGCTTCGAATTCCAAGTAACGTACGCTAACCAAGCGATCGTTCTTGATGAATCTCCGGAGCGTGGATCGCCTATTGTTACAGTAGGACCAACGTACCTCAATGCTGAAGAGAATACAAAGGGTAGCCCTTTCTATATTCAGTACACAGAGCAATCTGCCAACGATGTCTCTAATCCGTTCTTGCGTCGCGTACGTGTTCATGGGGCGAGCGAAGTTCCACTTCCGCTCTCTGATAGAACAAAGGATTCAATAGATATTCTTTGCTACTTGCGCTTCCGTATCATCCCGAATTGGGTAGTTAATGCTACAATCCTTCAGGTTGATAGTGCGAAATTCTCCGATCACGTTGGTGATCCACAGTACGATCCGATCAACTACAGACGTGGTAACCTTGCAGGTCATGCCCAAGAGTTCCGCGGACGTCTTCGCGTCGAGATCACAGCGCAGCCGGCGTTTGAGCTTCGCCCTGTCTCTGCGGTAACAAGCACGGATAATAAGAACTTCACTCTTACACAGACCCTGATCTCTGATCCGGCGGTACCTGGTGCTTCAGTGCCTTTCGTGAATCTACAGATTCGTAATGCGGTAGGAAACTCTCGTCTCTCGAATATCAATATCTGTACAGATCAGACATGGCTTACCGTTTCGACAACTGCCGGTGCTGGTCAGCATTGTATCTTCATTCCGAGAATTGACTATACACAGTCATCGGGCTCTGAAGAAAGAAATCTGTTCATCTTTGCAGATCCTTCAGGCTTGCTTCCTGGCGTGTACTTCGGCTATGTAACTCTTACAAGTGAGGGAGCTTCAAATTCTCCTACTCGTATTCTTGTAAAGTTCATCGTTCGTTCAAGCCCGGATGAACCTTCTATCGGTGGTGGTACAGGTGTTCGTCTTTCGATCACAAACTCTTGTGTACCTTCATGCTCAAACACATTGCTCTTCGGAACAGGTGTTGGCGGCACAGAAGCTATTGATGAGCTTTATGGCGAAGACATCTTTACCCAATCACAACGTATTGCCAGAGAGAATAACGCAAATACATCACAGCGTTGCTGGGCGTATTTCGAACCACTTAATGTCGGAGCTGATATCCGTTATCAGGATGCTGATTTTGCAGGTACTCTCCGTGACATTCGCTCTGATCTTGGTGATACCACGATCCTTTATAAAGTACATTTCAGCGCAGGAAGCCCAAGCTGTTTCCCTGTAACTATCTGTATGGATCCGAATGATTTCCCTGCCGGTTCACGTGTTATCGTTCGCGATACACTTAACGGCTCGAAGTTCGCATTCAATATGCGTGAGGCAACACTTCTTGGTGGTGGTCAGCGTTGTATCACGATTCAAGATGCTAATATCACAAGCTTCATTATTGAATATACACGCGGTTCAACAGGATCGGTAGCAACATTGCTTGCTAATAACTGGAATCTTGTCTCTCTTCCGGTTATCCCACCGAACCCAAGTTCGGATGCGATATTCCCGAACGCGACAGGTACACCATTTAGCTATGCAGCTAACGGTGGTTGGACAGCAGCAAATACATTGGAGTTCGGTCGTGGCTATATGGTGCATTATGGTGCATTCATTAACAATGACTACCTTGTATCAGGTGTACGTTCAAAGACTATTGCAAATGTCCGTGTTAACAATGGCTGGAATGCCGTTGGCGCTCCAAGCTGGACAGCTTGCGTAGTTGATATCTTCTTTAATGGTATCGGTGGCGGACCAAATCCAAACCTTATATCACAGGTATTCGACTTTACGCCTACAATCGGTTACAACACAGTTGCATATCTCGATCCGGGCAAAGGATACTTCCTTCGTGTTGATCAAGAAGGTTTCTATAACGTAACACCACTTGGTGGATGTAAGGCAGCTGCTACAGCAGATGCAGAGTTGAAGGGTTCACTTGCAAAGGTATCTGTACGTGATGCAGCTCAGAACGGACAGGAATTGTACTTCGGTTCTTCACTCAAGAACCAAGGTGCATTTACTCTTCCGCCGATCGTTCGTGATTTTGATGCTCGTTTTACTAATAATGCTTATATCTCAACAGAAGGCACAGAGCATTCGGTTGATCTCCGTTCGGAGAACTTCCCTGTCGCTATGACCTTCGAGAACCTTAATGGTTCAGTTGAAGTCCGCGACGTAACAGGTAACCTCATCGGTACTGCTACCAACAAGGGCACAGTTGTTGTTGCTAATGATGCAGTAACGAAGGTCGTCATCAGCTACAAGCAGTCTGCAGGTTCTGCAGCCGGCTTCGCTCTTGAGTCGAACTTCCCGAATCCGTTCGCAAGCACAACGAACTTTAACTACAGTGTCCCGACAGAAACATTCGTAACGATCACCGTTACCAATGCACTCGGTCAGGAAGTAGCATCACTCGTAAACGGTACGGTTGCATCTGGCAGCTACACCGCAAAGTTTGATGGTTCTAACCTTGCTAATGGTACCTACTTCTACACAATGAAGGCAGGTAACTTTACGAAGACCATCAAGATGACGGTCTCCAAGTAAAATAGCTGAAATCGTTTTTCCTGGGCGGGAGTTAGTATATCTAACTCCCGCTTCTTATTTTAGAAAGGTTTTATGATGAAAAGATATATTTCGTTACTAGTGCTTGTCGTTCTTTCTTCATCAGCATACGCACAAACGCCGGAATTTTCCATGTGGGTCAAGTTCTTTATCAATGACAACCCAGGTGCTAATAAGCAGGCATTTTTCGGTTATGATGTGAATGCAAGCGATCAGTTCGAGGGTAAGAATGCATATAAAGAGCTTATGGCCGGAGGGGAGCAGATGTATCCGCCGCCATTTCAATACAATGATATTCGCTTTACAGGGTACACTATCGATAGGGGGTATTTAGGCGATGGCGGACCAATAGATATTCGCAAAAAACCGGATTCTTCATCGTTTGTCCTTAACTTTGAATTATCCATTACAACACTTCCGGAAGCTACTTCTGCATCGTTGATCTGGGATAAGAATCTTATACCGGCTATCATCAATCATATTTATCTTGAACCTGCTACGATAAGTCCAGGTCCTGGTCGAAAGCGGACAGATATGAAAACAGAATCGCGCTTTGATATGCCGAACCGTGATAGTATAGGTAAATATTCCAAAACGCTCGTTACGATTTACTATAATCGCGAGCCAATTAACGGTGTAAGCGAAGATGAAATGCTTGACCGTTCGATCACTATCTCCTCAAATCCGATTTCAGAATTGGGTGCGGTTAATGTGTTTCTTGAACGCACATCGGAAGTAAGCATCACCCTGTTTGATATGACAGGTCGTCAAATTCATGGCATTGACCAAGAACTGCATGTAGGTTTGAACAGCATTCCTCTGCCGAAGTCATTATTTTCTGCAAGCGGTGCGTATCTTGTCCGTATCAGAACGAGTGATGCGCATGGTGTAGCAAACACTTCTCGTATCGTACACGTAGTTAAGTAGTACTGTGGCGAAAACGAAGAACGAGGATGTTGGTCTGTTCGATGTGCCGCAAAGCGCAGAGCCGAAGCAGATAACGCTAACGGTTGCAAACCTTACTCGTTCCATTAAAGACATCCTTGAAAATACGTTTACGGATGTAATCGTTGAAGGAGAAATATCAAACTTCATCAATCATCGCTCCGGTCACAGGTACTGGACGCTAAAAGATGAGAATGCGCAAATATCATGCACTTTCTGGAAGAGCAGGACGCTCTCATTTGATATTGCCGATGGGCAGAAAGTAGTTTGTCGCGGACGTATAAGTGTTTACCCTCCGCAGGGAAAATACAATCTTGATGTTGTGCAAGTTCGTCCGCTCGGTATCGGTGCGTTGCAGCTTGCGTATGAGAAGCTTTTTAAGAAACTTGAAGCCGAAGGTCTCTTTGACCTAACTCGCAAACGTCCCGTTCCTCGCTTCCCGAAAAAGATTGGCATCGTTACAAGTGGAACAGGTGCAGCTCTGCATGACATCCTTACCGCACTTCGTCGTCGTTACCCTCTTGTTGAGGTTTTACTGCGACCTGCATCGGTGCAGGGTGTTGGTGCAGAACTTCAGATAGCGCAAGCCATCAAAGATCTGAACCTACTACCAGAAGACGCAAAGCCAGACGTGCTAATTGTTGGTCGAGGCGGCGGCTCGCTTGAAGATCTTTGGTCTTTTAATGAAGAAGCAGTTGCGAGAGCTATTTACGGTTCGAGGATACCAGTCATAAGCGCTGTCGGACATGAAGTCGATGTTACCATTGCTGACTACGTAGCCGACCTTCGCGCTCCAACCCCAACAGCTGCAGCTGAACTTGCCACTCCTGATAAGGCAGAACTTCAGTCAATGCTTGTAGGCGCTAGTAGTTCGTTGAGCTATATGATGGATAGACGACTCTCGGATATCCGTACCGAACTTGGAAGCCATCTATCCGGCTACGGGCTTCGTCTGCGTATCAGGGAAGCACTCGAATCACGCTCATTAAATATCATTCAAATGACACGCTCAATGCGAGGTGAAATTGACTACCGATTAGAACTATCTGAGCTTAAAATAAGGGACTTTTCATCGACTCTCAAGGCACTTGACCCCAAAAGCGTCTTAGAGCGTGGTTATGCTATGGTTCGTGCTTCTAATGGCTCCGTTATTGCTCAAACGAAGGATTTCCCTGCTAATGAAGCTGTCGAAGTCATTCTTCAAGATGGTTCTCTGCAGGTCATTCGGAAGTGACCGCGACAAATCCCGAACGAGGTAACCCAACTCTCTGTTTTACCTAACTCTTATGGCCAAACAAGCAGCAAAAGGCGAGTTCGCATCATTTGAATCGGAGTTCGAACGGCTGGGTGAGATTGTCTCACGGCTCGAATCCGGTAATATCCCCTTAGATGAAATGCTTGGTCTTTATGAAGAAGGTACAACCCTTGCCGCAAAATTATCCCACATGCTTAGATCTGCGGAGATGAAAGTGGAAAAACTTTCCAAGGTGCATGAAGAGCTTGCATCATTTGAAACAGAACCGTTTAGCGAGTCCAACTAACAGAAAGAACGTATGTCGTTTGACGCTTACCCCTATCTTAAAAACATCCATACTCCTGAAGAACTTCGCCAACTTCCAGTGAGTGATCTCAAGGGCGTATCAACCGATGTACGAGAGTATCTGGTTGATACTATCAGCCAAGTAGGGGGACATTTCGGCGCGGGGCTTGGTGTCGTCGAGTTGACCGTTGCGCTCCATTATGTTTTTAATACTCCGAAGGACAAGCTTGTTTGGGATGTTGGCCATCAAAGCTATCCGCATAAAATACTCACAGGAAGAAAAGAAAAACTTCATACCATCAGAAAGAAAGACGGGCTTGCTCCGTTCCTACGTATAGATGAAAGTGAGTATGATGTGTTCGGTGCAGGACACGCTTCGACTTCGATAAGCGCTGCACTTGGTATTGCAGCGGCTCGCGACTTTGCAGGAGATGATTACAAAGTTGTCGCTATTATCGGTGATGGTTCGATGACAGGCGGCATGGCGTACGAAGCGCTCAATAACTGCGGCTTGCTTGGTAAAGACATTATCGTTATCTTGAATGACAACCAGATGTCAATAGCGCCGAACGTATGGTCAATTCATAATTACTTCAATGATGTCATCACGAACTCAACAGTTCGTAAGCTTAAGGATAAAGTGTGGGATGCCGCGGGGCGTTTCGATTCTGTCGGCGATCGTATTAGGCAAGCGGGTAGTAAAATAGTTGATGGGTTGAAAGCAACATTCACACCCGGTATGCTTTTCGAAGCACTTGGCTTTAAGTATTTTGGTCCTATCAACGGACATAATATCTCGCAGCTTGTCGAGAAGCTACAATTCGTAAAAGATCAGAAGGGTCCTATCTTGCTTCATG
Organism: Kapaibacterium sp. (SeqCode); assembly: GCA_046590205.1. Lineage (GTDB taxonomy): Bacteria > Bacteroidota > Ignavibacteria > Palsa-1295 > Palsa-1295 > DATDEW01. The sequence goes on from JBKJTT010000025.1 coordinate 7,873, forward strand.
TAATAAGTGAGAAAGGGCATGGGTATGCACCCGCTGAAACGCATGTTCAGAAGTATCATGCGGCAAGCGGTGCGTTCGATAAGGTAACTGGCAAAGCAATTACCAAACCGCTTGAAAAACCAACACCGCCTGATTACACAAAAGTATTTGGTCAGGCAGTTGTAGAGCTTGCAAAAGCTAATGATAAAGTTGTGGGTATTACCGCCGCTATGCCTGATGGTACAGGGCTTAACCAACTCCAGCAGTTCATGCCGGAGCGTTTCTTCGATGTCGGTATTGCCGAACAGCACGGAGTGACGTTTGCGGCAGGGTTAGCACTTCAAGGATATACTCCTATCGTTGCGATCTATTCAACATTTTTACAGCGTGCATTCGACCAGATTATTCACGACGTCGCGATACAAAATTTGAACGTAGTTTTTGCTCTTGATAGAGGCGGACTTGTTGGTGCTGATGGTCATACTCATCATGGTATGTTCGATCTCTCGTATCTGCGTCTTATCCCGAACATGACTATCATGGTACCGAAGGATGAGCAGGAGCTTCGTGATATGCTCTACACAGCAACAGAGTTTAAGAATGGTCCTATCGCATTGCGCTACCCGCGTGGGTCGGGCATTGGTGTTCCGCTTGCTGCATCAGGATTTACAAAGCTGTCAATAGGGCGAGGTGAGTTCATGCGAGATGGCAAAGATGGTGTCATCGTTGGGGTCGGCCCGCTTCTTTATGATGCATTGAAAGTTGCTGAAGACTTAAAGCATGAAGGTCTTGATATTGCAGTAGTGAATGCTCGTTTTGTTAAGCCACTTGATACGGATTTGCTCGAAGGTCTTGCACACCGATTCACACATATCATCACACTAGAAGAAAACGTCATCAGCGGTGGGTTTGGCTCTGCGGTTGCAGAGCTATACGCACTAAAAGGTCTTTCTCCGAAACTCAAGATGCTCGGGTTCGGTGATCACTTTATCGAGCACGGCTCACCGGCAGAACTCATGCGCGAAGAAGGTCTCTACAAAGATGGCATCCTTGCCTCGGTGCGTGAGTTTATGACCGCGTCAGCGCATAATACACCACATATATCCAGGAGAGAATCCCATGGATGATAGCCCAGAGGATAGACTGATTCACTGACCACGAAATAGCGATGGCAAGGGCAGAGCCGAAACCGATGCCGTTCTTGATGGTCTTATTGATAATGACGTTCTTTTCCATACCATTTATTCTTTAATTTTGCGTGACAAAAATACTACATTTTTAACGACGTTGTTTTTTGTTACTGTAACTCATTGATTTATATGTAGTTTAGAAAATGATGAAAAATTATTCATAATTTGTAACTTTGCGCTTCTTAATCGTTTTAAATGTAACGAGATACACATTCCGAAGCGCCCCTTTCCTCCTCCTAACGCATTCACCCATTTTTCACAGGAATCTAAAACCTTTGGGTTCTCGCCGTGTTATTATTAACGGAGTTTATCCCTTTGGATTGTGTTTATATTCTTCTTTTTTGTCTACGCCCATTCTTCGATAACGAACATTCATTTATGAGAAAGCAGATTTTAGTACTTATTGCATTAGTCTCTTTTACGGGTGTCAGCTTTGCACAGCGCACCCAACCGCAAGAAACAAAAAGCCAGTTTGGTCGCCGGGCTGCAAAGATACCTCAATCCGACAAAGATACTGGACTTGTCTACAACGAAGCGCGGATGAAGCGTGCCGCCGCACAATATTTTTATGACCTCCGTACGAGTGGCGAGGTAAAAGACCTTGCTCTTATCGAAAAGATCGGATATGACCAGTTCAAAAAAGTGCAGGGAGCTGTTGCACTTAAGCAGCAATCAATACCAGTTTGGGAGCAAGTTGGCGGAGATCAAGATGGGCACAATTCCGGCAGAAGCCGCTCAATGGCATTTAAGGGGACAAATACTCTCTATGTAGCGTATGCACAAGGTGGAATTTGGAAGACTGATAACATCAACGACCAGCAGCCAACATGGGTATGTCTCACCGATAAGTTTGAGAGCATCGCATTCGGAGCTATTATTGCTGACCCTCGTAACGGAGATGTAGTCTATGCCGGTACGGGTGAAGCGGAAGGAGATAATTTCATGGAACCACCGGGAGCCGGACTCTTTAAAACTACTGACGGCGGATTAAACTGGTTCAAAATTTTAGGTACTGATACCCTCGGCGTTCGCTGTTCAGAAATGGTGATTAACCCTAAAAACCCAGACATTCTTTATATTGCGACAGGGACCTCAAAAGCAACTTCAGCCGGTGCAACTTCCGGCGGTGTTGTCAAGTCAACAGACGCAGGCGCGACATGGCAAATATCAACACTGACGGGATTTTCACCGCTTGATATTGATATTGACCCCGAAGATACAGCTCGCCTCTATGTCAGCGGATTCGGGAAGATATTTCGCTCTACAAATTCAGGCGGAAGTTGGCAGCAGTTGACTACAGGACTTCCTACAGCATCCGTAGGTCGAATCGAGCTTGCGATCTCACCGTCTGCACCTAATCTTATTTATGCAAGTATTGGCAAGTCGAATGATTCTACTCTTGGGCTTTGGCTTTCAACTGATAGAGGAGATACCTGGAAGACACTATCAGGCACAACCTCCTCGTCTGCAAAGCAATGGCTTGGGATGCAAGCACGATATGCAACCGGTATCGTAGTTCACCCGACAATACCGAGACAAGTTTTCTTGGGCGGCTTGGATATTTGGCGTACAAATGACAGTGGAAAAACTTTCCAGAGGTTAACCGAGTGGTTTACTGACATTAATAATAATAATTACTCACACGCTGACGTGCATAATATGTACTATACCAATGGTGCATTGTACGTGAATAATGATGGTGGGATGAGCATAGCAAAGAACTCTGGTGCGATATATAACACTACAGTTAATAAGGGTATCGCAACGCTGCAATTCGTACATGTTGATGCTGATAAAGCATTTACGTTCGTACTTGGTGGTACCCAGGATAATGGCACGAACCATGCGCTAACAACAGATAAACAATTCATTGAAAGCCGCGGGGGCGATGGCGGGTATGTTCATATTTCGCAAGATGCACCTAATGTCTGGTATTCCGAATATGTGTTTGGGGAAATGTTTAAGACGCAAGCAGGTCTGCCCGAGGGTCCTTGGCAGCCAATGGATCCCCCGTTCAAAGGTGCTGCAAAGTTCTATATGCCATACGACTTTGATGCCACAGGCACATTTGGGATTGCTGGAGCGGGGAGTTTATATATAACTCAATCTGGTGGTGCAGGTGCGAGTGCATGGACAAAAATATCTACTCCAAGTATTAGCAATGCCACTGCGGTTCACGTCTATCCAAGCGACCCAACCTTCATGTGGGCTTCAAGCGGTTCAAGTTTTTATCGTAGTGTTGATGCAGGTACGACATTCACAAAGGGTACAACAAACCCTGCCGGTGCAAGTACAATTACAGGCGTAGTTGCAGACCCATCAAATCCATCGAATGTTTGGATATGCTCTCAAGGTACGGGTGCATCAAATAAACACGTTTATAAAAGCACGGATGGAGGTGCTACATTCACAGCGCTTCCGAATTTTCCGAATATCGGCTGTAACTGGATAGCTCGTCGCCCGTCAACTGGCGGCCTATTTGTAGCCACTGATAAGGGTGTACTTTACACTGTTGATGAAGGACAATCATGGTTCGCGCTTGAAGAGGGTATGCCAAATGTGCAGGTCTTGACGCTAAAAGTTCGCGGCAATGATAACCAATGGCTTCTTGCAGGGACGTATGGTCGCGGTATGTTCAAGCTAAAGATAGATGAGTTAACGAGTGTTGACCAACCCAAGACAGCCCCATCTGCTTCTGCTATTACTCTTAGTGCAGTTTCACCAAACCCAATTACCAATGGTAATGGCACAGTGAACTTCTCGCTTAATAAGAACACAGTTGTAACCGCAACGCTCTATGATGTTCTCGGAAGAACAGTAAAAATTCTTGCCAAGTCGCCATTTGTTGAAGGTAAACATTCGCTCAACTTTACGACGAATGAACTTCCGACCGGTGCATATATTATCAGCGTAGCTGCCGATGGTGTTGCCAAGACACAGCGTATCGTTATTGAGTAAGTCATAGCGCGGATATTTTCTAAAAGGGTACATCTATTGATGTACCCTTTTCTTTTTGACATTTCCTTCCCGTTTCTCGTTACTAAACCTACGAAACAGGTGAGGGTAAGATAGATAGTTGATGGGCAAAGTAATTACAGTAGCCAACCAAAAAGGCGGAGTAGGGAAGACAACAACGGCTGTGAACCTCGCGGCATCGCTTGCGATGAGCGGATTCAGGACGCTACTTATCGATATTGATTCGCAGGCAAACGCCACAAGCGGACTAGGTATCGAGTCAAAAGCCCTCCCCAAAACTATTTATGATGTTCTCGTCGGTGCTTCAACAGCTGCGGAAACCATCATCGATACAAAGCTGCCAAATCTATCGCTTTTACCAAGTCATATTAATCTTGTCGGTGCGGAGATAGAGCTTGTTGAGGTTGAGAACCGCGAACAGGTTATGGCAAGGGCATTGCATCCTATTCGTGATAAGTACGATTATCTTCTTATTGATTGCCCGCCATCGCTTTCTCTTCTGACACTTAATGCCTTGACGGCAAGTGATAGTGTTCTTATTCCTGTTCAATGCGAATATTATGCTCTCGAAGGGTTAGGGCAATTACTGAATACGATAAATATCGTCAAGAAGCATTTGAACCCAAAGCTTGATATTGAAGGAGTGTTGCTCACGATGTTTGATGGTCGCTTGCGGCTTTCGAATCAGGTTGTCGGCGAAGTGCAGAGATACTTTGGCGAGAAGGTATTTAAAACTATTATCTCGCGAAACGTGCGTCTCTCGGAAGCGCCGAGCTTTGGGCTCCCTGTCGTTATGTATGATGCGCATAGCGCAGGAGCAAAAAATTATACAGAGCTTACCAAAGAGCTTATCGAACGTAACCCTGCACTAAAGAAAAAATAGTGCGGTAAAATAGTATGCTCGCTTTGGGCGAGTGAAAGGCACAGTATGTCCAAAACAAAAATGGTGCTTGGTAAAGGGCTTGGGGCATTGATTCCGGGTGCATCGAGCCATGATGAAAATCAGAGAGATGTCAGTACACTCATCGAAGAGCGAGTAGTTGATGTGCCCTATATTGACATCAAACTTATCAGCCCGAACCCACAACAACCGCGAAAAGATTTTCCCGAGCAAGAGCTTGCAGAACTTACGGAGTCTATTCGTGAGCATGGCATCATTCAGCCGGTAACAGTTCGTAAAGTTGGCTCGCGATATGAGCTTATCACCGGTGAACGCCGACTCCGTGCATCCGAACGTGCCGGTCTTCTCAAGATACCTGCGTTCGTACTGAATGTTGATACTGATCGTAAGATGCTTGAGCTTGCTATCATCGAGAACGTTCAGCGGCAGGACCTCAACCCAATAGATGAAGCGGAATCGTATCGCCGCTTGATTGATGAATGCGGCTTGAAACAAGAAGAAGTAGCAGAGCGAATTGCAAAAGATAGAACGACTGTCTCAAATTTTCTTCGTCTGCTTCGTTTGCCCGCAGAGATCAAAGAATCACTGCGTAAGGGTGAACTTGGTATGGGACATGCAAAAGCCATCATGGTTATTTCCGATGCAGCCCATCAAATCACATTGTGGCGACAGGCGGTTAATGAAAACTATTCAGTTCGCAAACTCGAAGAACTCGCCCGCCGCGTGGCACTTGACCATGCTGCAACTAACGGAGAAACCGCTCGTAAGCGAGCAGGGAGACCGCTCAAGTCGAGCGGTGATGCTTCAAACGGAGTATACATCCCGATAGAGAACGAATTGAAGCAGAAGCTTAAGACACAGGTTCGTATCCGCACAAAAGAGAACGGGCATGGGGATATCAACATAGAATACTATTCAAGTGATGAACTCGAGCGGCTCACGGATATACTGTTATCAATAAAAGCGGAATAAATCTTTGTATGTCAACGTCTATAATACTTACTCCTGACGCACCGGCACCGATCGGTCCGTATTCACAGGCGATAAAAAGTGGCAACATGCTTTTTTGTTCGGGGCAGATTCCTCTTGACCCAAAGACTGGCCAGATGAAGAATGCATCTATCGAAGAAGAAACACGTCAGGTGCTCACGAATCTTTCGGTTGTTGTATCATCAGGCGGTGCTTCTCTTGGTGATGTTGTCAAGACTACTATCTTTCTTACTGACCTCGATAACTTTGCAACAGTCAATGCAATTTATGACGAGTTCTTTGGCGCATCAAAACCTGCTCGCAGTACTGTAGAGGTCAGTGCTTTGCCCAAAGGTGCAAATGTAGAGATTGAGTGTATCGCAATCATTTGATTGAAGGCATTTTTTATCATATTGTTTGTCATTGTCCTTTCTGTCTCCTTACGGGCACAAGAAAAAGAAAGCAGTCCCAAAGTGAAAAAAGCTGATACGACGCGCTTCGTGATGCAGAAGGATCCATTCCTTGCATTAGGATTATCGGCGGTAATCCCTGGTGCAGGTCAAGTCTATAACGAGCAGTGGTGGAAAACGCCAATCATCTTTGCTGCATTCGGCGGGTGTATCTATGCTGCATTATTGCAAGATCATCGTTTAAATTATACTCAAGACTCGATCAACAATCAGATATGCAGGGGTGATTATACGCAGGCTGACCGATATACATCCGTAAGAGATTTTTATCGCGATGACCGCGACAAATTCTATATCTATGCAGGACTTGTCTATATTGCAAATCTGTTGGATGCATACATCTCGGCTCATCTTTTCGACTTCGATGTCTCCGATACAAAGACCACACCATATATCAGTGCGCCATATACTCCTGAAGAACCTTGGCGTCTTGGTCTTCGTATGCGTTGGTAGTGTTCTTCTTTCCTGCTCATCTCATCTCGAACGTTCTCTTAAAAAAGTTGTAGTAGGCACACCTTCGACTCTAACTCCATCTACTACCTTCGGGAATTTTCAAGATGCAAAAGCAATAACTGCTGATGGGCTTGGGAATATCTTTGTGCTAGATAACACTGGTCCGTCTATTATCAAGTATAGTACCAGTGGTGATAGTTTAATGTCGCTCACGGGTCGAAGCTCGAATGAGTTCGGTTTTGATACTCCGCAAGACATTGACGGCTCGCTCGGTAATTTTCTTGCCGTTGCTGACTACGGTAATAACCGTATCCAGTTCTATAATCGCGATCTCATCTGGCAGTTCGGTTTTGAAGGCATCCGTGGTGTTACTCGTGACCGTCTCTTCGCTTTCCCCCTTGCAGTTTCGATGAGTGCTACCGGTGTATGTTATCTGATCGACGGTGAAGGAAAACGTGCTGTCAAACTTGCACCGCAAACATCGCAAGTGATGCCTGTTGGTTCACTTCGGACAAGTGCGTTTGTCACCGACCCTGTTTCACTTGTTCTCGATGGCAGAGATAATACAGCCGTTCTTAACCGTGACGGTTTACTTGTTGTCATCAATCCTGTTGGTGAAGTTATTGCCGCTACTGAATTACCTGAAGTTTCTGATAAAGACAATACAAGGCGGAAAGTATCGCGAGTTGAAAGTGACATCCTCGTTGTAAATGCAACACCTGGTGTAATAGTCCGTATATCATTTGGTGATCTAACGGTAACATCTTCATATCATATTTCGGGAGCCGATCTTGATATTCGTGGTGTTGCATATTACAGAGGTAAGCTTTACGTTCTCACACAACAGAAAGTACTAGTATGTTCGATCTCCGAGTAGAGACAAATGTACCTTCGTATGAACGTCGTGTCTCGCGGCGTGAACTCTTCAACTTTATCGCCGATGGTGAAGGACCTCGTATCGAGTTTAAGCGGCATTTTACTTCCCCCGAAAAGATAGCCAAAGAAATGATTGCCTTTGCCAACTCAAAAGGCGGCATTATCATATTTGGTGTGGATGACAATAGAACCATCGTCGGTGTAGAGAGCGAAAAATCCGAACTCGCCGAGATAGAACATACTGCTGAATTCCTTTGCGACCCGCCTATCGAAGTCCACGTTGATATTATTCGCTTTGATAGCCGCCACGACCTTATCGCTGTTAGTGTCCCAGAAAGTAAAGATAAACCTCACACATTAGTAGAGTATGATAAGTCCGGCAAACGGGTACATTGCAAGCAGCAAGGATTTGTACGAATTGGGGAAAAGTCAGTTCAAGCAAGTGATGAGGTAATGCGTTTTATGCGGTCTGCCTCACCTGATGCGCCGCCGATGCAGATAACATTCGGGCATAACGAGAAGATGCTTGTTGATTATCTCCATAAATACGAGAAGATTACCGTCGCTGAATTTGCAGACCTTGTCAATATCTCTCGTTCTCGTGCTGCAAAGATACTTGTTGATCTTGTTCGGGCTGGAGTAGTCTTAATGCATACCTTCGAGATGAAGGAGTTCTATACCTTATCGGTATGATTCTTCGATACCTACAAGACGTTTAAGACGTCTGACTTCGGTCGGAGTGAGCGTCCTAACATCACCACGCTTCATGCCTGAATGTGATATTCCTGCGAAGACAGTTCTATCAAGCTTTCTCACATCGTAACCGAATGCCTCAAAGAGTCGGCGAACCTCGCGGTACTTTCCTTCTTTGATAACTACTGTTACATCTTTGGTATCTTTCTTTGATACAGCCAAATAAATAGCGGAAGTAATATTCCCTCTGCCGATATCAACTCCGCCCTTTGCGATCTTCTCAGCATCTTTGAGTAGAAGTGGTTTATCAAGCGTAACATGATACTCACGTTCGATTTCATATTTTGGATGCGTCAGGCGAAGTGTAAGTTCACCATCGTTCGTCAGTAGCAGTACACCTGTTGTATTTCTATCGAGACGACCGACAGGGTAGATGCGGTCATGAGTCTTTACATAATCAAGAACCGTCGTGCGTCCTATTTCATCTTTGACAGTTGTTATCGTATCCTTTGGTTTATTGAGCACGAGATACAGATTTCGTGCTCGTAGCGAGACGATCTTTCCGTCAACCAGTACTCGGTCTTTGAGCGGATTAATTTGGACTCCGAGTTCGGTAACGAGTTTACTATTAACCTTGACCTTGCCGAGTTTAATGAGTTCATCAGCTCTGCGACGCGAGGAAATACCTGCCGATGAGATGTAATGATTAAGCCGCATGGAATTTCCCTGCGGTTTCGGTGCGGTCTTTGCTGCTGCTGCGGGGCGCGCTTTAGGCGAGCTCTTCGGCTTGAGCGGCCTCGGCGAGAGCTTCAGTGTTTTCTTCTTTATCAACTGCGATTACCTCATCAACGGTGATACTATCGGATGCGTCGGGGTCAACAAATTCATCGGCTGCTTCATCAAGTGTAGTTGCCTTGACCGATTCGTCCTTCATCATTTCCTCTATTTCGCGGGGCTTCGGAAGGTCTTTGACTGACGGCAATCCGAAATGGCGGAGGAAATCATCGGTTGTTCCATAAAGCAACGGTCTGCCGACTGATTCGGAGCGTCCCGTGATAGTAATAAGATTTTTTTCTAAAAGAGATTTAAGAACTTCGTCGCAGTTCACACCGCGAATGTTCTCAACATCGGGTTTTGAGACGGGCTGCTTGTATGCAATAATTGCAAGTGTCTCAAGCGCGGCACCCGATAGGCGGCGGCGGGATTTCTCTTTGTAAAGACGCGATACAAAAACCGCGTAATCCGGTTTTGTAGCAAATTGGTATCCGCCTGCTATATCAACGATGTGATACGGCGATTCACCCGAAACAAGCCGAGTATTAATTTGCTCAATGGCAGTCTTTATTGTAGAGAGTTCAAGCGTCTTCCGCTTACGGGAAGTCTGCTCTTCTTCGGGTTGGTCAAGTAAAGGTGTATCGCCTGTAAGCGTTGCAGGGCGGTGTTCTTCGCCAAGAAGAAGTGAGCGAAGCTCTGCCGCTGAAAGCGGGTCATCACTGGCGAAAATTAGCGCCTCTGTAGCGGCGGCAATGGATTCGGGGCTGTCGTAATCGAGTCTCATATCGTGCTCGTTCTAACAATGATATAACGGGTTACGGTGCCGTCTTCTTTAGCTTTTTCGTCGGGCTGGTGGTGTATTTCTCTCCCAAAAGATACCGTCGGTGTATCCTTGTATCGTCTTGTCTTTTTCAGCTTCTGTCAAACGCTTTAAGGCAAGCAATGAGTAGTGTTCGTCTTGCTCAATGCCGAAGTATTTTCTGCCAAGCTTTTTTGCGACTACTGCCGTCGTTCCCGAGCCGAGGAACGGGTCAAAGACGAAGCCGTTCTTTTTTGTCGAGGCGAGGATGAGTTTTGCGATGAGCTTCTCAGGCTTTTGTGTCGGATGCTCGGTGTTCTCTTTCATTGACCAGAACGGGACAGTAATATCCGTCCAGAGATTTGATGGATGGGTGTCGCGGAAATCACCTTCATCGGTTCTATTCCAATCCTTCGGATTTCCGTCGGCATCTTTATACGGCGCTAAAACCTTTCGTCGTAGTTTTACATCATCAAGATTAAAGACGTAATCATCGGACATCGTTGCAAACCAAATATCTTCCGACGAATTTTTCCAGTTGTTCGATGCTCCTCGTCCTTTTTCTCTTTCCCATGTGATGCGGTTGCGGACTGTTACATATTTCTGAAGCACATTATATATCGCAGTTGAGGTAGCCCATTCGCTGCAGATATAAAGCGAGGCAGTTGGCTTGAGTGTTGCCAGAAGCGGCACGAACCATGATTCGAACCACTCTTCGTATTTCTTCTCGTCGCGGGCTTTGAATGAATTCGAGTTGAATCTCTTCGAGATGTTATAGGGCGGATCGAGTATCAGAAGATCGAACAGTTTTTTGGGAAGGTGGGGTAGTAATTCTACCGTATCGCCGCAGACTATTTTATTCGTGATAGCTTTGGTTGATAGTGGGAATCTCGGTTCGTGAAGTTGCTTGCGAAGAGATATGCGCTCTGATTCGCTAAGAGACAGAGTTCGGTTACGAGGCGCAGGCATTAGTCTTCAGTGACCTGCTCGAAGAATTCTTTGTGCGCTTTGCAGTTTGGGCAATCTTCAGGGATCTCCAATGATTGGTCGAAGATAAAACCACAATTCGTGCAGCGCCATATAAGCGTCATTTCACCGCCGCGATGTTCAGGACCGGGAATGTTGAGCTTTTGATGTATTGGTTCGTCGTTCATATCTATGGTTTGAACAAGATGATATCATCAAATGATTCATGCTGGCGAAGTGCCACCATGTTGCTTCGGACAAGTTCAAGAACTGCAATGAACGATACAACGATGCGAAGCCGAACACTTGACGGGAGTTCTTCGAGTGGTTCGCCGGAGATAAACTCAGAGAATAATTCGATGAAGCTCATTTCGCCTTTGAGCGAGACTGCATCCAGGATAAATTCGCATTGCTCCTCGACGGTGACTGGTATCATCTCCACGTCATGCGTCCGCTTAATGAGCGGGGCGCGTTCCATTGCCTTTTTGAAGGCGTTGAGCAAATGGAAGAGCGTTACGTTCTTGAGGGCATTCTCTTCTTCGTCGGGGTCAACGTAAGTATTTTCGTCTGCCTGGAAATACTTGCGATAGAATAGCTTTCTTGCCTCTTCGCTCATTGAGTAGAGCTTCTCGCTCATTTCCTTGAAGCGGCGGTACTCCAGGAGGCGTCGCATAAGCTCTGCTCGTGGGTCATCCTCTTCGATTCCCTCTGCCGGGCGTTCATCGCGCGGCAGGAGCATTTTTGCTTTTATCTGGCACAGCTCGGCAGCAACGACGATAAACTCGCCGGCAATTTCGAGGTCGAGTGCCTGCATCATCTTGATATATTCCAGAAACTCCGTCGTGATGTGATGGATGGGAATATTGTAGATGTCAAGCTCGTCGCGCTTAATAAAGAACAGCAAGAGGTCCAGCGGTCCTTCAAATAGCGGCAGACGTATCTTATATTGGGGCGATAAAAGCGTATCCATGAGATTGCAAAAATACGACGATAGGTGGTAGAAAGCCACAGAATAGGTATTTGCTTGTGTTACGAATTTTTCATACTAATAACAGAACAATCCTTCGGGGGTGGTGTTTACTACTATGGTACCGATAACCGAAATATGCAGAGAAACACCTTTATTATTTTTCTTCTCCTTGTCGCAAGCGGGCTTCATGCCCAGCCCTGGACGCCGTGGCAAGTCCCCACGCCGCGTCAGACGCTTTCTATTACTCCCGATGGCGCAAGAGTAAACTTTAATCAGGTGAACCTCGTAAGCGGTATGAAATATGCCGTTCATACCGAGGATAGATTCAAAGTTTCTAGCGGCAATGAACTTGCTGATGGAAGGTACTATGTTAATATTGTATCGTTTGCATCGGGTGCACTGGTAAATGTAGGATTGAAATACCAGATAGGCACAGCTGCCGAAGACTGGTTCAACAATGCACCTCCGACTCAAGGCTACATGGGTAATCATCAGTATGATGCGAGCTTGAATTCAAATGGAACAGGTGCGCTTTCCTTCCGACTTTTTGACAGAGGCGATCCGCCGAGCAACTTTTACAATGATAATAGCGGCAACATCAACGTCACTGTTGCCCGTGAAACACCGGGGCTTTCCGTAAAGCGTGATACGGTTTTCTTTCCTATGACGCAAGTTGGCGGCATTACTGTACAACTTGATTCTATTCAAGGATACGGTACACAAGGATATCAACTTGAGACTGTAACAATGCAAGGGGCGAATCCTTCGGTTTTTAATGTCGTCAGCGAGCGGACGGTGCCGTTCGGCTTGAAAGATGCGACGAACGAATTTCAGTTCACCTTCTCGCCGCCATCGGTCGGTAATTTTTCTGCAGAGTTTCATCTGCATTCATCCAGCGCTTGGGGCACTGATAAAGACCGTATCATCTATCTTGTCGGGCAATCGGCAAAGGCAAACATCAGACCAATGCCCGATACACTTGACTTTGGTACCATCATCAAAGGTACATGGAAAGATAGTATTGAGACCTTGATCAATAGCGGTAATTCAGGAGCTACACTGCTTGGAGTTTCAATTACTCCATCAGGTCAACCGTTTTCTGTTTCAGGTCTTCCTGTTAATATAGCAGGGCAAAGCCAAGAGAATATCACCGTCAGATTCTCACCATTAGTCAATGGTAATTACTTCGCTCGCTTCGATCTTGCAACAAGTGATGGTGATGTTGTGACGTTCTATGCAAAAGGAGTTGCAGGGCAAGGTGTACCCTACTACGATACAGGTGATACATTGAACTTCGGTAAAGTTGTCATCGGACTTTCTAAAACACTGCAATCAAAGTTTACAAATATTGGCGATGCAAAGCTAACGGTAACAAGTGGGGTCATATCGAATCCATTAGAATACAGTGTCGTTGGAAATACCGGAGCGTTCACTTATAGTGTAGGAAGTAATGAGATATATAACTTCACTTTCGCACCGAAGGTACATATCCCAAATGACGGCAATCATGCAGGGACATTTACATTATACTTCCCCGACCAGGCGCCGAAGGTGATGTATTTCTTAGGGACAGACCATCTCCCGCAGGAAGCAACGCTCTTTATCAGTCCGAATTACTATACGACCCACGGCAAAGAAGTAACTGTCTCGCAGCAGCTTCTTAGCGATCTATCGGGAACATTCACTCCAATTCGTTCTTTAAGCGAAAGCATCACGTATGATCCGGCACTCGTTGAGGTGATGGCTGTCGAGCGCGGAGCGCTTTTAACTTCAGGTGATTGGCTCTTCTCCAAGACCGTTACCCCGGGGAGGATTGATATTTCGATCTCAGCGACAACGTCTCGTTTTGATAAAACTGGTGAGCTTGTAAAGATCAGGTTCAAAGCCAAAGAGTCAGCTCCGCCTGATAGCTTTACCGATCTTATCCAGACGGGTATTGACTTCTCCAACAGTATAGAGCCGCTTGCGAAAGCGGAGAACGGTCGGATCACCATAAGTGATATTTGCACTCCGGTACGACTCAAAGAATTTAAACCCGGCAGTTTTATTGAAGGCAATCATCCGAATCCCTTCAACCCAACGACACGGATAAAATACTCCGTCGGCGGTGATGAGCCGACTCGCGTTACCCTCAAACTTTATGATGCACTTGGCAGAGAACTCAAAGTACTCCTCGATGAAGTTCGCCAGCCAGGGTATCACTACTATAATTTTGATGGTTCTCCCTACCCGAGCGGTGTCTATACATATACCTTTACCGTCGGTGATACCTTCGATTCACATAGAATGATTTTAACAAAATAAACCTCCGTTATGAATACATGGCTCCCACTTCTTGGCAGAGTGCTAATGTGCGCTCTATTTCTCAAAAGTGTTTACGGCAAGATAATGAACCCCGAAGAGCTTACCTCAAAGCTCGCTGAAAAAACAATGCCCATGCCCGATGTGTTGACATGGATCGTCATCGCGATGGAGCTCGTATTCACCGTGATGATACTCGTCGGCTACAAGACCCGCCTTGCGGCGTTCGGGCTTATCATCTGGCTAATCCCTGTCACCTTCGTCATGCATCCACCAACCGAGGAGAAACAGGTTGGCGCATTTATGAAGAACCTCGCCCTCATCGGCGGCTTGATCTTCATCGCCAAAGCCGGCGCTGGCGAGTGGGCAGTCGAGAAAGTAAAGTACGAATAATTGGTCTGTAAGTCATTGATTTTATTGGGAGGTAATTGGTAGTTATATACTTGACTTACCAACACACATAGATTCTAAACAGTAAGTTGTTGAATTAAATTTAAATACGGCGGAACCAATCATTAGGGAAATGACATTCATAGTCATCGCTTCATCTCACTCTGGGATGTCGTGAAAAAGTTTTATTAACATACATCCACTACATACGAACCTATGAGACGTATTATGTACTCATTAGCAGTGGCGGTCGGAAAAGCCGACGGCTACAGAGAAAATAAATAGCTCGTGATGTAGAGTGTTCTGCATCGTGAGCAAAACGATGATAGAACATGAAAAGAGTTTCGATTCTTACAACTAAAATCTGGGAAGGACCCGAGGTGCCATGGCAGCACGCTTGGGTCTTTCGCGTTTATATGGATAAATGCTGAAAGCATGGGCACCGCACAAACGTTCAGCTTGGAACTTTAACAGGCAGGGGCGATAAAACAGAGAATGTATTTAAAAAACATGGGAATGACACTAAGGAAATGAACTAACCCGTAAAAATCTGTGTTTGTACTACGGAGGTAATATATGTTAAATTTTGACTTTGAAGATTTTGACGCATCAGCTCTGAACAGAGTGTTAAGATGCACAGTGCATAAATCCGGGAAACTCGGTTTCACAGCTGATGCTATTGATGTGCTTGGCATAAAGGAGGGCATGGGTGTAAGATTTAGGCGTAATAGGAGTGAGCCGGATGGGGATAACCTATACATGCTCCTGATACCCAAAGCGAATGACGACAAAGCGTCCTTTAGGATAAATAAGGCGGGGGACTATTATTACTGCTCCACCAAAAAGTTCTTCTCGGAGATAGAACTCGACTATTTAACGAAATCCGTTTACTTCGACCTCACTTCGGTAAACTTGAATGGCGACACTTACTATAAGATGAAGCAGGGCGTTTCAAAGGGGCGAGGGAGGGATTTCGATGTTATTGGTACCCTATTGGGTGACGCTGGGAAATCAATTGCGGATTATGCCGCAGTTGGTAAGGTGTCGGGTTTTGGTGATCGGGACGCTTTGGGGGCTGTTGTCAACCCATTAGACGTAGAGGATGATGAAGAATAGAAATTAAAAAGGGTCAGACATAATCTGACCCTCAAATGCCGTATTGGACGCGGCTGTATTTGGAGAGGTGGTGAAATTGGTAGCCACAAGTGACTTAAAATCACTCGACCTGGACGGGTTTTGTGGGTTCGAACCCCACCCTCTCCGCTTTCCGCTTTTAAAGCAGAAAGATGAATGTCGGGGCACGCAGATTCGCCGGTAGTCGGAGTTGGCGCTCGCAACCGGAGGGTTTGATTCCCTCGTGCTCCACCATTTATCGTAAATGTAAACCTACGTTTCCGATAAATGGTTCGCAACATTCTTCCAACAAAATAGCGTGAAATCACCGTTTGTTAAGTAATTCCATATCTAATAATTGTTCAATTTGCGCCAAAGTAGATAAGGAAATGTCGTTTTTCCCGCTTAAAATGTAGCTAACCCACGATGCTTTTTTACCCCATTTATCAGCAAACTCCAACTGTGTCCAGCCCTTCGCACGAATTCCGGCTGAAATCTTTCGGCAGATCAGCTTACGAACTTCGAGCATTTTTTCGTCTGGTTTACCCACGCACAGTTAAATCAAGAAAGAAAGAAAAAAGTTTCGATATATCTTAATTTCATTGAAACCTTGCTCGGATTTCAACGTTATTAAGATATAACTTAATAATTGCTGAAACGAGCATGAAAAACGAACCAAAGACATTGTTGGAAATAGTTAGACACTTTTCAGATGAAAAGACCTGTGTTGAGTTCATCGCACAACTCAAATGGGTTGATGGAAAGCCATATTGCCCAAAGTGTGGCTCTGATAACTGTATTGGTCTTTCAACACGACCTATTTACAAATGCCGTGAGAAGGGCTGTAAAAAGCAATTCAGCGTAAAGGTTGGTACTATCTTCGAGAACTCTCCTATCCCATTGACAAAATGGATTCCTGCACTTTGGATGATTATGAATTCAAAGAACGGCGTTTCTTCGTGTGAAATTGCTCGTTCACTTGGCATCACCCAAAAATCAGCTTGGCATTTATTGCACCGTTGCCGTAAAGTTTTATCAACGGGCACATTCCAAAAGTTATCGGGCGAAGTAGAGTGTGATGAAACCTACATGGGCGGCAAAGAGAAGTTTAAGCATCGTAGGCATATCCCCTCTTCGTTTTGGGTCAATAAAGGTGTCAAGGGCAAAACACCAGTTATGGGTATGCTCGAAATAGGCGGTGAAGTTCGGGCACAGGTTATTAAGAGTGCAGGTGAGAAGTCATTAGAACCTGTCGTATTGCAGAATATCGAAGAGGGTTCAACGCTTTTAACAGACGGGCACCCTGCTTATAGAACTATCGCAGGACGCAATACTTACCAACATGGATTTGTAGATCACACAACGAATGAGTATGTTCGCGGCAATGTTCATACTAATGGTATTGAGAATTTTTGGTCATGCTTTAAGCGCACTGTGAAGGGCACATATATTCAGATTGCTCCGTTCCATATTGACAGATACCTTGACGAACAGGCATTCCGTTATAACACCCGTAAGGTAACCGATAAGGTACGCTTTGAGCAAGGAATGTCCGGTATCATTAACAGAAAACTTACATACGCTGAATTAACGGGAGCCATTGCCGCCTAATGATACAAGAAGAGACACCAGAGAATCAGAACGATACCGAACCGCAAAGCGACTTCGAGAGCTTCAAGAAGTTCGTAGAAAACTTGCTAAAAGTACCGAAGGAAGAATTAGACGAAGCCCTGAAAAAGAACGACCCAAAAGAGAAACTAAGCCAAAGCGACAACGAAGGGCAAGAGAGCGACAGCTAAACTTTTTCACACAAGAGGACTAATTTATGAACGAAATAGATAGCATCATATTTAACAAAGGGGAGATTAATGCTCAAAGCGAAGCACTAATTACACAGGCGCGAGCTATTATAGAAGCTGTCGAGAGCAGTGTTAAAGCCCCACGCCCTAACTTCATTAGCGAAGAGGACATAAAGTTTGACAAAGCTGTTGTATCGGGACTAAAGGAAGCCATTAAACAGCAAGAGGAGTTAATTGAGCGAATTAATGCTCGGAGGGCAGAGATGTTGGCGATGGTTAAATAGGGATAGTATTCGATGCTTTTTTTTTACGGTCAACTGGTGAAACAAGTATATAACTACCAGGTAATTGTGCACCACACTCAAGCTGAAACTTCAAAGCGTAAAGCTTAAAGGGGGTAATTTGGGAAGGTGCTGTAAATTTACACATTTGAAATCAGGTCGTATGGAGGTATGGACGTATGGTTTTTGGGTTGTCATTGCGAGTAGTGGCTTTAGCCCGGTTCCGAGGAATCGAGGAAAGCAATCTAAAATCCTTCGGAAAAGGGAAATGTCCAAACTTCCCCGTGCAAATATACGAAATCCGACCTACCTCCTGCAAGATGCCTGCCGAAAAAAGACCGTAACCCAATAAGAATCAACAAGATAATCTTTGGACAATTCAATTATCGCCGTTATCCGCTTAATTTCGCCATTTCGGGTAGGCACCTATCGTGCAGCAAATCATTGACTTCTTAAAAAGTGCTCATTTCTGTATTAGTGCTTAGTTTGTTACAAAATTAATAGGTCATCAATAAATCTGAGAATAAATTTCATAAACACTTGTATTCCGTGTATTTATGTATTATATTTGTTACGGTTTCTATGTGATCTGTTCTATTTATCGTTTTTCGTCTATTAATAGAGCAGGTGTGTTTTTTCGCTGTTCTTTTACTATGCACTCCCTGTTCATGCCTGTTTACTACCCAAGCACGCAGCAGTCAGTGGTTATCATTACTAACAGATGGTATGCAGGACCAGATAACACGAGCTATTCTGAAAATACCCTCAACCCCAAAAAGTTTGAGCCGCACTTGCGCGCGGCTCAATGTGTACCGAACGGTACATTACAATTCAGCGCAGTTTCCTGCACGGGAGTGCAACGTAAACCGTCTTTTAGACCAGTACGGTACTACTAACACTTCCGTGACAGGATTTATTCTTGTATTTACTTTGATAATAAGGAGAATATCCTATGTTACGTGTTAAGTCATATTTCTCATATCGCAGATTTGTGCGCGGCACATCCCTGTTGTGTGTTGTTCTCTTAAGCATACTCTTAAGAGGTGAATCATATGGTCAAGGTGTAACGGCTACTGCCGGGAATTTTAACCAATGTGATGCAGAATGCTGTATCCGATTTGATATTGTTATTCCTGATGGAGAAACGGTCAAAACTTTAGGGATACAACTAAACTCTAACTTCGCCTCAAACGATGATTGTTTTAACTGGGATTGTTTGAGGGATCAAGTCATGAATCTAAATCCTGCAGCGGCATTTTCTCACCCAGGGCTAGGCACATTTAATCTGACTTGGGGAGGGAACGGAATAACCGGTCCAGCTTCATTTACGATTTACCTATGCGATCATCCGAATCGCATAGGGCCATCTTGTGCAAGCATATTTCAAACCTTCAGTTTTGGGGGATTAGATAATAGTACTCCCCCACAAGCGGTGATGCTGGGGAGTGATATACCACTTGATGGACCATGCGGAGCTGGTGATGATGTAAACTGTAGCGGATGCGATAAGTTCTGGCTGGATTTCAAATACAGGTGTGCTTTAAAATTCTGTTTCAGAAGAGCAGGCACAGTTCTTAGCTCACCAACCTGCTCATTAAGGGTGACTTTCAAAGATCCTAATAACCCTGCTCAGACACTTCCACTAACAGATTGTATAACACAAGGTCCGGCGCCTGGGTGTGCAAATTGGACAGCGAATGGCATTGAAGTCGATGGCGGAGGATGGACAATAAACCCGCATAAACGACTTGTATCGGGTCTATGGGTTGTAGATTCAATTGATTTCTATGCTATTTCACCAACTCCATGTATTGGCCACTGCCATACGTTCTGCTTCAGAATTCCTAAGTGTTTTACGGATCGAGTAACAAAAGTTGAAATTTTTGATATTAATGATCCGCAAGCATCATGTGGAGCAAAAACACTATTACTAAAGGAGGCGCCATCAACTTTTACACCGTCATTGGTTTACGGAGAAGGTAGCGCGACAATGCCAAACTATCCTAACCCGTTGACAAAACAATCGGACTTCAAAACGAAAATCCCATTTACTTTACAGGTAAAATCTGATGCCCGAATACGAATTGTAGATGAGTCTGGCAAGCTTATACATACCGAAACGGAAAACTTTAATAGTACAGGGACGCACTTCTTCTTCTTTACAGGAGAACAACTTCCTTCGGGACGCTACTTCTATACTATTGAATCACCACTCGGTAATGTAATAGTCAATAGAACACTTCTTATAGTGAAGTAAATATTTTTCAACTCTACGCCTCACAAGAGGCGTAGAGTATTTTAATGAAGAAATAAATAGCTTATATGAGGCATATTGCAAACTATTGTCGTCAAAGTGCACAGATAATGGCATTCTGTGTTTTATCTTCTATTATTTCCAGCAGTGCCTTGTCTCAGTGGCAATCTACTGGATTTTCGGTTCCAAATGTATTTCCGGTGGGGGGTGCATCTCAATCTCAGACTATAAAGTTTAAGGATGGAATCTTATGGTTAGGCTATCAAGACAAAGTATGTATCTCAAATGATACGGGGAAAACATGGAGGGTAATCGTTAATCCGGGCGGATACCCAACAGGTACAATAAATGTTACCGATATTGGGATACTTGATAGTAATCAAGTAATAGTTTCATACTTCCTTAAGGGGGGTATAATTACTTATGATCAAGGGCGAACATGGAAAAATTTACCCCCATCATTCGTTGCAGGAGCTAATTCAGTAGCATATCTTGATATTCAAGATTCTATAATAGCAGCACATTCAAGGGGAATTGCTATTTCTGTCGATAATGGGAATACTGCAAGCCTAGTGTTTTATGATAGCGGACGCAATTATCAAAATTATATTCAAGTAAAATATTCTTCTCAAGAAAATATTTTTGTTTTGAAGAATGACATCGATACTTTAGGATTTATTGCATATTCTACCAATGAGGGCATTTCATGGACAAAGACTTCCCCCTTCGGTCATGACACTTATGGATTTGATACCGACCCATGCAACGATAGTATTTTATATGTTGCCAACGAGGACATTTATTTTAGCTTTACAATTCTCAGTCAGTTGCTGGTAAGCTATAATAGGGGAAGTACATGGGATACAACCTATCAAAACAAAGCAAGACCTGTTTCTGGGCACATACAAGCAACGCCAAAAGCAGTATATGCAACGACTACTAAAGACGGTGTACTACGCTCTCTCGACAAAGGGAAAACATGGCGTTCAATAGGAGGTCCATTATTAGGTTATGAAACCAAACTTATGTGTGCCGTCAATGATAACATTGTGTTTGTCGTCGATACCAACGGAGCAGTTTGGGTAACATACAATAGCGGCGGCGACAGAATTCAGCAAGGAGATGAGCCGAATCTTACTACTCCAATCTTTGCAAAAACATCATCATGTTCCACTCGAACAGTACCCATAACTATAGGCGCAACGGGATGCGGAGTAATGACGATAGATTCAATTTCTATCAGCGGACAAGATGCACAACACTTTACCATCAGTACACCAACATTCCCTTCGTTCTTGACTGAAGGTACTTCATATAGCTGGGGAGTTCAATTTTCACCGTTAGATCAAGTAGGCGTATTCACTGCTACACTTCGTATTAAGGGACACTATAAACTTTATGATGATTCACTTGGAATTGATACTCTCATATCAATAAGTGCTGAGTCTCTTGCCGAGCCCCCCCGACTTACTTCACTTGCCACTACGTACAACCTCGGGACTGCCTCGACATGCAACCAAGCAAGAGATACGGTTATCACGCTTCATAACACGGGCTGTGATACACTGTGCATTACACAAGGACCCGGAGCGATACCTTCGGAGTTTATCATCAGCGCTCTTTCCTATCCGTATTGTATTCCACCCGATAGTTCGGTAACGATCAACGTCCGATTTACACCATTAGGAACAGGTACATCCCGAGCATACCCAAAATACCGGGCGGAACAGCAAGGACTAACGCAAGATGTAGAGCTATTCCTCGAAGGCACTGGCGTTGAGGGCGACGGAATCTTCGCTTATGAACCCAAAAGTTTTGATTTCAATGCTCTTTCGTTCTGCTCTCGTGATTCAGGTAGCGGATATGTTACGAATACAGGTTGTGATACTCTCTCACTAACAGATGCAACACTCTTCGCTGACGCGGATTATACGATGTCTGGACTACCGCCACTTGCTCTGATACCAAATGACACCATTCGTTATCAGGTCTATCTGAACCCACAGATGAAGGGAGTACGCAGAGGGTATATAGTGCTCTCTACGACAAACAGAAATGGTTTGCGTCGTGACTCTATACCGCTCACCGTGAACGTCACCGACGGTACACGTATCCTATCATCCTCTCCGAATACACTTGACTTCGGCACAACAACTCTATGTGAAGAAAGAGATTCTGTTGTAACTCTAAGGAATACAGGATGTGATACGTTAAGGATTTTAGGGTTTGGGGTACAAGGGATAGGGTTTAGTAGTAGTGTTGCTACACCAATTATCATTCCGCCGGGTGGAAGCATAGATATACCTGTCAACACTATTGTAGATACTTCACAGGGGAATATCTCTACAGGTACAATAACATTTACATCTGATGCCGATAATCAGATAGCTCCAATAACACTCTCTCGCAGTTATACCTATCCAAAGAGCTACTCATTCCATATTGGTATGCTTGACGGGAGTGCCACCTCCGATGAGATAGTTCGCTTGGCGATAGTCGGGGAGCAGGGGCTTGGCAGCGCAGGCAGTGGAGTAAATCGTCTCGACTTTGATCTCTCGCTAAACGAAGACCTTCTCGAATACATTAGACCTGAAGGCAGTAACACGGTTAGCAAGAATGGCTCACGCATCACGATCTCAAACCCGAATGAGCTTGCAAGCACTGATGACACGCTTGCAATACTTGTCTATCACGTCTTCCTGACTAAAGACAGCGCGACGGATATAACAGTATCGAACATATCTATCAACAACGGAGATACGTCAAGCTGTGCACTGAAGATAGCCGCTATCACACAAGCAGGGTTTACCTATCGTTACGAATGTGGTGATAAACATATTCAATCATTCTTGCGAACTGGTCAAGCAAGTTTAGAGATTACAAGCATCCGCCCGAATCCAACAAACGGAGATGCAACAGTTTCCTTTGAATCTTTCACCAATGACAAAGCACAGTTACAACTTCTCGATGAACTCGGGAAGGTTGTTCTTGAAGAAACACTTTCGACAAAACGTGGAGCGAATGATCACACCATTGCAATCCCGAAACATTGGAGTGGTACATTCTTCGTCAGGTTGCAAATGGGCAAGGATGTAGTTACGGGGAAGTTTGTGAAGCAGTGACTACCGTACCTCTTCCCACTCTTCGCAGGCGGCGCGTTTGGTCAGGAGGACGGAGAGGGCGTTGGCTGTCCAATCTTTATAGACTTTGGCGTATCCGTACTTGCGGTAGCGGCGCGGTGATTCAAAGACGAGGAGCTTATTATCGAAGCGAACTTTGCCGTAACTCTTGAGTCGTTTATAGAACTCGAAGTCTTCACCTGCCGGAAGCAAATTATTATACCCCCCCAGCGCACTGAACGCCTGACGCCTGACTATTTGGCATTCACCTCTGGCAAGACCGATACCAAGCCGATTGACAATGCGAACATACAAATTAAAAAAGCCGTGAAAGAGCACGTCGGAGAACTTCCGCTCGTCGGGATCAACCTCTACCTTTACCGCAAGCGCGAGAAGCGACGGGTCAAGGAGAAAACGTCGTCGGATACGCTCAAAAAATTCTTTGGGTTCGTGGATGAATGAATCCGCATTCAGAAATATAAGCACATCACCTGATGCAAGTGTTGCGCCGCGGTTGCGCCCTTCGGCAATAGTTTGCTTACGGTTTTTTTCTTCATGCACTGCGATCTTATCGGCAAAGGCGGCGGCGATGCCGATGGTTGAATCATCGGAGCCGCCATCGCTCACGATAATTTCAATGTTATACTCGTTCTTTAACGGCTGCGTAAACTCTTGAAGGCAGCGAGTGAGAAGTTTCTCTTCGTTCTTTGTCGGGATAATGACCGATAGCCGAAGTGCGCCGATACCTTCGCGGCGAATGACCTTCTTGGGGCGCGATATGTTTTTTTCTTGCTTCACCCTATCGACATTTTGAACGGGAAGAGTATAAAGAATCTCGGCTCGGGCGAGATGCGAAATGCCGGAGCAGGGAAATGGATATACTTCATTCCACGACGTATAAAATTCAAAAAACCGATACTTGATTCCGGAATGATCTTCTCCATATCATAATCAATACCGATATAGTATGCAACTTTACGATCTTTGTAGGGGTCATCGCCGGGTACGGTTGGGGCGTCAAGTGAATATCCGCCGACACCGAATGCAAGATTCAGCCATTCAGGCACAACGCCTTGCATTGAGCGGGGCAATAGTCCGTTGATATTCGCCGTTACCCAATACGATTGTCCTTGATAATCATCAATGATATTAACTTGGTGTGCATTCGGGTCCGGGTTCTTTGGTGTGGGTATGTATGACCACTTATAGTCGAAGTTCTTCATGAAAGGAATGGTGTTGCGAATAACATAGAATGCCGAGCCGGCCATATTCGCTTTCATGTCACCTTGTGAAAATCCCCAAGTTTGCGCGAATCCGTCTTCAATTTCAACATAAAGTTCAAACAGGAGTGAACTTGCCGCGCCGAGAAATACGGATTGCTCTTTGCTAAAACCTGCCCACGAGTATGCTTCGTCAAAAAAGAACGAGGTGACGTATCCGCCGAATGCATGTCCGACCTTATCAAAGTTCTTTTCGTAATCTGGGTCGTCGTAAAGATGAAAATCACCTCGCTGATCTTTCCACCATGAATTGTATTGGATTAGGTGAACTCCGGCTATCGATCCGCCGACAACGGCAATAGATGCGGCAAGCCGCCCCGGGTCAATATCCATCGTGCTCTGGCGAAGGACAAGTGTATCTGCGACTGCCTGCTGTTTGGTAATTTGCGGCATAGGTGCGACAGTATCCTCCTGTGCATTTGCAGAAGCAACGATAAGTAGAAGAAGTATAGCGAGTACGCTTTTCAAGCCAAGCAAACTACACATTCGTAAATTAGATAGTTCATCATTTGGAGGGCAATTCTTGTGACGCTATAGTAACCGAAAGTTTGATCTCTTTCGTCGCGGAGGGCTTTACAATGATGTCCCAGAACGGCAGCACGATAGAACCCTGATAGACTCTCTCGAAACCCGCTTCGCTTGAAGCAACAGTCTCGATTGGAGTGCGCCAGAAAGCAACGGCATCGTGTGTCTTAATATCAATGCAAATGCCTGACCATTCATCAACAAGTGAAAGCTCCTTTGCCTTCTTTATCTCACCGCTTGAACGAAGCTGCTTGTTGATCTTCGAGAGTTTTGCCTTCGGAGACTTGTAGTAGCGGTCATGTGCATCACCTGCAAGCAACCCGAATGTCCACTCCGAAGCAAAACGCATATCAAGTGTCTCGTCGGAGTTGTTCGTTATATTATACGTAATATCTATGGTATTAGATGTAAATGAAGTTGATAGTTTCTTTTTGAGTTGAACAAGAAGCGAGTTGCCGTCTTGATGAACTCTACCATCGATTGTAAATTCAATATCAATTCCATCGCTATTTTTTGTAATAACGGGTATTGTTTCCACCTGCGAGAAGCCGCCGAACTCAAGGAAGTTCATTGATGCAAAATCTTCAAGAGTTGTTGAACGGGAGATGAAATGTTCTATGAATGAACCATGCCGATACCAATCATAAATAAGATATTTCTCTAAACCCTCTTCTTTAGCAAGTATTGCATCGTGTATCGAACCTGTCCCGTGCGCTTTTTCAACTGTTGTCGCAAACTTTACTTTTTCATGATATGCTTCGGGGATGCGGTTGATAAAGTTTGAGACATTGAATGCTTTCGGGATAAAGTCAATCTCGCTGATCGCTCCTCCTCGGGATGAATCTATTGTAAGCGAGAGTTCTTTCGTGCGAAGTGTGATGTTGTCCGCATCAATTGTTACCGGCTCATTCTCTGAAAGAGCTTCCGCTTTAATTAGCTCGGTATAAACCCCATGACGAAGATTCGGTAGATAGATACCGCCGAAGACACCATGCCACAAGACATCGTTACATTGTGAAGCGAGCAGATGTGTATATCCTTCGCTTGTCGTATCTGAATACTTTTCGCTAACGGCAAGCATTCGTTTATGTAGGTGATTCGATTCAGGATATTTCACGAAGAAGTTACGCCAGTAGCCGCCTCGTACGAAGTGCATATACTCTTCCCATTTCTCTCGATCATCAGCGAGTGCATGGGAGAAGTGTTCATACTTCAAGTTCGCTTTTGCAGTCGGGAGTGCCCACTGCATCATCTCGGCGTAGCTTGCATTGGGGAGATAGATGCGTCCCTTCGGCTTTACCAGCTTCACAGCTTCGGAGAAGTGCAGTGGTTTAATCCATGACTTATTCTCTGCTATCTTAGCAAAAAATTCTTTGAGCCAACCATCCTTATATACATGATCGAATGTTCGCGGCCATACACCGAACTTCTCGCCGTCATCAGCGAATGTGACGATGTTCTTCCCGTCATCGCTTGCCGCGTTGCGCAGTACTTTTAACGTTTCATCAACAGGAGAGAATGGAATAGTATATCGAAGTGCTTTCGAGATAGGAAAGACGGCAACACTTTTGCCATTATCTTCTGTCATGTAGTATCCCGTCAGGTCACTTTCTTCAAGACCTGCGGCGCGGAAATGTGTATCATCGAGAATTACGTAGTTGATACTCGCTTTGTGTAACGGCTGCACAAGTTGCTGCTCCCATACACGTTCTGCTAACCATAAACCATTTGCGTCGTAACCAAGTAGTTCTTTGATTCGAGAAGTTAGCCGATTAATCTGCTCATGTTTATCTCTGTCGGGAATAACGGCAAGTATCGGCTCGTAATATCCACCAGAGATGATTTCAAGCTGTCCGCTAGTGACCATCTTTTTCAGCAATGCAAGTTGCTCTGGATGATTCTTCTCCAACCAATCAAGCAAGATGCCGGAAAAATGCGTTGCAAACTTTACATCATACTTTGCGGCAAGTTTAAAGAACGGCAGATAGGACTTTTCGTACGCTTCTTCGATGACGTAATCAAAGTTACCGATGGGCTGATGGTTATGGGTGCCGAAGCAGAAGTTTACTGATTTCATCAGAGAAAACTAACACGGACAACCTTCTTTTCGTCGCGGACGAACTCATCATAGCCGCTAAGCGTGAGTAATGATTCGGAAATATCTTTGATGTGTCTGAAATTCCGGGCACGCTTCATTTCTTGCGAGAGGTCACCGCCCTTAAGGGCAAGGAGTGTCGCTCCGGGCTTTAGTAGGTCTTTTGTCCAGCCGACAAGCTCATCAAGCGGCGCAACTGCACGTGAGATAATAACATCATACAGCTTCTTATGCCCATCTTTAGTGGCAAGCACCTCGCTACGGTGGGCGATGGCACGTGCATTCTCAAACCCAAGCGCATCAATAAATTCCTGCACAGCAGCTATCTTCTTCCCGATAGAATCAACAAGGGCGATAGTAATATCAGGACGGACAATCTTTATAGGGATGCCCGGCAATCCGCCGCCTGTGCCAATATCAAAGACAGTTGCGTTTTGTGGAATGACAAAGTTCGAAACACTTGGTAAGAGAAGTGTAAGCGAGTGCAGGATGTGCTTCTCTAAGATATTATCTTCATCTTTACGCGAGATAAGATTGACGACTTGATTTTTCTCTTTTAGTAGCTCTGCATAGTGCGAAAGACCATCCACCTGTTGTGTGGTGAGGTCAAGACCATTCTTAGATAATAGTGAGCCGAGTTCAGTTATTGTCATTAAAGACCAAATCGTTTTTTGATGAATTCATCAACATGTTTACTTGCATTTTCCTTCGCGGCTTTGTCGTGATTAGGGTTGCTTGGGTTTGCAAAACCATGATCGGCATCGTATGTTCTTAGTGTCAGGTTCTTCTTTGCTTTTGTCATTGCTGTTTCAAAGTTCGAGACCACTTCGGGTGTTATCCATTTATCTTTGTTCGCAAAGATACCAAGAACAGGTGCATGAAGGTTTTTGAGCAGGTCGGAATTTATCTCCGGCATCCCGTAGTAGATCACACACCCTGTTACACGTTCATCTTCTGGTACGCGAAGCAAGGTTGCTTTCATTGACCATGAACCACCAAGACACCAACCGATGGTAATGTAGTGTGCTTCGATAGGGAAATGCTCGAATGCGCCATCGGTTATAGCAACACCTCGTCCGCTCGAAGCCATCTCCTGCATATATTTCGCCGCATCTTCGCGTGTTGTGGCTACCATGCCGTCATAAAGATCAAGCGCAACTACCATCACGTCATGTGTTTTGCTGATGCGCTCGGCTTCGGCTTTTACATAATCATTGAGTCCCCACCATTCATGAAACATGAAGATAATATTTTTAGGGTCTTTCTTCATGTTTGTGACGAATGCCTTACCCACTTTTCCGTCGAGGCATTTAAATGTTATCCATTCTCCTGTCGGAGCAGGGTCAGTAAACGGAAGCGGCTCGGCATGTGCTTTGCGGAATGACTCATCCAATGCGAATGCGACCATTTTCTTTTCAGGCATGCTGCAACATGAACGCGTTTGACCATTTGCGAACGAATTGAGCATCAAGACTACGAATACAGCTATCAATGTTTTCATAATTTCTAAACGTCTATTCGCTAAACGCCTAATTGTCCGCCTACTTTCTCCATTCGAATACATGTTGTGCATATTGCTCTGCAAGTGCTTCAGCTATCTCGCTTGTTGCCGCGTCGGCAAGTATCTCACAGTATGGGCGTTCTTTTTCGGGGATAACCAGCACCCATGAGTCGCTGCCGGGTATCGGCGAGAAGCGGATACCGTCAACGAGCATACGCGGCATGTTCTTCGAGTGTTCAACCGCGCGACGCATGACTGTGCCGAGCTGATCTTGCGGACAGAGTGCGCTACGTTTCGCTTGATACCGTACCGGTATCTCACTCGCTATTTCAGCTGTCGTACGTCCGATACGTGCGTGCATCTCGACGATCTTTGATGCAGTGAACATACCGTCAACTGCGAAGAAGTATTCAGGGAAGATAAACCCGCCCATTGTACCACCAACATACGAAATACCTTCTTTTCCGCCCGCGACCATCATCGCCGCATGTGAATTTTTCGTATATACTACTTCAACTCCATATGAACGCGCGACCATCTCAACATCTGATGATGCAGAAACAGGTATTGCAATACTCTTGACTTCTTTACCGTCTATCTTCTTGCTATCTAGGAAAAGTTTTGTTACAAGTGTGAGCAAACGCTGATTGCTGTAGTGTGTGCCTTTGCTGTCAACAAGTGATATGCGCTCGCCGCCTGCATCAAGGATAAAACCCATGTCATAGCCAAGTGAAGTAACGATGCCTTTAAGCTGCGAGACAGAACGGTCTATCTCTTCTTGCGAACGTGTGAGTTTACTCGGGTCGAGGTAACCGTTCATCGAGACAACATCTACTCCGAACGAGCCAAGTATGTTCGGGAAGATAGTTGATGTTATGCCGTATCCATAGTCTATCGCAACTTTGAACTTTGATTTCCCGATGAGTTCTTTATCAAGAGAACTCGTGAACTGATTGCGGTATGCTTCTTCGCTATGAGCAGGGAATTCGATGTCACCAACCTTCTCTTGCGGAGCACGAGGGAAGTCCTCACCAAAGAAATATCGCTCGATGGTTTTTCCTTTTGATGTAGTCAGATCTTTACCATCTGAATCGAAGAAGATGAGGTCAGTCCGTGACCTATCATTTGGGTTCTTGCGGATATGAACACCCGCTGCTTGTCTGCCCGAAACGAGGAAGTGACGAGTGAGCGGGATCGGTGTTTGCTGTAAGTCAGCAACATTCACGCCTGCGCTCATGAGTCCTGCTGTAAATGCACGACTCACTACACGAGAAGCAGGATCGCTATCACGCGAGACAACAACACGTTTGCTCATGCCGACCATTGCGCCAAGCGAAGCGGCGACTTTCGCAGTGAATTCAGGCGTTACTTCGATATTTGATACGCCGGTGATACGTGAATTTGTGAAGAGCGATTTTGTCCATCTACCTTCCCATACCATGCTTGTATGAAGTATCGCGCCCGCGTCAACACGTTTCTGTGGCCAAAGCTTGACGTAGGGCATTACTTCCGCGCCTTCACCTATCTCGCACCGCTCACCCATAAAGACGTGTTCATGAATGACAGCATCTGCACCAACTTTTACTCCATTACAAAGAACAACGTGGCTCATCCCGACGCGTTCACCGATTTCTACATTATCCCACAAGACGCAATTATCAATTCGAGCACCGCCATGAATGACACAGTTATCACCGACAACACAATTCAATACTTTCACACCCGGTGCAATCTTGACGTTTTTGCCGATGATGTTCTGCCCGAAGAACTGCACATCAGCGACAAGAGACCCTTCACCTATGATTGCACAGTCCTGCTCAACACCTTCAGACTCAATACGTACTCTGCCTCCGAGAGCATCAAGATGCGCTTCGTGATATTCACCGAGGTTGCCGATGTCGCGCCAGTACCCGGGAGCAATGTAGCCATAGAGTCCCGCATCTTCTTCAAGAAGCATCGGGAAAAGATCCTTTGAGAAATCAAACTCACGCTTATATGGGATGCGCTCAAAAGCTGCCGGCTCTAAGATATAGATACCTGTATTGATCGTATCGCTGAAGACTTCACCCCAGGATGGCTTCTCAAGGAAGCGGCTTACTTTCCCGTCGTCGTTCGTGATGACAACGCCAAACTGCAATGGGTTCTTGACACGTGTAAGGACGATAGTTGCGACTGCCTTCTTCTCTTCGTGGTAGGCAAGAGCGTCGGTCAGGTCAAAATCTGTAAGCACATCACCGGATATAATGATGATACGCTCTTTCATGTTGAACTGCTCCGTCGCATTGCGTACGCTACCGGCTGTGCCGTAATCAGCTTCGGCGCGGACGTAGTTCATCGAGATACCGAACTTTGAACCGTCTCCAAAAAAGCTCGAAATTGCTTCCGGCTGGAAGAACAGAAGCGAGGTTAGGTCACGCAGATTATGCGCTTTCAGCAAACGGACGATGTGCTCCATCATCGGCTTGTTCAAAAGCGGTACCATTGGTTTGGGCAGGTGCATCGTCAGCGGACGCAACCGCGTCCCGAATCCACCCGCCATAATTATTGCCTTCATACTGTAGAAGTGAGATTAACAGGTAGTATAATGTATTGACGGGAGAGAAAGTTTTACCCACTGACAGAAATGATACCGATACGGCGGAATACTTCCTTAATACGACTCGCTCTCGTTCGGGAAGTTGCCGCTTCTGACATCGTCGCTGTATTGTTTGAAGGCATTGCGGACTTCGTCGGCGAGTGTGAGATATTTGCGGACAAAGCGTGGGTGGAATTCTTCGTTAAGCCCGAGCATATCATGGAGGACGAGAACCTGCCCGTCGCAGCCATTACCTGCGCCGATACCGATGGTTGTAACTTTCAGGAGTTTAGTGATCTCGGTCGCAAGGACAGTCGGTATTTTTTCAAGTACGATAGCAAAGACGCCTGCATCCTGCAAGGCAAGCGCATCTTGGCGAATCATTTCTGCTTCGTCGGGTGATGTACCGCGAGTGCGATAGGTACCAAACTGATTGATCGATTGTGGTGTAAGCCCAAGATGACCACAGACAGGGATGCCGTTATCGGTCATAAGTTTTACTGTCTTGCAGACGCGTTCGCCGCCTTCGAGCTTTACTGCTCCTGCCCCAGTCTCTTTCATCACACGCCCGGCATTGCGGAAACCCTCGACAGGGTCTGCCTGATAACTCATGAATGGAAGATCACAGACAACGAGTGAGTGATTCGTCGCGCCTTTCATTACGGCTTTCGTATGATATATCATCTCATCAAGCGTAACAGGGAGTGTCGTTTCGTTGCCCTGGACGACATTCGAGACGGAGTCACCGACAAGCAGCATATCTATTTCCGCCTGGTCGAGCAAACGGGCAAAGGTATAGTCATACGCGGTGAGCATGGTGATCTTCTCTGAGCGAAGCTTTTTATCGGCTATCGTTTTTGTTGTTACTCGCATAAGGGCATTGTTGTTGAGGTTTCTTCGTGAACTTTGTGTCTTTGTGACTTGGTGGCCAAGATTCTCCTCGTATCTTTGTATAAAACCTTTTCTACATAAGAATGAATCTTTGTATTTTACTCGGTGGCTCATCCGCTGAACGCGAAATTTCTCTGTTAACCGGCTTTGCGATGGCGAAGGCATATGCCTCGCTCGGGCATAACGTAACGCTTCTCGACCCAGCGACGGGTCGCGCAATGGGGATTGATGAATTCCAATCCGAACCGCCTCATGCCGCTCCACCAACTCCGGAGCACCTCGCAGGGCTTTCGCAAGGGTCCGTGTTTGTTGATTCGCTGACTTCTGATGCCGTCAAGAATGCCGATGCTGTCGTTATCGGATTACATGGTGTACCCGGCGAGGATGGGACAGTTCAGGCAGTTCTTGAACTGCTTGGCAAGAAATTTACGGGCAGCGGTTCTCGCTCTTCGGCAATCTCCATAGATAAGGCATACACCAAGATACTCATGGCTGCCGCAGGTGTACCGACACCGAAGTGGAGCTTTATCTCAAAAGGGACTACACCCGAACAACTTGAGTTCTTTGCACAACGCTTGCCTGAAGTTGTGGGGGAGAAGATGGTCATAAAGCCAAACGATCAGGGTTCGACGGTCGGACTCACCATCTCCGGTCAGCCCGATTTCGATTTCCGCTCTGCCGTTGACTTTGCTTGGAAGTATTCTGAAGGTGTGCTCATCGAAGAGTTCATCGAAGGCAGAGAGTTTACGGTGGGTATCCTTGACGGGAAGGTTCTGCCTGTCGTTGAGATAGCCCCCGATGGCGGCTTCTACGACTATCACCACAAATACACTAAGGGCATGACGAATTACTATTGCCCTGCCGATATACCTGAACGTTTGGAAAGTTTAATGAGCGAAAGTGCAATGCAGCTATTCAACGCTTGTGGATGCAAAGGATATGCGCGTATTGATTTTCTCGTTGACTCCGAAGGAAGATACTACTGCCTTGAGATTAACACACTGCCAGGCATGACAGAAACATCGCTTGTCCCCAAAGCCGCAAAAGCAGCAGGGCTGTCGTTTGAGGAGTTGTGCGGACTTATACTGTCGGCTTCTCTTGCTTAACCTTTTTATGACGCAGCCACTGAACGAGCGGTAGTAAAAGAGATATTATAATGACTGCAAAGATTGCATAGTGCAAATACTTCTCTATACCGGGCACTGTCGCGGCGAGAAAGTAACCGAGAAGTGTTGTTGATGCGATCCAGAGTACACCACCGATAATATTGAAGAATGCAAACTTTTTGTATTCCATCCCGACCGTACCTGCAACAGTCGGTGCGAAGGTACGGATGATTGGGATAAAGCGAGCAAGGATGATGGTCTTTCCGCCGTGCTTATCATAGAATGACTTTGTTTTTAAGAGGTGTTCACGTTTGAAGAGCTTTGAGTCCGGTCGCTCATAAAGCTTCGAACCGGCTTTTTTCCCTATATAATATCCAAGAGCATCGCCTGTAACAGCGGCGACGATTAAAATAAGATTCAGTTCAACGATACCCATCTGGATAACACCGGCATGACAAAGCAAGCCCGTCATGACAAGGAGCGTATCACCGGGCAAGAAAAACCCGAGCAATAGCCCCGTTTCCGCAAAAATAATGGCGAATAGGACAGGGACACCGCCGGTTGTGATAAGCTGGCGTAACCCGTCGCTGGAGAAGAACTGCTGAAAGAATTCGGACATCTGTACTTGAAATGAAAGCAATACTACGGAAAAACCCGACGAGAGGTTCACTCGAAAATGACTTCTTTTTCACGAGCGGGGGAGTAACTATTGACCTATTGGCTTGTTTATTAGTATAGGAAGTATAATCGTAACTTTATGCAGAAAATCAGCACATCGTTTTGCCTTAGTTTTCTCGGACTCGCTCTATTGGTGAGCGGATGCGCCGAGCCGTGTGTCTATCCTGATGTTCGTTCGGGCAAGATACGACTTGTCAATGCAATGGTAGATGTACCAAAGATAACCGTTTTCATTAATGGCAAGGTCTTCAAAGCTGATTACGATTATGCACCACTTCCGACCTTCGGTTATTATACAACTATGGCTGATGGTTCACCAATATTTGTCGGGGATTCATTGCCCATTGTTGTCACGAGTGATGCTGCTGGTAAAGATACTGTGATGAAGAAGTATGTGTCGCTTGACCTTCATTTGCGAACACTTATTGTAAGTGGGCGTCGAACAAGGAAACAAGTCAGCGACCCTGATACAAAAGTGATTATCAATACCGATGACGAAGAAGGTGAAGACGATAAAAATAAAACTCTCGTCAGTTTTGTACATGCGATACCTGATCTTACAACCCTTGATGTGTATTTGGGAAAGGTAGCATCTGGTTCACCATTCACGACCTTGAGCTATGGTACATTCACGATACATGAGATACTACCGTTTAATGATGGTATTACTGTGACAGAAGCTGGCAATCCTTCAAATGTTATTTTTTCCCTCCCTTATGGTTTTAATCAACCCGGTTTCTTTTTAAAGATTGTCATGCGAGGAGCAACAAAGCCAGTTGATGATGAGCCGCTTGCAGGTCCATTCGTGATGAATGACCTT
Source organism: Kapaibacterium sp. (SeqCode) (assembly GCA_046590205.1). Lineage (GTDB taxonomy): Bacteria > Bacteroidota > Ignavibacteria > Palsa-1295 > Palsa-1295 > DATDEW01. Next base: position 42,617 of record JBKJTT010000025.1, read on the forward strand.
GGCTCAAACGGCTATACAATTGACTTTGAAACATCAGGTATTAAGTTCGTCAATGGGATGAGAAGTCAGCAGTTGAGCTTATTAGTAACAAACCCCGGCGAAAAGATACCAAGGAATAATGTCCCCGGTCAAGCTCCGGTGCTGGACATTAATCCGGATTCGATCGGTAAATATTTTGGGATAGGAACAGCTTCCTTCAGAGATACGTATTGGTATTTCTCAAAGACAACAAATGGTAATGATACTATTCATAGTTTTCCTCATACCATCAAGAAGAACGAGCGATGGACAATAGTAGCGGTTGCAGGTGTTGGTGCGAATGACATCTCGCATCTCACACTTATTGATACTATGTCATTCGCACAGAGTGGCTTTACTCGTGTCCGAGTCGTCAATATTTCTCCTGACCATACCACGGTAGGGTTTACGCTTGTCGGACGAACTGTCTCGATGCCGATTAAGAGTGTCGAATACTTTACCATCCCCTACGGTCAACATCAAATCACATTTTCTGACGGTACAAGCTCGAATAATTACACATTGAATGTCAATCAATCCGGCAGACCGATTACAATGTACATTTTGCCTGATAAGACAGGAAATTCTTTTCCTGTTGTAGTCTCTGATGACTAAGAAAAATTTGCTTTAGATATGCGACAAACGGGTGTTCGCCGCTGTTAGAATACCCGTTGTACTCTTAAGAAACGTATGGAATTTACCTCGCTCGACTTTCAGCTCACCGAAGACCAAAAAGCAATCAAGCAGGTCGCCCGTGATTTTGCAGAATCAGAAATTCGCCCCCATGTGATGGAATGGGATGAATCCCAACACTTCCCAATGGAAACATTTTCCAAAATGGCCGAGCTTGGTTTCCTTAGTATCATGGTACCACCAGAATACGGCGGCTCCGGTCTTGGCTGCATGGAGAATTCCATCATCATCGAAGAGGTAGCTCGCGTGTGTCCTTCAGTTGCGCTTTCAGTTGCTGCACATAACGGACTTTGTACAGGGCATATCCTCGGCTTTGGCTCCGACGAACTCAAGAAGAAATATTTACCTAATCTTGCATCAGGCAAAGTGCTCGGCGCATGGGGTTTGACAGAACCATCAGCCGGCTCAGATGCAGGTGGTACACAAACATTCGCAGTCCGCGAAGGCGATCACTACGTCATCAATGGCTCAAAGAATTTTATCACGCATGGTACAGTAGGTGATACGTCAGTCATCATGGCAGTAACAGACCGCTCAAAAGGTGCACATGGCATCAGCGCATTTGTACTTGATAAATCGATGGAAGGATTCTTCGCATCGAAGAAAGAGAACAAACTTGGTATGCGTGCAAGCGATACGTCAAGTTTGACGATGGATAACGTTAAAGTACCTGTCGGTAATCTAATCGGCGAAGAAGGACAAGGGTTTGTGCAGGCGTTGAAAGTTCTTGATGGCGGACGTATTGCGATCGCCTCGCTTTCTGTTGGGCTTGCTCAAGGTGCATTCGAGGCGGCGATAAAATATGCACAAGAGCGTAAGCAGTTTGGCAGACCTATCGGAGATAACCAAGGTATCCAGTTCAAACTTGCAAAGATGGCAATGAAGACAAATGCTTCGCGCCTCTTGACTCACAAAGCTGCCGATTTACGCGATAGAGGAGAGCCATACGGCGAAGCGGCAAGCTATGCAAAACTCTTTGCAAGCGAGACATGCGTCAATGTTTCCGAAGAAGCAGTGCAGATACATGGCGGTTACGGATATATCAAAGAATTTCCTGTTGAGAAGTTGTGGCGTGATTCTAAGCTACTGACCATCGGCGAAGGCACAAGCGAAGTGCAGCGTATGGTTATTGCGCGTCACCAAATAAAACAGTTTGCTTCATAACTATTTCTATGAAGCGTTTTCATTTAGTCGTTCGAGGTCTTGTCCAGGGTGTCGGCTTTCGTTACTATACCGATAAAGAGGCGAAGCGATCATATCTTTCCGGATGGGTTCGTAATCAGCCTGATGGCTCTGTCGAGATAGAAGTGCAAGGAGAAGAAAAGCCGCTTCTTGAGTTTATCGAATGGGTTCATCAAGGACCAACGAAAGCGCTTGTAGAAAGTGTGGACATTACCGAGTTGCCTCAAAAAAAAGAAACCGGATTTGCGATAGTTTAAGAGTTGATACACGACGGAAAAACCATATTTAATGCTCTTGCCGAGCAGTACGATGCTTACCGCCCGCACTACCCTGCGGAGGCATTGTCATTTTTGGTAACTCTCGGTGAACTCAATGGTGCATCGGATGTCGCAGATATTGGCTCAGGGACAGGGCGCATCGCTTTAGAGCTTGCAAAGCAAGTACGAGTCATGTACGCTGTTGATACCGCATCGGCAATGCTTGAACAATTGATGAGTGTTGCGCGTGAATCACATATCGGGAATATCCGCGTTGTCGAGGCGCCTGGTGAAGAAACGACGCTCCCGACGGGCAGTATTGATCTTGCAATAATGGCGCAGTCGTTTCATTGGATGGATAAGCCCTCCGCACTTCGTGAGATGCACCGCATTATCCAAGACAATAAGATGCTTGTTATTATGTGGAATCAGGTACAGAACACGAGTGATGAATATTACCGCGAGATCGTCTCTGTTATCAAAGAATATAATTCGAATTATCGTGGTGGTTCTGATATAATAAGCGCTGACTTTCAGCCAAGCATTGAAGCATCTGATAGATTTGGTCCCGTCGAGAGATTTACTTTTCCGTTCACGCTTCATTATTCTGCTGAATCCTACATCGGCTTTCTCCTATCAAAATCATATATCGGCGTTGGTATTTCGCAAGATAAACTTCCACACTTTATCGAGAGAACTCATCAGCTTCTGCGCGATAGCTTCTCACACGGCAATGTCATCGAGCATTATGAGACCGTGATCCTTGCTACGCGAAAGAAATAGTCAGTATCCCATTGTATTCGTCATAAAGAACGAGAAGACGTATCCATTATTATCTCGTATCCAAAATTCCTTCGTACCCCATGGGGTTTCTTCGATTGGCTTTAAGATAGTTATCCGTTTTGATACTTTCTTGTAAAGCGCATCCACATCATCAGTGAGAATATAGATTATCATTGAGGCGGATATACGCTTGTATTCATCAAGAAGCGGTTCGAGCGTTGCACTGTCGGCAATCATTATCTCGACGTTTTCGTACTCAAGAATGACGAAGTCCGGGCTACCTTCAGCGTTCTTTTGTGTATAGGTAGCTTTGAAGCCAAGCGTTTTGGTGTAGAAATCAATGCTTCCTGCGACATCATGCGATGCCAAGTGCGGTATTACTTTTTGCATGTTCTATAGTGTCCTTCGGGGTGAAAACTACTATAGAAACGATTGAGAGTACCCAAAGTAACAAGAAATGCCGAATATTTTTTTGCTTTCTTATTAACTCCTTATTATCTTTGATAAATAAGCAGTTTCTGATAATGCTTTTTCTTTGAGTTATGCCATATTTGCAGTATATTTACTGTCCCATTGATGGGCACCAATTTTTTTTCACAGCTAAGAATATAATAATATGGCTACAATGACATCTTATACCCCCGGCAGTTTCTGCTGGAATGAACTCGTAACAACAGACGCGGCATCTGCCAAATCATTTTACTCATCGCTTTTAGGATGGAATGCAACCGACCAAGAAGTTGATCCTGGTAACTTCTACACCAACCTAGATATAGATGGTAAATTAGTCGGAGCACTTTATGGCATGAATCCGTCGCAGCTTGAGCGTGGAGTGCCGCCACATTGGAATCTATCGGTATCAGTAGAGAATGCTGACGAATCAGCCGCGAAGGCAGCGTCGCTCGGCGGGACAGTTGTTCTTCCTCCATTTGATGTAATGGATGCAGGCAGACTTGCGATCATCCAAGACCCAACCGGAGCAAAGCTCTGCCTCTGGCAGCCGAAGGATCATATTGGCGCGACTCTCACAGGCGAGACAGGTGCATTCTGTTGGTGGGAGCTTCAAACGAACGACGTAGAAAAAGCGAAAGCATTCTACACAGGGCTCTTCGACTGGGTTGCCGGAGGAAGTGAGCAGTATGTCGAGTGGGTGCATAATGGAACAAGCATCGGCGGCTTACTCAAGATCCAACCGGAGTGGGGTGACGGCAATGTACCACCGAACTGGCAATCGTATGTTATGGTCGAAAGCGTTGATGATTCGACAGCAAAGGCAGCGGGGCTCGGTGCTAAGGTACTAATGCCGCCTATGGATATACCTGGCACAGGGCGTTTCTCGGTGCTATCTGATCCGCAAGGAGCAGTCTTCTCACTATATACAAGATCATAAACGGCATAACATATTATCTTCATAAGGACGAGTACCACTCGTCCTTTTTTATTGAATACATAGAGAAGGTGCATATTCTCTGTATATTTGTTCTACATTAACCAACAATAATATCCACCATGACAAAACGCAGCCCCATTGCAGTGTTCTTTCTTACCATAATTACGCTTGGTATCTATCTTATCGTTTGGCGTGTAACTACAAAAGGCGAGATGTGCCGCCTCGGTGCAGATATACCAACTTCATGGTGTATAATAATACCGTTCGTAAATATCTGGTGGCTCTGGAAGTATGCAGGTGGTGTTGAACTTGTTACCAAAGAAAAGATATCACAGCCTGTAGCGTTCATTCTCCTCTTTCTGGTTAGTGCTATCGGGGATGCAATTATTCAAGACTACTTCAATAGAGTTGATGTAGTCAGTACGATTAGTTAAGATAAGAATCATTAGGAAGAAAAGGCACACATAGTGTGCCTTTTCTTTTTTTAAAGGAAGTGATACTTGTTACGCCGCTACCTTATCAGCTTCCTGCTTTGCATAAGCAAGTGTGCCGCCGGCTAAGATGAGCTGGCGCTGGCGCTCTGTTAGCGGAGAGGTTATCTCGTAGGTCAGATCTTTCGTCTTATTCGTGAGCGTTATCTTTTCGGGATGCTCTGCAATCTGGATTCTTGCATTCTCAATCACGAGTTCATCACCTTGTGTGATCGTGTCATAATCTGCAGCATTGACGAACGTTGCTGGCAAGATTCCAAAGTTGATAAGATTTGCAAGATGGATACGTGCAAAGCTCTTTACGATAACTGCTGTTACACCTAAGAAGCGCGGAGCAAGTGCAGCGTGTTCGCGAGATGAACCCTGTCCGTAATTCTCACCACCGATGAACATTCCGCCGCCCCATGCTTTCGCGCGGGTCGGGAGTTCTGGGTCGATACGAACAAGAGTATGTTCGCTGATAGCAGGAATATTCGAGCGAAGCGGAAGTACTTTCGCACCTGCAGGCATGATGTGGTCGGTTGTGATATTATCAACCATCTTCAAAAGCACTCTACCAGAAATGCTATCACCAACACCACCGAAGCTCGGAAGCGGCTTGATGTTCGGTCCGCGAGTGATCTTCATGTTCGAGCGATCTGCCGGAGGAGCAACGATCATATCATCATTGACGATGTACTCTGTTGGCTCATCAATATGCTTGAACGGGATGCCGAGATCGCGTGGGTCAGTGATGACACCCATGAGCGCTGAAGCAGCACATGTTTCCGGTGATGCGAGATATACCTTTGCATCTGCTGTTCCTGAACGACCTTCAAAGTTGCGGTTAAATGAACGAACCGAGACAGAGCCTGACGGCGGTGCTTGTCCCATACCGATACAAGGTCCGCATCCTGATTCAAGGATGCGTGCGCCGGAGCGGATAAGACCAGCGAGCGTCATGTTCGCATCGCGAGCAATCATCTCGAATACCTGCTTTGAGCCAGGGGTAAGCGTGAAGCTTACTGCCGGATTTACAACTTTGTTCTCTAAGATATATGCAGAGATACCAAGATCGTGATAGCTTGAATTGGTGCAGCTACCAACACAAGCTTGTGCAAGAGGCATACCTGCAACGTCGCGAACCTTCACTACTGCATCAGGCATGTGTGGCTGTGCGATAAGCGGCTCAAGTTCAGAAAGGTTTATCTCAACGTTCTCATCGTATGTTGCACCTTCATCGGCTGCCATTGCAACGAAATCCTTCTCGCGTTTTTGTGCCTTGAGGAATGCAAGTGTCTTTTCATCAGAAGGGAAGAGCGACGTCGTTGCGCCGAGTTCTGCTCCCATGTTGCAGATCGTGAAGCGGTCACCCATCGGAAGGTCATGTGCTCCTTCGCCGTAGTACTCAATGATACGACCAGTGCCACCTTTGACCGTCAAGCGGCGAAGCATTTCGAGAATAACATCTTTACCTGTTACCCAATCATTCAACTTACCAGTTAGTTTGACACCGACAACTTTCGGCATCGGAGTATAGAATGGCTGACCGGCAAGAGCCATAGCGATGTCAAGTCCGCCTGCTCCCATCGAGACCATCCCAAGTCCGCCGCATGTCGGAGTATGTGAATCCGAACCGAGGAGTGTATCGCCCGGTACACCGAAACGTTCGCGATGAACCTGATGGCAGATTCCGTTGCCTGGGCGTGAGAAATACAAGCCGTATTTCGCCGCGACCGACTGCAAATACTGGTGGTCATCAGCATTCTCAAAACCTGTCTGAAGCATGTTGTGGTCAACGTAGCTGACCGATACCTTCGTCTTGATGCTATCAAGGCCCATTGACTCGAACTGGAGGTATGCCATCGTGCCGGTAGCGTCCTGTGTTAAGGTCTGGTCAATGCGAAGCCCTATCTCGGTACCGGGAGCCGGAAGTGTATCATGTGAAACAATATGTGCGGAAAGTATCTTTTGTGTCAGGTTTTGCATATTCGTTTTTTGGGGTAGGTTGAGATTCGTAGAATAATAGTAACAAAATTGCCAAACAAATGATTTTATAACTACGTATTAACAGAATTAATACTGATCATCCTGACGATGCGGCGACCATACAAACAACCCTCTACCGATTTTCTCAAGCGGAAGATAGTCCCGATACTTCGCAAATTCGATGTGAAGCGGGCTGCCATTTTCCCGACTTTTGCCAATGAAGAGTCTATCAAACATTCTCGTATCGGCATTGTCGTCGAGTTCGGTCCCCAAGGGCGGCTCTTCGATGTGATCGACATCAAACGGCTGATAGAAAGTGTGCTTGATCGATACGTTGACGTAACAACCTACAACGCCGTCTTGCCGAGATTCCGAGATCATATTGAACGTAATCATACAACGATACTATGACAAGCGAGACCGGAGATTTCCTGCAGCTTATCATTGACTGCGTTGATATGATCGATGCCAACCTCAAAGGTACAAGTAAAGAATCATTCGGCACCGACACGACCAAGGAAGATGCCATCATCCGTCGCGTCATTATTATCGGCGAGTGCATCAAAAGTCTGCCGGGCGAATTGAAGTATTCCTACCCGTCAGTTGATTGGTACCGCATCGTCGGTGTGCGCGATATCCTCGTCCATGACTATTGGGGCATTGATAGCAACCTCCTCTATGACTTCCTCATCGAACAGCTCCCCGTCATTCGCATCCAGATGCTCGTCATCATCGGTGAAAGATACAGCCGGTAATTTGTGCAATTTTGCCTTGTAAGTCATATATAAATCAACATTATCACTGTGCACTCTCACCGCCCTTGGCGGAAGCTGAAAATATCAAGCTCAAAGCGTAAAGGGGGTGGGAAATGGATGGTGCTGTAAATGTACACATTTGAAAAAGGACGTTTAGGGGTTTAGACATTCAGGCGTTTAGTTGGGAGTTTAAGGAAAATACCAAACTCGGGACTGCAAAAATACACAAATATTTATCTGTTTGCAAGATGCCTAAATAAAATACACTCTAACCCATTAAAAATCAACAAGATAATCTTTAGGCATCTCTAAAATCGCTGTTTCTAATTCAATTTCGCCAATTTCCATGGGCACCCTCCGATTCTTGCAATCATTTCCTACTTTTGGGAAGTTTATTTATCCATGCGAAATATCATTCTTTTTCTGGTTCTCTGTGCCGCGCCGTTAGTTGGGTTTGGGCAAAGTAAATATTTTGAAGGAATGTCATTTGATCAATCAACCGGACGCACAACAATTCCGGGTTGGAGTGGAGATGCACCCGTTTGTGGACAAAGTTTTGACTTCGGTGCTTACAATAATGGGCAGCAAGCACAGTCTATAGAATCTGACTCGGCAGATTCCATCTCTCAATATTGCGGCTATCTTGCGGATAGGGGCCGTAGAAATAAGGTCAGTGAGTGGTGGGATAGGGCAAATGACACATTGCGTTTATATATAGAAAAATGCGCTAATGAACCGAATGCTTGGACAAAACTTGGGGATATAAGTAATATTATCCACAGCAATCTTAACTTACACCCTCAGCAAAAGTGGGTAGAACTTCGTGAGTGGTTTAAAAAAGTACTATACTACAACACGGAAGATAGTTTTTACTTCTGTGCTGATATAGAAGCTATTCTTAGTACGTTTTACTACTTTGAGGGTAGAGGCCATGATGCACTTGGAGCCAGTGCAGTAGCAAAGTATATAAAAGAATCAGGTCGTTGTTCGAGTTGGGACTTTGTAAAAGATTCTGATACTGCTTATACGCTCGCAGTCTTTGACGCAATTACTGCATGGCGAGATACAGTCACAGACTCTCTTGCAACTCCTCTTGATACAACTCTTCCATCTCTCGAAGAGCTTGATCTCACAATTCTTCGTGGACCACAAAGCAGCGTAACACCTGCCACCCACGAGCCCCGACTCGGCGAGCTTATTGCAACTCGGAATCCGTTTGCGGATGTGTTGGAGTTGAAGTATCGGCTTGCCAAGAGTGGGATGGTGCGGATAGATGTGTTTGATTTGCTTGGGAGGTCGGTGTATTCCGAAGGGCAAGGGTATAAGCAGGATGGGGAGCATACTCTGTCATTGCAATCGAAGTCGTGGAGTTCTGGTAGTTATTATGTGCGGCTTTCAACCCCGAGCGGGGAAGTCAAGACTGTGAAGGTGGTGAAGGAGTAGTAGATTCTACCCTCATCCCCAGCCCTTCTCCCTGCAAGGGAGAAGGGAGCAAGATATTTTCCCTCTCTGCGTTCTCGCGGAGGGGGATTTTTTCTTTTAACTTGCTTTTGTTTTCTTTAGAGTTGCTGCCATGTGCTTTTGGCAAGAACGGAGAACAACTTTTAGTAATAATAAGGGTCTAAGTATGTAATGAGATATCCATTCACTTTTAATCATTACGCTTATGAAAATATTGATACAAGCTTTCCTCCTTTCTTTCGTTCTTGTGTGGTATGCCGAAGCCCAGTGGGTGCAGCATCCTACTTCCGTTGCTCAAAACCTCTATAGCATACATTTTGCTACAAAGGATATCGGCTTTGCTTCCGGATGGAATGAATACGGTTCCGTTGTCCTGCGAACAAGTGACGGTGGCAGCACATGGAATCAAACTCCATTTGATAGTATGCTCATATTTGGTATCCACTCACTGACCGATAAACATATCTTTGTTGCCGGGTATGATTCGCGGTATGGATATGCTGCCATTCTTGAGACAACCGACGGCGGATACGAATGGCAGGAAAAATTCGTGCCGGAGTGTTTTGGTTTTTATGCATTTGCATTCCCAACTCCGACGACAGGCTATGTCTGTGGCTATGACGGGACAATCCTCCAGACAAAAGATGCCGGTGCAACATGGGATCGGCTTGAAACAGAGACTAGTGTTGTATTCCGAAGCATTGCTTTCCCAAGTGCAAATATCGGATATGCCGTTGGAGGTGAGCATTTCAATCTGCCTGATCAAATATATAAAACTACCGATGGCGGCCAGTCATGGAATTTACATTTTAATTTCTGGGCTTCGCGAAGCATTGGTGCGATGTACTTCCGTAATAATACGACGGGCTTCATCGTCGGCAGTGATTACAAGACAAAGGAATGTATCTATAAAACAACCAATGGCGGTACGACATGGGTGAATGTTTATAGCGGTCCGAACAAAGACATCGTTCTGCAAGGGATAGATTTTGCAAACGATATGGTCGGGTATGCCGTCGGTTCACTTGGCAGAACACTTCGTACAACCGATGGCGGCGATACGTGGGAGACGCTTTCATCAGGGACAGAAGAGGCGCTGCTTGCTGTAGATGTTTCTCCGAGCGGGGAAGCGTTTACTGTCGGCATGAATGGCTCAATGTTCTCATACGCACCACAAAGCGGCGTGCATGCTTCTACTGCTTCAGCAAATGCTCCGCGCATAACATATACCTCCGAAGGTATCACGTTCCGCTTTGCCGCTTCCCCCGCGAATAATGCTCATTTGCATATTTATGATATACTCGGCAGAGAGATACGCGATGTCGCTCCCCATTCATCGGAGTATCTTCTTTCGGGTATGTCGAGCGGAAGCTATCTCTGGAAGTATGATGACGGTAGCAGCAAAACGAGCACAGGTGTACTAATTGTGTCTTAATGCCTCCCTATGATATAAACACGTGGTCCGCACTTCATGGCAGGGGCGGACCATTTTTTATGGGAACAATCATATAGGTGCTCGCTCGTTCACCTTATAGGAGCTCATAGGTGCCCATGATCGCTTTAAATGATTGCTTTAGTTGACTGTAATAACTTTTATGTATCCTGCGAACGCGCGCTTGACCCTGCGCTGAAGTCGCGTCCTGTCGTCGTGCTCTCGAATAACGACGGTGTTATTATCTCACGCTCGAACGAAGTAAAGGCGATGGGCATCCCGATGGCTGCGCCTGTGCATAAGTACAAAGACATTATCAAGCAGAATAAGGTCGTTGTCTTTAGCGCGAACTTCGGGTACTATATGACGATGTCGGAGAAGGTGAATCAGGTTGTCAGAGAGTATTCGCCCGAAGTAGAGATGTATTCTGTTGACGAAGCATTCCTCTCGCTCGAAGGAATGGAGTGGAAGGGCTTGCGCGGCTATATGAAGGAAATGCATGACCATATTATGACGACGGTTGACCTCCCCGTTTCCATTGGCATTGCCCGCACCAAAACATTAACGAAGGTTGCAAGTGAACTCGTAAAGAAAGACCCGACCTCCGATGGCATTGGAATAATGACAGAGCAAGCAGATATAGATGCCAAGCTTCGCAAACTTCCCGTCAGAGATGTATGGGGCATCGGTCCGCGAACAACGGAATTTCTCACAAGCAAAGAGGTAAATATTTATACGGCATTTGACCTGAAGTCCGCACCTGAAGAATGGGTGCGAAAGAATCTGCATGTGACAGGTCTCCGCACGGTGATGGAGCTTCGCGGCTTGCCATGCATCAACGTCGAGACGGTGCAGGAAGCGCCGAAGTCTGTGATGCGTTCGCGTTCGTTCGGTCAATATATTACGAGTTTATCAGAGATGCGCGAAGCAGTTTCGTTCTTTGCATCGGCTGTCGGGGAGGTTTTGCGCTCGGAGAATTGTGTTGCAGACCATATCGGTGTGTTCTTTAATACGAACCGCTTTAATAGAGATGATAAGCACTTCGGTTCAAAAGGCACGAGACTATCTGAACCAACAGCAAGTTCGCAGATACTTATCCGTTATGCGCTTGAACTTCTCGAAAAAGAATGGGAAGAGGGATACCGTTATAACAAAGCAGGAGTAGTCGCGACGGGCATCACACGAGCAAAAAGCTTGCAATTAGAACTTGGCCACTCCGAACGCATCGAGCGTGGGCTTCGCGCCATCACAACGGTTGATACGCTCAACAGCAAGTATCATCACAATCTCATCTCACTTGCATCGCAGGGCACGGGCTTTAACTGGCGCTCGAAGCAGGAGAATCTCTCAAGCGCACCGCAGGAATACATCCGTCCCACCCAACGCTACCGCTTCATGCCGTATGTCCCGATGTCTGTCGGGAAGTCGGTGTTGTAGTACTTACTTCTTCACGACACCCATTAACATTCCGTCGCCTATGGTGACGAACGAGGTGAACATTGCACCGTTGGCAACGAACTGCTTGTTAAATTCGCGGATGGCATTGATATTGATAAAATCAGGGTTTGATTCGGTGAGAGTATTATCAGCGACGAACCCAAACGCCATTGCATTATCACCTGCGATGATACCGCCGTTCTTGATAAGACGTAATCCCTCGTTGAGGTAGTTGATGTAGTTCGGTTTATCGGCATCTATCATGATGAAGTCGAAGATGCCGTCTGCCATCGTCTTCATGTGATCGAGCGCTGGACCTTGCAGCATCGAAACATTCTCCAATCCAAGATGCTTAAAGTTGTGATGCGCGACCTGAGCATGAAGCGGCAGGTATTCAAGTGTCACAACTTCACCACTCTCGCCGACTGCCTGCGACATGATTGCTGCGCTGTAACCAAAGAGCGTACCAACATCAAGCACACGTTTTGCTTTGATGGCGCGAAGGAAGAACCCAACGAACCGCGCCTGCTCGGGGCTTATCATTATCTCCGGCACGCCCATCTCGTCTGCCTTCACTTTCATACGGGCAAGCAGTGTCTCTTCATCATTGGCGACAAGATCAACGATGTAGTTATAGATATCTTCGGTTAAGGGTGTGCCTTTCATTAATCCAATCCTTCACTATTAAAATTTATAAAAAACTTTCTAAAGAGTAAAAGAGTTAACTAATTTTACACCAGAAACTATCCACTGTTACACTAACCAAAGGAGTGAGAATATGTCAAAGCAAGCCACATATGATGAAATGAAAGCAAATGCCTTTGCCGAATCTTTATTGGCAACACTCAATCATAGTGCTATTTCAATAATGATCTCAATCGGTCATCGTACAGGACTTTTTGATATAATGAATGGTATGGAGCCTGCAACATCACAAGAGATTGCTCGGAAAGCTAACTTGGATGAGCGATATGTTCGAGAATGGCTTGGCGCAATGAGCACTGCGGGTATTATTTCTGTAAGTGATGATAGTATGTATTACCATTTCCCGAGTGAGTATGCATCATTTCTGACGCGTGAGGCAGGCGCAAATAACTTCGCATTGTTCTTCCAATATATTGGGATAATGGGTAGTGTTGAAGATAAGATACTGCATTGCTTCCGAAATGGTGGTGGCGTTCCGTATTCAGACTTCCCCCGCTTTCATGAAGTAATGGCTGAGGACAGCGGACAATCGGTACTATCATCGCTTGAGAGTCATATTTTACCTCTTGTACCTGGCTTGACGGATAAATTGGCAAAAGGTATTTCTGTATTGGATGCCGGGTGCGGAAGTGGTCGGATCATTATCAAACTCGCACAGTTGTATCCAAATAGTCATTTTACAGGGTTGGATCTTTCCGAGCAGGCAATCACCAGAGCACAAGAAGAAGCAAAAGCACAAAACCTCTCGAATATTACCTTCGCAGTGAAGGATCTCACCGATTTTGACAAGACCTCTCTTGGTGGACAATACGATCTTATTACAACATTTGATGCCGTCCATGACCAGGCAAAGCCTCTTAATCTACTCAAAGGTATTAATCACGCTCTCAAGGAGGATGGTGTATATCTCATGCAGGATATCAAGGGTTCATCACACGTACACAATAACCTTGATCACCCGATAGGTCCATTTCTCTATACCGTATCATGTATGCATTGCATGACCGTTTCACTTGCGCAAGGTGGGGACGGTTTAGGTGCTATGTGGGGTGAAGAACTTACGACGGAATATCTTCGGAATGCAGGGTTCGCTTCTGTGACGACTAATAAGCTTGAGCACGATATTCAGAATAATTGGTATGTAGTGCGGAAATATAAATAGTTACATCACTTCATCACTATATTGTCTGTAACTTGAACTCTCTTCCCTTGGGCATTTCATGTGTGGATGAAGTAATAGATGTCTTCGGTTAAGGGTGTGCCTTTCATGTTTAATTTTCTATATCAAATAGTCCTACATTCATTTTCTTCTTCTCTATCCCGAAATGCCGAAATGCCATTTCGGTTACTTCTCGCCCGCGAGGTGTGCGTTTTAGGAAGCCCTCTTGGATGAGGAAGGGTTCATAAACCTCTTCGATGGTACCGGGTTCTTCACCGACGCTTACGGCTATGGTGTTTACTCCCACAGGTCCACCGCCGAACTTCTCGATGACTGCAAGGAGTATGCGCTTATCCATTTCATCAAGACCATGTTCGTCCACTTCAAGTGCGCGAAGTGCGATCAGAGAAATATCATGTGTTATTTCGCCGCTGCCCTTGACCTGTGCGAAGTCGCGGGTACGTGCCAGCAAGCGATTAGCAATACGAGGTGTTCCGCGTGAGCGTCGTGCAAGCTCCATCGCTCCGTCGGAAGTGATAGCAATGTTCATAATGGATGCACTGCGCTCAATAATACCTTTGAGCGTCTTCGCATCATAGTAGTCCAGACGATTTGTAATACCAAAACGTGAGCGAAGCGGAGCAGAGAGAAGCCCCGCGCGAGTTGTTGCACCGACAAGTGTGAATGGCTTCAGATCAATCTGCACTGAACGTGCGGCAGGACCTGAATCAATCATAATATCAAGTCGATAATCTTCCATCGCAGAGTATAAATATTCTTCGACTGCAGCCGAGAGACGATGTATTTCATCTATAAAGAGTACATCGCCTTCTTCGAGATTTGTCAGTAGTCCTGCAAGGTCACCGGGCTTTTCGAGGACGGGACCTGATGTTGTTTTTATCGCAGAGCCCATCTCGGATGCGATGATATTCGCAAGCGTCGTCTTGCCAAGCCCCGGTGGACCGGTAAAGAGCGAGTGGTCGAGCGCATCGCCCCGTTGCTTTGCCGCAGCGATAAATACTTTCAGGTTCTCAACGATACCCGGCTGTCCGGAGAATTCGTCAAAGCCCGAAGGGCGGAGCGAACGCTCAAGATCATTCTCGATGCGGTCGGTGGTGGTGGAGATGTTCCTGTCTGATTTTAATCCCATGTAGAGTATTAGAAGTCGAGGAGTTGAGATGAATGAAAGACGGTGATGATCTCAACAGACGTATCAGAGACCGTATATATTATTCTGTAACTATGGAAAATTATCTCACGAAGAGTAGGATCTTCTTTTTCGGGTACTATCCGGCCTGATAACGGGAATAATTCAAGTCGTTTGGTTGCAGCAAATAGCCGCTTACCAAAAAGTTTTGCGGCTATTGGCTTGTCGAGTGAAATATACCTTTTGATCTGACGTAAATCCTTTATAGCTTTGTCAGACCAGTTTACTTTTCCCATTGTTCGAACATTACTTCTACTTCTTCTTGTGAATGTATCCTACCTGCCCTGACATCATCCAAGCCCTCTTCGATGTTTGCCAGTAAGAGTAATCTCTCCATTGCAACATCAATGGTGTTTTTTTCTGGTAGGCTTTGCATCGCCCGAAGTACGGTATCTTTCATTGAAATAGTCGTTTCCATACGATATTCTCCTTTGTAATTCTAACATTTTCATATGCAAATGGTTTACCTCAATACGAACGCGGTATTGGGGTTCTTTGCCAAGATGAAATTCTCTCACTCTGATAGTCGTTCATCATTAGGTACAATTTTCTTTGTCCCACGCGAGATATGAGTGATGTTGCTGTAGATATACCTCTAACCAAAGAACAAGCTGCACTGGGCGCAGCCGTGAAGAAGAAGCGCATTGCGCTTATCTTCACAGGCGGCACGATTGCCGTTACGACCGATAAGAATGCGGGGCTTGTGCCGAACCTCAAAGGCAAGGAAGTCCTTGACCGCATCCCTGAAGTAGGGAAGTATCTGCCGAACGTGGAGTTCGAGATCTTCGACTTTGCAACGCTCCCCGGACCGCACATGTCACCGGAGATGATGCTGACGCTCAAAGATTTTGTGCGGGTTGCAAGTGACGATAGCGATGGCATCGTTATCACACATGGAACAGACTCAATGGAA
>JBKJTT010000096.1:0-26751 GCA_046590205.1 Kapaibacterium sp. (SeqCode)
AGGGTTCAGCGGCAGTGGAGTAAGAATACATCGACGGAAAAATCTGGTATACCACAGAAGTATTTGTTTTAATCTTTAGGGTTGGATGTTTAAGCTTGATAGTTGCCCATAAGAACACCTACAAATATAACACATTGAAAAGCCAAATCCAATAGGTGCCCGTTATTTTGTCCACAACTCTTTATTTTTGATTAAAAATAGTTTCAAAGGTGCAAATACAAACTAAAAGCGACAATTTATGATGAGCACCAATACGTAGGGGCATGCCCGTCCGTCCCGCGAGCTCCATTATGAGCGACACACTGGTAGCGCAGGGCGTAAGGGAATTGAAAAATAAAGCAAAAACTATTCTACGGACACTACTTGTTAAACATTGACCTTATAAATGACTACGATATAAATACCCTCAAAAAAATAGCGACCATTTCGATTATCTGCCTTTTGATTATGCAATCTGGTAGTGTTGCTGTTTTTTCTGTCGTGAATTTCATCTCTGGCGAACATCATTCCCTTACATTTTCATTAGAAGATAATACCTTTGTTACAGTCATGCACCATACTGACGAAGGTGAACATCAAGATGAAGGATGCTGCGTTACCGATGAACACCACCAATTTTACTCGTCGCAAAGTGAGCTGATAAGTACATCCACAAAGAATCCTATCAAGTCCCCACTCTCAAATTCTTTGGTAAGCAGCCATAAATTTGATATGAAGAGAGTGTGTAGTTTCTTATCGTCTTCTTCTTACTCATCAGTACCAATAACGTCTATCCCCTCTGCATCCGTCAGTATTCTACGCATTTAAAGCCGTCTCCTTTCCCTCAATCTCAATGTGATTAGTGCATCTATCCGTATCGGATAGTGTATGGTCATCCTCTATATGTATTCGCATCCAAAATTTGTACAATGAGCATTAGTAAAAAAAATAAAATAGTCGGGATAGGTATCCTCGCAGTTTTTCTTGGTGGGTTACTAACCTATTTCCTGACGAGTAGTTCTGAACCAACTCACGAGGACCATGCAGGCCAAGACGATCACGGTAGTGCTACCAGACATGATGATCATGGTGGTGAAGAACACGCTGACGTACCTAAAGGACCGCACGGCGGAAAACTCTTCAAAAAAGATGGGCTTTCGGTCGAGCTAAGTATTTTTGAGAGTGGTGTACCACCGGAATTCAGGATGTACGTCCTCTATAATAACTCTTCCATCGATTTACGAAGTGTGCAAGCAAGTGTGACACTATACCGGCTTGCAACTGAACCGGAGAAGATAACGCTCACTCCGAAAGAGGATTACTTGGTTGGTGATAAGGAGATATACGAGCCACATTCCTTCACGGTTGCTATTGCAGTAACACATTTGGGGAAAGTTTATCAATGGAAGTATGAGCAACTCGAAGGTAGAGTAGAGTTAAGCAGCGAAGCTATTACCTCATCAGGTATCAAATCAGAACGCGCAACAAGTCAATTTATCGAAAGCACCATTGAACTTGTCGGCGAGGTCAGAGCAAATGAGAATGCCCTCGTGCGTATTATGCCCTTAGCCAGAGGGTATATCTCTGATGTAAAAGTGAATCTGGGTGATAATGTTCGTAAAGGTCAGCTTCTTGCTGTTATTCAGAGCAGAGAGCTTGCGGAAACAAAGGGGGAATACCTCTCATCGGAAAAACATCTTGAACTTGCCCAGGCTGAATTTACACGCTCTGAAGAACTCTGGAAGAAGCAAATAATTTCCGAGAAAGAGTTCTTCGCGGCTCGGCAAGAAAAAGCCGGAGCAGAAATCAAGCGTGAAAGTGCGCTCTATAAACTACTTGCATTAGGATTAAGCAAAACACAGATACAGTCATTCTTGAGCGAGAAAGATGGAAATCTCGCACGCTATGAACTTCGTGCACCGATGAACGGAGTAATCATTGAGAAAAGAATCGTCGAAGGAAACGCTATTACAAGTGATGAAGCGATGAACTCGCCACTCATGGTTATTGCAGACATGTCATCGGTCTGGGTAATGCTTTCTGTACCAATGAATGACGTCAGCTCTGTTAAACCCGGACAACAAGGGGTCATTACTATTGACGGCTCCGACATATCGGCAGTTGGAAAGATTGTCTATGTTGACCCTGTCATAGACGAAGCAACCCGCACTGCAAAAGCGAGAGTTGTCATGAACAACAATAACCGCTTATGGAAAGCAGGAATGTTTGTTAAGGCAACAATCACCATGGGAAAAGTACCTGTGCCCATTGCAGTCCGGCTATCTGCATTACAAACATTTCGAGATTGGAATGTAGTATTTCTGCGCAATAGTAATACTTTTGAGATTCGACCTGTCGAATTAGGAAAGCGTGGGCAGGAGTGGGTTGAAGTACTATCTGGCTTGCGACTCAATGATGAGTACGTGACTAAAAACAGCTATCTGATCAAAGCTGACATTGAGAAATCAGGCGCATCACACGACCACTAAAACTATGTACCACAATGCTTGAAAAAATTCTCCATGGTTCGATACGCAATCGTTGGTTTGTATTGGGGGCAGTGCTTTGTATTGCTGCTCTTGGGGTGTATAACTTTCAACGATTACCGATTGATGCAGTCCCTGATATAACCAATGTACAGGTACAGATAAACACTGAAGCCATTGGATATTCCCCTTTAGAGGTAGAGCGACGCATCACTTTTCCTGTTGAGACAGCGCTGACCGGTGTACCGGGCACCGAATACACGCGTTCGATCTCACGCTATGGTCTATCACAGGTGACTGTTGTTTTCAAAGATGGGACAAACATATACTTCGCTCGTCAGCTCCTGATTGAACGCTTGCAGGAAGTAAAAGATATGCTTCCGCCGGGTCTCTCTCCGACGATGGGACCAATTTCGACAGGTCTTGGTGAAATCTACATGTGGACTGTCGAAGCAGATTCCAATGCGCTTAAAGAAGATGGCACGCCATACTCTCTAAGCGATCTTCGCACGATGCAGGATTGGATAGTCAAGCCACAGCTAAAAACAATCGAAGGTGTTGCAGAGGTTAATACCATCGGCGGGTACGAAAAGCAATTCCATATTACCCCTTCGCCCGAAAAACTTCAGGCGTACGGAGTATCATTCCATGCGGTCTTCGAAGCAATAGAAAAAAACAACAGTAACATTGGTGCAGGGTATATCGAACATAACGGGCAGCAGTATCTTATACGCGTGCCCGGTCAGGCGTCAGGTACAGAAGATATAGGTAATATAGTCATTGACGTAAAGGATGGCACTGCCTTACGCATCAAAGACGTTGCAGAAATTGGTGAAGGTAAAGAGTTACGAACCGGAGCGGCGACAGAAAACGGCAAAGAAGTTGTACTCGGCACTGTCTTTATGCTTATCGGTGAGAATAGCGGTATTGTCTCACAACGTGTTGATGATAAGATGCAAGAGATTAACCGCTCACTTCCGGCTGGCGTATCCGCAAGAACTGTGTATAACAGGACAAACCTTGTTGATGCGACTATCGCAACCGTCGAGCGTAATTTGGTTGAAGGCGCGCTGCTTGTTATCGTCATACTCTTTCTCTTCCTTGGCAATATCCGTGCAGCGATTCTGACTGCTCTTGTGATACCACTCTCGATGCTCTTTACGATAACAGGAATGGTATCAATGAAAGTAAGCGGAAATTTATTGAGTCTCGGCGCCCTGGATTTCGGTATCATCGTTGATGGTGCTGTTATCATTGTCGAGAACTGTATACGGCGATTAGCAGAGGAGCAGCATAAGCTCGGGCGGCTTCTTTCAATGAAAGAGCGATTTGAGATTGTTTTTCAAGCATCAAAAGAAGTACGAAAAGCCACGATGTTTGGCGAAGCGATTATCATGATAGTCTATCTACCTATCCTAACGCTCACAGGCATTGAAGGCAAGATGTTCTACCCGATGGCAATTACTGTTATTATTGCGCTTGGATCAGCGATGGTGCTCTCGGTAACATTCGTACCGGCTGCCGTTGCTATTTTACTGCGTGGCAAAATATCTGAAAAAGAGATATTTATTGTCAAATGGGCAAAGCAGGTCTATAGTCCTGTTCTTGATTTCTCATTAAAGAATAAAGCTATTATTCTCATTGGCGCGGGGTTCCTCGTTGCTGCAAGTTTCTTCATCGCCTCACGAATGGGAAGCGAGTTCCTTCCTGTTCTCGATGAAGGTGACATTGCAATTCATGGTTTGCGCATTCCGGGTACCAGCTTAACGCAAGCGATTGAAATGCAGGATGCTATGGAAATGAAGCTCAAAGAGCTGCCGGAAGTTGATAAGGTATTTGCAAAAATCGGCACGGCAGAGATCGCTACCGACCCAATGCCACCGAGTGTTGCTGACGTATTTGTAATGATGAAGCAGCGAGACCAGTGGCGCGATCCGAGTATGCCAAAAGAGGAACTGGTAAAGAAAATGGAGAAAGCTCTCGAAGCAGTACCGGGGAGTAAATACCAATTTCTGCAACCGATACAAATGCGCTTCAACGAACTCATCTCCGGTATCCGCAGCGATGTTGGTATCAAAGTATTTGGCGATGATATGGATATGATGAAAGAAACTGCCGAACAGATTGCAGCTTCGATCACAACAATCCAAGGAGCGGCTGATGTGGAGATTGAGCAAGTAACTGGTTTACCGATGCTCACGATTAAACTCAATAAATATGCACTCTCTCGGTACGGAATGAGCGTAGCAGATGTGCAAGAAGTTATTGAGATTGCAGTCGGCGGTAAAAAAGCCGGACAGATATTTGAAGGTGATAGGAAATTTGATATTATTGTGAGGATGCCGGAAGCATTGCGTCAGGATATAGAATCAATTCGCAATATTCCGATACCTTTACCGAATCAGGTGCAAGCGTCAATGGGCGGCGGCGGTTCTATTCCGCTTCGAGCAGTTGCCGATATTGACCTCGCAAGCGGACCAAACCAAATATCACGTGAGAGCGGTAAACGATTAGTTGTTGTGACAGCGAATGTAAGAGACCGTGACCTTGGATCATTCATTGAGGAAGCACAGCAAAAAGTTATTAAAGAGGTTGCATTGCCTGCGGGATATTGGATTGAGTGGGGCGGACAGTTCCAGCAACTCATCAGCGCATCGAAACGACTGCAAATTATTGTGCCGATAGCATTACTGCTTGTGATACTCTTACTCTATATGAGTTTCAAGAGCGTCAAAGATGCCTTGCTTATCTTTTCGGGTGTGCCTCTTGCGGTAACAGGTGGTATCATAGCATTATGGCTACGAGATATTCCACTTTCAATCTCGGCAGGCGTTGGATTCATAGCTTTATCGGGAATGGCAGTGCTAAACGGACTTGTGATGATCTCGTTCATCCGTCAGAAGCGTTCGGAAGGTGCATCAATTGACTCCGCTATCAATGAAGGTGCATTGACACGCCTTCGTCCCGTCCTGATGACGGCACTTGTAGCGTCGTTCGGCTTTGTCCCGATGGCTCTTGCTACGTCAATTGGTGCAGAAGTACAGCGTCCGCTTGCAACGGTTGTAATTGGCGGAATAATCTCTTCAACTGTCTTAACGCTCGTTGTTCTTCCGGTACTTTACCGTTTATTTCATAAGAATGAGTAATAATATTTTGCTCCCAGAGCAGGTGGATATTTCACTACCTGCTCATTGGGAAATACTACATCACTCCAAAGATTCGCTTAAGAAGAAAGAAAAACAGGAAATACACTCCAACGGTTACTCCCGCCGAAACAAGCATCGAAATAACAAACGACCAGTTCTGACGAAGACAATAGCTAAATACGGGAAAGAATGCAAGCGATGGAATGACCATCCAAAATATATCCATCGAGAGTTGCGCTACCGGTTCGTTCTCTTTTTTATCAAGGTAGAGCCAGATGAATGCAAGCAACGATGTCAGCGGAAGTGAAGCAAGTAGGGCTGCCATAATTGATGACCGCTTGCCTATCTCCGATACACTGGCAACGACGACCGCTGTCAGAAGAATCTTTATAACGAAGCGGAAGTCCATCTTCTGTTATTCCTATTTAATGACAACAAGTTAGCGTTTCATTTCTTCTTCTTCTTCTTCCTTGGTCTCATAACCCTGTTGACTGGTAGCTTTGCGGCTTTGAGGAATTTATTCCAGCTGCCGAACTTTGAGTAGGCAGTGGTCGGGATAATCGTGCCGAGCTTGGCATACTCTACCACTGTTGGTGTTCTGCCTAAGAGCTTTCTGACTCTGCGAATATCATCGATAGCTTGTTGCTTTGGCGACTTCTCGCCTGCCTTCACTAAGAAATTCAGGTACCCCTTAAACCTTTGGTAGTACTCATTGCTACCGTACTTACTGTGCGCCTTGATATCATCAAGGGTGGGAGTGCGCCGGATCTTTGCCTTTACTTGCTTATAGTTTTCGATAAGCTGTTTGGTCGTGGTAGTCTCCGGAGTAATGGGCGGTATGTAATCACCACGAAGCTTGAGATATTCATCATAGCTCGTGAAATAATTTCTGTAACTTGCCATCGCGTACTTTGATAGCTCTGTAAACTCGCGCGAGTTCGGCACGCGGCGAAGCTTCCGCTTGACGCGGTCGTAGTCGGCATGCATTTCCTCGTGGGTTAGTTTCTGCGAGTACCATGATGGATGCGGCTCGCGTTTAATAGCTTTCAGAAACTTCGTCCAGTTACCGTACGTCTTCGTAAAGCGGCTTACCGGGATTTTGCTCATCTTCATGAACTCTTCATAAGTCGGCTGTGCCCCGAGCTTCTCCTCGCACCGCTTGTACTCCGCGATAAGCTCTTTTTTATTGATGGCAAATCTCGGCCCACGAATATTCATCTCACCAATCGAACGCATGAACGGATACCATCCACCGTAAGCAAGTTTGATGTCATAAAAGGAGTACTTTCCTTCTTTGAGCATATCCTCACTTTTCGGCTGACCGGGCAATACACGCTGTAGCCGATAGAACTCCCGCTTGATGCCCTCGCGAAGTTTCTGTTTGGTAGTTTTCTTTGATGTGCCCATAACGTTTAGTTACTGATGTGCAAGTGAGTGAGAACAAATATACAACTTTATTTCAAATTCTCATAGAACAACGCCCCGCACTTCACTCCTCGGTGGAAGTTATTGAGGTTCATCTTTTCATTGGGTGAGTGCGCATCTTGGTCGGGTAGCCCGAAGCCCATCAGGACTGTTGGTGCACCGAGGATAGATGCGAACGAATTCACGATAGGTATCGAGCCGCCTTCGCGTGTGAGGAATGGCTGCTTGCCAAAAATATCGGCGAGCGCTTTTGTCGCGGCCTTCATACCGTCGGAATCTATTGGTGTTGTCGCAGGCATTCCGCCGTGCAGATCGGTGACGGTTATTTTTATTCCGGCAGGTTTTATTTTGTTGAAGAACGCTTCAAACTTCTTCGCAATCTCATCAGGCGTTTGGTTCGGGACTAAACGCATTGATATCTTCGCACTTGCTTTTGATGGAAGCACTGTCTTTGCGCCTTCGCCTTGGAAGCCACCCCAAATGCCGTTGCAATCGAGTGTTGGTCTTGCCCACATACGTTCAAGTTCTGTGTATCCTTCTTCGCCCGGAGAAGCATCGGTCTGGAGGTCAGTGATGAATGCTTTCTGGTCAAACGGCAGCTTCTTGTATTCGTCGCGTTCACGTTCGACGATTGGCACAACGTTATCATAAAATCCGTCAATGAGAATTCTTCCCATCTCATCTTTAAGCTTTGAGATCATCACGGCAAGCGCATTGATGGGATTCTCGACCGCCCCGCCAAAGAAGCCGGAGTGCAAGTCGCGGTTTGGTCCAGTTACATCAACTTGCATATAGCAAAGGCCGCGTAAGCCATAACAGAGCGAGGGTTGGTCATAGCCGAACATCGGTGTATCAGATACGAGTACGGTATCACATGCGAGCATTTCTTTATAGTCAGAGAGAAATTTATCGAGGTTTGGTGAGCCGATCTCCTCTTCGCCTTCGATCATCACTTTTACATTAACCGGAAGTTTGTCGTTTGTCTTCAGATGTGCTTCTATAGCTTTAAGCTGCATCCACACCTGACCTTTATCATCGACAGAGCCGCGTGCAAAGATATTATCGCCAACGATGGTCGGCTCGAACGGAGGATTCGTCCACAAATCGAGCGGATCAACTGGCTGCACATCGTAGTGACCATAAAAAAGAACGGTATGCGCGCTTGCTCCGCCATCAAGACGCTCGCCATAGACGACAGGATGCCCGGCAGTCTCATAGATACCGACATTGTTCATTCCCATGCGTACAAGTTCATCGCGGACGAACTCCCCGGCGCGGCGTGTCTCACCGTTATATTCGGGTGAAGTGGAGATGGATGGGATGCGTAAAAATTCTTTGAGTTCGTCTTCGTAGCGATCCTTATTGTGGTCGATAAAAGAAAGTATGTCCATTCTTGTTTGTTTTGTGTTATATGTGCCGTCATTAAACGAAAAATAACTTGTGGAGAATCCGATAAAAGACGATATAAATTCACTCATTATGCAGCTCTCGCGTGCGAAGAATGTCCGCGAGGTCAAGCGGCTTGAACGCAATATCTTGAGCAAGATAAAACGCAAAGGTACACCTTACATTGACGAAGATACTGCGCATTTTATTTATCAAGGCGCTGATGAGAAAGATATCTCCATTGTCGGTGATTGGAATAAATGGAAACCCGATACTGATTCGATGATACGTATTAATCCGCGCTCATCCATGAGACATTTCTTTACCCGTTTCCCCATCGATGCACGGCTTTCATACCGATTCGTCATCAATGGTAACGATTCTATCAATGATCCTCTCAATCCAAATATCTTGCAAGAAGTATTCGGAGCCAATACTTTTTTACGTATGCCCGGCTATCGCGGCATCCCATATGCAGGCGTGCCAAAACGAAATGTACCCTGCGGCAAAGTTATTGATATACTTGCAGAAGGAAACGCGAATGTTGCTCCGCGTATTGTGCAGATATACATTCCTCACGGAATGAAAAAACACGGCAAGGCACATTATCTGTATGTCAATGACGGTGCACAGGCAATTACTATCGGCAAGTTCGTGAATGTTCTCGATAATCTTTTCTATCACGAACCGAACGTACCAAAAACGATAGTGGTATTCGTGCCCCCTATCGAGCGTCACACGGAATACATGATGGATAAACATTTTGCGGAGTGGTATGCCAATAGTTTGGTCAAGCAAGTAGAACGCAAGACTCGCTTCCGTAGTGATGCTGCGCTTCGAACGGTGCAGGGTGCATCGCTTGGCGGACTCTTCGCAATGTTCCTCGGACTCGAACATTACAAATTATTCAGAAACATTGCGGCACAATCTCCGTCTTTCTGGGTAGAGGATCTTGCAATTGTCAACCAGTTCGCAAAACGCAGAGCACTTCCGCTTCGCATTTACTTGCAGACCGGTACAATAAACGATGCTGAAGAAGGCGCACGCAAGATGCTCCGCGTACTGCAGGCGAAAGAGTACGATGTTATATACCGTGAATCCAGCGAGAGCCACAACTGGGCGAACTGGAGCGCGAGATATGCGGACATCATACGGTGGTCAGCAGCGAAGTAATTTTATATAAACGATAAAACATTATGAAAAGAATACTTTCTTCCCTACTTATCATAGCAGCGTTTGCTACATTTGCGAATGCCCAGAATTATGATCCGCGTCGGACGATAAACGTCACAGGCGATGCGGAAGTCAAGGTCGTGCCTGACGAGGTGTCGATCAACTTCGCTGTCGAGACAAATAACACAGATCTCGATAAAGCGCGAGAAGAAAACGATAAGAAAGTCTCTGCTGTCATCGCAATGGTCAAGAAGCTTGGGGTCGAGGATAAATTTATTCAAACCGACTATCTCTCTGTCGAGCCGCGTTTTGATTATAATAATCAGTATCAGAATGAGCGTGAGCGCAAGTTTCTCGGGTATTACATGACAAAGAATATCTCTGTTACTCTTCGTGATGTCTCAAAGTTCGAGAAGCTCGTCGCAGATGCACTTAAGATTGGGACGAATTACATTCGCGGTATTAGCTTCCAGACAACAGAACTCCGCAAACACCGCGACCAGGCACGTCTCATGGCAGTCCGCGCAGCAAAGGAGAAAGCGCTCGCACTTGCCGGAGAACTTGGGCAGAAGGTTGGCAAACCGATTTCAATAAGCGAGAGCAGTTATAATGTACCAATGTATAAAGCAAATCGCATGATGAATCAATCTATTTCTGACGAGAGTGCAGGTGCTTCAAGCGGTGAAGTCATTGCGCTTGGGCAGATCGAGATAAAAGCAAATGTGAGCGTTACCTTCGAGTTAGAGTAGAATTACTGCTTTGTAAAATCAGCAAGAGCTTCAGGAAGCCTAACTCGGCGGGCGCAAACTTAACGTCAACGAAGCTCGTCCCTCTGAGGGCGGAGGTGCTCGAGGTGGAGGTGGCGGACGCTGGTAAATCATTCTCAAAAGGGGGCTTCTGCCCCCTTTTTTTTCGAATGAGCGCTACTTAGGATAACTGATAGCGAACATTGTTAATCCAAGTTTGCGGGTATAACTTCCGGTATCTGTGAATCATGTAACGAATTTCCAAAATTGTGTAATGAGAATTCGCAGTACTTAGCTATATTTGCTTATTAACAAACCGTACATATCATGAATCTCAAACGAATATTTGGTCTTATACTTACCATTGCCGGAATCGCCGGTCTTATTTATGCAGCAGTAATATTTACTGATACTTCCGGTGCAGAGAGGGATATGAGAGCACTTATTATTTACGGAATACTCGGTATTATCTTCTTTATAACAGGTATTGGGCTGGTCAGAAATACGAAGGATGAGGCATAAAGTATAGGTAAATTCTTGGTGCCAAGAGTTGAATACTGAGAAAGCGGCATTGAAGAACTCATCGCTACTGTCCGTCGCTAGGGAATCTCTTCGGGCGCGACCTCATTATCTCTCACAACAAAAAGCTCAATGGCTGTCCCGAATTCCACAAGCTCACCGACAGTAGGGTACGTATCATAAACAGTGCCGATGGCTCCATCAGGGCGGCTATTGAAGTTTGGCGCGACCGGCGGTCTCAATCCTAATCGTGTTATCCGCATCAACGCTTCTTCAAGTCTCAAGCCAATAAGATCAGGCACAGCAACTCTTCCGGTTCGTGGTCCTTGCGAAACGGTAAGGTTTACCATTTTTGATGCCAAAAGCGATGTACCTGGTTTGGGATTTTGGCTATAGACAACTCCGCTTGGGGTTGAATCTGCAAAAATGTAATCTGTTTTGCCTATCGAGAGGTTCGAGCGCACAAGCGTGATACGTGCATCACTTAAATTCAAGCCGACTAAGCTCGGTACTTTGACGACTTCCTTCCCTGCAGAAACGATCAGATATACTTTGCGTCCGGGTTTTGCTTCGTCGCCGCCTTCGGGGGTCTGACGGATGATCGTCCCCTCTTTAGCTTTTTCGTCATACTGGACTTCGTACTTGACTGGCTCAAAGCCGGCTTCCTCGACGCTCACCATAGCCGATTCGATTTGCTTGCCCACAACTTTTGGTATAGTCCCCACCTCCCCTTTTTTGACATAGAGCGGCATGATGACAATATCCATCAAGAGGATGAGGGCAAAAAACGATAACACGCCAATGGCTAACCATTTCAGCCATTTCTTGAGTTTTTCCTGTTTTGTAAGAGGTTGTAGTGCCAAGTATGCGTGAAATAATAAGAGTTTATGTAACAGTCACTGCGGCTAATAATTCATAAATTGAACACTCGGACGAAACGCAACGTTTTCTATTTCGTAGAGTAAAGATATTCCCCAGACTACCGCGTGCCTAATAAAGAGACATACCTGATAACATTCCTTGTCGTTGCGTCTTTGACCTTCGGCATGCAGTATTTCGTTTTTCGTCAGTTGCGTCGGCTTATCCGAAGGGATTTTCCGGAAAAGGTAGCAAAGTGGATACCGCGAATTAAGTGGACATTTGTTTTGATGAACATCCCCGTTGCATATCTGTTCTTTCGGCGACCTCTGAACTTTGATGTTGCAGTCATAACCCAGGTGATGCTCTACCCGTATACAATATGGCAGTTTTTGATGATGATGTGGCTTGTAATACTGACTCCCGTCGTGCTCGTACGTATGGTAAAAAATAAGATAAGAACAAGATGAATAAAGAACTCGAAGAGATCATAGCTTCCGAAAAAAAGAATTCTTCTCGTATCTCAAGGAGAAGATTTTTGCACATGGGTATTATCGGCACAAGTGTCCTTGCTGCCAGCGGCTGCATAGCAGGTATTGCTTCGCGCAACAAAATTGAGATTGTCAAACGCACGATCATTATCCCAAATCTTCCTGCATCATTTAAAGGTACAACAATATCCCTTGCTAGTGATATTCATTCGGGTCCGTACATGCCTGTGGAAGATCTGCGAAATATCGTAAAGACGATCAACTCACTTGGTTCGGATATGATACTTCTACCAGGTGATTTCGTGACCTCGAACCGCAATGAAGTTGAGGGTATTGCCGAAACCTTCGGTGAGCTTTCTGCACCTATGGGTGTCTTCGCTACAACAGGGAACCATGAGTACTATGTAGATGTCGATCTTGTCTGCGACGTGCTTGACCAGTCAAAGATAAAAGTGCTCCGCAACGATAATCACATTTTTGAGAAGAACGGCGAGAAACTCTATCTATTAGGTGTTGATGATATGGATGCAAATCTTATCAAGGGACATATCGCTGGTAAGTCTGTTGACCACATTGATGCTGTTTTCAAAGGTGTGCCCGATAATGCATCTACGATACTCATGAATCATAAGCCCTACCACTTTGACGAGTATTCTCACATGAATGTTGGCTTGATGGTATCTGGACATACACATGGCGGACAAATCGTCTTTGCACGTCTTGGTGATACCACATTTTCATTTAGCCGGATCGCATCAAAGTATGTTGAAGGTCTCTATACACATGAGAATGATAAACGTACTTCACAAATGTATGTCACTCGTGGGCTCGGCACAGTTGCCCTCCCGATGCGTTTTAACTGCCCACCGGAGATAACACACATAACGCTCGCATAACATACAACACAGTAAATTGACGGAGCGGTAACGGACATAATACTCTCGTTGTAGGTTGAATACTACAATGAGACGAATACGCTATATCCAAGAGACTGCTAATCGCCACAAGGTATACCGCTATCAAGCGGAGAGAAAGCGTACCCTCTCAAACGAACATTCCTTATCATTTTTTCCGAAGGGCTGGCAGCAATGTCAGCCCTTCTACTTTTACCACATCAAACATTGCCTACTATGACACATCACTTTACATCTTCTTCAACAACCATCAATACCGAGACAGGTGAACATGTGCTTAACCCTGTGACGCTCTCACGTCGAGCACTCCTAAAGACCGGCTCACTTGCATTGGCAGGGCTTGCATTGCCATCTGCTCTAAAAGCCGAGGGTGGAGCTTCATTTGCAGAAATAACAAAGGAAAATATCATTATTCCAAATCTTTCACCACAGTTTGATGGAATGACCGTTACACTTGCAAGTGATTTTCATTCAAGTGAATCAATGTCGCTGCATGACTTGAAGCGGATCGTTAGACAAATAAATGAACTTGGGAGCGATATCATTCTGCTGCCCGGTGACTTCGTTACATCGAAGCCGACAGAATTTCCGCCGATCATGGAAGCATTCAGTGAGTTTAAAGCAAAGCATGGTGTCTTCGCTTCTACCGGAAACCACGATTATGATGCTGATGCCGATATCGTCTCGTCTGGGTTCGAGGAGATTGGTATTAGGATGCTTCGTAATGATAACTATACGATCACTAAAGACGGCCAAAAACTCTATCTTCTCGGTCTTGATGACCATGCATCAGGGACTGTTGATGAATACTTAGAAGGAAAACATGCTCCTGAAATAGAAGCAATGTTCAAGGGGGTACCCAATAATGTTGCAAGCATATTCCTCTGTCATAAGCCCTACAAGTTTGAAGAGTTTGCGCAAACTGATATTGGTTTGATGGTTTCAGGTCATACGCATGGAGGACAGATAGTCCTTGCTCGCTTCGGCAGGAGTGTGATAAGTTTGTGCACACTTGCCTCAAGCTTCGTTGATGGTCTTTATGAACAGATTGCAGGTAAGCATCGCGCTCAAATGTATGTGTCGCGGGGACTTGGCGTGGTTGATATTCCCTTCCGCCTCAACTGCCCACCTGAAATAACCCAGATAACGCTCCGCTCTCCGGCACTAGCAATTAACGCAAAAATGAGTGCTCCCTCGAATGCTGAGTAACTTCGGCACGGTTTTCGCATAGCATTAGATACTATGTATAGTTTGACGCATGTAATAATGTGTCAAATTACACAGTAACTTTAAAAAGAAGGAGAGACGAACCAAGCCATTATTGATACGATAGTATTTTTTTTAACTAACCGAAGGAGCATTAGCTATGTGGAAGCAAGATTATTACCCGCCGTTTGAAGATTCTGACTATTTAGGTGCGAGCCATAACTGGCGCTCTGGCTTCAGTATGAGCCTTGTTACGATGATCGCCGGACTTGCATTTGCTTATCATATCATTGATACCAACAATGGTTTTAATCGTCCTTTCGGTGAACCCGCAAAAACAATGCGCGGTACTACACTCTTTACAAATGCTTCATCAATCTCTTCGACCATACCAACTCTGCAGAATGCTATTGAGGTGAAGGGGTTAGATGTATTTAAGGCAGTAAAGGATATTGCAATAACAGAAAAAATCAGACCTATACAACAGGTAAAACCGGCTACTGTGGTCAAAACCGAAGAACCATCGGTTGTACTTCCTGAGATCCAAGAGCCGGTTACAGCTCCACGTATCATACCATAAGGTTGCTGTTCTGATTTTCGGAACGAGCGGCATAAAAGGGCTGTTACTACCCCGCTACATTAATCAGGACGGCAAAATCCGTCCAAAAATAAAGGAATTACGATGAAAACAGGTATTCACCCCGATTATCACGCTATAAAAGTCCATTGTACGGGCTGTAACAATGAATTCATGACCCGGTCAACGATTCACGGGAATTCATTGCGCGTTGAAATTTGCTCGAACTGCCATCCGTTCTTTACCGGAAAGCAGAAGTTCGTTGATACAGCAGGACGTGTTGAGCGCTTCCAGAAGAAGTATGCAAGCACACACGGCAAAAAGAAAGCCGAAGCTGCTGCTGCAACCCCGGCGTAACAAATACGCTCTTTTTACGAATGTAAAAGTCCTGCCCTTTGCGGCGGGACTTTTCTTTTTGTGGTATTTTTGAACTATGGCAGATAGACAAATCATTCTTTTCGAGGACGAGCTTTCACGGACAAGCGTCTTCAAACCGCTTTCATATTCTCATGCGATAGCTGAATTTCGTGCTGGCATCTATACAATGATAGAATCTCTTATAGGAGAGAATATCATTATTCACACTCGCAAAGAACTTGTCCCGGTCATTAAAGAACGGTATCCCAAACTGAAAGTCAACGAAGCAACCGAAAGTATTGAGACAATCCTCATCAATGCGCGAGCAAAGAATCTGCTTGAGATAATAGACTATCTCGTCTCACATAAAAAAGATCATATTCATATTGGTAGTGATGAACATGTAGTAGCCGCACGAACCACGAAAGGTCTGCCACCGAAGATGATAGAGAAGATAAGTAATGGTGATGTGATTGATATAAAGCCGACGGAAGAATCATCGTTTACGCTTTACTCATCTCTTTGGAACATGATCCATGAGAATCCACAAGTGATTGAAAACGATGCAAAGCAATTCTCAAAGAACTTTACGTCCATTGATGCGAAGCTTTGTCAAGGGGTATTCATCGTTAATGAACAAGCTGTAGCAGTTGGTAAGAATGTAAACATCTCCCCTTCTGTCGTGCTTGATGCATCTAAAGGCAGTATCATCCTTGATGATGGTGTTACAATTCAGCCACATTCATCTATCATTGGTCCTGTCTATATTGGTAAGGGTACTCTTATAAAAAGCGGCTCGAAGATATTTGGTGGCGCCACTATAGGACCGATGTGTAAGGTCGGTGGAGAGATTGAGAACTCCATCATCCTCGGCTACTCAAATAAACAGCATGACGGTTATCTCGGGCACAGTTACCTCGGTGAGTGGTGTAATCTCGGAGCCGGGACCAATACAAGCGACTTACGCAACGACTACGGTAATGTATCGGTAAAGATAGAGAATCAAAATATTGATACTGGCTCAATGTTCGTCGGCTTGTTAATGGGAGATCACTCAAAGAGTGCTATTGGCACACAGTTCAATACAGGTACGGTCGTCGGAGTTCATGCGAACGTGTTTGGAGCGGGTTTCCCACCAAAGTGGCTACCGAACTATAGCTGGGGCGGTTCGCAGATCATGAAGAAACAATCTGTTGATAAAGCTCTTGAGGTAGCACGTATCGTGATGAAACGCAGAGGCAAAGACCTCTCTGAAGCAGAAGCTACAATGTACGGAAGTCTTGCTTAGCAGTAGCGGCTCCGGACACCGGACTCTCGACTTCCCTAACTTACTTCAACTGTACATCCAACCCTATCAGTTTCCACTTTTTCTTTTCTGTGAGGTATCGACACTTTGATAACGTTGGCACAGGTTCAGTCGGATATTTCAGATAGATATTCAAAACGCCTTGCTTATCAATATATGGTTTCTCTACAAGCGATGGTCGTGTATGTAATGAAATAGTCAGGTCTATCTCATTTTTCACGAAATCATTAAATGCAGCGGCAAGCTGATTGATCGTTATCTTTTTTTTCCATGCTTTTGCTGAAGATTTATACATATCGGAGAAATTCTTTCGAATAACAGCATCAGCAAGTACACCGAGCGTCATGTTGCCCATATATTTACAGTCTGCTTCCGAAGGAAGAGGCAAGGGCTTCTCTCGTTTGGCTTTTGTTTGTGCAAACGCACCGCTTGCGGTAATAAGAACCAGCAGTACCCCTATAATATATTTCATTTACTCTTTCGTATTAACTGATACACCGATAAGCCGCCACTCTGTGCCTTCTTTGATGAATCGGAAGTTTCCTACAGTGCGAACGGGCTTCGTCGCCCACTCAGCATCTATGTTCAGCGCGTTCTGAAGGTCTATCGTTGGTTTTGCCGATAGTATCATTTCTGCATCACGCGTTGCTCGGAGGTCTATCTCTTTCTCAATGAACTCATTAAATGCTTTCAATAGGTCTTCCTTTGTGGTTTGACTGCGCCACATCTCTGATATATACGCATAAAAGTTAGAAAAGTCACGCGCTGCTATCGCTTCACCAAGTTGCGCCATCGCAAGCTGGACAAGTTGAGTTACCTCTCCGTCGCTCGGCACAGCTTGACGTTCCTTTGGAGTTTCGCTTGAAGCGCCAATCCCGGTCTTTGGAGTTACGAGTTGTATCTTCCAGCCGTTTTCATCAACGAACTCAATACGTATCGGGAGTTTGCTTCCATCAGAAAGATCAAGTTTTCCTTCGAGGTAACCGACCCCGTTTTCTATACCTCGCGAAGAGAATGATGATTCCTTGTACTTTTCAAGACCATATTGCTTTGCAAAACCGCCGAGATCTTCGACCGATGTTGCGTTCTTAAACTGTTTCGAAGTCATTGCATGCGCTTCGGCGTACTTCCCTGTTTTGAGATGCCCGAAGAACGCATCAGCTGCATCGGTCATGCCCGAAGTTTTATCAAAGACGAACCAAACAAGCCCTGCTGCAAGTACAACAAGAACACCAAGTGCGATAAGTATTTTCTTTAGCATTGTATTGTGATGATGAGTGAAAAATTAGTTATCTATCTGCGCTCTTTGTAAGTGCCCGGAGTAATCAATATAGACTACTTTCCATTCGGTATAGAAATCGAACACAGTCCAGCCGCCTTCGCGGTGACCGTTGCCTGTTGCTTTCACGCCGCCAAACGGCATGTGCGCCTCGGCGCCGATCGTTGGTGCGTTGATATACATAATACCGACCTCGATGTCGCGCGCGGCAAGCATTGCGGAGTTTATATCTCGCGTATAGATGCTTGATGAAAGTCCGTACTTCACGCTATTTGTGATGCGTAATGCATCTTCGAGCGATTTGCACTTTATCACCGATAACACCGGACCGAATATCTCCTCTTGTGCAATCGTTGAATCGAACTTCACATCGGTGAAGATTGTCGGCTGATAGAACCAGCCCTTTGAATGTTCATCATTGATAAGCCGTCCACCACCCATGACACAATTTGCGCCTTCGGATTTACCGACCTCGACAAGACGCTCGATGTTCTTCAACTGTTTCTCATTGACGATAGGACCCACTTCCGTACCGTCCTTTGCCCCGTCGCCTACCTTCAGCTTCGATGCGCGTTCTTTGAGCTTTGCAACAAACTCATCGTGAATGCTTTCGTGAAGGATAAGACGCGACGTCGCCGTGCAGCGCTGGCCTGTTGTGCCGAACGCGCCCCAGAGAACTCCGTTGAGTGCTAAGTCCATATCTGCATCGGGCATGACGATCTGCGCATTCTTTCCGCCCATCTCGAGGCAGACATGTTTGGTATCATGTCCGCACGCCTCGGCAACTTTTGCGCCTGTTTTTGTCGAGCCGGTGAAGCTGACTGCTTTTACTTTCGGATGACGTGTTATCGCCGCACCAGTCTCACCTTTGCCGTGAACAAGATTCAATACTCCCGGCGGCAGACCCGCTTCGATGAGAATTTCTGTCAAAAGCACAGCAGTGTGCGGCGTATCTTCGGCGGGTTTAAAGACGAAGGTATTTCCTGCGACGAGTCCGGGGAAGAGATTCCAAGTCGGGATAGCCATTGGGAAATTCCACGGCGTAATTAGTCCGCATACACCTATCGGCACGCGGAAAGAAAGATTGAGCTTGTTCGGAAGTTCGCTTGGCGTGTTTATACCGAAAAGGCGTCTCCCTTCGGTGGCGCAGTAGAATGCCGTGTCAATTCCTTCTTGCGCATCACCGCGAGTCTCGGCAATTGTCTTGCCCATTTCGCGAGTCATAATGGCAGCGAGTTCATCTTTGCGGCGAAGCATGATGTCCCCCGCGCGACGCATAATGTCGCCTCGTGCAGGTGCAGGCATAAGCCGCCATGACTCATACGCCTTTGCCGCAGCCGCAACAGCTTGCTCTACATCATCATCACCCGAGAGCGGAAATGTACCGATGAGTTCATCCCAATTCGCGGGGTTACGATTCTCGAACGTCGCCCCGCCCGAAGCCGCTACCCACTTACCATCAATATAATTCTTAAATTCCGTTGCCATACATGTCCTATTATAAGTCGCATGTAAACAAGGCGGGAATAGGTTTGCTTCCCGTCATGGAACACTGTTGGATTTGCTATGTTGTATCCCATCAATGAAAGTACTCTACATCTTTCTGGTGGCGGTTCTTCTTTCCTCATGTATGAGTGATCGAGCTGCAAAGGTGCGAATTGCTAAACAGATACAGAGCAGTTCTGATGTGATCACCTTGGTAAAAAAACATACCGATCATAGTTTTGTAGTCTTTAACATCTATCAGGATACCGAAACCGAGAATTTCATTGATCCGCTCGGTACACATGGATACAACTATCCGAAACTCGCCAAGCTTGACGTAGAGTCCGTCTATCTCACGCCCATTAATACCAATGACACATTATATAAGATACTTCGCCGCCGAACTCTTGTACTCTGCCGAGCAGATATAATTTCCTTCTCAATTCCCGATTCTTTATCAGAGCAGGCTGATTCGCTCCTTACGTATTTTAAGACTGAAATTGAGCGCGGCATTATCTTATATGATCTGGGACGATCTTCACACGAGAAACGTCGTACCTTTTGTGCTGATAATATTTGGTTTGGTAAGACACAGATGGGCGAAAAATTTATGGATGCCCTCTTTAAGCATAATACAGGTGATGTATATATCTACTACCATACACCTGAAAGTAGTTACGGAAGGTATATGGTTATTAGGAAAGATCAGAAGAAACTCTTGTCTCGGAGACCACTGTCGTGAAAATTGAAAAGCATTCACGCCATTGAAACGGCGGGCTATTGCCGGTCGTCCCTCGCAGGACTTGGTATAAATCATATTATTCTGCTACCCTCAACCCCCGAACCCTCACCCCTCTCCTTCGTGCGGACGTTTTTCGTCGGATAGTTGTTACCATTGGCTAATACTATCTCACTCAATAACATACAATGAGTAACGAAAACAACGAACCTTTGGAGACGCCCACCGAGCGCGAAGCTGAAGGCACAAACCAAGCTCCGGTACGCGATATCATCGCAGAACGTATGGCAGCCCGCATGGCAAATCAGCCCAAGCGCGAGCCACGAGCAGAGCCATTGAAAATAGAGCCGAAGTCGGAAGCAGATGACTGGTCAGAGGAAGAACCAACGATGGTCGAGAAGCTCCGCGACGAAGCCGAACACGAAGAAGTTCTTGCCGAAGAAATAGGCGGCGCGCCGATCGTGAGCGAAGTCCGCGAGCGACCAGTGCTGAAGCTGAAGTCAGAACTCGAGAAGTCCACCGAGGCGATGGAATCTGACGCCGAAGACATCCCGCAAACGGAAGTCGTTGAAGATGGCGAAGGTGAAGGCGAGGAAGCATCAAGTGAAGACGGCAATGCAGAAGGTGAAAAGCCACGACGCAAATCACAGCGTGAACGCCAACGCGAAAAGCAAATGCAACGCAGAGCAGAGCGTGATGCACGCAATGCGACCAAGGGCGCAGAGCCACCAGTAGCAGAGTCGACGCAGACATCACTTGCCTTCAAAGCAGAAGCAGCGCCTGCACCGGAAGTCCGTGAAGAACGCCCTGCACGCAAGCAGCTTGAACGAGCAGAGCGACCTGAACGAACAGAAAAAGCTGAACGCCCTGAACGCAGAGAGCGTAACGAGCGCAGCGAACGTCAGCGTCCTGATAAGCCGCGTGAAGATCGTACTCCTCGTCTGGAGAATCGTCAGCGTCCCGATCAGGCAGCCAATAGACCGGGCGGAAGTAATTTTACCAGAGCGAAGGGATTAGCTACACGTCTTGGTGTATCAGTTGTTATCCCCCTTTTCAATGAAGAGGATTCGCTTCGTGAGTTAACAGCAGCAATACGCGAAGAGCTCTTCAAACTTTGTGATAAGAACTACGAGATCATCTTCGTCAATGACGGATCGAACGACCGCTCTGCGGAAATACTCAAAGACCTCGTAGCAGGAAGTTCACGGATCATATCATTAACCTTCCGCCGCAATGTCGGGAAGTCACCTGCATTAGCAGTCGGCTTCAAGGAAGCGAAGTACGGCATCGTCATTACGATGGACGCTGACCTTCAAGATGATCCGAAAGAGATGATCAACCTCATCGCAAAACTCGATGAAGGACATGATCTGGTTACAGGTTGGAAGAAGAAGCGCAATGACCCGGCATCGAAGACAGTGCCATCAAAGTTCTTTAACATGGTAACAAGTTTCTTCGCCGGTATCAAGCTTCATGACTTCAACTGCGGACTCAAAGCATACCGCAAAGAAGTGACCGAAGCATTGGAAGTCTATGGTGAACTTCACCGTTACCTTCCGGCATTAGCTCACTGGAAGGGATTCCGCGTCGCGGAGATCCCGGTAACGCATCATCCGCGGAAGTTCGGTAAATCGAAGTTTGGCTCAAGCCGATTCTTCAAGGGCTTCTTAGATCTACTTTCGATAGTCTTTGTCAATCGTTACGGCAAACGTCCGTTGCATTTATTCGGTACGGTCGGTACACTTCTTGCAATACTCGGGCTGGGTATCAACACCTACGTTACGATCGAGTGGTTCGGCGGGATACAACTCTCGAACCGTCCAATATTACTATTAGGAGTCCTCTTGATACTTGTCGGAGTTCAGCTTATCTCGTTGGGATTACTTGGTGAGATGATCGTTAAGAATAGCGGCAAGACGTTGGAAGCCGGTTATATCCGTGATAAACGCCCAGGCGTAAGACGCGAGCCATCAGCCAGAAGATAAATGCTGATACATACTGACTGCAGACATTTTAGAGGTGACATCCCCTGCACTCCGCATAAGGAGCATGGGGTTCACTGCGATGGCTGCGAGTACTATGATAAGGTTACCGAAAACATTCTTATCATTAAGCTCGGCGCAGCAGGTGATGTACTCCGTACGACACCACTACTGCACCGCTTGAAAGCAGATCATCCTACTGCAAGGATCTGGTGGCTGACCTACACTCCGGAGTTAGTCCCAAAGACGAAAGTTGATAAGATACTCAAATGGAGCACGGAAAGTTTAGAGTTGCTATCATCAGTAGCATTCTCAAGGTTAATCAATCTTGATAAAGATCACTTCGCCTGCGGATTAGCGAACCGCATTAATGCCGCAAAGAAAGAAGGATACCTTCTTGATGAAACGCTTGGCATAACAAAACCTGCCAACAGCAACGCAGAAGCGAAGTACTTAACGGGAGTCTTCGATGATATCAGCAAGTCGAACACACGCTCATATCCCGACGAGATGTTCGAGATATGTGGTTACAAGTTTGATAATGATAAGTACATCATTGATGCACCTGAAGACAAGACCTTTGCAGGGCTTGATACTTCAAGACCCCTTATCGGACTTAATACCGGAGCGGGTATCAGGTGGACATCACGTCTTTGGTCAATCGAGCGATGGGCGGAGCTTTGTAAGAAGTTAAGTGCTGATGGATATAATGTAGTTCTCCTCGGCGGACCTGACGAAGAACCACGCAATAGAGAGATAGAAAAACTTTCCGAAGGGACAGCACAGTACATCGGGACATTCCCTTTGAAGGATTTTATATCCTTAATTAATAAGTGTTCTTTGATTGTAAGCGGTGTGACAATGGCATTCCATATAGCTCTTGCATTAGAGAAAAGAGTTGTCGTTATTAATAACATCTTCAATAAGTTTGAGTTTGGTGATGTTTATGGACTTGGTGAGATCATCGAACCATCCAAACCCTGCCAATGCTACTTCCGTGGGACGTGTGTCAATAAAGAATACTTCTGTTTAGAGTATCTGAACGTTGATGATGTTTTTGCTGCTGTGAAAAGACAGTTAGCGTAATGGAAAGTTGTATCCTATTTTAATAGTAGATTGCTCGGTAGCACTACCACTATTACCCGGAAACATCTTCCATTTATCTTTATAGTTTTTTTCTAATTCATAGAACAGGACTTGGCATAGCGCACCGAGCACAGCTCCTGCTAAGAGGTCTGATGGATAGTGAGCACCGAGATATGGTCGCGATAGCATTACCGCAGTAGCATAGAGATACGACGGTATAATAACATACCATTTTGGGAAGTGGAGCGATAAGCCAGTTGCAAGCCCGACACTCGATGACGAATGTCCAGATGGGAATGAAAAACCATGCGCCCCTTCGGTGATAAGTCGAGTACCTTCAATAACATGATACGGTCTTGCGCGGCGAATGATATTTTTCATTAGCAATTCACCAAGGAGTGTACTTGTTGCAAGTCCAGCACCTATTGAAAACCCTGCTACTGCAAGTTCTTTGTTATCACTTAACCACCCTGCTCCGTATAAGCCAAGTGGCACAGCGGCGACAGGTACGAATGCTGTATTAGTTATAAACTTCATTGGTCCGTCAAGCCCCGGCGCATTATCACCCCAATGATTGATAGAAAAGAAGAGGTTTTCGTCGAAGTTAACAGGAGGATGTTTTTCAAGCGTATCGGCAAACTGCCCAAATGATATTGAGGGCAGAAGGAAGGCAAAACATATAACAAGCCGATAGAACATACTGCAAAAATACAAAAACCGCCGAGCGGCGGTCTTGTTTTCGAGATGCTCCTGAGGTAGGACTTGAACCTACGACCCTCTGATTAACAGTCAGATGCTCTAACCAACTGAGCTACTCAGGAATGAGGGCTATTAAACGCAGAGGATTCGCCCCGTGTTCCGAGAAATTACCGAAAGATGACTTTTCTTTTCTTCGGGGTTTGGTGTTAGTATTTTCCGATTTTCACTTCCGTCAGATTCATTGCCAATGGCGCCAAAGCTCGGATATTTTACATTCGTTCTCCACTCTCACCTGCCCTACGTCCTGCGTCATGGCAAATGGCCGCATGGCTCAGATTGGTTAATGGAGGCAGTTGCCGAGTGCTATATGCCGCTCCTACGTATCCTGACTAAACTCGAAAAGGACAAAATTCCGGCAAAGCTTTCGATAGATTTTACACCAATCCTCTTAGAACAGCTTGCTGATAAAGATTTCCCGGGACTATTCATCGATTATTGCAACGAGAAGATAGATCTCGCAGAAAAAGATTATACCTATTTCTTCGAGAACGATGAGATGCATCTTCGTCCTCTCGCACTCTATTGGCAGGAGTTTTATTCCGAGTTAAAGCGTGAGTTTTTGTATGACATCAACTCTGATCTTATCAGTGCATTCAAACACTTCGTTGATAACGGTACGCTCGATGCAATGACAAGCGGCGCAACGCATGGCTACTTTCCCCTTCTTCTTGAAGATGCAAATATCAGAGCACAAATCCAACTTGGCATTGCGACCCACCAAAAGTATTTTGGAAAGCGCCCTCGTGGGATATGGCTACCCGAATGCGGCTACCGACCGAGATATGATTGGTCGCCGACGGTTGGTCCAGCAGAGTTTCGTCAGCGTTCATCTGAGCGTGCAGGTATCGAAGAGATACTCTCCGAGTTCGGATTAGAGTATTTTGTTGTTGAAGGAAGTTTGACAAAAGGCGGCACTGCGCTCGGTACCTACTTCCAACTCTTTGATATGTTCAAGAACGAGCTTATCTCTGAAAAAGAATGGGAAGAGATGAAAGTAGAATATTTTACCCATGAAGATAGGTCACTTTCAGATATATATGCTGTGAAATCAACAATGAAAGAATTTCATAGTAAACCACCGGTTGTATTCTCTCGCGATAGAAATACATCAGAGCAAGTATGGTCTGGTGAAATTGGATACCCTGGCAATCCTTATTATCTTGAATTCCACAAGAAGCATCATAAGTCCGGTTTGCGGTACTGGGCAGTAACAAGTCCAAAGATTGATCTCGGTAAGAAAAAAGTGTATGATCCGTCGGCAACAGCATTATGCATTGACGACCATGCCGAAGATTTTGTGAAGATCGTCAAACGAACTTTAGCAGAACATAAACAGAAAAAAGGATACAGCGGCATTGTTTGCTCACCGTTTGATACTGAGCTTTTCGGTCATTGGTGGTTTGAAGGACCAGAGTTTATCGGAAAAGTATTTGAGAAGCTTAGTGGTGATAGAGAAGTATCACTAACAAACTGCTCTGAATATCTTGACGAGCGTAAAGAACCCGTAGAAGTTATCGGTCTACCTGAGGGTTCGTGGGGCGAAGGAGGCGGACATTTTGTATGGAGCAATCAGGAAGTTGCCTGGATGTGGGATCATACCTACCCTGCTGAAGAACGATTTCTTGAACTACTACACAGATATAAGATTCATGAAAAGACTGACTTCATCGAGAAAGTCTTTCAACAATCTGCGCGTCAACTATTATTACTTGAAGCAAGCGATTGGCAATTTATTATCACTACAAAGGGAGCACCTGATTATTCCCGAGAGAGATTCCATGACCACTCACGAGTCCTGACACAACTCCTCGACCTTGGAGAACGTACACTCGACGGCACTGCACCAGACGAACAAGATAAGGAGCTTCTCGAATTAGCTCAAACAAGAGATGGGGTCTTTAGCGAGATAGATTTGAAATGGTGGATGTAGTTATCCTTGAAATTCCCCAAAGACGCTACGCAGTGTATCCGCTATCTCACCGAGGGTTGCTTTGCTTTCAACTGCAGTAATAATATGAGGCATAAGGTTTTCTCCACTTGTTGCTGCATTCTTTACCGATTCAAGCGAAGCTGACGTTTTTGAGTTATCTCTTCTTTCTCGCAATGAACGGACTCTCTCGACTTGTTCCTTTTCCAGGATAGGATCTATCTTTAAGGTGTCCGGCTCTATCGTCTCGTTCTCGGTAAATTGATTGACACCAACAACAACTTCTTCTTTTGCATCAACTCGTTTCTGATAGTTGAATGCGCTTTGAGCAATTCTATCTTGATAGAATCCTACTTCAATTGATTTAACTGCACCACCGAGAGTGTCTATTTCTTCAATAAGCTGGCGGCTTGTTCTCTCGAGTTCATCTGTGAGATACTCGACATAATAACTACCTGCCAAGGGGTCAACGGTGTCCGCAATACCGCTTTCATAAGCAATAACTTGCTGTGTACGGAGTGCAGTTTTTGCGGCTTGTTCGGTCGGCAGTGCGAGTGCTTCGTCTTTCCCGTTGGTATGAAGGGATTGAGTACCGCCGAGCACAGCCGCCATTGCCTCTATGGTTGTGCGAACAATGTTGTTCTCTATCTGCTGAGCAGTTAGTGAAGAACCAGCCGTTTGCGAATGAAAGCGAAGTTTAAGTGATTCTGTTTTTTTCGGATCAAATCGTTCTTGCATGAGCTTTGCCCATAGCCGACGTGCGGCACGAAACTTCGCGATCTCTTCAAAGAAATTCAGATGCGAGTTAAAGAAGAAAGATATTCGCGGAGCAAAATCATCTATATCTAATCCTGCATCTATTGCAGCTTTTACATAAGCTAAACCATTTGAGAGCGTAAATGCAATCTCCTCAACAGCAGTTGAA